>CAZZFS010000007.1:0-58083 GCA_964653805.1 uncultured Clostridiaceae bacterium | reverse complement strand
ATTTCTTTTGCTACGGCAGAAGATAAAACTCTTGCATCAGTTCTTGGGTAAGTCACTAATTTTTTTTCATACAATTCTTGTACTACATTTAAAGTTTCATCCGGACTTATTTTATATTTCTTTGAACATTCATTTTGAAGTTCAGCTAAATTATATAAAAGTGGTGCATTTTCTTTTTGTGTTTTTTTACTTATAGATTTTATTACAGGTTCTTCATTTAAAGTTTTTAAATATTCTATAAAATCTTCTGCATCTTTTTGCTTCTTAAATCCAGTTTCATTATATAATAAATGTGATTTAAAGTATTTGGAATTTTCTCCACATTTCCATTCGGATAAAAATGAGTTGTCAACACTTTCACCAAAAGTAGGTTGGACTTTATAAAAATTCTGCTTTTTAAAATCATTAATTTCTCTTTCTTTTCTAACAATCATCCCTAAAACACAAGTCATTACTCTACCGATAGAGATAACCAATCTATCCTCATTTAAATTCCTAGCAAGTTCCTTTGCATATATTAAAGATAGTAATCTAGAAAAATTAATACCTATTAAATAATCTTCTTTTGCTCTTAAATAAGCTGAATCAGATAAGCTATCATATTCTTCTAAATTTTTAGCGTTTTTTATACCATCTAAAATAGCTTCTTTTGTTTGTGAATCAATCCATACTCTTTTTTTATCTTTTTTTGGACACCCCGCCATTTCATCAACTAACCTATATATATATTCTCCTTCTCTTCCTGAATCGGTACATACATATATTTTATCTACATCTTCTCTATTTAATATATTATTTATTATATCAAATTGTTTAGAAACATTATCAATTACTTCATATTTAAATTCATTTGGTAAAAAAGGTAATGTACTTAAATTCCAATATTTCAATTTATCATCATATTTTTCTGGATAACACATAGTAACTAAATGCCCAACACACCAAGTAACTATATAATCTTTTGATTCTATATATCCATTTTTATTTACACCATCTATTTCTAAAACTTTTGCAAATTCTCTTGCAACACTTGGCTTTTCAGCAATTATTACACTTTTTATTTTTCTCACCTCTAACTTTATATCTTTTTTCTTTTTAAAATTTTTTTAACTATTTTTTATTTTTATTTATAAACATAAACTAAATAAATAAAAAAGCTATTATTTGTTATTAGATAAATAGCTTTTTTCTCTTATTAAGATTTAACATCTAATTTTTTCTTTAGTAACTCATTTTCTTTTTTTAATAATTCATTTTCTCTTTTTAAATCATCGTTTTCTTTATAAAATGTTTTTATTTCAAATATAAGTGGTTCTGTTTGAGATCTTGCAGCATAAAATAAATTTTCATATCTTGGATATTTTTTTCTACAATATTTAAAAAAAGGTAAATAATATATTTCAGTTTCAATAGCTTTTTTATTTCTAGCTTGCAAACTTCTTTCTTGTAAAGTCATCATATTATGCATTCTATCTGCAGTCTTTATAACAGAAGCATATTGATTTTCTGCAATTTTTTTTATATACTTTTCTAAGTTATTATCTTTTTTGTAATTTACATTAGGATCTTTTGTAACAAGCATAACTAAATTTGAAACATTTTCATTAAACATTTGTGATAATATTTTTTTTGTAAATCCATCAACATCTTCTACTATATCATGTAAAAGTGCAGCGCATATAACATCTTCATCTCTTATATAAAAAGAAATTAAAGTATTAGCAACATCTATACAATGATTAAAATAATCTTGGCCATCATCTCTAGTATATCCTTTACTTGCAGACATTTGACAACAAACCAAATCCAATGCTTTCATAGCCATAGAATTAACACCAAACAAAACAGCAATTCTTCTTTCTAAAAACTGTCTTGGAGTTGTACTTAAAAAAATATATTTTTCATTTTCTTCTTCATTTAATATCATAATAAAACCCCTATACAAATTAAAATAATTTTAAACTTCAATTATTATTTAAACATAGCATTTAATTCTGCTCTTCTTGCTTCAGACTCTTTATCGCTTTCTTCTTTAATATTCTCTGTTTTTATATCTTTAAAAGCTAAAGCATTTAAATTAATATCTTCTTCTTTTACAACGTTTGATTTTAATTCATCTCTAAGCGATAATTTTTCTTCACTTTTATTAATTTCTTCTGGTCCTTTTTCTTTATCATCTTTTTTAACATCATCTATTATCTCAGGTAATTTTTCTTGTAAAGCTTCTTCTATTTTATTCATTACATCTCTATTTTGTTCTTTTGTATTAATTTCAAAACCATCTTTTATATTTTCAAGACATTTATATTCCAATGCTTTTGTAATATCAGCTAACGCTTGTTGTCCTTTTTCATCTCTAAAATCGCCATCATAATTTAATAATAATTTTCTAAATTTATCTCTACTAACCGTCATAATATTATCATCTACAGCTCTAAAAACACTTTGTTTTATTTCTTTATCAACATATTCTGTATCCTCTTGAAAACCATTAAAACCTCTACCAACTTTATCTATTGCCTTCTTATTAGTAATACTTTCTTCATCTTTATTAATTTGTTCTTCATTTTCAATTTGCTCTAAATCAGTATATATTTTTTGTTGACTTTTATTTTGAATAATATTTTTTCTTTCACGAGATTTGCCAATAAATTTTGAGATTTCATATTTACTTTCATTTAAAATTTCTTCTGATTTTTGAAAATAATTATCTTCAAATCTATAACTATCAAGTATATTATAAATTTCATTAATTGCTATTTTATAATTTTGATCTAGCATATCTTTATCTTTATGCTCTATTTGAGAAAAATCATTTCCCAAAACACTTTCTACTTTATTTTTTAAATCAAATACAAATTCATTCATTTTATTTTTATATTCTTCCATAATAAAAACCTCTTTCAAAATATATACTTGCTAATTCTACTTAACTATATATTTTATTTATATTTTTTTATTTTACTATATAATTTTAAAATATTCAACCAATTTTAATTTTTTTCACATTTTACGACAAAATATTCTAAATTATTTTAACCTATTAAAAGAAAAAATTGACTATGTAAACATTTCATAATCAATTTTTTCTTTTTTCTGTTTTTTATAATTTCATTTAATAATATATATATTATTTTTATTCACTAAAAATAGCTTCAAATTCTTCAGCACCCATTTTTTCTTTTTCAAGTAAAATTTCAGATACTTTGTGTAATTTATCTAAATTTTCTTTAAGAAGTCTTTCAGCATAAACATAAGCTCTATTTATTATATTTTTAACTTCTTCATCTATTTCAGCAGCTACTTTTTCACTATAATTTCTTCTAGTATTCATATCTTTTCCTAAGAAAACTTCTTCTGAAGTTTCACCAAAACTTATTGGTCCTAGTTTTTCTGACATACCGTATTTCATTACCATATTTCTAGCTATTTTTGAAGCTCTTTCAATATCACTTGATGCGCCTGTACTTATATCATCTAAAACTAACTGTTCTGCAACTCTTCCACCAAGAAGTGATACAATATGTTCATTCATTTCAGATTTTGATTTATAACTCTTATCTTCATTTGGTCTATACATTGTATAACCACCTGCCATACCTCTTGGTATAATAGATATTTGATGAACGGTATCATGTGTTGGTAAAAATTTAGATACAACAGCATGACCAGCTTCGTGATAAGCTGTAAGTTTTCTTTCTTTATCACTTATTACTTTACTACGTTTTTCCGGCCCCATCATAACTTTTATTGTTGCTTCTTCTATATCTGATAAATCAACTTTCTTTTTGTTTTTTCTTGCTGCTAAAAGAGTAGCTTCATTTACCATGTTTTCTAAATCAGCACCTGTAAATCCAGCAGTATTTTTTGCTATAACTTTAAAATCTATACCTTGTACAAATGGTTTTGTACTAGAATGTAACAACAAGATTTCTTCTCTTGCTTTTATATCTGGTTCATGTACAACAATTTGTCTATCAAATCTTCCAGGTCTAAGTAATGCTGGATCTAATATGTCAGGTCTATTTGTTGCTGCCATTATTATTATACTTTCATTTGTAGAAAAGCCATCCATTTCAACAAGTAATTGATTTAATGTTTGTTCTCTTTCATCGTGTCCGCCACCAACGCCTGCGCCTCTATGACGACCAACTGCATCTATTTCATCAATAAATATTATACATGGTGAATTGCTTTTTGCTTCAGCAAACAAATCTCTTACACGAGAAGCACCAACACCTACAAACATTTCAACGAAATCTGATCCACTTATTGAAAAAAACGGAACATTAGCTTCACCAGCTACCGCTTTAGCAAGTAATGTTTTACCAGTTCCAGGTCCACCTACAAGAAGTATACCTTTTGGAATTCTAGCACCCATTTCTAAATATTTTTTTGGATTTCTTAAAAATTCTACTTCTTCTTCTAATTCTTCTTTTTCTTCTACAAGTCCTGCTACATTTTTAAAAGTAACTTTATTTTTAGCATCTTTGTCTACCATTTTTGCTCTGTTTTTACCAAAGTTCATTGCTTTATTATTGCCTTCACCAGTTTTCCTAAGCATATATACAAATATAAGTAATGTACCTATTAATAATAATAAGTTTGGTATAAAAGGAGCTATCATTTCAAGTGCTGATTCATTAGCAACAGAAAGTTCAAATTCTCCAGCCGTTACTTTAGGTTGAATATCTTCCATCAAAGCAGATGTAGATGGTATTGAAACCAATCTTTTTACACTTGTTTCATTTTTGATAACAACTTCTGCTGTTAATCTATCACTTTTTAAACTCATACTTTCAACATTTTTTTCTTCGATTTTTTGCATAAGTTCTGTATAAGACATTTCTTTAACTGTTGTTGTATTTAAAAAACTTATTGCATACATTGCTACGCCTAATATTAATACATATGTTATTATTGTTCTTAAAATCCCTTGTTTTTTCATTTTGCCTCCTTATTATACATTATCATAAATAATTGCTATATTTTTCGCTACAATTTCAATAGTGAATTTTTTACCAATTATATATTTTTTACCTTTTATATTATTTTTAAAAAGCTTTAATATATCATTTATATGTATGCTTTCTATTTCATTTAAATCCCCTGTTTTTGTTTCGATTATTTTTCTTATAACTCTTGTTTGAATCGCTTTATGTTCTTTTAAAATAATACCAAAATCAATTCTTATTTTTTCTTTTTTTAAATCAATTATACATTTTTCAAAAATTTCTTTTGTATATTTATCTAAAAAATCTTCATCAGTTTCAACAATTTGTTTCATTCTATTTATACTTTGTAATATATTTGGATTATATTCTTTTTTTAAATAAGGTATTAAATTTAACCTTACTTTATTTCTTGTATAAATATCTAATTCATTTGTCTTATCAAAACATGGATTTAAATTGATTAACCTATTATACTCTAAAATATCTATTTTTTCAATAGTAATAAGTGGTCTTATTATATTTTTAAATACAAAACTCATTCCAGACAAACCTTTTAAGCCAGTACCTCTTATAATATTTAAAATAATTGTTTCAACATTATCATCTAAATTATGTGCAACAGCAATTTTATTTGCTCCATTTTCTTGTAATACTTTATTAAAAAACTCATACCTTATTTTTCTACTATATGTTTCTTCAGACATTTTATTTTCTAAAGCTTTTTTAGGAACATCTTCTTTTAAATAAAAAAATGGTATGATTTTTTCATTGCAATAATTTTCTACATAAACTTTCTCAAGTTCTGATTCTTCTCTTATACCATGATTAACATGTGCAACAATTAAATCAAAATTTATTTTATTTTTTTCTTTTAATTTATTTTTTAAATCAATTAAAACATTTAATAAACACATAGAATCAGGTCCGCCAGAAACTGCGACAATTATCTTATCGTTATTCTCTATCAAATTATTTTCTAGTATATTTTTTTCTACTTCTTTTTCTATTTCAATTAATTTATTATTTTCTAAATTAATATTTTTATTTCGCATATTAAATTTTCCTTATCTTATATATTCTATATTTTAATTAATATTAATATTCTTCTTCTTCAGGACCTCTATATAAATTAGCAAATTTTGTATATTGACCAAGCCATGCAAGTTCAACTGTTCCGGTAGAACCATTCCTGTTTTTTGCAATTATAACTTCAGCAATATTTTTCTTTTCAGTTTCTTGATCGTAATAATCTTCTCTATGTAAAAACATTACTATATCGGCATCTTGTTCTATCGCTCCAGATTCTCTAAGATCACTAAGCATTGGTCTATGATCTGCTCTTGACTCAGTAGCACGACTAAGTTGTGATAGTGCTATAACTGGTATAGATAGTTCTTTTGCCAAAATTTTCAAAGACCTACTTATTTCAGAAATTTCTTGTTGTCTTGAAGAACTTTTTGTTTTTGATTCCATAAGTTGCAAATAATCGACAATAACAAGTCCAATATTTTTTTCTAATTTTGCTTTTCTACATTTTGCTCTAAGTTCAGCTGAATTAAGTCCAGGTGTATCATCAATAAACAAAGGTATTTCAGATAATCTACCACTTGCTTGACCTAATTTCAACCAATCTTGACTTGATAAATCAGCATTTCTTATTTTCATATTATCAACTTCTGCTTCACTTGAAAGTATCCTATTTACCATTTGTTCCTTTGACATTTCAAGACTAAAAACCATTACACCTTTTTTCATGTGCATAGCTACAAAATTTGCTATATTTAACATAAAAGCTGATTTACCCATTGCTGGTCTAGCAGCTACTATAATTAAATCTGCCGGATTTAATCCAGAGATTTTAGTATCTAAATCTACAAAGCCTGATTCTGTTCCTGATACTTTACCTTTATGTTTATACATTTCTTCAATTGTATCAAAAGTAGTTATTAATATTTCTTTTATACTTGCATATCCTTTAGAATTTCTATTTTGTAAAACATCAAATATTTTCTTTTCTGTTTGCTCTATTATAATATCAACTTCTTCTGTTTGAGCATAACCCATTCTTAAAATATCATTAGCTGCTTTTATTAATTTTCTAATTACAGATTTTTCTTCTACAATTTTAACATAACTTTCTATATTAGCTATTACTGGAACATTATCTATAAGGTTTGCAATATTTAAATTCCCACCTACTTTTTCAAATGTACCACGAAGTTTTAATTGTTCTTTTACTGTTATACTATCGATTTGTTTATCTAAACCATATAGTTCTAGCATAGTGGCATATATTTCTTTATTATCTTCTCTATAAAAATCTTCTGGTTTTAAAAATTCAACAGCACTTGTTACTGCTTCTTTATCTACTAACATTGCTCCAAGTATTGCTTGTTCTGCTATTACATCACTTGGTTGTACTCTATTTGCTATTTCATTTTCCACATTTACCACCTACATTTCAACTACACTTATTTTTACCTTTGCAATTATTCCTTCATATACTTTTATACTTACTTCATAATTACCTATTAATTTTATATGATCTTTAAGTATTATTTTCTTTTTATTTATTTCTAATAAATATTTTTCTTTTATTTTTTCAGCTATATCTTTTTCTGTAACGCTACCAAAAAGTTTTCCATTTTCACCAGTTTTAATAGCAAATTTTAAAACATCTTTTTCTATTTTTTCTTTTAATTTAGTAGCTTCTTCTATTTCAACTTTTTTCTTAAAGTTTTGAGATTCTATTTTTGTTTTAGCCTCATTTAAACTTTTATTATCTGCTGGTGTAGCAAGATTTTTTGGAAACAGAAAATTCCTTGCATATCCTTGACTAACTTCTACTGTTTGTAGTTTTTTACCTACACCTTTAATATCTTGATTAAGTACAACTTTCATATAGACCTCCTTTAATTTTTTTGTTTTTTTATTATTTATTTTTAATTTTTTTATTTATATTTATATTATTAATATACTAAATTAATCTTTAGAAAAATATTCATCTATTATATCAATAATTTTTTTTCTTGCTTCTTCTAAACTAACTCCAGCAATTTGAGCTCCTGCAAATGTTAAATGACCACCGCCACCTATTTTTTCCATTATAGCTTGAACATTTACATCACCCATAGATCTTCCTGATATCATAACAATATTTTCTACTTTGCAAAGAACAAATGAAGCCATAATCCCAGTTATAGAAAGTAATTCATCAGCTGCTTGTGCGGCAATAATTGGCATATCATCAAATGTTTCCTCAGAAACTGAAACTGCTATTTTACCTTTTATGATTTCAGCATTTTTTACAATATCAATTTTTGCAACATAAGTTTCAAAATCACTTTGAAATAATTGTTTAACTTCTGTTAAATCAATACCAAATTTTTTAAGATACGCTGCCACTTCAAAAGTTCTAACTCCAGTTTTAAATATAAAGTTTTTTGTATCTACAACTATACCAGCATATAAACTTTCTGCTTCATCAGTTGTTAATTTTATATCTTCTAAATACATTAATATTTCTGTAACTAATTCCGATGCAGACGAAGCATATAATTCATGATATGTAAGTAACGCATTATCTATGAATTCTGGACCTCTTCTATGATGATCTATAACTACAACTTTTTCAAAATTATCTAACAATTCTGGATATGCTAAATATGATTTTTTATGAGTATCTACAACAACTAATAATGAATTTGTAAAATCAACTTTTTTCAAATCACTTCCTAAAACAAAAGCTTCTTCATAATCTGAATTTTTTTTAACTTTTTCTATTAAAAGTTTTGTACTAGCATTACATTTTGAATCTATTATAATGTTAGCTGGTTTATTTAAAGATTTTGCCATCTTGTATATACCCACAGCAGCTCCTACACAGTCGATATCTGAGTTTTTATGCCCCATAACATATACCTTGTCGGATTTTTCTATTATTTCTCTTAAAGCATGCGCTATGGTTCTTGCTCTAACTCTACTCGTTTTTTCAAGTCCTAAATTTGATCCCCCATAAAAGTCAAATTTTTTATCTTTTTTTAAAACAACTTGATCTCCACCTCTACCAAGCGCAATATCTAATGCAGATGTACCAGCAATATATCTTTCTTCTAAAGTATTTTCGCTATATGATAACCCTAAAGAAACTGTTACTGGTAACTTTGTTTTATCAGTTATATTTTTTACTCTTTCTATAATTTCAAAACTCTCTTTTTCCATAGCATCGACATATTGTTTTTCAATAAAAACAACATATTTATCTTTATCTATTTTAGTAATAACTCCTTTTTTTTCATTAGCCCATTCTCTAATTTCTTTTGCTATTTTTGAAGTTATTTCTGCCTTTGTTAATTCATCTAAACCTTGCATAGTTTCTTCATAATTATCAACAAAAACTATTCCTACCGTAACCTTTGTATCTTCTAAAGTTTGTTTTAATTTACTTTCTTCTGTTTTATTTATATATGTTATTAAATTGCAATCAAAATTTGCGAATCTAATATTATTACCGATTGCTAAATATATTTCGCCATCTCCAACTTCTAAAACAATATTTTTTGATTGCCCTTGTGTATTGATTTGTATTGCTGTGTCTAATATATATTCTTTAGGTAATTTATGTTTTGCATTTTTATTTTGCCATAATATTTGATTAGCATCATTTACCATAACCATAGGAACATCTATTAAATTTAAACTATCTTTTAAAACAATATCAACAGTTGAAGATAATTCTTCTATTCTATGTTTTCTATTTCTTAATTCTCTTAAACATACATATATGCATGAAAAAGCAACCAAAAGTATAATTGTTAAAGAAAAATATATTGTAGCAGGTATTAATATTGAAAGTATTACCCCTATAACAATTACTATTGATAAATATGCAATTTGTATAGAAAAGACTTTTAAATCTAACCATTTATTATTATTTAGTTTTTTCATAAATTAAAAACATCCTTTTTACCTCTTATTTTATTATTATATTTTACTATTTTTAAGCACTTTTGTCAAGTTAAAGTAAAACTATATCAATTATTTAAACTATTTTTTTATATTACGTTTGTTTTTTAAGACTAATACAAACTAAAACCACTTTCAAATAGATATAATTTTACATAAAATTATAGTTTTTATGTAAAATAGATTGCTTTTTAAGCCTTATTATGTTATCATATATACAGAAGATATTTATAAAAAAGCCCAAGGAGGATAATTACTATGGGATTTATCAACAAAAAAAACGAAAAAATGGTCAATGAAATTGCACGGGTAATATGTGCTTGGTGGGTTGCTATACTAATACAAAAACAAAAAAGCAATAATAAAAATGGAACAACATACATCTCACCTGCACAAAAAGAAAAATTTTCTTCTGTTTTTGAAAATTTACTAAAAGAATTTTTAAAAATGGAATTAGAGTTTTCAACTTCTAATTGTTACACAGAAAAGTTGTTATTTATTAATAACTTTGAAAAAACAGACATTTTACTTTTAGCTGCATTAGAAGCAGCTCATTTGGATAAATCTGTTTTACCAAGAAATTGTTTTTCGTTAATTAATTTAGACGAAAAAAATTCAAAAATAACAAACTTTGATAATAATAATTTACAAGAAGTTATTATTTCAAAAAGAGCAACAAATTGACTGACTAAAAATTAAAAAATGTGCCAAGATTAATATCTTAGGGCACATTTTTTTATTTTTTTATCACATTTTTAATTTTATTTTTTTTATTATTTCTATTGTTATAAAAAACAAATAAATATGTTTTAATTATATTTTTTAATAATCAACTCTATTTTCTTTATTTGCCCAACTTTCAAAAGGTTCTTTAGCATAATCATTTTCTAATTTTTCTTCTGAGATTAAATTATTTTTACCTTGTAAATATTCAAGTATTTCATTATCTTTAAATCCATATTTTGTTGCATATTCATAATCAACTCCATAATATATTTTTGGAATTCTTGCCCAACAACTAGTAGCGAGACACATAGGACAACTCTTAGCTGTACTTACTAATATGCAATCACTTAAATCAAATCTATTAAATAATTCACTAGCTTTTTTTATGGCATTAATTTCTGCATGAGAAGTTGGATTGTTATCTTTTACAACAGAATTTCTTTCAATAACAACTATTTTATATTTATCATCTATTTTTTGTATAACAGCAGCTCCAAAAGGCCCACCTATATCGTTTATTACACCTTCTACAGCATACTTAGAGCTTAATTCCATAGCATCCTTTATACATTCTTTTAAATCGCTATATACTTCTTTTATACTTTCCATTTTACCACCCAATCTTTTTATGCATTAATTTTTTCTTCTAATAACAATCTATCCGCAAGCATTGCAATAAATTCTGAATTAGTAGGTTTACCTTTATTTGAATTTACTGTATAACCAAATATTTTATCATAAACCTTTACTTCACCTCTATTCCAAGCCACTTCTATAGCATGCCTTATACCTCTTTCAACTTTAGATGGTGTTGTTTTAAATTTTTCTGCAAGTGTTGGATACAGATTTTTTGTAATTGAATGTATCGCATCATCTCTTTTCACAGCAAGCAATAATGATTCTTTTATAAATTTATATCCTTTTATATGTGCTGGAACCCCAACTTCATGCATTATATTGGTAACCCTAACTTCTATATCTTCTAATTTAAAACCAATATTCCCATCATCTTCATTTAAAAATTTAACATTATTATCTTTTTGAAAATCTCTTAATCTTTCTACCAAATCTGGCATTTCAAAAGGTTTTAATACATAGTATACGGCCCCTAGTTTTATAGCCCTTTTTGTTATTGTTTCTTGCCCCATGCTAGACATTATAATAATCATTGGTTTTTTAATATCTTTTTCTTTTACCATATCTTCCAAAACAAAAAGTCCATCTCGCTCAGGCATAACAATATCTAACAATAAAATATCTGGTTTTGTTTCTTTTATTTTATCAATAACATTTTTTCCTGTATGAGAAGTAGATACTACTTCCATATCACTTTGACTATTTATATATAGCTCTAATAATTCAACAAATTTTTTATTATCATCAACAATCATAATTTTAGTTTTTTCTTCCACTTCATTTCCTCCAAATCTTTTTTCAATAACGCATATTTATTATACACATATTTAAAATAAAAATCAATATTTTCTTTGTTTATAAAAACCGCAAATTTTGTCGAATTTAATAAAAAGAAAAAACAAAAAAAACTAATTTTTTACAATTATATATTATTTAACGTAATTTTGCAAGAAAAAAGCGCAAAAAAAAAGCCCCCAAAGTTCCGGGGGCTTTTTTTTCTTAAACCTAGCTATTCTAAATGCTTTCCTTGAGAACTACCCTAAGGCAATTCACAAGAAAAACACCTAGAATAACCAAGTCCGTTCTCTCAATCAATCATAATAAAATAAAAAAAATAATTGATTGAGAAAAACTTTTGGTTTAAAATCTGACTACAAAAGTCAAACGATCTGCAGTTGCTAAAAATCAACAACTACAAGGACTTTTTGTAATCAAAAAAACCGAGGTCTTCCTTTTAAAACACTACGGTGTCTGCTGACACTAATGTGTTTTGTGAATCATCTACGTTCTGTACTGATTGTACTTCAACACTTTGAACTTCTACTGAAGTTACTGTATCTTGTACATCTTGTGTGTCTACAGACATAGATTCAAAAATTACTTCATCATCCGACTGTTGATCAGCTGGAACTTCTGGTTCCTGCACTTCTGGTTCAACAGGCGTAGTTGGTTCTACTGGTGTTACAACAGGTTCTTCCGGTGTTGTTGGTTCTGTTGGTTCTACAACTGGTTCTTCAGGTGTTGCAGGTTCCAATGGAATCTCTGGATTATTAATGATAACCTCTTCCATAACTTTTACTTGCAAGCTATTAGAAGCATCCGATGAACCATCCTGAGAATCAATAACAAAACCTTCTGGTAAAGAGATATCAGCATAACCAGCTGAATTTCCTTTTATCATAATCGAAATAGTTTCAGCATCTTTTTGAGATGCTGTACCTGTAGCAACATTGCTGTCGCTAGTAGCTACTTCACCACCTACAAAGTTAACCGTGTCTGCTTCATCAGCATCAAAGATACTTGCGAAAAGTTCAAACGTTTCCCCAACATAAATGATGGGAATACCATCAAACATAAGCTTTATAACAGGCTTATTGTTTTCAGGTAAAGGTTTTACCGGTTCTACCGGATTTATTGGATCTGGAACCAAAACTATCGGTTCAGACGGAGTAAAAATAACTTCCGGTGTTGCTACAACTGGTGCAGCTGGTACAACGGTTTCATCTCCACCACCAATTCCATATGATTCTTCATAATATACTTCTTCTGAAAAATCTTCTTCAGATGCAGTATATAAAACTTCTTCAGCTACTGGAGCTGTTTCAGTTTTTGCCGGTTCTGTTATTGTCGGTTTTTTATCAGCAACTGCTTCTGGTAATTTTGGTTCTTCACCAAAACTAATTAATGGCAAAGCTGCGATAATCAAACCAGTTAAGAACAATATTGCTATAATAGCGTTTGTTCTTTTTGTTGCATGAATTCTGTTGTTGAAAACAGAAATCATTAACATTCCCAACGCTGGAGCAGTTATAATTGCTCCCATAACGCTTTTAGTATAAGTTACAAAACTTACACAAGCAATTACCAATACAACTGCCAACACCTTTTTTGTCAAAGATGTTTCAAATTTCCGTGTTTTTACTACATTTGTTGTATTTGTTTTCATTTTGTTTTGAACACCTATCTTGTGGTGTTCAACTCCTTTCATTTGTTTAAACATTTACTCATGACAATACACAATTTTATCACGAATATTTTCGTACCACTTTTAATTTAATTTTCCTCCTTAATTAAGTTGGATACGATTCCAATAACTATATTTATATTATACCACATTTTTATGTAAATGTCAATACCTGTATAGTTATTCATTTAAACAAAATATTTTTTTAACAATTAGAAACCTCTAGAATTACTTGATGATTCTTTTTCCAATACCACTACATTTTCTTGTGATATTTCACAAGTTTCTATTTCAGTTCTTTTAGTTAAATCTATTTCTTTTTCATTAACCGCGTCACACTGTTCTTCTGTAACAATATCATTATCACTAATTTCTATTTCATCTACTACAACTTCTAAATTTTCTACAACATTATCAGTTTCACTTATATTAAGCTCTTGATCTACTTCTTGATTTATAACCTCAAATTCTAAAATGTTTGATGCATCCGATGTATTGTTTTGACTATCAACAGCAAACCCTTCTGGCAATTGAATTGTAGCATATCCATCTGTTTGTCCAGTAATTATAATAGATAAATTTTTATCTTCATCTTCCATATACTCTGCAGATAAAACACTTTCATCACTTACTATTATATCTTTTTTTAATAGTAATATATTTTCAATGCTATCTTTATCAAAAACATTAATAAAAATCTCTTTACTTTCTCCAACGTACATTGTTGATGAATCTTCAGAAATAAGTTCTACCACGGGCTTACTATTTTCTAAAATTGGTTGTGTTGGTGATGCTCTATCTTTCAATGGAAATACTGATTTTAAATTATCTGCAAATTGTACATTTCCTTCTTTTACAGATTCACTCAAATCAAATTTTTCATATTTCAAACTATCTACATATATTTCATCCAATTCTTTATATAAATTGTTATCAATATTTGTAGTTTCATTAGAAGTTATGTTGCCAATAAAATTTTCTTGATCTGTTTCTGTAATAATTTTATTTTCATCTGCTATTGCAAAAGGAATATAGTTATTTTCATTATTTTCAAAAGAAATAATCAATGGCAATGCATTAATAGCAAAACCAACTAACAAAAACACACCCAACATTATTATTGTTTTAACCGAATACCGATATTTTTGAACAAGTGAATTATATAGTAAAATTAAAATCGGAATGTATATAATCACAAGAGCAAAAAACATAAAAATCAAACTGATCCATCCGACCTTTTTATAAGAAAAACTAATTGTTATCGTTAAAATCATTAAAGCAATTAACCCTATAACATCTGCACTAAACCCACTTATAGCAACCTTTTTCTTTAAAACTTTACTTAAAGTTTTCATTTTCTTTTTTAACACCTTGTTTATATGATGCTAAACTCCTTTCTTTAGTTTTAATCTTCACCCATAATAATATATATTTTATCATGGACATTTCCGTATCAATTTTAATCCAACTCTCCTTTTTAATTAAATTGAAACGATTTCAATAAATTGCTATCATTATATCACATTTTATTTAAAATGTAAATATATGTAACTCCCAAACAAACTTACCAAAAAAATAAATAAAAGGCAATAACTAAAAAGTTATCACCTTAATTTATATTATTTATTATATTTTTATTTACCTGTATTAGGATTTTCAACCCAATCTTCTGGTAAACCCTCTGCCATTTTATCATTTATTATTTTAAACATTTCTGATTTTGTAATTCCATCATCTTTATTATCTCCTGAATCAGATACTGTTCCAGCATTTATACTAATATATTTTTGAGTTCCAAGCGCTCCTTTTACATTTACTAAACGTATTATTTTTTTATTTGCACCACTATCTACTATATTAATTTCTGCTGTAAATCCATATAATTTTATATTATCTTTTGATAAAGAAATATTTTTTATACCTTTATTATCAGAATAATTAACAACATACTCAACAGTTTCACCAACTTTTACACTGTTTGGTGTTGGTGCTTCTACTGTAATTATAGGTTTTGTTGTATCTGTATTATCAACTGGTGTTACAACAGGTGTTGTTACTGGTGTTGGTGTTTGAGCTGCATTATCAACAACACTAGTTATACTTGTTGTATTAGTGTATGAATTAGAATTCACAACACTTGGTTTTTTTACAACTGGTGTACTTGGTTTAGGTGTTGGAGCTGGTGTTGGTGTTGGTACTGGTGTTGGTTCTACTGGTTTTACAACTGGCGCAGCAATTATTTTAAATGCAGCTGATTTAGCAGTCATTAAAGAATCACCATATTCGTTTTTAGCAACTCCCGCTTTTAAAGCTATACTTACTGTTTTATCAACAGGACCTTGTATATTTGATAAAGTTACAGTTATCATACCACCTGAACCGCTAACTGATTTTTCTAAAGTAACACCTGAACCAGCAACTCCAACATCTGATGTTGTTACATTTAAACTTGTTGCTCTATCAGCTGTTATTGTATAACTAACACATCCACCTGCTTCAACTGTTGCAGGTGTTGGTGCAGATATATGAACATATGGTATTCTAGTATCAGCAGCCATTACCGCTGAAGATACTGGGAAATATGTTGCTATAATCATTATAATTATTAAACTTCCTATTATTTTTTTATTTTTCATTTCAAAAAACCTCCTAATTGAAATTATATATTTATATTATAACACGTTTTACATAATAAATCAATAGTTATGTAAAACATTTTAGTTCAAACACTTTTATATCTTTACTTTGTTTATATTAATTTTTTTTAACACAGAAAAAACATCCAATTTTTTATATTTTGGATGTTTCTTCTTTAGTTCTAAAACAAAAATATAGCTTACTTTAATTGCTCTAATCTATTTTCTGCTTTTTTTAATAATTCTTCATATTTTGTTATTTTTTCTTTTTCTTTTTCAATTAAACTAGCTGGCGCTTTAACAACAAAAGATTCATTTGAAAGCATCTTTTTAGCTCTATTTAATTCATTAACATACTCTTGTTTTTCTTTATTTAATTTTTCTATTTCAGCTTCAATATCTATTGCTGAAGATAAATCAACATACACTTCTGCTTCTTCTAAACGTATTTCAATATATTTTTTATCAATATTACTATTGTCTTCAATATATTCTATATTTTCAACTATAGCTAATTTTTTTATATATTTTTCGCCTCTTAAAAAAGCACCTTTATAGTTTTCATTTGTAACATGAATTATAATATCTAATTTTTTTGAATTTTCTATTCCTGCTTCTGCTCTCATATTTCTAATATATCTTATTAAATATATAATTCTATCAACATATTTTTTATCTTCTTCAAATATATATTTTTCTTCTGGCCATTTTTCTAACATAATAGATTCTTCATCTTTTTCTAAATTTTGATAAATTTCTTCTGTTACAAAAGGCATATATGGATGAAGTAAAATCATTGATGATTTTAAAACATAATTTAGCGTCCATATTGCACTTAATCTTGTTGCACTTTCTTCATTGTATAATCTTGGCTTAACCATTTCAATATACCAATCACAAAAATCTGACCATATAAAATCATATATTAATTGTATTGAAATACCTATATCATATTTTTCAATATTTTCTGTTACTTGTTTTACAAGATTAGAAAATTTTGTTAAAATCCACTTATCACCATAAATTAATTCTGGCTCATAATTTTTTGGTAATTCACCAACATATATATTTATAAATTTAGCAGCATTCCATATTTTATTAACAAAATTTCTACTAGATTCAACTTTTTCTGGTATATATCTAATATCATTTCCAGGAGAAATATTTTGTATAAGTGAAAATCTAAGTGCGTCAGTACCATATTCTTTTATAACTTCAAGAGGATCTACTCCATTTCCTAATGATTTAGACATTTTTCTACCTTGAGCATCTCTTACTAATCCATGAACATAAACATCCTTAAATGGTACTTCTCCAGTATATTTAATACCAGAAAATATCATCTTACTAACCCAAAAAGTTATTATATCATATCCTGTAACTAACATTGTAGTTGGATAAAAATATTTAAAATCTTCTGTTTCTTCCGGCCAACCAAGTGTTGAAAAAGGCCATAAAGCAGAACTAAACCAAGTATCTAAAGTATCTTCGTCTTGTATTAATTTTCCACCACATTCACATTTTAATTCTTTTATATCAGAAGAAACCATAAGTTTTCCACATTCTTCACATGTATATGCTGGAATTCTATGTCCCCACCAAAGTTGTCTTGAAATACACCAATCTTGTATATTTTCCATCCAATTAAAATATGTTTTTTCAAATCTTTTTGGAATAAAGTTTATTTCTTCATTTTTTACAGCTTCAATTGCTGGTTTTGCTAACTCTTCCATTTTAACAAACCATTGCATTGACATATATGGCTCTATTTTTGTATGACATCTATAACAAGTTCCAACATTATGATTATGTGCTTCCACTTTTTCTAAAGCACCTATTTTTCCTAATTCTTCAACAATTTCTTTTCTAGCTTCTTTAGTTGTCATACCTTTGTATTGTAATCCGTTTTCATTTAAAGTTGCATCATCATTTAATATATTAATTATTTCTAAATCATGTCTTTTACCAACTTCAAAATCATTTGGATCATGTGCAGGTGTAATTTTAACTACTCCAGTACCAAATTCCATATCTACATAATGATCTGCTATTATATCAATATATTTATTTACTATCGGTAATAGCACTTTTTTACCTATTAAATGTTTATATCTTTTATCTTCTGGATTTACAGCAAGAGCAGTATCTCCAAGTAAAGTTTCAGGTCTAGTTGTAGCTACAACTAAATAAGTATCACTATCTTGAACTCTATATTTTATATGCCATAAATTTGAATTTTCTTCTTCATATTCAACTTCTACTTCAGATATTGAAGTCATACATTTAGGACACCAATTTACAAGTCTTTTCCCTTTATATATCAATCCTTCATTATATAATAATTCAAAAACTTTTGTTACAGCTTTTGAACAACCTTCATCCATAGTAAATCTTTCTCTTTCAAAATCGCATGAACATCCGATTTTTTTTAGTTGATTTATTATTTCTCCGCCATATTCATCTTTCCATTTCCAAGTTTCTTTTAAAAATTCATCTCTACCTATGCCATCTTTAGTTTTACCTTCTGCTTTTAATTTTTCTATAACTTTAACTTCTGTTGCAATACTTGCATGATCAGTCCCTGGAACCCATAAAGTAGGATCACCTTTTAATCTATGATATCTAATAAATACATCTTGTATTGTATTATCTAAAGCATGTCCCATATGTAATTTACCTGTTACATTAGGTGGTGGCATTACAATAACAAAAGGTTTCTTATCTTTTACTATTTTACCTTTAAAATATCCATTTTCTAACCAATTTTTATATATTCTTTCTTCTTCTTTTAAAATGTTAAATTGTTTTTCCATTAAAAATCTCCCCTTATCTACTCAAATATATTAATATTAATGAAAAAATACAAATACAAGCTCCAACTATCTTAATACCAAGAGCTACTTTATTTTCATTAAACATAAAAAATCTTTTTTTTGCTATACTTCTAGAATTAAAGACACAGACGACTGCTATAAATAAAAACATAAGTGCTATAAATATTTCTAATTCTCTCATAATATAATCTCTCCTTATCCTAAATAATCATTTTTTTGTTTAAAAAATTACAAAAAAAACAGCCATTTACATCCTAATATTTAAGGACGAATGACTGTAATTCGCGGTACCACCTTAATTTATATGTGAAATCACATATACACTTAATTGCAATTAACCGATTGCTAAAACGGAATATACTTACACATTTTCACTTCAGTATACCAGCTCCAGAGCTACATTCGAATATGTTTTCTTAAGAAATCTTACAGCCCAAGGATTTCATTCTCTTTTTAAGCAACCTTTATTTTACTACTCTCTTTCATAGCTTTTATTTTAATTTGTATTATTATTATACCACAATAAAACTTATTTTTCAATATATTTTTTTATTTATTCTTGTTCAGGTGCTCCAACTGGACAAACTGATGCACAAGCACCACAATCTATACAAGCATTTGCATCAATAACATATCTATCTTCTCCTTGAGAAATAGCTTTTACTGGACATTCCATAGCACAAACACCACAAGAAATACAATTTTCATTTATTTTATATGCCATCTAATTCACCTCCTTATTAGTTTATAAAAAGCATTATTGGTTATTTAATTATTGTTATTATTATTTTCTTCTTCAATATTTGATTTCTTTTTTTCAAATTTTATTTCATCAACATGATATTTCTCATATCTTTCATCTTCTTTACCATTACCAAATCTAACTTTTACATTTAAAGTTAATATATCAACATTTATAACTTTACCTGATATATTTTCTTTTTTTGATGTAACAATATCACCAACTTTAGGTAATAATTTAAGATTTTCTTTGTATGCTTCTTCTTCATATTTTAAACAACACATAAGTTTACCACATGCACCTGATAATTTAGACATATTTATTTGTAAACCTTGTTCTTTTGCCATTTTAATTGTAACTGATTCAAAATCTTCTAAAAAAGTTCTACAACAAACTTCTTTTCCACAAATACCTAAATTAGGATATATTTTTATTTCATCTCTTGGACCAATTTGTCTTAATTCTATTCTAGCTCTATATTCAGAAGCTATAATTTTAACTAATTCTCTAAAATCAATTCTTTCTTCAGCTACAAAATATATTGTAAGTTTTGATAAATCAAATGTATATTCTGCAAATAACAACTTCATATTCAAATTTAATTTTATAGCTGTTTTTTTACAAAACTTTAAAGCTTCTTCTGCTTTTTCTTCATTTTCTTTTGCTGTCAAAAGATCTTTTTTTGTAGCTGGTTTTATTATATTTTCAACTTCAATACCAACTGGTAATTGATCTGCATCTATTATTTTAACAACTCTTCCTATTTCTTCACCTTTAGATGTTGCAGCTATAACATTATCTCCAACTCTAAAACCAAATTGCATAGGATTATAATATGTTAATTTGCCTGTTTTTTTAAATCTTACTCCTATTAATTTCTCCATTTTTTTCTCCTATATTTATTTATGATAAATTTATATATTATCTATTATTTTTAATAACATATTGTCTATAACTATATCATAATTCCCGTTATATTTCAACCTAGTTCTTGCTTTTTCTATATACTTTATAATCTGATATTTTTCCATACTAAAAAATATATATTCAAAATAATCTAACATATGCTCATTAGAAAAATCTATATTTTGAACAATTTGAAATGTTTCAACTACATTTTTATTTAAAACATAATCATATAACTTATCAATTTCTTTTAATTTTTCTATTTCATTTTTAAAAATAAGTTCAATTGCAAGACCTAAAGAACCATTAAAATATTTTATAATATTTTTATCTAAAGAAACATTATATTTTTCTTTTATATATTTTTCTAATAACTCATCTTCTATATTATTAAAAGAAATTTCACTAACTCTAGATGTAATAGTAGGTAAAAAATTACTAACTCCACTTGAAATTATTATTATAGTAATATATTTAGGCGGTTCTTCTAAAGTTTTAAGCAATGAATTTTGAGATGCTCTATTTAAGTTTTCACCATCATCTATTATATATACTTTTCTATCTCCTGCAGCAGGTAAAATATACACATCATCTATTATACCTTTTCTTATTTGTTCTACTGAAATATCTTTTTTATCAACATCTTTACATATATACTTATAATCCGGACAAGTTTCTAAGTTATCAGTATTTAAAAGTTTTTTTGCAAACTCTATTGCTAAAATTGACTTACCTATACCTTTTTGTCCTGAAAATAAATATGCATGAAAAACATTATTGTTTTTTATAACATTTTCTAAAACTTCTTTTTGAATATCATGACCAATTATATCATTAAACAAATTATTCACCTTCTTTTAAAGATTGCCAAATTTAGTAAAAGGCCAAACTCTAATTATAACATAACCATTTATTCTATCATTTGGAATACAACCAAAAACTCTACAATCTTTACTTTGTAATCTATTATCTCCCATTGCATATACTGTTCCTTCTGGAACTACAACATCTGTGTACTCTCCAATTTTATTTGTCGTTGATTCTTTTAAATATGTTTCATTTAATTTTTCATCATTTCTATATACTTCACCGGCTTCAGTTATAACAATATGATCACCTGGTAAACCTATAACTCTTTTTATATAGCTTGTTTTACCAATATCTAAAAATGAATATGTAAACGCACTAAAACCTTCATACTCTTCATAAACAGCAGTAGGATCTTTTTTATCGACATCTTCTAATTCTGATTTATCCAGTGGAGCTTCAAATGTTATAATATCTCCGTGTTTTAATTCTTTTTTAAATATAACAGTTCTTTGAATTAAAACTTTTTCACCTTCTTTAGCTGTAGGATACATAGACACTTGTCTTACTCCTGAAATTGTACCTATAAAATAATTTAATAATAAATATAATATATATGCAATTATTAAACAAACTATCCATTCTGAAATTTCTATTAATATTTTTTTTATTTTTTCTTTATTTATTTCCATGCATTCTCTCAGTGTGCTATATATAGCATACCGATACACCTCCTCTAATTCTATATACTTATAATTTTACCATATATATAGTTAAATTACAATTAAATTGAATATAATTCCACTTTTAATTTTATATTTAAATTTCAAAACAATTCTTGATTTTATTATTTTTTTAATATATAATAAAAAAACTAATAGAGGTAAATAAAAATGGAAAAATATGATATCGTAATAGTTGGTGCCGGTATAGCTGGATCTGCTTTATTAAATTATTTGAATAATACAACTTTAAAAATTTGTATTATTGACAAAAGTAATCTTCCAAAAGATAAACTATGTGGAGGAATTATAACAAAAAAAACATTAACATTATTAAAAGACATTTTAACAGATTCACAAATAGAATCATTATTAGAAGCAAAATATAATCAAGCAAATTTAATATATAATTCAAAAATTGAATTTGAAAATTTAGAAATTGGAATTGTTAATAGAAATGTTTTTGATGAATATGTTTTAAATAATTCTAAAATTAAAAATTTAACAAAAATATTTGGTGATGCTGTTAAAGATTTAGACTATAATCAACAAATAATAACTTTAAAATCAGGCAAAAAAATATTTTATAATACTTTAATTGGAGCAGATGGGATTAATAGTATTGTTAAGAACAAAACTTCAAAAGTTGTAAAAAAGAATTTTGCTTATGAAGTTATAACAGATGAAAAAAACATAAAAAAAGAATATAATGATAACCTAAATATATTTTTCGATTCAAATAAAAAAGGTTATTCTTGGTTAATTAAAAGAAAAGCTGATGTTTTAATAGGAATTGGTGATGTTTCAACAAATACAAATATACGTGATGATTTTGACAAACTTTTAAATAGAGTTTGTATATCTCCGCCATCTAAAGTAAAAGGAGCATTTTTACCAACTGGTAATAATATAACATTAAATTTCAAAAAAAACATTTACTTTATTGGAGATGCTAGTGGTATTATTTCACCAATAACTGGCGAAGGAATATATTATTCTATTTTAACAGCTAAAATTTTAGCGGATTGTATAACAAAAAACAAAAATTATTCTAAAGAATTAAAATTTATTATAAAAAGAGTAAGTTTCGAAAACTTTTTAAACTTATTTATATATAACTCTTTTATACAAAAAATCATATTTAAAAATCATAACAATAAATTTTTTAAAAAAATAATGAATAAAATAATGAAAAAATACATACTATCATAAATATAGTAAAAAGGAGGCTTTTATGATAATCGAACCAAATCTTTCAAAAGATTTAAACATAATTGAAAATTTAAAACAAATAATAGAAACTGATGAAACAGTTATAGGTTCTTATTCAAATAATCAAACAATCGAAAATTTAAGAATAAAAGATATAGAAATAAATAGTTCTCATTTAAAAAATGTTAAATTTTCTGAATGCCATTTTGAAAGATCATATTTTTTTAATACTATCTTTGAATTTTGTGATTTATCAGCTATAAATCTTTCATCATCATCTTTTAAAAAAGTAATATTTAAAGATTGTAAATTATCTGCTGCAAACTTTACAAATTCATATTTTGAAAATGTTTCAATTATTAATTGTAATTCTAAAAATATAAATTTAGATGAATGTTCTATGTTTTCAACTAAATTAGAAGATTCTTCTTTTAAAGAAGGTTGTTTATCTTTAATTAAATTAAAAAATGTAGAATTAATTAATAATGATTTCTCACTATGTGATTTTTCAAAAACAAAATTAAAAAATATTGACCTTTCATCTTGTACTACATCAGGTATAACAATATTTCCAGATGATTTAAAAGGAGTGCTTTTCAACGAAGAACAAGCATTAGAATTTATATCTTTACTAGGAATAAAAATAAAAAGTTAATTTAAACACTTTATTTTTATAAAAAGCAGTAAAAAAGTATACATTTTAAATATAAAATGTATACTTTTTTTTGTTTTAACATTAGGCATTAGGTATTAAAAATCAATACTAAACTCCTAATATTTTTTTTATTTTTTCATCTGAAATTGATAATCTTTTTCTTGTAAGCTCCTTAAAATCTAATTTCCTTTTTAATCCTTCTTCAGAAGTTAAAATATTAAAATCAATCGGTACTTTGCTAAAACTTTCACAAAATTCAAATTGTTCAGTTAAAATATTTAAAATATTAAACATTTTTGTTTTTGAATCTATTTCAAATGAAATTGATTTTTCATTTACATTTGAAGAAGAACAATGATAAAGCGCATACTGTTGATTTTTTGTCATTTCAGGATTTAATAATTTTAATTCACCAAAAACTTTCAATTGATTTACAGAACTTCCATTCATATATGACTCAGCAAACAACAAAAGACCTTTTTCTTCATGATAATATAGTACAATCTTGTCCTTTATTCTTTCACCAAACCATTCGCCATAATATTCTTCTTCAAAACCAAGTTTAAAGCCATACTTTGTAATTATTTTTTCGAATTCTTTCCATGATGTTTTTTGATTTAATTCCATTACATTGCTTTCCAAATCCCGACTTCTTTCATACAATTCCATACCTATAATGTCTCCTTAAAATATAATTTTCTATTTTATATAATTATTTTTATTCTTAACATTATATCATGTTTTTTATTCTTTTTCAAGAATTGAATTTGCACATTTTATACCATCAACAGCAGAAGACATTATACCTCCAGCATAACCAGCACCTTCTCCACAAGGATAAACACCTTTAATATTTGATTCTAGTTTTTCATTACGAACTATTCTAATTGGAGAAGAACTTCTTGTTTCAACACCTGTAATTATTGCATTTTCATTTGCAAAACCTTTTATTTTTTTATCAAAATCTATAAATGCTTCTTTTAAAGTTTTTGTTATAAATTCTGGTAATATATTATTAAAATCACAAAACACAGTACCTGGTGTATATGTCGGAACTACTTCACCTATACTTTCAGTTTTTTTACCATTTAAAAAATCAATAACTAATTGTGCAGGCGCTTTATATGTTTTTCCACCTTCAATAAAAGCTTTTTGTTCTAATTCACGTTGGAAATACATACCTGCAAGAGGTGATTCATCTTTAAAATCTTCTGGAAAAACTCCAACTAGCAAAGCACTATTTGCATTGACACCATCTCTACTATGAATACTCATTCCATTAGTTACAACGCCTCCTTCTTCAGAAGAAGAAGCAACAACAGTACCACCTGGGCACATACAAAATGTATATGCTGTCCTTTTATCACTTCCATGATATACTAATTTATATTCTGCAGCACCTAATTTTTCACTTTCTGATGATTTACCATATTGTGATTTATTTATCATTTCTTGTAAATGTTCTACTCTAAAACCAACAGAAAAAGGTTTTTTTATTATTTCTAAACCTTTGTTATTTATCATTTCAAAAGTATCTCTACTACTGTTACCTATAGCAAGAACTAAAGTATCCGTTTCAATATACTTACTACATTGTATCCCAACTAATTCTCCATTTTCTAATACTATATCTGTTAATTTTTCAGAAAATAAAAATTCACCACCTAAACTTTCTATTTCTTTTCTCATTTTTTTCACTACATTTATTAATTTATCTGTTCCAATATGTGGTTTTGCTTCATACATTATTTCTTTTGGAGCATTATATTTAACAAATTCAGCTAAAACTTCTCTACATAAAGGATCAGAAATTTGAGTTGTAAGTTTACCATCTGAAAATGTTCCAGCACCACCTTCACCAAATTGAACATTAGATTCGGTGTTTAATTGCCCTTTTTCCCAAAACAATTCAACATCTTTTTTTCTTTCATCAACTTTTTTTCCTCGTTCAATTATTATTGGGCAACAACCAGCTTTAGCTAAAGTTAAAGCTGCAAAAAGACCAGCTGGACCAGCACCTACTACAACGGGTCTTTTTTTACTTTTTCTTTTAATTTCAACATCTTTACTTTTCTCTGTTTCTTTTATGATTTTATCTTTAAATCTGCTTTCATTTTCAATTTCTAAATCAATTGTATATACAAATTTTATATGATCTTTATCCCTCGCATCAATTGATTTTTTATAAATATTTAATTTTTTAATTTCGTTTTTTTGTACTTTTAATAAATTACATGCTATACTATATAATTTTGATTCTTCCCTGTTTATTGATAGTTTTATATTACTTAATCTTATCATTTCTTCACCTTTTACCTTTTCCATCATATCATTTTTTCTTTATATTATTAATTTATATTGCAATTAATTATTTTTTAAAAAAAAACACCATTGACTCAAATTAAAAGTTGTCAACAGTATTTTTTATTTATATTTTTTTGTATTTTTTACTTTTATTATTTACTTTATTATAGATATTTTACCGACTACTGGTAGTTCTTTCATTTCACCATTTGCAGCATTTAAAACTCCAAATATTGCTAAAGCAAGAGATGCTAAAGATGTTACCATGCCGAAAAACGGAATAATAGAACTTAATATTGCACCTACTATTGAAGCAGCTATTGATACAATCAATACAATTAATCCTTGATTTGCATGAAATCTAGCAAATTTCGAATCCTTTGCAGCTATAAGTGGTAAAAAGAATATAAAATACGCTAAAATAGCCATAACTTTATTATCTTTTACATCTTTGTCGAAATCATAAGTGTTTTCAACTTTTTTTTCTTCATTTTCCATAATAATTCCCCATTTCCTCTGCAAGTTGCAGAATATACATAATTTTTATTATAAGTATAATTTATTAGAATTAATTATATAAAATATATATCACAAAAATGGCAATTTGTCAATGATTTTAACTGTATTAACAAGAAAAACCACTGATTTCTTAATGATTTTCAGTGGTTTTTTATATTTTTATTTTTTATTTACAATCTTAAAAAGTATTTTTAAACTTCTTCATTACTAAAAACAACCTTACTTTCAAACTTTACAGTTTCCAATAAAGCACAATATTTATCTACAAAACAAACCACAAAAGCTTCTTTAGATTTAGGCATTTTATTTAAAGTAAGCGGCCACATATGACTTTCAATTATATTTTTTTCTTTTAAATTAAGTTCAAAATATTTACTTGCATTTTTATATGCTGTTTGTGGATGACTAAATGCATGTAAATCATGCCCATCATTTTTCACATGCCAATCATATAAAAAAAAGTCATGTAAAAATGCTGCCCTTACTAAATTATTATAATCAACTTTTAATTTTAATTTTTTTGCAAAAATAAAACTATAATATGCAACTTTTTTGCAATGATCATAAGTAGTAGTTGTCCCATGATGACTGTGTTCTTTCATTATATGTAATTCTTTTACAGTCTCAATTTCTTTTATATATTCATAGTATTTTTTTTCATTCATTAATTATCTGATTCCCCAATCTATATATTAAAAAGATTTTAACTCGTTAAAACTCTTTTATTTTTATTTCTAATTTTAATATCTATTATATTATACCAAATATTAGTTTAAATTACTATAATTTTCAACATTATTCACAAAAAAAGAGCAGTTTTAAATAAAACTGCTCTTTAAATACTCAACTTCTCTTTTTTTTGCCATAGCGCATCTAATCTTTTTATTTGCAAATTTCTTTTTTGCAATATATTTACTATCTTTGTTTAATCTTTCCCAATCTCTAAATTGAATTGGAAAATACCCCAATTGATCGTATGCTACTTCTTTGTTAATTTCAATCATTAAAGCAACATCAAAAATGGATTCCTTAGTTTCTATCCAAGAATGTCTTCCAAATGGTGAATAAACAGTATTACTTAAAACCATGAAGTCACCTTCAACAATTCGGAATTCATCAAAACAAAAACTTAAATATAATGTTGTTATCCCAATATCTAAAAGGTTATAATCTCTTTTAAATATTTCTTCTAAAGATAAAATTCCTTCATCAGAAGCGTTAAACAAAACATTTACGTTCTTCAGTTTTTGCATTAATTCTTTGTTTTTTTCAAAACTCCGAATACTACCATTTGAAAAACCATTTTCGAATACCTCTTTTAAATTTTCTTTGTTTCGCACCTCATTTAACAATGCTTTAGTTTTTGAATACATTTGTAATCCTCCACAATTTATAATAAGATAAGTGTTATTATATAACTTTTTCAACCAAAAATCAAGTTTATTTTCTTGTTTTTTATTTAGCTTTTATGCTAGCACTTTTTATAAAATCTAGGAAAAGTGGATGTACCCTATTAGGTCTAGATTTAAGTTCAGGATGAAATTGTGATCCTAAAGCCCATAAATGATCTTTTATTTCAATAATTTCAACTAATCTATTATCTGGAGAAACTCCTGATATAACTAAACCATTTTCTTCAGCTATTTTTCTATAATCATTATTAAATTCAAATCTATGTCTATGTCTTTCATGTATTAAATTTTCTTTATATGCTTTATATGCCAAAGTTTCACTATCTAATGTACATGGATATCTGCCAAGTCTCATAGTTCCACCTTTTTCTTCTAAATTAACTTGATCTTCCATTATATTTATAACAGGATTTTTTGTGTTTTCATCAAATTCCAAACTATTAGCATCTTTTAACCCGACTACATTTCTCATATATTCAACAAACATAAGTTGCATTCCAAGGCATATTCCAAACAAAGGAATATTATTTTCACGAGCATATTTTATTGCATTTATTTTGCCTTCTATACCTCTATTACCAAATCCACCAGGAACTATTACTCCATCCACTGATTTCAAAACATCTTCTACTGATTTTTTTTCTAATTCTTCTGAATCAACCCAAAGAATTTCAACTTCTACATTATTTTCTTTACCAGCATGATTTAATGCTTCATATATTGATATATATGCATCTTTTAAAGATACATACTTCCCAATTAATGCTATTTTTACTTTTTTATTACTCTTGCCTGTTTTTTTACATTGTTTGTTCCATAATTCCAAATCATTTTTTTCATATTTTAATTTGAATTTTTTTCTTATTATTTCTGAAACATTTTGTTCTTCAAACATAATAGGAATATCATATATTGAATCTGCATCTAAATTTTCAATTACATTTTCTTTTGGTATATTGCAAAATAAAGATATTTTTTCTTTTATTTCATCATTTAAAGCACAACTTGCTCTTGCAACTATTATATCTGGTACAATTCCCATTGCCATTAATTCTTTACAACTATGTTGCGTTGGTTTAGTTTTTAATTCTTCTGATTTAGATAAATAAATTATAGGTGTAACATGTACAAACATAACATTATCTCTACCTTTTTCACTTCTTACTTGTCTTATAGCTTCAATAAATGGTTGTGATTCTATATCTCCAACTGTTCCACCTATTTCAGTTATTACAACATCACTATTTGATATAAGTCCAGCTTTATAAACAGTATCTTTAATTTCATTAGTAATATGAGGTATTACTTGCACAGTTTTACCTAAATAATCGCCTTTTCTTTCTTTATTTAAAACTTGCATATATATTCTACCTGTTGTAATATTACTATATCTATTTAAATTTTCATCAATAAATCTTTCATAATGACCAAGATCTAAATCACATTCTAAACCATCATCTGTTACAAACACTTCTCCGTGCTGACATGGGTTCATAGTTCCCGGATCTATATTTAAATATGGATCAAATTTTTGTATTGTAACTTTTATTCCTCTAGATTTTAAAATTCTACCTATTGATGCCGCCGTTATACCTTTTCCTAAACCTGATACAACTCCACCTGTAACGAAAATATATTTTGTTTCCATAAACAACCCCCTATTATTTGCTTTATTTCATTTTTATATTCTTGCTTTTTTTATTATTTTTTATTGAAATCCCCAAACTATTTTAAATTTTTTAAACTATTTTTAAAATCTAATTCTTCTTGTTCTTGATCTTTTACTTCTTCTTCAATTTCATTATTTACTGTGTTTTCAATTTTTTGAGTATTTGCATCTTCTGTAATGTTTTTCTCTTCTTTAATATTCACATCTTCTTTTTGTTCAACAATATTTGTTTCAATATTTTTCTTGTTATGTATTAAATCATCTATTTGTTCATAAAAAACATTTGGATCTTTAACACCATATATAACTAAACCATTACTCGCATCATTTTCTGCATTCGTATATATTACAATTATACCAAAATTTAAAATCCTATCCCATATACTTCTTCTTATTTCAACTTCTTTAACATTAGAATATAATATGTTTTTCTTATGTTGATTTAAAAAATCATCTTTATATATCATATGATCATTATAAAAAGAATAAGTTATATACTTATATTGCATTACTTGAAAAAATATATGAAATGCAAATTTCAAAATAGCTATACCAAACATAAAATATATAACTATCAATAATAACATTTCTAAAGTTAAATTTTCTGTAATTTTAAAACTACCAATATTCAAAAAAAATGAGAAATTTGCAAATATCATAGCTAAACTAAAAAATAAAATAACCATAAAAAGCGAGTTTTTTATCTTTGCTCCTGTTGGCATAAATAATTCATATATAAAATTAAATTTTGGTGTTATAGTAAATATTGCGTCATTATTTTTTTCTCCCATTATTTATACCCCCTTAAGAACAAATTATTGTACCTATTTTTTCTCCTGAAACTGCTCTTTTTATTGAATTTTCTTCATTTAAACCAAATACAATTATAGGTGTGTTATTCTCCATACATAAAGTAATAGCTGTTGCATCCATTACTTTTAATTTCTCAGAAATCGTTTCCATATATGTTATTTGTGAATATTTTTTTGCATCTTCATATATATTTGGATCTTTATCATAAACACCATCAACATTTTTTGCTAAAAGTATAACATCACTATCCATTTCAACAGCTCTTAATGCAGCAGCCGAATCTGTTGTAAAATATGGATTTCCTGTACCACAAGCAAATATAACAATTCTTCCTTTTTCCAAATGTCTAACTGCTTTTCTACGTATATATGGTTCAGCAATTTGTTTCATTTCGATTGCAGTCATAACTCTAGTATAAAGACCTTTACTTTCTAAAATATCTTGTAAAGCTAATGCATTTAAAGTAGTAGCAAGCATACCCATATAGTCTGATGTAGTTCTTTCCATATATTCTTGACCATATCTTCCACGCCAAAAATTACCTGCACCAATAACTATTGCTATTTGAATACCTTCATTTGAAAGTTCGATTATTTGTTTTGTTACTTTTTCTAATTTTTTAGAATCAATTCCTTTTCCATCCTCTTGCCCAATTGCTTCGCCACTTAATTTAATTAATATTCTTTTATATTCTTTCATTTATACCTCCTCAAAATATATTATAATGTTTATTATATTATATATATTTAAATTTTTCAACATTTTACAAATTATTATTATTTTTATTTTAACAAAAATAATAACTGGAAATAAGCTACAAAAAAAACACCTAATTTAATTAAAAATTAGATGTTTTTATTTAATTATTTTAATTGATTCATAACTTCTTCAGCAAAGTTTTCTGTTTTTTTCTCAATGCCTTCGCCTCTTTCAAATCTTGAAAATCTACGAATAACAATGTTTTCACCAATTTTAGCTATTAATTCAGTTAAGATTTCTCCAACTGTTTTATCTGAATCTTTAACAAAAGGTTGATCTAATAAACAAATTTCTGAATAAAATTTATTTATTCTTCCTTCTACTATTCTTTCAGCTACTGCTTCAGGTTTTCCTTCATTTAAAGCTTGTGTTTTTATAATTTCTTTTTCAGCATTTACAACTGATTCAGGAACTTCATCACGTTTAACGTATTTAGGACCTATTGCAGCTATATGCATTGCAACATCCTTAACAAAACTTTTAAATTCTTCATTGTTTGCAACAAAATCAGTTTCAGAATTAACTTCTACTAAAGCACCATATTTACCATTGTGAATATACGCTTCAACTAATCCTTCAGAGGCTATTCTATCAGCTTTTTTAGCTGCTTTAGCAATCCCTCTTTCTTTTAATAATTCTATTGCTTTATCAATATTTCCATCAGTTTCAACTAATGTTTTTTTGCAATCCATTACGCCTGCATTTGTTATTTCTCTAAGTTCTTTTACTTGAGCTGCTGTTATAGCCATAAAAACCCCTCCTATTTATTTTCTGGTTTATCATTTCTATTGAAATTTCTTCTATTATTATAGTTGTTATTATTATTTCTATTTCTGTTATTTGGTCTAGTTCTTCTTTCGATTTTATCTACTCCAACTTGAGCTACTAACTCTTCCATTGTTTCAACTTCATCATCAGCTATTATTTCTTCTGTTAAGTTTCCTTCTTTTGCTTCAATTACAGCATCTGCAATTTTAGCAGTTATTAAACCAACAGATCTAACTGCATCATCGTTTCCAGGTATAACATAATCTACGTCTTCTGGATTACAATTTGAATCTATAAGACCTATAACTGGAATAGATAATTTTTTTGCTTCTTTTGTGCAAATATATTCTTTTTTAGAATCTGCTAAGAAGATTAATGAAGGTATTCCTTCCATATCTTTTATTCCACCAAGATTAGTGTTTAAAATCGTCATTTCTTTTTTCAATTTTATAACTTCTTTTTTTGGTAAAACTTCAAATGTTCCGTCTTCTTCCATTTTTTCTAATTCTATAAGTCTAGCTATTCTTTTTTTAATAGTTTCAAAGTTAGTTAATGTTCCACCTAACCATCTGCTATTTATGAAATACATTCCACATCTTTGTGCTTCTGTTTTCATAGTTTCTTGGATTTGTTTTTTTGTTCCAACAAATAAAACAGTCCCACCTGCTGCTACAACTTTTTTAGTTAAATTGTAAGCTTCTTGTACTTTTTTTAATGTTTTTTGCAAATCTAGTATATATATACCATTTCTTGCTGTAAAAATATATGGAGCCATTCTAGGATCCCATCTTTTTGTTTGGTGACCAAAGTGTACACCTGCTTCTAGTAATGATTTCATCGGTATTATTGCCATTTTAAATTCCTCCTTCTTTCATCCTCCACGAAGATCATCGCTTGCTGCATCCAATAAATGGCAGAAGAGCAAAACTACTTTCGTGTGTGTAGTGCGTAAAAAAATACGCTTTACATGTTTATTTGATTTAAAACACATAATCGTATTTAATTATAACATAATATTTTAAAAAGCGCAATATTTTCTGTGTTTTTTCACAGTATTTTTTAAAGCTTAATTATTTTTATATCTTTAATAAACCAATTTTTTAATTATTTTTGATTTTTATATTTATCATATATGAAAAAAGATAATGCAAAACCAAGTAAAAAACCACCTATAACATCGCTAATATAATGAACCCCTAAATATACTCTACTTAACCCAATCATAAAAGGAATAAATATCCCAACTGCTGTTCCAATTATTCTTATTTTTTTACTTTTCACTTCATGATTTAAAACTAAAATACACATTGTATAAATAGCTGCACTTACCATGGCGTGAGCGCTAGGAAAACTATAATGAGTTTCTTCTATAATTCGCAAAAAATTTGGTCTTTCTCTAGCAAAAATTTCTTTTAAAATATAATTTAAAATTGTTGCACCACCTATAGTAATAACCAACGGATAACCTAATTTTTTTCTTGTTTTAGAATAAATAAGTGCTGTTAAGCATATTATAATTATAGATACCGGATCTCCAACCCATGTAAAAATTTCAAATAAAATTGTAAAAAAAACATTTCTATGTTCTACCATTTCTGTATATAAATTATTTTCTAAAGAACTTAAAATATTTGTTTTAACTAATATTGCTAAAACACAAAAAAATATAATTGGTAATATAACAATTATATATTTATTTATATTTTCTAATTTCTCTAATTTCTTTTCTTCCATTAATTTATACTCCTTAATATTTTTTTCATTATACTATTTAATTAATGTTTTTTCAATATTTTTTTAATATATATTACTTTTTTTGATATTTAATGATATAATATATAAAAAACAATATATATTATATAGGAGGTCTTTTTTATGAAAAAAAATATAAAAATAATAATCTTTGCAATAGTTGCAGCGATTCTACTTGCTGTTATAGGTCGTTTAATTTTATCAAACCTATTTCAAGAAAAACCAACTGATGTTGTAGAAAAATATTTTAAAGAAATTCGGAAGCTTTAATATTCAAAAATCAAATGAATATTTAAATAATACAGATTCTACACCTTCATATATTGAAAACGCTAGAGAACAAGATTATTTTAAAACTTATGCCAAAAGTATTAATGTTAATGTTTTAGAAGAAATAAAAAACAAAGATAACAATAATGAAGTTAGTGTAAAATTATCTGTAACCAAAATAGATATGCAAGCTATTTTTGAAAAATATATTTCCGAAGTATATTCAAACTTATTTGCAAATACAGAAAAAACAGAAGAACAAAGCGATCAAGATGCTAATAATTTCTTTGAAACAGAATTGAAAAAAGAAAATGTAGCAACTACAACAAAAGAATATACAATAAATTTAATAAAAATAAATAATAAATGGAAAATTGTAAATGATGATAATTTAGCTAAATCTTTACTTGATGTTGAATCTTTAAATAATGTATCAAATACAGATAAAACAATCACATCAAATCCAACAAAAGAATAAAAAAACACATTAATTATTTAAATTTATGTTAATTTTTAAACATATTTTATAAAAAGTATTGATTTATGCGCTATATTATGTTAAAATACGTAAGTAGTTATAAAAAAAACAATTTAAGGAGGTGCAACTAATGCCAAATATAAAATCAGCAAAAAAAAGAGTTAAAATAATAGAAACAAAAACAGCTCTAAACAGAGCTACAAAAAAAGCATATAAAGAAAGCATAAAAGCTTTTGAATTAGCTGTAAAAGATAATTCTGAAAACAAAGAAGATTTATACAAAAAAGCTGTTAGCTTAGTAGACAAAGCGTGGTCAAAAGGTGTTCTTGCAAAAAACACTGCTGCAAGAAAAAAATCTAATTTAGCAAAATTATTAAGTAAATAATATATTATGCATTTTAAAGAATAGAAATTTTAGTTTCTATTCTTTTTTTATGAAAAAAATCAAATTTAACAATAAAAAAACAATCTATTAAAAAATAATAGATTGTTTTTTTATATTAGTTAACTGTATATGGTAAAAGTGCAATATGTCTTGCTCTTTGAATAGCTTCAGTAACTTTTCTTTGGTGCTTAGCACAAGTTCCTGTAACTCTTCTTGGTAATATTTTACCTTTATCACTTACATATTTTTTTAATTTTTCTACTTCTTTGTAGTCTATAGAATCAACTCTATCAACACAAAAATTACATATTTTTTTTCTAGGTTTTCTAAAAGGTTTATCCCCTTTAGAAGGTTTTTTTGTATTTCTGTCTGCCATTTAAAGTTTGCCTCCCTTCAATTAAACTCCCATTATTAAAATGGTAACTCTTCAGAATCATCTACTGTTATAAATTCTCCATCCATACTTGATGAAGGAATATCCATACCACTATTATCTCCTGGTTCTCTTCTTGAGTCAGCAAAATATGCATTTTCTACTACGTAGTCTGTAGCATATCTTTTTTGACCATTTTGATCATCCCAAGTTCTATTTTGAATTCTTCCTTCAACTAAAACTTGTTGACCTTTTTTATAATATTTTGCACAAAATTCAGCTAGTTTACCAAATGCAGTTAGGTTAAAAAAATCTGCTTTTCTTTCACCATTTGCATCTGCAAATCTTCTATTAACAGCTATTGAAAATGCTGTAACAGGAGTGTTGTTGTTTTGAGTAAATCTAGCTTCTGGATCTTTTGTTAATCTCCCCATAAATTGAAATTTATTCATAATATTCCTCCTTAAAATATGTATTAATTAATTATACATATTTTTTTATTTATTTGTCTTATTTGTCTAATTTTATAACCATATGTTTTAAAACTATTTCATCTAATCTTAAAATTCTTTCGAACTCAGAAATAAAATCTGGTTTCGCAACAAATGTAAATAATATGTAGTATCCTTCTTTTTGCTTTTTAATTTCATAAGCTAAAGTTTTCTTACCCCATTCATCTACTTTTGTAAGCTCGCCATTTTCTGATATCATAGCTTTCATTTTTTCTCCAAAAGCAATAGTTGCTTCTTCAGGAGCGTTTGCTGAAAGTATTATAACTGATTCATAATTATTCATGACCACTTCACCTCCTTTGGACATCTGACCCTACACGAATATGTAGAGTAGGAAATTAACTGTAAGTATTATACCACATCTTTTTTACATAATCAACCTTTATCCGCTTCATATTTTAAATTATCATTAAATTTCTCCAGTATTGTTTTATTATCAATCTTTATTTAATTATTGACTTTATCCCCCATTGGATATATAATATTACTACTTAATACATATAGTTTGATTTATATAAATTTAATTTTAGTTTAAATTCATTTTTAATTTTGGTTATATATATTAATATAAAGGGGGGAAGCTTTATGAAAGTAGAAAAAATAAATGAAAATAAAATAAGAATAACTCTTACTTTAGAAGAATTATCAAAACGAAAAATTTCAATTAAAGATATTGAAAAAAATTCTGTCTTAGCTAGAGAACTTTTTGTAAACTTAATCGAAGAATACAATCTAGAAGAAGATTTCCCTTTAGACGGATCACAATTTTTTATTGAAGCTCGTTCAGACAGTTCTAATCTATTTATAGTAACAATTACTAAAATTGAAAACATGCCTGAAGTTGAAACTTATGATTTACCTCAAAAAGCTAAAATAAAAAAGAAAAATAAAAAAGATTCAAATAATTTAAAACAACCTTTAAATTATACTATAGATAGTTTTGTATATATGTTTGATTCTCTAGAAACAATTTTAGAAATGTGTGATAAAACAAAAAAAGAAAAATTGTTTTTTGGTAAAAATAGTTTATATAAAAACGAAAATAATTATTTTTTGATTTTCAGTAAATCTTCTGTAAAAAACAAAAAATTTATAAAAACTTTTGTTTTTCTTTCAGAATACTGCTCTACATATTATTCATATGATATTTTTGGTATATCTATAAAAGAAAAATCAAAAATCATAATAGAAAATAATGCTCTACAAAAATTAATAAAAATTTAAAAAACAATTTTTTATTTGTACTAACAACAATTTTCTTTTTATTTAACAGCACTGCTTAAAGTGCTGTTTTTATTTTATTTTTTATTTTTTTATTTTTTATATAGTAATATAATATTTTTATTATATTTTAGAATAACTATATTTCTTTATCCCCATATTTATAACCCTTTCTTTTAAATTAATATCTTTATTAGAAACAAAAGGTGTTTTTTGTATTAATTTATAATTCAATTTAAACTCTAGAAGTTCCCCATAATTTTTAATATTACTGGGAGCAATTATCTCTACATTTTCAGTATTAAACCCTTGTGAATTTAAAGTTTCAATTAAATTGTTTTTTTCATCTTCTGTTAAATAGCCATATTTCTCAACAACAAACATATATTTTTGTGCTGTAGCATTTAACTTTTCATACCATATAAATGGTTCTATCATATTTATTACATAAACCCCGATTACTATTACAAAAAAACTTGAAACTAAAATGATTATTGGAGTAGATACTACTAAATTTCCTTTTTTATACTTTTTATCACTTTTATTTATTTTATTATTCATTTATTTCACTTCCATCATTTTTAATTTTATAGTATCATTTATTTTTAAATTAATATTACCGATTTGATTTGTTAGTAAAATAGGCTTAATATTAACTAAAATAGTTATTTCGATTTTATTTATATCACCATTATAATTTATCTTTTCAATTTCAACATTATCGTAATTCAATTCAATTAAATTCTTTATTCTTTGATTTAATTCTTCAGCATCTACATCATATTCATAATATGATAATTTTTCTTTATTTAATGACATATATGAATTTTGAACTATATAAAAAACATCTTGTTTTATTGGATATATATATGTATTTATTTGAATATATAATATATATATTACTGAAATAGAAATTATCAATATCATAAAAAGAATTGTTATAAAAAAAACTTCTATATTACCTTTTTTAAATTTATTTTTATTTAGCATATTATTTAATTATCCAATCTTCTATTTTTTCTTCTTGTTCTATTTCATTTTTATTTAAAACACCGTTATCAAATATATAATTCATATTTATTTGATAAGAATCAATTGTATCAATCAAAATCTCTTTTTCAAAAACATCATTATTTAAAGTTTTTGCTACTATTTTAAATATATTTGGTTTGTTTACTCTTTTACCTATTTCTTTAAAATCTATTTCAAAATAGTTATTTGATTCATTCCTTAAATAATTCCAACTAGCTATTGTATTTTTTAATTTTTCATCTATTGAAAAATACACAAATGCTTTATTTTTAACTTCTTCAGTATTTAAATTTATTTGATCACTATCTAATATTTTTAAATATTCCCTTTTTCCATTTAAGTAAAGTTCTATTGTATCCAATTTATCTATGCCATCTTCTAAAACCAACTTTAAAGCTATTTTTCTACCTGCTTCTACTATCCCATATGATTTTTCACTTTCACTAATATTTGTTTTTATAAATGATTTAACAAAATATTTATTTTTTTTATTTTCTAAAATTTTAATATCTAAATCCTTAACTGGAACTACTTTTTTAGGATCTATTTGTATGGTTATATCTTTTTTAACACTGTCTTTCATTAAACCATCCACAGAAAACTCAGTATACATATAGCTAACAATCTCTAAATGTAATGTTTGATTATTTTTGAAATTTTCTCTATTTATATTAAAACTAATTTGTTTATTTAACTCAATAACTTTTGAATTAATACTTTTAGCCACTTCTTTTCCATCAATATATAATATTGATACTATCTCTTTTATATGCTCTTTTTTTGCATAAGTAGTTAAATTTATAGCATTTGCTCCAAAAGATATTAATATATTTTTATTATCTAAATTTTCTGATATTTCCACATAATTATCAACAATTAATTTTGATTTTATATTAGCATTTGCAGACATAGGTTTAGTAGCAAAAATAGCATTTCTAATTTGTCCTTTATTATTTATTCTCTTTGCACTAATAACGCCCATCGTTTTCCAAGTTGAACATGTATTTAATCTCATTTTATCTAAACCTATATTTATTGGTTTTATATTATATTCAACTAAATTATATGAGTTCGCGACATTATTTACATAGTCTAATTTATCAAATAACAAATTTGTATTTTTCATGTAATCTAATTGATCTATATATTTATATTTATTTGTATCAAACCATGATTCATATGCTCCAGCAAATGATATATATCGCCAATTATCCGGCGTAGTCTCTGGTATTGCATCAACAGGAAAATATACATTATCAATTAAAAAACCACTATAACTTGTTCCTAAAACATAATATTCACCTCTTACACCAACACCTCTATATACACCTCCATTTTCAGTCCATTTACCGTTATCTGGAACAGCTTTAAATCTTTGAGTATTTGTTTTTGAATACATCAAAAGAGGATTTGAATAAGCAAAAATATTATATGTATAATATATATCTTCATTTATTTCCTCACCATAAACATTATATTGAGGAATACCAATAGTATTTATAACAAATTTAAAATCATTACTTATACCAAAGCATTTATTTTCAAAACCAACTATAATAATATATAATAAAAAAATACAAAAAAACTTTAATAATATTTTAAACTTCAACGCCTCACCTCTATTCATTTAAACTAAAAACAGATTAAAAAAATGTATAAAAATTTAATATGTTTTCTTCTGATTTCACTTCTATTTTATAATTTGAAATCTTAATTTCATTATTTGTTTGTATTTTATTCAATTCATCAATATTTTCTATACTTCTTAATTCCAAATACTTAAATTCAACATATTCTTTTAAAATTTCTTTTTGTTTTTCATCTAATTTCAAATCAAATAAATATATATATGTATTTATTATTTCTTCAAAATATTTTTCATCAATTTTTTCTTTTATATTTGTTCCTGTTACTTTATCTAAACTAAAATTTTTAAACAATTTATTTACAGAAAAAACAGCATAATTTTCTTTTATATATATTTTAATATCATAATATCCATTTTCTAATTCTTTTTGATTAGCACCTATTTCTATTACTTTTTCTATATCATTAATTTTAATAAATCTATCTGTAATTCCTTTTTTTATTTTTTCAATCTCATATTCATCTTTTAATAAATTTTCATAAAATTCAATGTTACTTATTTTTTTATTATCTTTTATTTTATTTTCATTGTTATTTAATAAATTCAGATCATAATTAAATAATTTTTTTAATATATCGATATTATTTATTTTAAATATATTAATACTAAATATATATACACAAATACATAAAAATAAAGTAATGAAAATTATTTTTATTTTTTTATTTTTCAATTGTTTCTCCTATTTTTTAATTTGATTTAATTTGATTTTTTTCTAAAATTGTTTTATTCAAACTTTTATTGATTTTATTTAAAATAACACTTAAATTATTATTCATATAACAGATATCACTAGTTATTTCTATGCATTTTAATATGTGTTCTGTTTTTAAATTACTCGTAAATATCATAACTTTTTCTTTATTTTTATTCATATTTAAAAATTCATTTATTTCATTAATATCATTTGAAAAAATTAAAAATAAATTGTATTTACATCTACTTGTTATTTTATTTATAAATTTTAATTCTTTTGTTTTTTTATTTTCATTTATAATAATTTCTTTGTTTTCTAAACAATAATTTATAATGTTTTTTACTATATCATCAATTTCTTTATTATCATTTTTATAAATAATTGCTATATTCATATTTTTTACCCCTTACATTATTTAATTAATGTTATACTAAAATCCCCATATTTTTTTAAATTATTTATATTTATAACATTACTTTTTTCAACATCTAGCATAACAGTATCAACTAGAGAAGATTCATTTTCCAAACTACTCACTTCTTTTTTATCTTTTAGTTTATTACCAAATTTATCAAAAACATTAATAACCTTTACTTCATTTAACAATTTTATAGTAGTATATCCATCAATTTCACTACTACTAGAAAGATTTTCTAATTGTGTAGATTTCAAGAAGTTTTGAACTTGACTTGTTTTACCTGTATAATATATGTTAATTATACTATCTTTATCAATTTGAAAAGAAGCTACATCTTCTGGATTTGAAACTTTAATAGAAACCAATTCTTTTTCATTAGAACTTTTTAAATAAGCTTCTTTTTCTATAACTAAATTATCTTTTATTAATTGCCCCTCTTTTAAATCATTTTTTGCAACTTTACCAATAATTTTATTTATATCTATACTAAATATATTACTTAATGTATTAGTATTATATATTTTTAAACACTCAACATCTTTTAAATTTATTTCTTGACCTTTTGAAATATCACTTTTCAAAACATATATTATTTGTTTATTATTTGAATTTAAGAAAAAAAAGTTATAACAAAAATTTAATATAAAATATATTAATATTGAAAAAAAAACTATGATAAAATTTCTTTTATATTTGCTCATTAATAAATCCCTAACATATTCATAGAGTTAACAAACCAATCATTTAATCTTGCCATAATAAGAATAAGCAAATCTCTTATACTTGGATAAAAAAGTACAACTACTAAAACTAAAGAAATAGCAGTTAATAAAACAGTCTCTGCAACCGCTGCACCTTTTTTCATTTTAATATCTTTTTTTCTTTTTTTTAATGTAATTTTAATCATAAATTAACACTCCTTTCTATTTAAAAATTTCACTCAAATTTTGAGTGATTTGGATAACTATTGGATACATAACGATAAAAAAGCTGTTTAAAACTGATATAACTGTTGCTATAGACACAAAAATTATTCTTTGAGTAGATTTGTATTTTAAATATCTAAAATACACCAAATCTAAAGATTCACTAAAATTCTCTAGATTTTCTAATAGTTCACCTTCTTTTTCTCCTTGAACAAGTATAGATAAAAACATGTTAAATTCATAACAATCAAACTTTTTTTCGAATTCATTTAATGCTTTTATAATATTAAAATTATAAAGAATATATTCATTTATAAAGTTTCCATATTCTAATTTAAATCTTTTATTTTCTATATTATTAATACTTAATTTTAAAGATTCATAAAATGACATATTAGCTGATAGTGACAATATGAGACTTTGAACAATGTTTGAAATATCATTTATTATCTTTATACCTTCAACTTTTTTATATAAAAAAACAAGTATATCGGGTAATTTCAAAAAAATAATATAAAAGGAAATTGAAATTAAAATATTTGATGAACGATAAATAAGCAAACAAAAAATTATTGCTGATAAAACATATTTGAATAATAAAAATTTAATTAATGTAAAACCATAAGGATTTCCAAGATAAAATAAATTTTGTGATGTTTTAAGAAATTTTTTTTGAAAAAAAGAATTCTTGAAATTAAAATTCAACTTGACTTTATTTAAATTAATATATTTTGACTTTTGATTTATAAAATAATATGATAAAAAATTATATGATAATAAAAAAGATAATATAATAAAAATCACTACATATATACAATCACCTCCTGACACGAATAATATAACACAATATATTTTTGAAGTCAAGAAAAATCGATCGCAAAATTCGACAAAAAAACTTTATTTCAAGAAAAAAACTTGTTTTTTTCTTTTACTTTAATGTACAATTATTTCAATAATTATAAGCTTTTTTATAAAAACAAAAAAATTAATTTATATGAAAACTTGATCTCAAAAACATCCTGAAGATCTACTTTAGAAAGTAAAATTTATATTAATATAAAAACTAGAAGTGTAGAAATAAAAAAATAGTCTATTAATTTTAAATAATAAAACATCTGTTAATTAAAAACAAATTAACAGATGTTTTTTAATAACTTTTAAAAAATATATATTGATTATTTTGGTTTTATTTGATATACTTTAATAAAAGTAGGTGGATTTTATGGAAAATGAAGAAAAAAGCAAATTAAATGATAAAAAATTAACTGATGAATATATAGCAAGCGCTAAAATCTTAGTTATCGATGATGATGTAAATATGATGGATATTTTGACTGTGTTTTTAGATAAATATGGTCATGACGTAAACACTTTTACAGAACCTGTAGCCGCAATAGAAGAATTAAAATCAAATAAATATGATATTTTAATAGTAAATTATTTAATGTCTCCTGTTAATGGAGATAGAATTGTTGAACTTGTTAGAGAATTTGATAAAGAAATTTATATAATATTAATGTCTATGCATAAAGATCTTGCACCCTCTATTGAAACAATGCAAAATTTAGATATACAAGCTTATTTTGAAAAAAGTTCAAGATTTGATCAATTAATAATATTTATTCAAAGTGGTATAAAATATTTAGAACAATTAAGAAAAGTAAAAAAAATGGGTACAAAGTTAGAGCAATATTTAGTTGATTTTGCAAAAATACTATTAAATACAGTTGAAGCAAAAGATCATTTTACTGAAGAACATTCAAGAAGAGTTTCTGAAATATCAATACTTTTTGCTAAAAAACTAAACTTACCTCAAGAGGATATTGAAAATATAAGAATTGCTAGTTTGTTCCATGATATTGGGAAAATAGGTATACCAGATAATATATTATTAAAAGAAGGTAAATTAACAGACGAAGAATATGAAGTTGTAAAAACACATCCAGTAATAGGATCTAATATATTTTCTGTTTCTGAAATATTCAAAAATGTTTGTCCTATAATATATGGTCATCACGAAAGAATTGATGGAAGAGGTTATCCTGAAAGTTTAAAAGGAGATGCAATCCCTTATTTAGCAAAAATGCTTTCTATATGTGATAGTTTTGAAGCTATTGTTTCAAAAAGACCCTACAAAGAAAAAACTTCTATAGATTTTGCTTTAGAAGAAGTAAGAAAAGGTATGAATGCTCAATTTGATGAAACACTTGCAAAACAATTCATTGATTTTATAAATTCTGATATCGATGAAGTACAATATATATTAAATAATTAATTTTTAAATACACTTTTATATTTATAGTTTAAAAAAGGCATATATATAATTCAAATTATATATGTGCCTTTTTTTTATGTACAAAATTTTATTCTGTACAAATACTATTTTTCATATTTTCAAATTTACTTTCGCCTATTCCAGGAACATTCATTATATCTTCTATTTCAATAAATGCTGTAGTTTTTCTATATTCTATTATTTTATTTGCTGTAGATTCACCCACTCCATTTAGCTCCATTAATTCATTTTTATTTGCTGTATTTATGTTTATTTTTTCACTGTTTTCGTTATTTCCATTATCATTTGATATAGTATCTTCTGCAAGTGAATTTTCACTTTCTTCCACTTTTATTGGCACAGTTATTTTATCTGAATCAATAAGTTTTTGTGCTAAATTTAATTTATTTATATCTGCATTTATCAAAACACCACCACAAACATCTAACAAAGCATTCATTCTTGAATTTTCTTCTAAATAATATACACCTGGATTTTTAACTGCTCCTGTTATATATACAGCTATTTTACCCGTTTTTGAACTTATTGATTGTTTATTAATATTTATACTATTTTCTCTATCTTTTTTTTGTATATATATTGAAATTCCTGAAATTAAAACGATTACCAGACATGCAATATATATTTTATTTTTATTTATAAATTTAATTATTTTATCCATTTTATTCTCCTTTTATTTATTTTTACTTAAAAATGTTATATAATATATTACATATGAGGTGATAATATTTTGAATAAAACATTTTTAAATAATACTATTTTAATTATACAATTTAATTTAAAAAACAAACTATACATTTTACTTTTGTTGTTTTTTATTATTATATTTTCAAATAACAATATTATTTTTGGAACAGAAACTAAAGAAACTGATTTACAGTATGAAAGCGAAGAAACATATAATACAAAAAACAATAGTGAACTTAATCTTTATTCAAATAATTCATTAATTATGGATGCTGAAAGTGGAAATATATTATTTGAAAAAAACGGTTTTAGTAAAGTTTACCCAGCAAGCACAACAAAAATACTTACGGCTCTTTTAGCTATAGAAAATTTAGACTTAAATAAAACTATTGTTGTTTCAAAAACTGCTATTTCTGCAACACCAAATGGAAGTTCAGTTATATTTCTTCAACCAGGTGAGATCATTACTTTAAAAGATGTTTTGTACGGTTTATTACTAAAATCTGGGAATGACGCAGCCAATGTATTAGCTGAAAATGTGAGTGGAAATATTGATGAATTTGTTGTTTTAATGAATGAAAAATTAAAAGAAATTGGTTGTACTAATACTCACTTTTCAAACGCCCATGGTTTTCATGATGCTAATCATTACACAACAGCTTATGATATGGCAATACTTATGCGTTATGCGATGCAAAACCCAACTTTTAAAGAAGTTTTAGAAACAAAAACATACGAGATAGCTCCAACCAATAAAACTAACTATATTAGAAAATATGAGAGCACTAACAAAATGTTTTTTGAAAAATATACAGATATGTATTATCAATATTCATTAGGTGGTAAGACTGGTTATACAGAAGAAGCAAGAGGTACTTTTGTTGGTTTTGCAAAAAAAGATAATAAATTATTAATAACATCAGTTTTTAATGGTTCACAAAACATATCTAAAAATGAAGCAAGATTTTTAGATTCAATTACTCTTTTAAATTTTTCTTTTAAAAATTATGATAAAGATAAAATATTAGATAAAAATAGCTTTTCTTTTGAAATATTAGATAAAAATACTGATAAAAAATTTACGGTTGGTCTCTTAGATGATGTTTATGTTGTAAATAAAAATAACAACTTTACTTATAATACTTATGATTTAAATATTGATTTTGATAAGTTAAATAATCCTTCAACAAATATTGGTGATTTTATTGGTGAAATACCAATTCAAATAGAAGGGAATTCTATAAAAACAAATAATACTTATAAATTAGTATTAATTAGTTCTAATGAATATATTTATAACGATTTTAATTTTTTAATTGAAAATTATTTTTTAATTATCCCAATAATTCTATTATTTATACTAATAATAATATTGTTTACAATACTTTTAAAAAAAGATAAAAATTATACAAACGAAAACAAGAAAAATAAAAATTATAAAGAAAATTATGATGGTAGAAAAAAAACGATGAAATTTGATAATAAAAAATCAAGAAATGGTAATAAATAAAGTTTAAAACAAAAAAATATTTACAATAATTGTAATAGAAAAAAATTAATATATAGCTTATTGCATAAAACTTTTTGATTTTATGCAATAAGCTTTTTATATCAAAATATATATTTGAATTTAATTACTTTTTGTCTCTGTAGTTTCTGTATTAGTATCTGTAGTTTGTTCTGTAATAACATTAGTAAAATCTTCTTTAACTACTCTTTGTGCTTCTTCTTCATCTAATAAAAAATATGATAAACTATCTATATATTTAGCTTCTCCAGGTGCTGTTACTGTATTAAGTGTATCTTTTTTTATTTTTGAAGCATCTGTAACATATTTTAATGCTTCTCTTAAAGTTATATTTGTATCTGTATCTTCCATTGCTATATTAATAAGTTCTGGTATTTTAGAAATGTTTTTTGCATCCAAAACTTTATTTATAAATGTTTTTATAAATGTTTGTTGTGCTTTTGTTCTATCTAAATCCCCCATTACATAGCCAGTTCCATCATTATTATGTCTAAATCTAACAAATTGTTCTGCTTGATCTCCATTTAAAGTTTGCAAACCTTTTTTTAAATTTATATGTAAATTTTGAGTTTTATCATCATATTTCATATTTATAGGAACATCTATTTCTACTCCACCTAATGCATCTACCATTTTCTTTAACATATTGGCATCAAAAACTAAATAATAATCAATCTTAACATCTAATTTATCTTGTATTTCTTCCACTAAAGGAACTATATTTTCACCCCTATAAATGGCATTTATTTTATGACCTATACAATATTCATTTGTAACATATGTATCTCTAGGTATTGACATCATATTAATATCACCTTTTTCAACATCATATTTTATGTATATAATCGTATCCGTTAAATTATCATTTTTTCCACAAACTAAAGCATTTATAACTGTTTTTTTAGAACTATTATCAACAATTGTTCCATCGGCAGTTTTAAATTTTTCTGAATCAAGGGAAAAATTTAACGCTATTAATGCTCCAAATATAATAAGTCCAAGTATTGTAAATACTATTAATATTCTCTTAGTTATTAAATAACCTTTATTTTCTTTACTTTTTTTTTGCATATTCACTCACTTTCTTAATATTATATTTGTATATTTGATTTTATTATACTTACAATTATATTATTAGCATATAATATATTTCCAATTGTACTGTTTTGTATTATTTTTACTAAATCATTAAAAATAGGTATTGGAGAAATAAATGATATTATTGCAAGTAAAATTGTTATTTTTATCAATGACATCAATACACCAATTCCAACTCCACCAATTTTATTTAAACTATTTAAAATCGGTAAATCAAAAACTATATTTAATACCATCTGTAAAATATAACAAATAATATACACAACCATAAACACTAAAACAAAACTTAATCCTTTTAATATAAAGTTTGTTATAACATTTGCACTTTGATCTATTGTTAAAGCAGAAGCGTCTCCTTTAGCTGTTGCTTCTAAAATTGATTTATATAATAAATTTTCTGTAGCTCCACTTTTTTCTATACTAGTTTTAATTGATTCTGTTAATGTTGTACCAATTGCTGTTTCTTTTTGTAAGTAATCTGATATTGGTGTTTGTAACATAAATCCTAACATTATCGACAAAACTATACCAATAAAACCAACTAAAATACCTACCAAACCTTTTTTATACCCCGCAAAACCACCTATTACTACAATAGCAACTATTATAATATCAATTATCATATTACTCACTCCTTCCTACATATTAATTATATATATTTTATTTGTGTATACCAAGCCAACACTTTTTTCGTTATTGAAAATAATAATATTCTTTGGTGAACTACCTATTTTTATATCTTTTAATACTATTCCCCATTTATTTATAACTTCTAATTTATCTTGATATACAAAATAATTTATTAAACCATCATTTTTTAATATTTTTGGTGCATTTATAATTTGATTAGAACTTATTTTAGTATTATCAAATTTTACATTTTCAAAATTATATTTATCACTTTTTTCATTTAATGATTTTTCTAAATACAAATAATAATCATTTTCTAATTGAACAAATAACATTTGCTCATCACTAAAAGATTTTATCTCTGTAGTTTCTCCAGTATTTATATTACATTTAATTATTTTATTATCCAACAACATTATAATATTTTCTTCTTTAATAGTCAAGTCATACAATAAATTGTTATCTAATTTAACAATTGTTTTTATATTACTATTTTCATTTTCTGTAGTTACAGAACTATCAACTAACGAAACATTTATACCTGATTTAAATGAAGTATTTTCACTTTGAACAATTACAAGTTTTTTTGCATTATCTAACATTTTTATATCTATTACAGAATTATTAGATAAATATGCTGTGTATAATAATTGTCCTTTTTTAGAAAAAACTGCTATATTTTCTTTATAACCAGCACTTTCATATTCAATAGCAAAATTACCACTTTCATCTAAATGAATATTTTTAATAGTACCATCTATTTTTTTATTTAAACTTTCTTTTTTATTATCAAAAAAATAAATATTTCCTGTTGAATTATTACTAACAATCATATATTGATTATATATATATATTTCTGGTGTGAAAGTTTGTTCTAAAGTATAATTCCATGTTTTTTCACCATAATTATTATATGTAGAAATATTTTGATTTGAATAAATAAGAATTTCATTATTATACATATCATATATATCTTCTTCTGTGGTAGTTATATTTATTTTATTTTTTTCAACAAGACCTACATCTTTATTTAAACTAATTCCAAATATAGGGCCATATTCAAAAAACAAATAAATAATAACTATTAATACAAACATCATTAAAAAAATCCCAATAAAATTTATTTTAATTTGACTTTTTTCATCCTCTTCTTTTGATAATTCTTTATTTATATTTTGATATGGTTTACTAATCCTGCCTTCTCTAATTAATTTCACTTTTTTATTATGCTTGTTTAATATTGCTATTCCTTCAGATAATTTAGAATTAAACCTTTTTTCCTTTAAAATTTCTACTTCTGTTTGAACTTTTTTTACTATAGGATCTAAATTTTCATTACCTAATAAACTAGCATCAACAATCGCAGCAATTCTACTTAATTCTTCTTCATCTTCAAATTCGTTTTTTGAGGCACCCGTTCTATGTTTTATTTCTTTTTGTAAATTACCTTTGTTTCTAGATACCTTTCCATTTTTATCATTTTTCATAGAATTTCTCCCATTCTCTTGGAATATAATATTTTTTATCAACTATTTCATCTGGTAAATATTGTTGCTCAACTTTTCCACCTTCATAATCATGTGGATATTTATATCCTTTACCATATCCAAGCTCTGACATTTCACTTACAGCAGCATTTCTTATATGCATAGGTACTATTCCAACATTAATGTTTTTTATATCTTCTATTGCTATATTTATACCTTTATATGTTGAATTACATTTCGGACTAAGCGCTACCGTGACTGCAGCTTGAGCAAGTATAATTCTAGCTTCGGGCATACCTATTTGATGTACCGCATTCATAGCACTAGTAGCAACAACTAAAGCATTATTATTTGCTAAGCCAACATCTTCTGAAGCTTGTATAACAATCCTACGAGCTATAAACATTGGATCTTCTCCACCTTCTATCATTCTGGCTAAATAATGAAGTGTTGCATCCGGATCACTACCTCTCATTGACTTTATAAACGCTGAAATAACATCATAATGTGATTCATCTGATTTATCATATACAGATTTTTTTTGCCCCATACAATCTTTTATTATTTCTTTCGTCACTACTATTTTACCATTTGAATCCATATTAGTTGTAATAACTGCTAATTCTAAAGTGTTTAATGCTGTTCTTACATCTCCATTTGTATTTTTTGATAAAAACTCAATAGCTTCATCAGATATATCTAAATTATAATTTCCTAAACCATTTTTTTCATCATCTATACAATTTTTTAATATTTTAAATATATCATTTTCTTTTAATTCTTTAAATTGGAAAACTGTTGATCTCGAAATTAATGCTTTATTTACTGAAAAATATGGATTTTCTGTTGTTGCACCTATTAAAGTTACTACACCTTTTTCAACATGAGGAAGTAGTGCATCTTGCTGTAATTTATTAAATCTATGTATTTCATCTATAAAAAGAATAACTTTACCTGTTGGATTAGTAAATATATTTGATGATTCTTCAACTATTTTTTTTATATCTGCTACTCCAGCTGTTGTTGCATTTAAAGTAACAAATTTATTTTTTGTTGTATTAGCTATAATTCTAGCAAGAGATGTTTTTCCGAGTTCCTGGAGGTCCCCAAAATATAGCAGATGTTAACTTATCCGCTTTTATTAGTCTATATAAAAATTTGTTTTCACCAACAATATCTTCTTGTCCATAAAAATCTTCTAACTTGCTTGGCTTCATTCTATGTGCTAAAGGTTCCATATAAATCACTTACTTTCTATATTGTTTTTAACTTTATTTATTATTTCTTCTTTAGTTATATCATATATTTTATATAATTCATTTACATTTCCAGACTTACCAAATTTATCTTGTACGCCAAGCTTTACTAAAGTTTTAGGATAATATTCACACAAAACATTTGAAATTATACTTCCAATACCACCTATTACGCTATGATCTTCTATTGAAATAAGAAGAGTGGTTTCTTTTGCACTTTTTATAATTTCTTCTTTATCAACTGGTTTTATACTATATAAATCTACAACTCTAAAAAACAACTCATCATTTTCTAATTCTTTTTTTGCTTCAAGAGCTATCGATAAAGTACTTCCGCAAGCAAATATCGTTCCATCTTTTCCATCACCAAAAGTATTTGATTTTCCAAGTTCAAATATTGAATTATCATTATAAATAAATGGTAATTCAGTTCTTCCAAGTCTTATATACTTTGGTCCATCTAATTTTAAACATTTATTTAATATTTTTTTTGTACTAATATCATCAGCAGGACAAAAAATTTGCATACCCGGTATAACATTCATTAAAGCAACATCTTCTATACATTGATGAGTTGGACCATCTTCACCAACTCCTAATCCACTATGTGTAGCACATAAATTTATATTTATATGTGAATATGCAGCAGTGTTTCTAACTTGTTCATAGGCTCTTCCAGCTAAAAACATTGCAAATGTTGAAGCAAAAACTATTTTACCTGATAACGCCATTCCACAAGCTGTTCCAACCATATCTTGTTCTGATATTCCAATATCAAAATGCCTATTTGAATACATATTTGCAAATTCATTAGTACATGTTGCTTTTGCAAGATCAGCATCAAAAACTACAATATCATTATTTAATTTCCCTTTTTCACATAAAAACTCACCATAAGCTTTTCTTGTAGATTTCATATATCTTCTCCTTATTTTTATATTATTTTTTATTTATTCTAATTCTTTAGTTTATATATCTAATTCTTTCATAGCTATACTATATTCTTCATCATTTAAACTTTTACCATGCCAAGAAACTTGGTTTTCCATAAAAGAAACACCTTTACCTTTTATAGTTTTAGCTATTATACAATTGGGTTTATTAGATTCTTTTGCTTTATTTATAGCATTTATAATTTCTAAATGATTATGCCCATCTATATTTTGAACTTCTAAACCAAAACTTTTTATTTTACTTTCAAAACCAGTTATTTTTTTAATAGTTTCAATAGTTCCATCTATTTGTAAACCATTATTATCAATAAATATTATTAAGTTTGATAAATTATACTTATTAGTTGTCATTAAGGCTTCCCAAATTTGTCCTTCTTGCATTTCACCATCACCAATTAAACAATATACATATCCATTTTTATTTGATGTTTTTTTTGCTAAAGCCATTCCATTTGCAATTGATAAACCTTGACCAAGTGAACCACTTGAACAATCCACCCCATTTATTTTATTACTAGGATGCCCTTCTAAATAGCTGTTATATTTTCTAAGTGTATTTAAGTCTTCTTTTGGGATAAAACCTTTACTTGCTAAAACAGCATAATATGCAGGTGCAGCGTGACCTTTAGATAATATAAATTTATCTATTCTAGAATTATTTTCATCTTCTTCTAAATTCATAATTTTATTATATAAAACAACTAAAATATCGGTACATGAAAGGCTCCCACCTGGATGCCCTGACTTAGCATTATATATCATTGTAACAATATCTTTTCTTATCTCTTTAGATATTGATTCTAATTCTTCTTTTTCTTTTAAATTTATATTTTCGTTCATAAAAACCCACTTTCATTTTATTCGTTTTATTTACTAATTTATTTTATTTATCTTTTGCAATATTATTTAATCTTTCAATAATTATTGGACTAGTTTCTAATATATATTCATCATTAAAATTATTAAGCCTCACATATGAATATGAATTTTCTTTTTCTTTTAACTTACATGCATAATATATTTTATCTAAATATGCAAATCTAAAAAAAACTTTATACCTTTTATCATTTACTATAATTTCTCTTAATACTTTATTAAACATATAAAACCTCCTAATAAAACAATTTTTTTATTATTTTATTTATTATAATTTTTTTATATTTATTTTTTCAAATTATAAATTGTTAAAACCTTCTCCAACAACTTCATTACTGGTAGTTATATACATTAGCGCATTAGGATCTTCTTTTTTTACTATTGCTTTTAATTTTGCAACTTGAGGTCTTGTAATTATACAAGTTATTGTTGTATTGACTTCTTTCGAATGAGCTCCTATACTTTGAGTTATAGTTGCTCCTCTTTTTAAATCTTTAAGTATTGCATCAGTTAATTTATCTGGATTTTTAGTAATTATATTAACTACTTTTGTATAATATGAGCCTCCAAATAATATATCTATAACTTTACTTGATATAAATATTGCTACTATTGAATAAAGTCCTAAATTTATATCTTTAAAAACAATTACCAAAGACATTATTATACCAATTTCTATAGTTAGTAAAACTTGTGTTAAACTTTGAATAGTTGTTGATTTATATATTATTTGAGCTAGTAAATCAGAACCACCTGAACTTGCTCCAGTTTTAAAAGTTAATGACAACCCAATACCACAAAGCAATCCACCAAAAACACAAGAAGTAAACATATCTGTTGGATGTTCTGCAATAAAATCAGTATATTTAAATGCTTCTAAAAAAAATGATAGTAAACTAATAGAACATATAGTTTTTGCACTAAATTTTAATCCTATCTTTTTTATAGAAATAATTAATAATGGTATATTTACAAGCATAACAGTATACCCAATAGGTACTTTAAATAAATAATAAAGAATTGTTCCTATACCACTTGCACCACCTGTTGTCATTTTATGTGGCAATAAAAACATATTTATACCTAAACTTATTATATATGCGCCAAGTATTATAAATATTGTTTCTTGTATTATTTCAAACAATCTTTTTTTATTTATTATAATTTCTTTTTCATTTTCATTATCAACTTTAATAATTAACTTTTCTTTTTTCTTTTCCATATTTATACCTCTTATTTGTTAATTTTAATTTAATTATTTTCATTATCAAATTATTTTATCCAATCGTTTTACTTTTTGTATTTTTTTTATTTATATTTCTTTTTGTATTTTTTTCAAAAAGTTATCATTTGTTTTATACTTTTTAAATTCTAGTTCTTTCATTTTTTTTATACATTCATCAAAATTTTCTTCATCTCTATAATAAATTATATAACCTAAATTTTCTAATTCTTCACATATTTCAATTTGATGATCATCAACATGTTCTCCATATTTACTTAATCTTGGAACAGCTAAAACTTTCTTACCCTTTAGAAGTGAAGTAAATATAGAACCAACTCCTCCATGACAAATAACAAAATCTGATTCTTCAATTAATTCTTCAAATTTTGTATTATCCATAAACTTTATCATTTCTATTTTTTTACTCACAAACTCTGTATTACCAGATTGAGCTACTATTTCTTCAAACCTTAATTGTGTAGAATGTTCAACTAAACTAAAGATTCTTTTAAAACTTTGTTTTTGAGTTCCAACAGTTACAAATACCATTTAAATCAACCTTCCTATATATTCTGCTTTTTCATATTTTTTTGCAAGACCTTCCCACTGTACATAAAATTTATCAGCAAATTTGTATACGTTTTTTCCTGTAATTGATAAACTTTTTGTTTTTGCAAGAGATTCTATATATATTACTTTTGCACCTAATAATTTAGCTATAAAGCACATAATTCCACCACTGTGAGCTCCTGTACTAATTACTGTGTCAGGTTTAAATTTAATAACAATTTTAAAACACTTAAAAACATTATATAAAAATACAAATATATATTTAAATAAGTAATGCCTAGATCCATATTTTAAAAAATCTACATTATATTTTTCTTTTAAACCTCTTGTGTAATTTGTTTTTTCAGTAACTAATAAATAATTATAATTACAAAATAATTTTTCAAGTCGTAATAACTCTGTTAAATGACCACCAACACTTGATACAAATATAACTTTTTTCAAAATATTTCACCTCCTTATATTTATAATTCTAATGCCATTTTTGCAGCTTGTTGCTCTGCTTGTTTTTTTGTTTTACCACTACCTTCACCAATTTTTTTACCATTAAATAAAAGTTCTATAAAAAACAATTTATCGTGCTCTAACCCTTCTTCTTTTGTTAAAATATATTTAATATCCACATTACCGTTTTTTTGTAACTTTTCTTGTAGTTTTGTTTTATAATCTATATTAAATTCTTCGTTTTTTAATACTAATGAAATTTCTTTATCCAAAAGATTTAAAACTATATCCCTAGTAACTTCATATCCTGCATCTAAATATATTGCTCCAATTATTGATTCAAATGCATCTGCTATAATAGCATCTTTCAATTTACCATTATTCGCCTTTTCGCATTTACCTAAATATATATAATTTTGACCATCTATTCTTCTCATCGCTCTACTTAACGAAGATTCACAAACAATAGCAGCTCTTTTTTTTGTCATAACACCTTCTGAAAGCATAGGCTTTTGAATAAACAACATTTCTGAAATAATATGTTCAAGGATTGCATCCCCTAAAAATTCTATTCTTTCGTTATATTCTTGCTTCTTAATATCACCATTTTCATGAGCATATGATTTATGTGTTAATGCTAATTTTAAAAATGATATATCATTAAATATATATTGTAATTTTGACTGCAATATCATCAATCTTTTTTCTTCCATTTTAACTACACTTCCTTACTTATATATTATATCTATAATACAGTTATTTTTCAAGTAATAATGCCTTTTTTCAATTATTTTTTATGTTTTATTTGTAATTTTTTTTACATTAACTTTACTTTTTTATTTTCAACTTATTTTATTAGAAAAAACAACAAAAAAGCAATTGGAATTCCAATTGCTTTTTTGTTGTTTTAATATTTTTTTGCTTTGTTTTTTAAGAATTGTAATATTGATTATGATTAGTAAAATTTTCATGAAAATCAATATCACTTTTTGTCATTCTGTAATAACTACTTTCATGTAGCCAAGCAGCTATTCTTGAAACTAATACACTTAATACAGCCATACCAAAGGCTATATATAAGTTTTTTGTAGCTTCATATATAAAATATGTTGCTACACCAGAAACACCCAATGTTATTAACCCTATTAAAAGTGTTAATGTTTTTTTACCAAAAGTGTAATAGCTAGATACTTTAATTAATTTCATATTGTCTCCTCATGTTTTATTATTATAAAACAACTTTCTTTATTTTAATATATATATTATACCACTTTTTCAATATTATGTCAACTTGTAGAGTTTTGTTAAAATAATATATAAAACATTACAATGTTTTAATGCTTATATTCTTTTAATAAAATCACTATTATGATATAATTATTCTATTAATAAAGATATTTAAAAAGGAGTATAAAATGATATTTAAAGAATTTGGAAATAAAAACAAACCCACTATTGTACTAATTCATAGCCAATATCTTTCTCATTGGATGTGGGTTAAAGAAATTGAATTTCTAAGTAGCCATTATCATATAATAGCACCAATACTTGATGGTCATAGTGAAAATGCTAGTATGCATTTTCAAAGTATTGAAAAATGTGCAAATCAAATAATTGCATATATTGATAAGTTTTTAGGTGGGTATGTTTCAGGAATAATAGGGTCTAGTATTGGTGCACAAATAACAATTGAAATACTTTCTAAAAGACCAGATATAGCAAACAAAATATTAATTGAAAATGTACTTTTTTTTGAAAAAGAAAATAATGAAGAAATTAAAATTAATATAAAAAATTTAAATGTTTTTTACTACTTAATTAAGAAAAAATGGTTTGCTAAATTATATTCTAAAAAAATTAATTTACCAAAAAATCTTTTTTCACTTTATTTTAAAGAAATAAAAAGAATTAGTTTAACCTCACTTTTAAATTTAAATTCTTCATATTATAATTATAAATTACCTAATTTGATACCGGATGCTCAATCTAAAATAATAATACTTTATGGCAAAAATACAAATAAAAAAATTAAAACTTCAAGCAAACTTTTAAAAACAAAATTTGAAAACTCTAATTTAGTTTGTTTTCCATTTTGCAAATATAATTTAAATTTAAAAAAATCATCAAAATATATCGATTTAATTAGCGATTTATTTAATATATACGAAAAAACTACTGAATAATTTCAGTGATTTTTTCGCACATAAAGCTACATAGATTAATTATATATAATCTATGTAGCTTTATGTTTTATAAATATTTATTATTTTTTATTATTAATACTAGTGAATATTTTGTATATATTCTACAACATCACCAACTGTTGTAATTTTTTCTGCTTCATTTTCTGGTATTTCCATATCAAATTCTTCTTCTAAAGCCATAACTAATTCAACTATATCTAATGAATCTGCACCTAAATCATCTATAAAAGTTGTATTCATAGATATTGTATCTAAATCATCGATTCCTAATTGTTCTCCAATAACTTCTTTTACTCTTTCTAAAATTGCTTCCATACTAACTGCACCTCCTTGATTTTTTATATACCTATTATCTACTATTTATTTGCTAATGTCAATACTATTTATATTTTTTTTTCGTTTTATATAAAAAAACACTAAAAATTTTAATTAATTGAAAGAAAAAACATTAAAATATATTGAAATTCAGATAAAAATCAACAAAAAAAGACTAATCCAAATATATATTTAGATTAGTCTTTTTAATTAAAATAATTTATTATTGTTTAACTTATTATTTTAAAATTATTCTATTATGTTAGATACTGTTCCAGCACCAACTGTTCTTCCACCT
>CAZZFS010000006.1:0-73663 GCA_964653805.1 uncultured Clostridiaceae bacterium | reverse complement strand
AAACAAAATATTCAAATGAATTTGAAGTAGAATCTGGTGGAATTAAATATGTAGGAACAGATACGGAAAAAGGAGATTGGGCACAAAATGATGCTGGCATACCAGCTGATGTTGCAAAACCTTCAATAGATGTATCAACAACAGACACACTTCCTGTGAAATCCGGAACAAATGTATCATATACATTTAATATGGCAGCTAGTACAACAATAACAGAAACAAATTTAACAGGTAAAATAAAAATAATAAATGAATTAGGAACAGAACTTGTAACACAACCAACTATAAATATAGGAAGTGTGACAGGTACAACTACAGAAAAAACAGTAACAATAACTGTAAATACAACAGGAATGGCAGAAGGAACATATAAAATAAAAGTATTAGCTGGAGCAGTTAAAACAAGTACACAAGAAAGTTTAGAATTTGTTATAGCAACTCCATTTGAAGTGGATAATACTGCACCAAATATGCCAACAATAACATTAAATCCAACAACATCAACAAATGGAAATGTAACAGCAACATTAACCAAAGCAAATGCTGCAGATACACTAGAATATAGTACAAATGGAACAACATGGAATGCATATACAACAGCATTAACAATAACAAGTAATTTAACATTGTATGCAAGAGAAACAGATGGTGCAAATAATGTATCAGCACAAGCAACACAAATAATAAGTAATATAGATAAAACAGCTCCACAAAATGCAACAATGAGTTTAACAACAACTGGAGATAAAATAAATGGAACAATAACAATAGCAGATAGTGAAAGTGGTATAAATGTAAGTCAGTCAAAATATATAATAGCAACACAAAGTACAGCATATGGAACAACTGATGTAGCATGGAATAGTGCAACAGTAATGGGAACAACATCGAAAACAATATCTGATACAAAAGCAGATGGAATGTATTTTGTACAAGTTTTATCAGTAGATAATGCTGGAAATAAAAGAGTTGATGTATCTTCATCAATAACAGTTACAAATATAGTTTTAGTAGGACCAGGATATATTCCAACAAAAGGAGTTGATGGACCTGTACTAATAGCTGGTATGACACCAATAAAATGGGATGCAAGTGGTAATCTGTTAACAACAACTGCAAGTGATAATGATTGGTATGATTATACAAATAAAAAATGGGCAAATGCACAAACTGTTGATGGAAGTATGTGGGTATGGATACCAAGATATGAATATAAAATACCAACTTCACATACAAGTACAGCTCAAACCATATTAGTTAATTTTTTAAACGGAACAAATACAACAGCATCAAGTGGATATAGAGTACATCCTGCATTTACATTTGGTGGTACTCAATTGACTGGTATATGGGTAGCAAAATTTGAAGCGAGTGGTAGTTCAAATTCAATAACATCAAAACCAAGTGTTGTCGCAAATGGTACGTTAACTGTTGATCAAATATTTACTTCATGTAGAAATATGGAAACTGTTAATGGAACACAATATGGTTGGGGAACTACAGGTTTAGGTTTTGATACACATATGATGAAAAATATAGAATGGGGTGCTATTGCTTATTTAGCTACTAGTACATATGGGAAAATTGGAGAAATATGGATAAATCCAAATACCAATTATTTAACTGGAAATGCTGGGACGACTGTAAATTCAAATGGTACAACAATTACCTATGAATATAATAATTTAACATATGGTATAAATACAAGTACAACAGGGACTGTTTATGGCGTTTATGGTATGAGTGGGTGTGAGTACGAATATACAGCTGCATATGTAAATAATGGTAATGCGAATTTGACAACATATGGAAATAGTTTATATACAGCTGGAAGTCAATATAAAGATGTATATACAGTAACAACAGATGATTACAGTAGTAATTATAATAATGCATCAAGCAAATTTGGTGATGCTATATATGAAACTAGTACAGGTTGGGGGACTACTTCATGGTACACAGATGATTCGTATATGCCTTATACTACAGGTCCATTTTTTATAAGAGGTGGTAGTGTATATAGTGCTACAAATGCAGGTTTATTTGCATTTCGTGTTATAAATGGAAGTGCAAGTCCCGATTTAGGTTTTCGTCCAACACTTGCAATAGCATCAGGATTATAATTAATAAATAAAAATAAATATAGATGAGATAATTAATCTTGTCTATATTTTTTTATTAAATAAAATTAGTTATGATGTTTTCAAAGAAATTAATATTGTTTGCAAAAGTTACTGTATAAAAAAACTTGTGTTTTTAATATATATAATATTTCAAAAAAAGTAAAATTATTCAAAAAACTGTTGCATAAAGTTTTTATTTTGTATAAAATAGTGATAAGTTGAAATTAAACATATATATAGTATAGATATATGTTTATAAAACAATAAAGGGGTAGTGATTTTTTATGTATACAACAAAAGAAAATAAAAAAGGTATATCATTAATAGTGCTAGTAATAACAATAATTGTAGTTATTATAATAGCTGCAGCAGTAATTTTAACATTAACAAATAATAATCCAATAGCAGAGGCTAGAAAAGCTACATTTTTAAATGATATATCAACATTTCAAGATGATTTAAATATGTACAAAACAAATGAATATGCAAAACGTATGGGGGAATATGATCCATCATTACTTAATGCAACATCAAGTGGTTTAACATATAATGGTTCAGCAGTTAGTGGACAAGATAATATATATGATGCGATACCAAGTTTGGAAGGTAAAACAAAATATTCAAATGAATTTGAAGTAGAATCTGGTGGAATTAAATATGTAGGTACAAATACAGAAAAAGCAGATTGGGCACAAAATGAAGCTGGTATTCCAGCTGATGTTGCTAAACCTTCAATAGAGGTAACAACATCAAATACACTTCCTGTAAAAGCAGGAACAAATGTATCATATACATTTAATATAGCTGCTAGTTCAACAATAACAGAAACAAATTTAACAGGGAAAATAAAAATAATAAATAATTTAGGAACAGAACTTGTAACACAACCAACTATAAATATAGGAAGTGTGACAGGTACAACTACAGAAAAAACAGTAACAATAACTGTAAATACAACAGGAATGGCAGAAGGAACATATAAAATAAAAGTATTAGCTGGAGCAGTTAAAACAAGTACACAAGAAAGTTTAGAATTTGTTATAGCAACTCCATTTGAAGTGGATAATACTGCACCAAATATGCCAACAATAACATTAAATCCAACAACATCAACAAATGGAAATGTAACAGCAACATTAACCAAAGCAAATGCTGCAGATACACTAGAATATAGTACAAATGGAACAACATGGAATGCATATACAACAGCATTAACAATAACAAGTAATTTAACAGTTTATGCAAGAGAAACAGACTCAGCAAATAATGTATCAAGTCAAGCAACACAAATAATAAGTAATATAGATAAAGCAGTACCACAAAAAACAACTATAAGTTTAACAACAGCTGGGGATAAAATAAATGGAACAATAACATTAGTTGATAGCGAAAGTGGAATAAATGTAAGTCAGTCAAAATATATAGTAACAACACAAAGTACAGGATATGCAACAACTGATGTAGTATGGAATAGTGCAACTGTAATGGGAACAACATCAAAATCAATATCTGAAACAAAAGCAGATGGAATGTATTTTGTACAAGTACTATCAACAGATAATGCTGGAAATAAAAGAGTTGATGTATCTTCATCAATAACAGTATCAAATACTCCACCTAATGCACCAGTATTGACTGCTGGTATGACACCAATAAAATGGGATGCAAGTGGAAATGTAGTTACAACAACTACAGGAGATACATCTTGGTATAATTATACAAACAAACAATGGGCTAATGCAAGGACAGCAGATGGTTCAATGTGGGTATGGATACCAAGATATGAATATCAAATACCAAATACACATACAAGCACAGCACAAACAATAGCAATAAACTTTAAAAGTGGAACAAACTCAACAGCATCAAGTGGATATATAGTACACCCTGCATTTACATTTGGAAGTACAGAATTAACTGGAATATGGGTAGCAAAATTTGAAGCAAGTGGAACAACAGGTTCAATAGATATAAAACCAAATGTTTCATCATTAACAACTTTAATAATAAATGATATCTTTAATGAATGTATAAATATGGCAAGTAATACATCAAAATATGGATGGTCAACTACAAATTTAGATACACATTTAATAAAAAATATAGAATGGGGAGTAGTAGCTTATCTTACACAAAGTACATTTGGAAAAAATAGCGAAGTATGGAAGAATCCAGATAGTAATTTTATAACAGGAAGAGCAGGTGCAAGTGTAAATGCTTCTGGAACAACAAGTACTTATTCTTATAACAACTCAACATATGGAATACAAGCAAGTACAACAGGAAATATATATGGAATATATGATATGAATGGATGTTCTTTGGAATATGTTGCGGGATATGTTAATAATGGAAATAGTAATTTAACATCATTTGGTAATAGTGTTTATACAGCTGGAAGTCAATATAAAGATGTATATATATCAAGTGGTGATACAGAATCAGGAAATTATACAGCCAATTCAAATAAAAAGGGAGATGCTTTTTACGAAACATCATCAAGTACAGGATCAAATTATGCATGGTATAGTAGCTTAATTCAAACTCCATATTCGAATATGCCTTTTTTTATGCGTGGTGGATCATATAGTAATTCAAGTAGTGGAGGTATATTTTCTGTATACTATTATACAGGTAACACACCTAATACTTTCGGTTTTCGTCCGGTAGTAGTTTCAGGAACAGGTCTTTAATTAAATAATTAAGAAAAAAAGTGAAATAACAACTAATATAAAAATATAGATGAGATTAAGTAGCTCATCTATATTTTTGTTATTATGTTGACTTTTGTATATATTTAAGTTATAATTAAAGATATAGTTTAATCATAATGAAGGAGTGATAATGTTATGAAAACAGATAAATTTGATGTTGGTTTTTTAAATAAAATTATGTATGTAGGAGCTATTATAGGCTTGTTTTATTTTTTACAAAATCTAGGTATAATGGATAAAGTAATTAAAATATTAGTAGAGCTTACTCCAGTATATATTGGCTTTTTAATATGTTGGATATCTATGCCTATAGCAAATAAGTTGAAAAAAATAGGAGTTAATAAATCAGTTGCAGCTATAGTTTCACTTATTATAATGTTTAGTATACTTGCTTTAGTGTTATCATTGATAATACCTATGTTTGCAAGTCAACTTAGTGATTTGATAAAAAATTTCCCTGAAATATATAAAAATATTGTAGCTAATTTAAATACTTTTATGCATGATAGACTTCATATAGAAGATGGATTACATATTCCAGATACTTTTAATAAAGTGGAGTTAGTACAAAAGTACGGTTATCTTGTAGTTAATTATTCATTAAATACTTTAAATAGTGTTATTGGCTTTTTTGTAAGTATTGCTACTAGTGTTGTTGTTTCATTTTTTATGGTAAAAGATATTGATAAAATAAAAAATGATATTTATAAATTTTTATCTAAAAAAAGTAAAGATAAAAAAAGTAGTGAAATGTTCTTAGAAATAGATAATACTATAATGTCATATATTAAAGGTACTATATTAGATAGTGCAATAGTTGGTGTTATGACTACATTAGTATGTATGGTTTTAGGACTTGATTATGCGATTGTTTTTGGTATTATAATAACTGTATTAAATTTAATACCATATATTGGTGCAATAATTTCTGAATTAATTGCAGCGTTATATGCACTTTCAGTTGGTGGCCCAGTTCTTGCTTTAATAACTTTAGCTTGCCTTATAGCAGTTCAAATAATAGATGCAAATATATTACAACCAAACATTATTGCAAAGTCAGTAAATGTTCATCCAGTTGTAGTTCTTGCAGGTCTTATAGTTTTTAATTTATTATTTGGAATAATTGGTATGGTAATAGCTGTTCCAGTTCTTGCAGTACTTAAAATAATAATGAAATATAAATTTAACATTTTTCAAACAGAAGAGGATATAGATAAGCGAAAAGATATTGATAAAGATCAAAAAATAGAAAAAGCATAAGTTAAATTATATACGATTTTGTTAAATAAATTAGATTATTTATAAAGAAAATCAAAAATAGTTGACAAAAATAAAATATCATAGTATAATATGTGTAAAGTAAAAAAACTTTACACATATTTTTTAGGTGGTAAACATGGAAAATAATATTAAAATAACTTTATTATATGATATATATGGAAAGCTTTTAACATTAAAGCAACAACAAATTTTTGAAGAATATTATTTGTATAATTTATCTTTAAGAGAAATAGCACAAAATAAAAAAATATCATATCAAGCTGTAAGAGATAGTATTAAAACTAGTGAAGTTATGCTTGAAAACTTTGAAACAAAAGTTAAAATGCATGATTTAGTGAAAAAAGTGGATAAAGTTATTGAAATGTGTGAAAATAAAGATGATATTAATTTTGATAAAAATGAAATATTGTTGCTTTTGAAAAATAAGAGTGAGGATGATAATTAATGTTTGAAAATTTATCAGATAAATTACAAAATGTTGTAAAAAAATTAAAAGGTGAAACTAGAATAAGTGAAAAAGATTTAGATGCAATGTTGAGAGAAGTAAAGCTTGCTCTACTTGAAGCCGATGTAAATTACAAAGTTGTAAAAGATTTTGTAAGTGCAATTAGAGAGAAATCTTTAGGCCAAGATGTTATGCAAAGTTTAACTCCAGGACAACAAATTGTTAAAATTGTTAATGACGAGTTAAAAGAATTACTTGGAGATTCAGAATCTAAATTAAATATTTCTTCTAATCCACCAACAGTTATAATGTTAGTTGGGTTACAAGGAGCAGGTAAAACAACACTTTGTGGTAAACTTAGTAATTATTTAAGAAAACAAGGCAAGAAACCTTTAATGGTAGCTTGTGATGTATATAGACCAGCTGCAATAAAACAACTTGAAACATTAGGTAGTAGTTTAAATGTTGATGTATATAGCAATCATGATTCTAAAGATGTTGTAAGTATTGCAAAAGAAGGTATGAAAAGAGCAGCTGAAAAATTATGTGATGTTGTTATAATAGATACAGCAGGACGTTTGCAAATAGATGAAGTTCTTATGAATGAATTAGTTGATGTTAAAAAAGCTGTTAGACCACATGAAATTATGCTTGTAGTAGATGCAATGACAGGTCAAGAAGCAGTAAATGTAGCATCTTCATTTAATGAAAAATTAGGTATTGATTCAATAACAATGTCAAAACTTGATTCTGATTCAAGAGGTGGAGCAGCGCTTTCTGTTAAAAAAATAACAAATAAGCCAATTAAATTTGCTTCTGTTGGAGAAAAATTAAGTGATTTAGAACCTTTTTATCCAGATAGAATTGCATCACGTATACTTGGTATGGGAGATGTATTATCTATTATAGATAAAGCAGAAGAAGCTTTTGATATGGATCAAGCAGAAGATCTTGAAAAAAGAATGAAAAAAAATCAATTTACTTTAGATGATTACTTAGATTATATGAAAAAAATAAAAAAAATGGGTTCATTTAAACAAATACTTGCAATGTTACCTGGAGTTCCAAAAGAAGTAAGGGACGCTGAAATTGATGAAAGTAAATTAAATAGAATAAATGCTATAATAACTTCAATGACTTTACAAGAAAGAAAAAATCCTAAAATTCTTAATGCTTCTAGAAGAATAAGAATTGCTAAAGGTAGTGGTAATAAAGTTGAAGATATAAATAGATTTATGAATCAATTTGAACAAATGCAAAAAATGATGAAAACAATGATGAACAAAAAAGGTTTAGATAAAATGAAGTTTCCAAAAGGATTTTAAAAAAAATTTTAAAATCTTTAATATATATATAATATAATAAATTACACTTTGTAAGGAGGTGACAATTATGGTAAAGATTAGATTAAGACGTGATGGTGCTAAAAAAGCTCCATATTATACAGTTGTTGTAGCTGATTCAAGATATCCAGCTGATGGAAGATTTATTGAAAAAGTAGGTTCATATAACCCTATGGTAGACCCTGCTGAAATAAAAATAGATACTGAAAAAGTAGCAGAATGGATTAAAAAAGGTGCAAAACCTACAGATACTGCAGCAGCTTTAATAAAAAAAGCTGGATTAGAAATTTAGGAGGTACAAATTATGTATAAAGATTTATTGAAATACATTGTAGAAAAACTTGTACAATATCCAGAAAAAGTTGAAATAGTTGAAGTTGAAACTGATACTGAAGCAACTAATGCTAAAAAATATAAAGTAAGAGTTGCTAAAGAAGATATGGGTAGAATAATTGGAAAAGAAGGAAGAATAATTCGTTCTATAAGAGAATTAGTTTATTCATATGCTATGAAAAATAAAGAAAAAGTTTCAATTGATGTTGAGGAGATAAAGAGTCAGGATGAGTAGTTTTTTAATAGGTCAAATTGTAAATGTTCACGGTGTAAAAGGTGAAGTTAAAATTTATACATATACAGATGATATTGATAATATATCCAAGATAAAAGAAGTATATTTTGATGAAAATCTAAAAGAAAAAGTCAAAATAGAATATTCTAAGATTCATAAAGGAATGTTGATTTCTAAACTAAAAGGTATAAATACGATTGAAGGAGCTATGAAGCTTAAAAATCAGTACCTTTATATAGAAAAAGAAGAAATTGACGAGTCGCTAGATGCAGACACTTTCTATATTGAAGATTTAATTGGATTAGATGTTATTGATGAAAATGATGTGTATGTAGGGAAATTAACTTATGTTATGACTACCGGTGCAAACGATGTATATGAAGTTGATACCAAAGAACATGGTAAAATTTTATTACCTGCTATATCACAGGTGGTTAAAAAAGTAGATATAAAAAATAAAAAAATGTATATAGAAATGATGGAAGGGTTAATATGAGAAAAGTTATTGTACTAACACTATTTACTAATATGTTTGAAGCTTTTGTAAATACTAGTATTATTAAAAGATCAATAGATAAGAAAATAATAGATATTGAAATTGTTGATATTAGAGATTTTACAAAAGATAAACATAGAAGAGTAGATTTTCCGCCGTATGGTGGAGGTAGTGGTATGGTAATGTCTCCTGAACCGCTTGCATCTGCGATAGATTATTCAACAAATAAATTAAAACAAAGTTCCACTAAAGACATAAAAATTATATATATGTCACCAAGAGGGAAAGTTTTAAGCTATAATTTAAGTAATTCATTAGCAAATGAAGACAGTAATTATATAATAATTTGTGGACACTATGAAGGTATAGATGAGAGAATAATTGAAGAATATGATGTTATTGAAATATCAATAGGGGATTATGTATTAACTGGTGGCGAATTAGCTGCACAAGTTTTATTAGATTCAGTTATACGATTATTACCAGGTGTCTTAAACGAAGAATCATTGCTAGAAGAATCACATACAGATAATTTATTAGAATATCCACAATATACAAAACCATCAGAATTTAGAGGTAGAAATGTGCCAGAAGTTTTGTTGTCAGGACATCATAAAAATATATCCGAGTATAGAAAACAAGAAGCAATTAGAATAACAAAAAAATATAGACCTGAAATCTTATAAAACTAAAACAAATAATTAAATTAGACTAAATAAAATTAACTAAAAAGGAGGGAAAAATGATGGATATCATAAAAGCAATAGAAAAAGAAAACATGAAAGAAAATGTTGAAAAGTTTAACATTGGAGATACAGTAGACGTACATGTAAAAATTAAAGAAGGTAATAGAGAAAGAATTCAAATATTTACTGGAATAGTTATTAAATGTCAAAACGCTGGTCTTAACAGAACTTTTACAGTAAGAAAAATTTCTAGTGGTGTTGGTGTTGAAAGAACATTTGCAATACATTCACCAAAAATAGATAAAATAGAAGTTAAAAGATTTGGTAAAGTTAGACGTGCTAAATTATACTACTTAAGAGATAGAGTAGGTAAAGCTGCTAAACCAAAAGAAAAAATAGTAAAAAAATAATATATATATGAAGCTCCCTAATCTTAATATATTTTTCAAAAATTTTAAGAGTTTTTAGGGAGTTTAAATATATATTATTGAAATAGTGTATATGATAAAAATAAAAAAGTTAGGAAGTGAAAAGAATGAAGAAGAAGAAAAAAGAAGAAAATAATAATAATAATATAGATGGTTTAAATAAAATGATTATAAACTGGTATCCTGGACATATGGTAAAGGCTCAAAATGAAATAAGAGAAAGTTTAAAATTAATTGATATAGTAGTTGAAGTACTAGATGCAAGAATTCCTTTATCTAGTCAAAATCCAAAAATTGATGAACTTGCAACTTCAAAAGCAAGAATAGTAGTATTAAATAAATCTGATTTAGCAGATGATAATGCCACTAAAAGATGGGTAAAATATTTTGAAGAAAAAAATATAAAAACTATTGTAACAAATGCAGCAACTTCAAATAATATAAATAAAATAATAGATGAAATTCGTGTTTTAGGTGATATTGTTTATGAAGAAAAACATAAAAACAAAAACTTACAAATAAAAGTGAATCCAATATATAGAGTACTTATTGTAGGTATTCCTAATGTTGGTAAATCAACTATAATAAATAAAATAGCAAAAAGACAAGCAGCCAATGTAGGTAACAAACCAGGTGTTACAAAGAGAAAACAATGGATAAGAGTAGCAAATAATATTGAATTATTGGATACTCCAGGACTTTTATGGCCAAGGCTTAATGATCAAGATGCAGGTGTAAAACTTGCACTTACTGGTAATGTAAAAAAAGAAGTTTTAGAAATAGAAGAACTTGCTACTGAAGGAATAAAATTATTAGTGAAATCTGAAAAATATAAAAATATGTTACAAGAAAAATATAACTTAGAAGATGAAATGTTTGATATAGAACCATATGATTTACTTGAAATTATAGGTAGAAAAAGAGGTTGTATAATATCAGGTGGGCATGTTAATATGGAAAAAGTAGCTAATCTTTTTGTAGAAGAATTAAAAAATGGTAAAATTGGTAAAATAACACTTGAGTAAAAAAGGAGGGTGTTCTTTATGAAAAATTTTGAAAATGAAGATTCTAAAACAAAAGAAAAATTTGAAAATAACTTTAAAAAATATGAATATGAAGAAGAGTCAACTTGTGGCTTTAGCTTTGGCATGTTTCTTGGAGTTATTTTTGGATTTGCCATTGGTCAAATAATAATTAATAATATATTATTTGGTCTTGCTATTGGTATCATAATGGGTGCTACAATAGGACTTATTTATGATAAAATTAGAATTAAACAAATGAAGAAAAAATACGAATTAAAAAAACAAGCAGAAAAAATACAACAACTTAAATTAAAACATAAATTAACTAAAAATAATAAAAAGGACTGGTGATAGTTATAGAAGAAAAATATTTATGGCTCTTATTAATAAAAGGGCTAGATTATTATGTATTTGTTAAATTAATAAATACTTTTGAAACAATAGAAAATATTTATGAAAGATCGAAAAATCAAAATTTATTTAAACAAATTTTATATTCAAATAATGTTTATATCTCAAATGAAATTATATCTCAAATTACTAATTCTGTAGTAAAATCTCAAACTAAAATAATATATGAAAAGTTAAAATTAAATAAAATAAAAATAGTAGGGATTTTAACTGTTAATTATCCTGAAAACTTGAAAAAAACATACATGCCACCATTAGCTATATTTTGTATAGGTAATGTTAATTTGTTAAGTCAAAATAATATTAAAAATCATTTATATTATTCAAAAGAATTTAGTTTTTATGGGAATAAAATGTATAAATTAATGTTAAATCATATAAAAAATACTAAATTAATAAATTCTTTTTATGAAGAAAGCATAGATTTGATTTTTAATGAAAAATATAATAATGGTAAAAATATAGTTGCTTTTAAAAATGATATTTTGGAGATTACTAAATATAATAACTTAAATTTAATAAATGATTTAAAAGATGTTAACTTAGAAAATAATTTATTTGTTTTCTTTTGCTATAATAATTATATTAATAAAAATATTAATGAAATATTTTTAGAGTATTTTACAGGAATAATTGATTGTATTTTAATACCAGAATCAAGTTATAATAAAGAAATATATTTAATTAGTTCATTATTACTTGAACAAGGTAAAGATATTCATGTTATACCTGGAAATATATATACTAATTCAAGTTATTTTTCAAATTTTCTTTTAAAAGAAGGAGCTAATATAATATTAAATAAATATGATTTAGAAAAATATTATTTTTAAATTTTAAAATAATAACTATTAAATTAACAATAGTTATAGAATGTTGACATAAAAAGTATTGCGTAGTATAATGGGTATATATATAAATTGATTTAAAAATACAACTGTATGAAAGGAGAATTTTTGTGATTACTTTTTTTAAAGAATTTTTAAAAAATAGAAAAAGGTTTGTTGCAAAATATAAGCAATTTAAAATATATTGCTTAGAAAAAGGAGAGTATGAAGTAAAAGAGAAAAAAGAATTAGCTGGGACTGTATTTGTTGGCAATGGGTGGCGATTTAAATGTGCTCATGGAAAGGTTTATTCAAAAGAAGATATAAACGCTTTGCTAGAAATATCCTATTTTGATTATTGTGAAAGATCGAAGTGATAAAGATATTCGGAATTTTATAAATTATCAGGAAAATATCCTATGAATAAGACGTTAGAAAATGTCTTATTCATAAGGGTATTTTTTTGATTAAATTGTTGAAAAAAGTTTATACATATAATATAATACAAATATAAATAAGGGGTAGTGATTTTATGTATAAAACAAAAGAAAATAAAAAAGGTGTATCGTTAATAGTACTTGTAATAACAATAATAGTGATTATTATATTAGCAGCAGCAATAATATTAACCTTAACAGGAAATAATCCAATATTACAAGCAAGAAAAGCAACATTTTTAAATGATGTAGCAACATTTAAAGATGAGTTAAATATGTATAAAACTAATGAATATGCAAAACGTATGGGAGAATATGATCCAACTTTACTTGATGCAACATCAAGTGGATTAACATATAATGGTGCATCTGTTAGTGGACAAAACAATATATATTATATAATTAAAAGTTTAGAAGGTAAACAAAAGTATTTAAATGAATTTGAAATAGAAGATGGTGAATTAAAATATACAGGAACAAATCCAGAAAAAGGCGATTGGGCACAAAATGATGCTGGTATTGTATCAGAAGCAGCTAAACCTACAGTTGAAATGTCAACATCAAACGTATTACCAGTAAAGGCTGGAACATCAGTAATATATAACGTTACAATGAATGCAAGTGTAGAAATAACAACAACAAATTTAAGTGGGAATATAAAAATATTAAATAATTCAGGTGTAGAAATTGGAACACAACCAATTATAAATGTTGGAAGTGTAACAGGAACAACAACAGAAAAAACAGCTACAATAACAATAAATACAACAGGAATGGCAGAAGGAATATACAAAATTAAAATATTAGGAGAAGCAGTAAAAACAGCAAGTCAAGGTAATATAGAATCTATAGCAACACAAACATTTGAAATAGATAATACAGCACCAAATATGCCAACGATAAATGCTACTCCAACAACAGCAACAAGTGGAAATGTAACTGTTACAATAACAAAGGCAAGTGCATCAGATACATTAGAATATAGTACAAATGGAACAACATGGATAACATATACAACAGATTTAACAGTAACAAGTAATTTAACAGTATATGCAAGAGAAACAGACTCAGCAAATAATGTATCAAGTCAAGCAACACAAATAATAAATAATATAGATAAAACAGCTCCACAAAATGCAACAATGAGTTTAACAACAACAGCAGATAAAATAAATGGAACAATAACAATAGTAGATAGTGGAAGTGGAATAAATGTAAGCCAGTCAAAATATTTAGTAACAACACAAAGTACTATATATGGAGTGTCAGATGTAGCGTGGAATAGTGCAACAGTAATGGGTGTGACATCTAAGACGATATCTGAAACAAAAGCAGATGGGACATATTATGTACAAGTATTATCAACAGATAATGCAGGAAATAAAGTAGTTAATATATCTTCTGCAATAATAGTTAAAAGTTTTCCTGTTATTGGAAATGCTCTTTCAACATATACATGGTCTGAAATAAAACAGATTTCAGAATCTGGAAAAGCAGATGATTATTTTAATGTTGGAGACACTAAAACTTTTACTACAACAGTAACTGGTCATACGATAACTATGCAAATTATTGGTTTTAATCATGATACAAAATCAAACGGTACGGGGCTTGCAGGTATTACTTTTTGCACTAAATATAGTGTTGGTATTAATAAGCAGATGAATCCAATTGCTTTAGCTAATGGTGGTTGGCGTGATAGTGCAATGCGCGTATATACAAACGGTGAATTATTAAATCAATTCCCGTCAGATCTTAAAACATCAATTGTACCTGTTTATAAAACAGCAAACACTGGAGGTTGGGGCGTTAATAGTATGGCTACTACAAGTGATTCAGTATTTTTATTATCAGAGGTTGAAGTTTTTGATTTTCGTTATTATACAGAGGCTGGTGAGGGTACTTTGTATAAGTTTTTTGAAATACCACAAAATAGAATTATTTACCCATATGCAGGGGCACCAATAATGTCTTTCTGGTGGTTACGATCTCCAGATACACGAGATTATGGTCGTTCAGATTTGTTTTTACGTCATTACAGTGATTATTATCAGTGTACAGGTGGTGTTTCTGCAAGTGCTACGGATGTTGTTCTTGTGTTTTGTTTCTGTATTTAATATTAATATATGGAATATTTATTTTGATTTTTGTATATATAATAAAAGATTAAATTTAATAATAAAAACTATGTAATGATATAATGTTAAATTATATAAAGTTATATAGTTTTTATTTTGTTTTAAATGAATAAAAAATAATATTTATAAAATGAAGTAAATTTATTTACAAACAAACAAAAGTGTTATATAATGTTATTGTAAATTACAAAAGAAAGAGGGTTAGTAATTATGCAAAGATTACATTTGAATCCTGATGAAAAATTAACTATTAAAGAATATTTAAAAAGAAAGAAAAAACAGGCAAAAAGCTTGAGAAAAAGAAGTAAAATAACATATATAATGCTTAGTGTTATAGTACTTCTTTGTATATATGTTTTTACTCAATTTTATGTGTATAACAGAAATAATAACTATAAATATACAGCAGGTGAGGGAGTTAATGCACAGGGTGTATATAATATATATTATGTTGTTGCAGGGTATGCTTATGATCCAGTATATTCAATAAGTAGTATAAATTCAAATGGATTTAACGATAAAACAGTATATCAAAATAGTGGTCTTATTGATATTCAAGCAAATAAAGACTATATATTTGGTATAAAACAAGGAAGTTTATGTAGAATTTCAAAAAAAAGTAATGAACTTGAAGTTTTAGTTGAAAAAGATGTTAGTAAATATAAATTAGATAATAATAGGTTATATTATATTTGTGAATCTGATCTTAAATTAAGATATATTAATTTAGAAAATAAAGAAATGAAAGATTTGGCTATGAATAGTGTATCTGAAGTTTTAGTAGATGCGAACAATATTTTTGTTGTAAAAGATCAAAAAACTCAAAAATCAGTATTTAAATATGATAAAGAAGGTCAAAATGAATTAGCTTTAACTAAAAATTCAAATGTTTCATATGTAATACAAGATGATAAATCTATATATTACGTTAATAAAAATGATAATAATAGAATATATAAAGTTGGGAAAGATGGTAGCAATGAAGACAAATTAGCTGATATTTCTAGTGTTTCTGATAAAGGTGAAATAAAAGAAATTGATGGTTCAAAAAATATGTTTGTTAATAACGGTGAACTTTATTATATAAATGTAGAAGATAGTGATACTTTATGGAAAATAAATCTTTCAAATAAAGAAAAAAATAAAGTTATGTATGTTCAAGTAGAAATCTTACAAAATGTTGATAATACTTGTTATTATAAAGTTAAAAATGAAATGGGAGTATATTTGTATAATTTGGATACTAATTTTATGTCACAAATATCAAAAAGAAAAGTAAAAGAATTTTTTGTTGATAAAACAGAAGAAGTGAAAAATACTAATCAAAATAATAAAATGGTTAGAACATAAAAATATATAAATATTAAAATAAAAACATAGTTTTGCTGTATAGTAAACTATGTTTTTATTTTTAACTTATTTTGTTTTATTTTATAATGTTTTTCGTGTATTTTCTTGAATTTTAATACTTTATATAATATAATAGAAGAGATAAAATGTATATAAAATATAGGTTTTATGCTAAAAAGTTTTTGCCTTGAAGGGTGGTTAATATGAGAAAAATAAAATTAATATATAACTCAGGAGCTGGTCAAAGTAAGTTCCAATATTTTTTAGATAGTATAATTGAAAAATTTATGCAAAGTGATATAGAAGTTACTGTTTTTAGAGCAGGTGAAAATACTAATTTGTATGAATTTTTAAAAGATATAGATAAAGATGATGTGTATGCAATAGTTGTAGCAGGTGGAGATGGTACAATAAATAGAGTTGTAAATATTATGATGCAAAATAATATTAAAACAACTCTTGGAATAATACCAGCTGGTACTTCTAATGATTTTGCAAGACATATAAAAATGCCGAATAATTTTTCGGAATGCATAAGTAAAATTTTAGCTGGAAATATTCAAAAAGTTGATGTTGGTAAAGCTAATGATAAATATTTTATTAATGTATGTTCAGCAGGATTATTTACAAATGCTTCGCAAAAAGCAGATACTAATTTAAAAAACGCTGTTGGTAAGCTTTCATATATAATTACAGCAGCACATCAGTTATATAGATTTAGACCATTTCAAGTTAAAGTTGAAACTAAAGATAGAACTATAATAGAAAAAATAAACTTGTTTTTAATATTTAATGGTAGTAGCGCTGGTGGACTTGATAAATTTGCAAAAGAATCAAGTGTACAAGATGGATTATTAGATTTAATAATAATAAAAAAATGTAATATAGCAGAAGCAAGTTTTCTAATGGGTAAAATTTTAGCGGGTACTCATTTAGATGATAAAAATATAATATATTTAAAAGAAAAAGATATTAAAATAACGAAAATAAAAGGTAAATGTGATAATCCAGATGTAGATGGAGATGAAGGTCCGAATTTCCCACTTGATGTTACTTGTATTGAGGGCGGAATAAATATGTTTTTATAATAAATAATAAATAATAAATAATAAACAATTTTGATATAAACTTTTTTAAGGAGGAATAATCTTGGAGAATTATAGTAAAATAAAGCAAGAGTTTTTAAAACAAGAGAAAAATTTTAGTGAATATGCATGTAAATCAATTGATGCTATAAGGTTTAAAGAAGAAAAAGATGATATTAGAACTCCTTTTGAAAGGGACGCAGATAAGATTATACATTCTATGGCATATACTAGATATATAAATAAAACTCAAGTATATACAAATTCAAAAAATGATCATATTTCAACTAGAATGACACATGTTCAATTTGTAAGTAGAGCTGCTAGAACAATTGCAAGAGCGCTATCTTTAAATGAAGATTTGTGTGAAGCAATTGCTCTTGGGCATGATGTTGGACATACTCCGTTTGGACATGCTGGTGAAGATATTTTATCTAAATTATCAAAAGAAAAATTAGGTAAAGAGTTTGCACATAATTTAAATAGTGTAAGAGTATTTAAAGAATTAGAAAAAAAAGGTGAAGGTGTAAATTTAACAATACAAGTTTTAGATGGGATAATGTGTCATAATGGAGAAATGGTTCAATCAAATTATTCTCCTATGGCAAAAGATATAGAAATATTTAAAAAAGAATATGAGCTCTGTGTAAATAATAATAAATTTATAAAAAATCTTATTCCTATGACAATGGAAGGTTGTGTTGTTAGAATATCAGATATTATTGGATATATTGGTAAAGATATAGAAGATGCAGTTAGACTTGATGTTTTTGATAAAAATACAATACCTATCTCTATACAAGAAGTACTTGGAACAAGTAATGATAAAATAATGAATAATATAATTTTAGATATAATTGAACAAAGTTACGGTAAATCATATATTAGTATGTCAGATAGAGTATATGAACAAGTGTTAAAATTAAAAGAATTTAATTATGCTAATATATATAGTAAAGCAATAACTAAAGAAGAAGGTATATTATATACAGATTATTTCAATAAATTATATGATATATATTTTGAAGCATTAGAAAAAGAAGATTATACTAATGATATATATGAAGTGTTTCTAAAAAATATGAAAGATAGTTATATTTCAAATACTAAAAAAGAACAAATGATAATAGATTATTTAGCTGGAATGACTGATAGTTTTATACAAAGTCAGTATGAAAAATATGTATTATCAAAGTAAATATTTAATATTAAATAAAATATATACAGTGTATATATATAAAATGATATATAAAAACTTAAAATAAAATAATTAAGCAATAAGGAGTTGTTAAAAGATGTACAATAAAGATATAGATAAAAAATGGCAAAAAAAATGGGAAGAAAATAAATGTTTTTCTGCTCAAAATGATACAAAAAATAAAAAGAAATTTTATTCTTTAATTGAATTTCCATATCCATCTGGAGCAGGGCTTCACGTTGGTCATGCAAGAGCATTTATGGGAATGGAAGTTATATCTAGAAAAAAAAGATTAGAAGGATATAATGTAATGTATCCTATTGGTTTTGATGCTTTTGGACTTCCAACAGAAAATTATGCTATGAAAACAGGTATTCATCCAAGACAAGTTACAGATACAAATATTGAAATATTTACAAAACAATTAAAATCAATTGGTATTTCTTTTGATTGGGATAGAGTAGTAGATACAACAGATCCAAACTATTTTAAATGGACACAATGGATATTTTTAAAATTATTTGAAAAAGGTCTTGCATATAAAGATAAAACATATGTAAATTATTGTCCAAATTGTAGAGTAATTCTTGCTAATGAAGAATCACAAGGTGGTAAATGTGATAGATGTGATAGTCAAATAGAACAACTTGAAAAAGAAGTTTGGATGCTAAAAATCACTGATTATGCTGATAAATTACTTGATGGATTAAATGAAGTTGATTTTACACCTAGAGTTAGAGCAGAACAAGAAAATTGGATTGGTAGATCTTATGGTGTAGAAGTAGATTTTAAACTTGAAAGTATTGATGATAAATTAACTGTATATACAACAAGAGCCGATACTATATTTGGAGTTACATATATGGCAATAGCTCCTGAACATCCATTGCTTCAAAAATATAGAGATATAATAAAAAACAATGAAGAAATTGATTCATATAAAGAAGAAGCAAAGAAAAAGACTGAATTTGAAAGAGTTGAAATAGCAAAAGATAAAACTGGTGTTAGAGTAGATGGAATAAATGTTGTAAATCCAATAAATGGTGAAATAATTCCATTATGGGTTACAGATTATGTTATGATGGGTTATGGTACAGGAGCTATAATGGCAGTGCCTGCACATGATACAAGAGATTTTGAATTTGCTAAAAAATTTAATATTGAAATAAAACAAGTAATTAAACCATTATCAAAAACTGAAGATGAAGTTTTTGAAATGCCAATTACAGATATAGCAAATGGTGTTTGTGTAAATTCAGGATTTTTAAATGATTTAAAAGTAGAAGAAGCAAAACAAAAAGCAATAGAATTTTTTGAAGAAAATAAAATTGGTAATAAAAAAACAAATTATCATATGAAAGATTGGGCTTTTGCAAGACAAAGATATTGGGGAGAACCAATTCCAATTATAAAATGTGAAAAATGTGGATTAGTACCTATGGCTGAAAAAGATTTACCACTTACTTTACCTGAAGTAGATGATTTTGTTCCAGGTGAAGATGGAAGATCTCCGCTTGCAAAGGTTGAGTCTTGGGTAAATACAACTTGTCCAAAATGTGGAGGTCATGCTCAAAGAGAAACTGATACTATGCCACAATGGGCAGGATCTAGTTGGTACTATTTAAGATATATCGATCCAAAAAATAATGATGAAATCGCAAGTAAAGAAATGCTTGATTATTGGTTACCAGTAAATTGGTATAATGGTGGTATGGAACATGTTACACGTCACTTAATCTATTCTAGATTTTGGCATAGATTTTTGTATGATATTGGAGTAGTTCCAACAAAAGAACCTTATGCAAAAAGAACAGCGCAAGGATTAATACTTGGTCCAGATGGAAATAAGATGTCTAAGTCAAAAGGTAATGTTGTAAATCCAGATGAAATTGTAAAAGAATTTGGTGCGGATACTTTAAGAACTTACGTATTGTTTATTGGAGAGTATTCATTACCTGCTGCATGGTCTGAAAATGGCGTAAAAGGCGTTAAAAAATTCTTAGACAGATTAGTTAGAATAGAAGAGAGAATAGTTGATGAAAACATAGATTCTAAAGAATTAGAAAGAGCTATAAATATCACAATAAAAAAAGTATCTAGTGATTTTGATGAAATGAAATTTAATACTGCAATAGCAGCAATGATGTCATATGTTAATTTATTATATAAAGAAGAAAAAGTAAGTAAAAAATATATTAAACCATTACTTCAATTATTAAATCCTGTAGCACCACATGTTACAGAAGAATTATGGGAGAGTTTTGGATTTGAAGGTAATATATATTCATCTGTTTGGCCAGAATTTGATGAAACAAAAATATTAACAGATATAATTGAAATACCTGTACAAGTTAATGGAGTACTTAGATATAAAATTGAAGTTGCTGCAGATACTTTACCAGAAGATATCGAAAAACTTGCTAAAGAAGATGAAAGATTAACAAAATACATGATTGATAAAGAAATAAAAAAAATAATTGTTATAAAATCAAAAATTGTAAATATTGTAATTGGATAAAAAATAATCAAAAGAAAAAAGAGGTGTGATATATCGAGTATGGAAAATGAATTTTTAAATCAATTAATAAAAATATTAGCTAATTTTGCTATATATGGTTCAGTAGGTGCTTTATTGTATAGACTGTTTACGACAAAAGGTAGAAAATTACAAATTCAAGTTAAAAAACAAGCTTTTACAGATCAACTTACAGGTAGCGGGAATAGACATTTATTCCTAGCTACTTTAGATAAATTGTTAAAGAAAAAAGATAAATTTGCGATTTGTTTTATGGATTTAGATGGTTTTAAACAAATAAATGACACAATGGGTCATGACGCCGGAGATGAACTATTAATCTCTCTTGCAAATGTGTTTAAAGATAAATTGCCTAAAAATGCTATAGCATATAGATTAGGTGGAGATGAATTTGCAATAATAATTCAAAAAATAAAAACAACTGAAGATATAACTATAGTACTTGATAATCTAAAAAAAGAATTATCTGTTCCGATACAAATATTAGACAGTACAGTAACACTTGAATATAGTTTAGGTATATCTGTATATCCAGAAGATGGAACTAATAGACAAGATCTAATAATGTATGCAGATGATGCAATGTATCATATAAAAGAACATGGTAAAAATGATTACTATTTCCATAATAAAGTGTTAAAAGCAAAACTTGAAAATAATACAAAAATGGAAAAAGACTTAAAAGTAGCATATGAAAATCAACAATTTGGATTTTCTTTGCAACCTAGAATAAATTTAAAAGATTTAGATGAAGTTTGTTTTGAAGCATTACTTTATTGGAAACATCCTACACTTGGAAAAATAAACTCAGAATATTTTATAAAACAAGCAGATGAAATGGGCTTAACAATAAAATTAGATCAATATGTACTTGATAATGTTTGTAGAATTCTTACAGGATTTAATCAAAAAGGATTTAAAAATGTAAAAATGGCAATAAATATATCAAATAGACATTGTGCAAGAAAAGATTTTATTGATCAATTATGTATTATATTAAATAAATATTCTCTAGAAAAAGGAGCTTTAAAAATAGAGCTTACAGATAATATAGAAATCAAAAAAATAGAAGAATATAAATTAATGTTTGAAAGATTAAAACATTGTGGTGTTGAAATTATAGTAAATAACTTAGAAATAAAACAAGAATCTATAAAATTATTTGGTGAATTACCTATAGATGAAATGAAAATATCTTCAAAATATTTAGATTTAGAAAATGAATCTACTAAAAAAATATTTAAAGATATAATAGAAATAGGTACTGATATGAAATATAAAGTTATAGTTGTAAAAATAGAAAATCAAAATGAATTAGATATGGCAATAAATTGTGGAGCTGCTAAAATTCAAGGTGATTTATTATTTAAAAAAATGGAAGAAGAATATGCACAAGAATTTTTAAGTGGATATTCAAGCTTTAAAAAAGATATTTCTACACTTATTTCAAATGCAAAAATAAAAGAATAAAGTGGTTTAAATTACATAATTTTTTAAGTTGAAAAAATCTTAAAAATTTATAAAAAATCTTAAAAAAATGTTGACAAATACTTATTAATAATGTATAATAGTACTTGTCAACAGATAAGAGGGCGCTTAGCTCAGTTGGGAGAGCACCTGCCTTACAAGCAGGGGGTCACAGGTTCGAGCCCTGTAGTGCCCACCACTTATTTATTGATATGATTAAAAATGTTTGGACTGGTAGTTCAGTTGGTTAGAATGCTAGCCTGTCACGCTAGAGGTCGTGGGTTCGAGCCCCATCCAGTTCGCCATTTTTTTTTTATGTATAAGGCCAGATAGCTCAGTCGGTAGAGCAGAGGACTGAAAATCCTCGTGTCGGCGGTTCGATCCCGTCTCTGGCCACCATACAGAAACAGTTTACAATGAGGTTGCGGGAATAGCTCAGTTGGTAGAGCGCGGCCCTGAAAAGGCGGAGGTCGCGGGTTTGAGCCCCGTTTCCCGCTCCATTTTTTTATCATATTAAAATGATATCAATGGCGCCATAGCCAAGTGGTAAGGCAATGGTCTGCAAAACCGTGATCATCAGTTCAAATCTGATTGGCGCCTCCATAAATATATAAACAGAAACATCTTATATAATATAAGGTGTTTTTTTGAATGTGAAAAACAAATTGACATAGAAGTAGAGAATAAAGATTATGCAATTAAAATAATTAAATAAATTGCAACTTTCACATATTAAAATAATATATGAAAAATTTTCACATGTTTTTAAGATATGTGAAAAAAATAAAGAAATTTTCACATATTTATTGAAGTTAAATAAATTTAATGTTATAATATAATTATTGAAAGGTTGTGAATATATGAAACATAATTTAAAAATATTACCACCAAAATCAAATTTAGAAACAGTTGAAATATTAAAACAATTAATAAAAACAAATAGGGTTCTTGCTGAATTAAAGCGGATATGCAAAAAGTATGCCTAATCAAAATATATTAATTAATGCTATAACTATAAATGAAGCAAAAGATAGTTCTGCTATAGAAAATATAGTAACTACTCATGATGAAATATATAAAGCGATGTCTGTAAATACTAATAAAAATTCTGCTGCTAAAGAAGTTGTAGAATATAGATCAGCTATATGGAAGGGATATAATTTAATAAAAGAAAAAGACTTTTTAAATACAAATATTATTATAGAAATACAAAAACAAATTGAACATAATAATGCTGGAATTAGAAAATTACCTGGCACTGTACTAAAAAATGATAAAACAGGTGAAATAGTATATACTCCTCCTGAAACAGAAGAAGAAATTCGTGAATATTTAAAAAATTTAGAGGAATATATAAATAATAATGATAATGTAGATCCTCTAATTAAAGTAGCAATTATACATTATCAATTTGAATCTATACATCCTTTTTATGATGGTAATGGAAGAACAGGAAGAATAATAAATATATTGTATCTTATACTGGCAGGTTTATTAGATAGTCCAATACTATATCTTAGTAAATATATAATAAAAAATAAATCTGAATATTATAAATTGTTTAATAAAATAAGAGAAACACAAAATTTTGAAGAATGGGTAATGTATTTCTTAGTTGGAATTGAAGAAACAGCTAAAGAAACTATGAGTATAATAAATAAGATTGATATTGAAATGAATAAAATGAAAGATGAACTTATAGAAAAATTACCTAAAATTTATTCTAAAGAATTACTTGAAATATTATTTTATGAATTTTATACAAAAATACAGTTTGTAGCAGATGGATTAAATGTTACCAGAAGAACTGCTATGACTTATTTGGAATTACTTGAAACTAATGGTTTTTTAGTATCGGAAAAAATAGGAAGAGATAAAATATATAAAAATGAAAGACTATTTAATGTTATAAAAGAAGCAGATGAAAATATTTAAACTTCAGAGCTAATCTGAGTTTCTAAGAAATTAGAGACTCAGATTTTTTGTTTTTGATTGAAATTATATTGTAGTTTTATTTAGTGTATTTAGTTGATATGTATACATTTTATAGATTATAATCAGAGTCTTTTGTAGTATATATATGAATATAATCATTGAAAAACAGCGTATTCTGTGGTAAAATATTTTGAAGATTCTTCATATCTATTATTAAATTTAGAAGAAGGAAAAGATTATTTAGAGGTAGACTTAAATGAGGAAAGTAATAAAGTAGGAAAACAGGATTATAGCAATATGCATACTATTAGTAATGTAGGAGTTGCTAAAGAAAAAGTAGAAAAAATTCATATAAAAAAAGATGATAGTGTTATTAATTTTGTTTGCTTTCTTACTGAAAAATATAAAAAACATAACCATACTGAAAACCTACCATGTAAAGGTTATGATGAAAATTTGATAGAAAATATTATTAAGAATTATAATAAAGATGAATTAGAAAGATAAAAATAAATAATAAATTAAAATTAAATAATTAATGAGTTAATATTATGAATAATGAAGAAAAAAATGATATATATAATAAAAGTATATTAATGATAGGTCCTATGGCTACAGGTAAATCTTCTATAAGTAAAGATTTAAGTAATAAATTAAACATGCCTTATATTTCTTTTGATAAATCTAGAATGGATTTTTATAAAAGTATACGGATATAATGAGGAGCTTGAAAAAAATATAAATGAAAAAGAAGGATTTATAGGAGTGTATAAGTATTGGAAGAAATTTGAGTTAGAACATTTTAAAAATATACTATCTAATTTAGAAGTTCCATCAGTTGTAGATTTTGGTGCTGGTCAATCTGTTTATGAAGATGAAAAAATGTTACAAGAAGCACAAGAGTATATGGCTAATTTTAAAAATATATACCTTATACTTCCTAATGAAAATATTGAAAAAAGTTCAGATATTTTATTTGAAAGAGGTAAAAAAAGAGGCGATTCAAAATATTTGAATCATCATTTTTTAGAAGATGTTTCTAATTATACTTTAGCTAGTAATATTGTTTATACTGGTAAATCAAAACCTAGTAAATGTGCAGATGAATTAATTAAACATTACAAAAATGAAAAAAGAGGAATAATATCTAGCAAACAAGTTATTATACAAAAAAATGAACAAAGAAAATTATCTTTTGAAAAAGATAAAACTTTAACTGAAGAATTAAAAGAACAATGTAATAGTGATATAAAAGAAAATTTAAATTCGGAAATTATAGAAAATAATATGATAGAAGAAAAAGATAAGGATTTGATATTATAATAAAGATGTCACAAGAAATTTTTAAAAATATAAAATAAATAAAATTAAAACTCCAAATGTTAGAAAAAATAAAATTAACATTTGGAGTTTGTTTTATATCAATTATTCTTGATATAAATGTCTTTATTAAAAGTTAATTATTTAAATGGTCTACAGCATATTGAGCTTCGGAAGCTGTAAATTTTTCACCATATTCTGATATTAGTTGATCGTATATAGCACTTTTAGACATACTCATTGATGTTTGATATGTTTTTGCTTTAGCTAAAGCATTAGCATTCCAATTAGCTTGGATATTATCTATAGCGTATTGAGCAGCATCTGCTGGGAATTTTTCACCATATTCTGATGTTAATTGATCATAAATTCCTTGTTTAGACATATTCATTACTTCCGAATATGTTTCAGCTTTTTTTAAAGCATTTTTATATTCTATTGAAGGTTCTTTTCCTAAAGAATAAGTTATAGTGATAGTATCTCCTTCATATATAGTTTTATCTTTTTCTATACTTTGTTTTATAAAAAGACCTTTTCCTACAGAATTAGAGTATTCTTCAGTGATTTTACAAGTTATTTTATTTTCTGTTGACCAAGAATTTACACTATCTTTTGTAATTGAACTAAAATCTATTACAGTTACTTCAACTTTAGTAGTTTTCTGAGTAGTACTGTCAGAATTAGTAATGTTATTAGAATTAGTAATGTTGTTAGAATTACCAATATTATCGGAAGTATTAACGTCACTTGATCCAATAATAAAAATCATAAGTATAAAAGTAATAACTATTGGTATTGCAACTAACCAAGGATTTATGCCTAAATTTTTTTTGCAATATTTACATTTTTTTGCTCTTATGTTTATATCCGAATTACAATATTTGCATTTTTTAGTTTTATCCATTTTTTATCTCCTTTCATATAATAAAAACATTATATCATATTTTTACAAAAAATAAAGTTTTTTCCATATTTTGTTATTATTATAATAGAATTAATATATATATATGTCTGAAAAGAAGAGTGATTTATTTTTTTCTATTGTATTGAAATTTATTGTATGATAATGTATAATATGGATAAATATATAATAAATTAATAAAGAAAGGAGGCGGGATAAGCTATGGAAAATGAAGTTTGTTGCCCAAGGTTTGAACCAAAATTGTGGGATGATAAAGTAGTAGAATGGAAAGATAAAAAATTTATAAAAGGAAATGTTAAAACATTTATGTTTATACCACTTAGTTTTGGAAAAGAAATTACTAAACTTATGAATCTAGTAGAATCTTCAGATTCAAAAGTAGAAGATAATTTGTGTTTATCTGTACATCCATCAAAATGGAATATGGATATTTATTTAGCAGTTGATAAAGATATATCAAATGCTCAAAACACTACTATAAGTGGTGATTTTTATTCAAAAGTATATGAAGGACCATTTAATAAAACTGGTGAATGGATGAAAGATTTTGAACAAAAATTAAAAGAAAAAGGATATAATAGTGATATTAAAGATGCATATATGTGGTATACAACTTGCCCTAAATGTGCAAAAAAATATGGGGAAAATTATGTAGTTGTATTAGCTGAAATAAAGTAGATATGAAAAAAGTTATTTGAATTAGGAGGGATTTATGACAAGAGTATTAAAGAAGATAGTAAAATGTATTAAATGTGGAAAAGAAAGTGAACAACTTATGATATACAGTGTTAATTTTAATTTAGGAAAAAAAGAAGATAATGAGAAATTAGTAAACCATCAACAAGTTTGTCCACATTGTAATTATACGGCTCCAATGATTAGTGCTAATAAAGAAGAAAAAAATAGTTAAATTAAATATGTTATAAAAATAATAATTATTAATACTTTAAAAAACAAGAAAAATATGGTATAATATGTATAATTGATTTTAAAAAATACATTAATAATTATTAAAGGAGAACAAAATGGAAACTATGATTATTCCAAGAATTTCAGATGAAGAGTTATTGAAACGGTATTCAAAAATAAGACCAATTGTTTCTATTGATGGTGTTAAGTATTTTTTAAGAGATTATACTTTAGAAAAAATTAAATGTACTTCATATATTTGGTATGCATTAGAAGATAAAACTGAATTTGCAGACTTTGATTCAAGTATGAAAGTAATTGATTTTAAATGTTTGCATACTTATGGTCATCCGCTGATGTTTAATCCAAGTATTGCAGAAGTACTTTCACAAATTCCAGATGGGAATTTGGAAAAAATTGATGCTTTTGAAATAATTGAAGAACCACAATGTTTGGGGGAGTTGGAATTTGATGAATCTGTTTATAAAAAAGGATATCATGTTTCAATTGTCAGATTGTATAAAAGAACTTAGTAGAAGTTTTTACAGAATTTTTTGCGGAAAATATTTAATAAAAAAGAACTTTCAACATATAATTGTTAAAAGTTCTTTTTTGTATTTACAATAATATAATTTATGATATAATATGAAATATAAAACAAAGGTTTATTTTTTATAATTATTAAAGGAGAATAAAAAAATGAAAGAAAGATATACAGTTAGGATTGCGGTGTTTTTATTATTAGAAAGAATTGATGAAAATAGTAATAAAAGAAAAATTTTATTACAAAAAAGACAAAACACTGGATATATGGATAATATGTATGATGCCGGTGCTAGCGGTCATTTGGATCCTAATGAAACAATTCTAAAAGCAGTTAAAAGAGAAGCTCTAGAAGAAATAGGGATAATGGTTGAAAAAAAAGATTTAGAACTAGTTTTGACATATCATGCTAGCGAAGAGAAAAATGGTATTGAGTATTTAAGATTTTATTTTGTTGCTAAAAAATACAGTGGAGAATTAAAAATATGTGAACCAAATAAATGTAGTGAATTGATTTGGTGTGATATTGATAACTTGCCTGAAAATACAATATGGCATTTTAAAAATGCAGTAAGTAATTATTCAAAAGGTAATAATTATTGCGAAGATTAGTTAATTGTTAATATTGTTTACATAACGCTTGAAGTTTAGAGCGAAATATGGTATAATAATATAAGTTGAGTTTTAGCTCTTCGAATAATAATTCGGAGGGAAGCCTCCGAAATTTCTGGAGGAAATAAAAATGGATTACAAAAAAATTGATTTAACCTATTTGGTGGGAAAAAGCACTTGGTATAAACATAATGAGTGTTTGTTGATTTCAGTTTCAGATGGTGGAAAAGTTGAGATTTTGACAAAAGAAAAGGAACACCTATTATATACAGGTGGTGTTGCAGAAATTAAATTTCTAGATGAATTTAAAATCTAAATAAATAAAAAAAGCAGAAAGTTTTAATAACTTTTCTGCTTTTTTACTATTTAAAATTAATTTTAATCTTTATTTAATCAATAGTTTAAAAACTTCATAAACCATAAATGCTGGCCATAAAATAGCTTTTAAAAGACCTAATGCACCTGCTCCAAATGTAGTTGCTTTACCTATAAAAAATACAGCTGCTCCAATTACACCTAGTCCATATACACAATCAACACTAGATGAATGTGTATGATTATTGTTTTTGTTAGATTTATTGTTATTACAACTAAATTTTTTTTCAAGTTTTTCTTCTAATTCTTTTTCAAATTTTTCTTCAGAATCCATAATATTTCCTCCTTAAATAATAGATTATTTTTATATAATGTTTATATAATTTCTAGATATTAACATTATAACATATATTAAAAAAAATACAATCAATTATTATATTTTTAAATAATAACAATATAATGATATAATAAAGTATAATATAATATATTAATGATTAAGTGTGTAATGTTTTACATAAAACAATAGAAAAGATTGACATAAAAATATTATCATGTTATAATATAGCAGATAAAAAAATAAAATTCTGAAAAAATTTAGGAGGAATTAAAGTGCAAGTAACAGTGGAGTATTATAATTCGTGGGTAGAAAAAGGAATATCAAGCTTTAAATTGTTTAGAAATTGTGTTGTGAAATCTATTAATGGAGCAATGATAGAATTGCTTGATTGTAATGGAAACGAAATTGTTTTAAACAATGGGTTTGGTAAAGTTGAATTATATAATCCAAACAAAAACAAAAAAAAGTGTATAATTTTAAAATGAGAAAAGACAACTATAGAAACTTAGGTTTTTATAGTTGTTTTTTATATTAAAAATATAGTTTTATTTATAATATAAAAGTTGATAAAAACTTCTGGATATGTTAAAATTTAATTAATAGAAAAATTTGAGGTGGCGTTTTAATATGAAAAAAAGTAAAGTGAAAAATATTATATTGTTTTTAGTAATTATTGTAATTATAGTAATAATTTCTTTTGTGATTTTAATGTTTAAAGATGGTAAGATAAATATAAATCAAAAAAAATCTGATGCAATAATTAAAATCGAGACAAATGGTGGTATTGTTGATTTAGAAGCACTTACGATTGTTAATGTAGATGATACTAGTGAAAGTGGTTTTAGTAAATTAGAATATGTATGGGATACACAAAATGAGATTGAACCAACAAGTGGATGGACTGTTTTTGAAAATGGAAATGAAATTAAAAAAACAGAAACAGGTCTGTTTTATTTGTGGATAAGATCACAAGATAATAATGGAACTGTTACTGTAACTAAATCAAATGTTTTTGAAGTTGGTGATGTTGAAAAAATAGCTACTAAAATACAAACTGAAAATAAAAGATTTGATGGTAAAAATTCTGATTTTTCATATAATAATCCAGTAATACCAGTAGGTTTTGTAGCTGTTAATACTAAAGTTGCTAGTTGGGATAAATTAGAAACAGATTTTGATAAAGGTTTAGTAATTCAAGATGAAAATGGTAATCAATTTGTTTGGATACCAGTTGATGGTAAAAATCTAAAATATGAAAAAAATATTAATTATCCTCATTGGTGTGATACTCCAGCTGCTGCAAATGTAAGTGATAGTTTACCTACCGGTGTAAAAAAAGAAATAGATCAAATAACTAAATATAAAGGTTTTTATATTGCAAGATATGAGTCTGGAAAATCAGATGATAAATTAGTTATTAAGAAAAATATGAGTGTATGGAATAATATAACTCATAATGATGCTAGAAGTAAATCAGAAGAAATGTATAAAACTGAAAATATAAAAAGTGGTCTTATTACAGGTACAATGTGGGATACTACTATGAAATGGATAGAAAATTCAGGTAAAAATGTTGCAACAGATAGTAGAGAGTGGGGAAATTATGCTAGTTCTAAAGAACCAATAAGTATAATTCAAAAAACAGGTTATAGTAATAGTTGGAGAGCAAAAAATATATATGATTTAGCAGGTAATACTTTTGAATGGACAAATGAAAAAAATATGAATGATTTTGTTTATCGTGGTGGAGCATATAGTACATCTGGTTTAGATAATCCAGCGGCTTTCCGCCATAGTTATATTGGTGCAACTGTTGCAAATAGTGATATATCATTTAGAATTGCATTATATATATTATAAAAAAATGTAATTTAAAATTATATAATAAAAGGAGTTTTTATGGGAAATATATTAGTAGTGATAATTGTTATTATATTTATGTCATATATAGTTTCAATTTCTAATAAACAAGCAGAACGTATGGAAAATGGAGATTTTATACTTAAAATGGGGAAAATATATTCTATTATTGGATGGATTTTAATTATAATATCTATTATAGTTTTGTTTCTACCAAAAGATGATAAAGATTTTTATTCGATTTTAGTTATATTTTTAATTTTATTTACTTCAGGTGTTATTTTTATATTAATATCTAAAACAAATATATTAGTTACTAATTATCAAATAATATATTTTGGATTATTTAATAAAATAACAATAATAAATTGGGAGGATATAAATTCTATTGAATTTGGAGAATTTTCAAAGGAACTTATTATAAAATCTAATATGCGTGAGATTAAAGTTTCTCCATTATATATAGGGATAAATGACTTTAAAAACTGTATTATAGAAAAATTGGATAAAGAATTATATGAAGAAGCTTTTGAAAATTTTTCTAAATATATTGGTAAATAAAAAAAATTAACAAATTTTCAAAAAACGCTTACACGAAAAAAAAAAATGTGCTATAATAAAAAAATACGCATAGATAAGAGTTTACTTTTATCTATCGGCGTATTTTTTTGTGCGAAAGGAGGAAATTTAAAATGCCAAGAAATAAAAAAGAAGGTCTGATTTTTGGAATTTGTATGGTTACAATTATGGCATATTTTATGAGTTTATTTAACATATCTATTCATAACAATGCTTTAAATTTTGATGTATTTGTAATAAGTATTAAAGCTTTTCCAATTATTTTTGTAATTGTATTTATTTTAGAGAATTTAGTTGTTTCTAAAATAAATCAAAAATTAGTAAATCACTTTGTAAGTGAAACAGATAGTGTAAATGCAAAAATATTATTTAACTGTATATTTATTGTAACGATGATGTCTGTTACAATGACTTTAATAGGTGGAGTAATAGGCGGAGATAGTATAGTTACAGTATTAAATCAGTTTTTTGAAAGATGGCCAAGAAATTTTGTAGCAGCAATGATATTAAATATTTTTGTAGCTGGTCCAATTAGTAGATTTATACTTAGTAAAGTACAACAAAAAAATGATGAAAATATATGTGTTGTAAATGCATAATAATTATTAAATTTGATTTTAAATTTTAATAATTTCTAATGAATATATAAATAAAATCTCATATAAAAAATAAAAAAATTGAGATTTTATTTGTAAATCATTGACAAATAAAAAATATTATGTTAAAATGAAATTATACGAAGAGTGTGTATAAGCATAATATTTATGTGAGCTGCACAGCCCAAAGGTACACAAAATGAAAAATATTTTCATAAAAGGAGTCTCGTTTTAGAGAATCTTTTTATGAGAATATTTTTTTTTATTATATAACTATATAATAAGAGTATATTCCTAAAATTTTAAAAAAGAAAGGTGAAGTAAGATGTTAATTAAAGTTGAGAATTTGAGTAAGGATTTTAAAGTAGTTGTAAAAGATGAGGTAAAAAGAGGTTTTTTTAAGAAAAAATATAAAGTTGTTAATGCTGTTAATAATGTTTCTTTTGAAATTCAAAAAGGTGAAGTTGTAGCCTTTATAGGGCCAAATGGAGCTGGTAAATCGACAACAATAAAAATGCTTACAGGTATAATTCAACCGACAGGTGGAGAAATATTAGTTTCTGGATTTAATCCATGTAGTGAGAGAAAAAAACTTGCATATGAAATTGGTTGTATGTTTGGACAAAAATCACAATTATATTTACATTTAACTGTTATTGATAGTCTAAGACTATTAGGTAGTATTTATGATATGGATAAAGAAAAAATAGAATCTAGAATTGAATATGTATCTGAATTATTTAAAATTAAACACTTGTTATCATTAACCGTTAGAAAATTATCACTTGGTCAAAGAATGATTTGTGAAATTGCAGCATGCATCTTACATGAACCTAAGATAATATTTCTAGATGAACCTACTATAGGATTAGATATTATAGCAAAGCTTAGAATAAGGGAGATAATATCAATGCTTAGTCGTGAGCATAAAACAACTATATTTTTAACTAGTCATGATGTAGGTGATGTTGAAGCTTTATGTAGTAGAATAATAGTAATTAATGAAGGTACAGTTATAATTGACAATAGTATAGAGGATATTAAAAGTAAGTATTTATATCAAAAAATAATAACTATATATTATGAAAATGATATGACAAACTTCAAATTTGATTACAATGTTTTATCTATAGAAGAAAATAAAATTAAAGTTTCTGTAGATACAAATAAAGAAAAAATTGGAGATATTCTTTCATATTTTACTTCAGTTGGCAATGTTGCAGATATTCAAATAGATGCAATACCACTAGAAGAAGTTATTAAAAAAATATACGAGAAGAGGTGCTAATTATGAATAAGTACTACGAGGTTTTTAAATTTAATTTGAAAACAAAAATGAACTTCAAAGTAAATTACTTTTTTTCACTTTTTTCATTTACTATTCACATGTTTGTATTTAATACTTTATGGGATTTTATATTAAATGGAAAAACAATTTTAGGTTATACTAAGCCAGAAATTATCTGGTATATAATTATTGGAGAGCTTGTATATTATGTGTCATCACATAATTATAAGAAAATATCTGACATGATTAAAAATGGAGATATTGCAAACATGCTAACTAAACCAATAGATTTTGTTAAATACATATATGCAGAAGAAGCATCAAATATAATAAATGCTTTAATAAATATAGTTTTTGCAGGAATACTTGGTTATATGATGGCAGGTGCTATAGTATTAAATAACATACAAATTCTTATGTTTATAATTTCTATAAGTTTGTCAATATTACTATGGGTATCTACACAGGTATTTATAGGATTACTTGCATTTATAACGGAAGAAAATAAAGCATTTTATTTAATACTATCTAAAATGATGTTATTGCTTGTACTTACACCATTAGAATTTTTTCCAAGTACAGTACAAAACATTCTTAGATTTTTGCCAACGACATATATTACTTATCCACCTTCAAAAATCTTTGTGCATTTTAATTTAACAGAAAATTGTTTGCTTATATTAGGTCAAATTGTATCTTTTGGTATATTGCTTTTAGCAATAAAATTTATTAGTAAAAAAGGGGAGGAAAATATAAATGTTAATGGAGGTTAAAAACATGATGAATAATTTAAAATTTTTCATTAATGCAACTTATTGTAGTGTGAAATCTGCTATGGAATACAGATTAAGTTTTTTTATACAATCTATATTTATGTTTATAAATAATGGATTTTGGTTACTTTTTTGGGCAATAATATTTAATGCAAATGGAAGTAATATAAACGGAGTAAACATGGATACTATGTTGTATTTATGGTCAATACCTGTAATATCATTTGGAGTGGCTTTTTTCTTTTTTGGAGGAGCAGATAATATAAGTAGTTATATTATCTCAGGTCAAATGGATAGCTATATGTTACAACCTAAACATCCACTTTTAAATATTTTAACTTCAAAGTGTAATTTTAGTGCTTTTGGAGATTTAATATATGGTTTAGTATTAGGTTTTATTGTAGTAGATTATGATTTATTAAAGTTTTTATTAATTATTATATTTGGGATTTTTGGCTCTGTATTTTATGTTGCTACAAGTATAATAATAAGATCATTGTCTACATGGCTTGGAGATACAGATGTTATTGCTTCAAAATATATTGATACTTTACTTACTACATTTTCAATTTATCCTGAAAAAATATTTGATGGTGTAATGAAAGTATTGTTATATACTGTAATACCAGTTGCTTATTTTGCATATATGCCTATAAATATTGTAATAAATTTCAATTTAATACAATTGTTAATTGTATTTGGAGTAGGTATATTATATATGATTATAGCAGTATTAGTATTTAATAAAGCTATGAAGAGTTATGAATCAGGTAATACAATTTCTATGAGAAATTAAATGAAAATAAGGTATAAAAAATCAATATACAAAAAATAAACAATCTATTTTAACAATTGTTAAAATAGGTTGTTTTCTGTATTGTTATATTAAAAAAATGTGATATAATAGTTTAAAATAATTAGATAAGTTTATTAATAAATATTAAAGGAAAGTAGGTGTAAATATGAGAGCAAAATATGATGCTTTAACTGTATGTTATTTGTATAGAGGAGATGAAGTTTTATTTATAAAATTTGATAAAAAATGGAATCAAAAATATTCTCCTCCAGGTGGAAAAGTTGATTCTACAGAAACACCATTAGAAGCTGTATTAAGAGAATTCAAAGAAGAAACAGGACTTGAGCTTATTAATCCAAAGTTAAAAATACTTGCTAATTGGGTTGATAACACTGAAGGGATAAACTTTGTTTTTGTTTGTAATGAATATAGAGGGGAATTGTTAAGTAATTCAATAGAAGGTGAACTTGAATGGATTCCAATTAAAGAAATTGATAAATTAGATCAATTCCAAATGAATAAAATTTTCAATAAATATTTATTTGAAGAAGGGATTTTTCAAGGAAAATTTATTTTAGATGAAAATACAGATGTAATAGATTACTCTATAGTTAAAATTTAAACAAAAAACCCCCAAACTAAATTATTAGTTTAGTTTTTTGTGGTATACATAATATTGACAAAGTATAAAATAAATAGTATAATAGTAATACTTGAAGATATAAAAGTTCAATTAATATTGAGGTTTAACCTTGTTTATATAATTAAAAAGAGTAAAAAATAAAACTAGTAATAAAAAACAAAATATATATTTTAAGGAGAAGTTTTATGAAACAGAAATTATTAATCGTTGGTATTGGTTCTTGTTTAGTGGGATTCGTTATTTATCTAAAAAGATTGTACAAAATTATGTTGTCGGTTTTACAGGTTCGTTAAAAAAACATATAAATATATTTGAGATTAAAAAAACAGGAGATTCCCTGTTTTTTTTATATATAATTCACTTAAATATCACATTAAATACATAAAAATATTGTAAAATATAGAAGGATATTTTTTAGAAGGAGGGGATTTTAAGTGAAAGAAAAAATATTACCATTTGTTATTGGATTAATAATAGGTGCTGTAATTACATCAGGAATATTTATGATTTTAAATAATGGTAAGTCAAATAGTAGTGGAGATTTTACGCCTCCAGATGGTACCCAACAAGATGGTACAAGGCCAGAAAAACCCAGCGGAGATATAAAGAATAAAAAAAGTAATACCACTGACACGACTACCGACACAACAACTACTGAAGATACTACGAATACAACTGATACGACAACTACAGAATAATATATATGTAAAGAGAAATGAAAAAATCATTTCTCTTTTGTTTTTTAAAATTATTATGTTATATTGAAGGTTGACAAATATGATATAATTATATAAATGTTATGTAATTATATTGTCGTGATTTCGACTAATAGTTTAATTAAGTGAAATATTTTTTAAGGAGAATATGTTATGCTGAAAATAGGGGATGCTGAAAAAAATGATTTATTAACAAAAGATTCTGTAAAGAGTGATTTGGAAAAAATGATTGAATTAAATAATCAAATCATGCAGTTAAGTAAAAAAGAAATTTTCGGATGTTTGGATGAAGAATTAAAACAGACAGTTTTAATACAACAAAAATGTTTGAAAAAATTAAATGATTCGTATGAGATTCTTTTGGAAGAACAGAAAAATGTTCAAAAAGAAGTAAAAGCTAAGAAGAAAATATTAAATGAGTGTTTGAAAGAAATTGGAATTGATTCAAGAACATTTGAAAAAAAATATTTGGAAGATACTAGAATTCAGTCAAAATTAGTAGAATATGCGAGAACAACAGATGATAAAAGAAGAAGAAATATCATTATTGAAAAATTAAAGATAATTGATAAATATGCTAGTGAAGAATTTGTGGAGTTAATGTACGCCGCATTATTAAATAATAAGTATAATTTCAATAAAGCTTTAAAAAAATGTGATCTTAATCGTATTAATGATTCATATTATCTACAGGATTCTGTGTTTTTAGATATGTCTACCAATTTACTTATTAGAATTATTGAAATTGGAAATTATACTGCTCTTACAATGTTTTTATCATTAGAAGGTATAGATGTGAATATTTTAAAAACATTAAAAAGAAGAGATTTTATTTTCAATAATCCTATTGTTAAAGCAGTAAAGCTAGAAGATGAAAAAAAATTAAGATTATTGTTTAAAAATAAGGCTGATGCTAATATAAGCAATGATCCATATTTTAAATTACCGATATATTATGCTGTTGAAACTGGAAATCATGACATTTTTGAGATTTTAGCAAGAGAAACTAAATTTTCAAGTTTAAACAAAAAAATGTGTTTAGAAGAAAAATCAATAACATATTTAGAGTACATATCTAGTAAAGAAGATAAATTCTATTATGAACTTATACAAAAAATATTTGAAAGACAACTATCTTTTAATAAATTTTATGTATGAGTTAAAAAGGAAAAATAAATAAAATACAACAAAACAAAAAACAAAACAGAAAGCAAACAATAAAATTGAAAAATAACAGTAATAAAATAAACAAGAACAAACCAACTAAAAATTTTTAGTTGGTTTGTTTTTCAATTGGTCTTTGAAATGGATTGTATAAACTAGTAAAATAGTTGTTAAGATTGATTTTATTTTCAATTAAATCAGCTTCTTTTTTTGTAACTGTTGTTAATGAAAAAAATAAATCTTTTGAACCTTTTACAAATATATTATCTTTATCATCAAAGACAAATATATCATTTTCATGAAAATCCAATTCTAAGCTGCCACTATATTTAAAATATATTAATGGCCGTGGTTTGTTTTGTTTTATAACATCAGTTGAATCTTTTAAGTGATGTTCATAAAGAATACCTTTTGAATGTTTAATTCCGTTAATAGCAAAAAATGGCGCTTCCAAAACATTTTGGAGTTGTTCAATCGTAGTGTTTAATGTGAATTCTTGCAAAATCAACTTAACTTTCATAAAATCCTCCTTATAATAATTATTTAGTGATTCATTATATTTTAATTTATCATATTATATCACAAAAGTTAAAGAAAAAAAACTATTACAATGAAATTTCCAAAAAATAGGTGAAGTGTATTTACTTTTTTAATATTTAAAGATATCTAAATATTAAAAAATGTGGTATAATATAATAAGCAAAAATATATTATACAAAATAATATTTGAATTATATAATAGAGGTGATATATGAATTTTATTAAATATGAAGATAAAATAATTGAATATAGAGTTAATAAATTAAAAATAAAACATGTATATATATCTATAAAAAATGGAGAAGTTTTAGTTAAAGTTCCTAAGAATATTTCAGATGACATAGTTAAAGATATAGTTGAAAAAAGGAAAAAATGGATATATGAAAAATTATTAATAGATAAAACAGCACCAAAACAACAAAAAGAATATGCAAATAACGAACAAATAAATATATTAGGCGAAAAATATAAATTAAAAATAATATATAGTGATATAGATATAAAAAACACAGTAATTAATATAATTGAAGATAGTGTAATTGTAAGTTTACCTATTAAATATAAATATGATGAAGTAAAATCAAAAAATGAAATCAAAAAAATATTAGATTTATTTTATTTCAATCTTGCAAAAAAAGAAATAAAAAATGCAATGGAAATAGTAACAAAAGAAGTTGGCCTTTTTCCCAATGAATACAAAATAAAGAAATTGAAAAGATCTTACGGTATTTGCTCTTCTAAAAAAAATATAAGTTTAAATATAGATTTAGTAATGTATAGTGAAAAAGCAATAAAATATGTTGTATTGCATGAGATTTGTCATTTAAAACATATGAATCATTCTAAAAAATTTTGGGATATGGTAAAATTATATATGTATGATTATAAAGAAGTTGCAAAGGAATTAAAAAATTGTTAAAATAATATTTGAAAGTAATATATAAGGGGGATTTATGAAAGTATTAACGATAAAACAACCATGGGCAACTTTAATACTTCAACAAGATAAAAGATTTGAATTTAGAACATGGAAAACAAAATATAGAGGTGAATTATTAATACATGCAGGAAAAAGTGTTGAAAAAGAAACTGTAAAAAGATTGGCTAAATATTTGCCAAAAGAATTACCAGTTGGTAAAATAATAGGGAAAGTTAATATAGTAGATTGTATACAAGTAGATGAAGAGTTTAACAAAGCTTTAAAAGAAGAAAATAAAGATATATATTTTAGCAATTCATACGTATCAAACTATGCTTGGAAAATAGAAGATGTTGAAGTATTTGATGAAGAGAATCATATATCTGTGAATGGGAAATTAAGTTTATGGGAATATGATTTAAATAATAAGGGGGAATAAATATGATTAGAAAAATAATAAAAATAGATGAAGAAAAATGTATTGGTTGTGGTCTTTGTGCAAATGCATGTCATGAAGGTGCAATAGGTATAGTAGATGGAAAAGCAAAACTATTGAAAGATGATTATTGTGATGGTTTAGGCAATTGTTTACCAGTATGTCCTACAAAAGCAATAACATTTGAAGAAAGAGAAGCAAGTGAATATAACGAAAAAATAGCGCCTAAAAGATTAAAAAAAGTAGAAGTAGCAAAAAATATAGAATTAGAAGAAAATGAAAGAAATTCAAATTTAACTAATTGGCCTGTTCAAATAAAATTATTGCCTATTAATGTATCATATTTTGATAATGCAAATTTATTAATTGCAGCTGATTGTACAGCTTATGCATATGCAAATTTCAATTCTAAATTTATGAAAAATAAAATAACAGTTATAGGTTGTCCAAAATTAGATGATATTGATTATAGTGAAAAATTAACAGCTATTATAAAAGAAAATAATATAAAATCTTTAACTGTAGTTCGTATGGAAGTACCTTGTTGTGGTAAATTAGAAAAAACAGTTGTTGAAGCTTTAAAAAATAGTGGTAAAATGATTCCTTGGCAAATAGTAATAATATCTAGAGATGGAAAGATATTAGAATAGAAAATATATTTATTATTGTCTAATTATGTAAAAATATATGAAATTATTAATAAAACATTGATTTTTTTAATATATGTGATATAATTTATGTAATGTAAAGTGTGAATTCTTTGATAATTTAAAAGAAGAGGTAATATATATGTGTATATATACAAATTAATTTAATAAATCAAAGAATATCAAATATTTTAAAATTTTAATAAATTTTAGGAGGAAGTTAAATGGCTAACAAAGTTCAAAAACATGATGGGATTGTAAAAAATGTTCGAAAAGCTAAAATTTATTCAAAAATTGTAGCTAAAAAAACATTTCAAGACAGTTTAACAAAAGTTGTAATGGTTGCTATGGTGATTACTTTGAGAAGAAAAAATTATATGTAAAAGTGTTTAACAAAAAGTGTTTAAATTTAAACACTTTTTGTTTCTCATTTTTTATTAAATGAGTATACTAATTAATATATTTAAATTTATAATAAAAAACAGGAGGATAAATCTTGAATATTGCATATAATAAAAAGCTTAAATTTTTCTTGAAAGAAGAAGAAAAAAATGTTGAAGTTAAAATTATTGAAAGAGAAAATGGTATTGTGAATTGGTGGTTAAAAGCTGTTGGAATGGAAATAAACAAAATAATTATTAACGATGAACAATATTATATTCGGTGTAAAAACTCAAAAAAAGAGGTTGTAGATTGCGTGGCTTCTGGAGAACATATTCTTGAAAATTTTTCAGAACATATAAAACGTTCAAGTTTAGCAAGATTTGATTTTGTTAAATTACCTTCAAAATCATTAAAACCAGAAAAAACATTGATTTTTATGAAATAAATTATATATAACATCTCATATTTATATGAGGTGTTATTATTTTTTTATTTATTAAGTTATTAACTTTTAATTATTAACTTAATTTTACAGTTTTGTCTTGAAAAATGTATCTATTGTGGTATAATGTGTATATAATAGGGAGGCGATTAAAATGGATCAATATTATAAAGAATTTATTAAATTACTTGAAGATGAAAATAAATATGAATGTGTTAAATATGTAAAAGAATTACTTGATGAGAAAAAGATAACAATACCAGATTTATATGAAAAAATAATTGGACCTTCACTTAAAAATGTTGGTTGTAAATTAGATGATAAAAATATTTGTGTTTGGCAAGAACATGTAAGAAGTGCAATAATAAAAACTGTAATAGAAAATTGTTATACGTATGTTGTTGAAGAAGCAAAAAAAAATATAGATATAGAAAAAGGAAAAGTCGTAGTTTTATGTCCAGAGGGAGAGTATCATGATATTGGTGCTAGAATGATTGCGGACTTTTTTTTAATTTTAGGTTATGAAGCAATATTTGTTGGTAGTGATACTCCAAGAGCGGATTTTTTAGCTGCTATAGAGTATATAAAACCTAAATATGCCGTTATAAGTGTTACTAATTATTATAATTTAGTTGCGGCAAAAGAGGCTATTGAAAATATAAAAAATAATACAACAGAAGAAGTAAAAATAATAGTTGGTGGAAGTGCATTTAAATCAAATAGAGGGGTATATGTAAAAATAGGGGCTGATATTTTGATAAATACTTTTAAAGATATTCAAAATTTAGGAGGTGTTTAATATGCTTTTTAGTTTAAAAGTTGCAACCAGATTTTTATTTTCAAATAAAGGTCAGACTATATTAATAGCTTTAGGAATTGCTATTGGTATATCAGTTCAAATATTTATTGGTTCTTTAATACAAGGATTACAAAAAGATTTAATTGATAAAACAGTAGGGACATCACCTCACATATATATATTAGCTGATAAAAATAAAAATACTATAGAAAATTACAAAACACAAGTAGATAAAACTAAAACTATGGATGGTGTGAAATATGTATCAACTGCAGTAGATAGAAGTGCTTTTATAAAAACAGTTGAAGATAATTATAGCGTTTTAGTAAGAGGTTTTGATTTAGAAGAAGCAAATAATATATATAGATTAAAAGAAAGGATAATTGAAGGGTATATGCCAACAAAAGATAATCAAATTTTAATAGGTAAAAAATTAAAAGAAGAAGCAAATTTAAAAGTTGGTGAAATATATAAGATGGTTACTCCTGATGGAGTAAAAAAAGATTTTTTAATATCAGGTGTATTTGATTTAAAAGTAGCATCAATTAATAGAAGTTGGGTTATTACTAAAACTAATGTAGCACAAGATTTATTTAATTTAAAAGATAAAATAACATCTATCGAAGTTCAAGTAAATGATGTATTTTTAGCTGATAATATAGCTTCAAATTTTGAAAAAGATTTTACATTTGCAAATTTAGGAGTGAAAAATTGGAAGTCAGAAAATGAACAATTACTTAGTGGTTTAGATGGTCAAACAATATCTAGTATAATGATACAAACTTTTGTAATAATATCAGTAGTACTTGGTATAAGTTCTGTACTTGCAATATCTGTAGCACAAAAATCAAGACAAATAGGTATATTAAAAGCAATGGGAATAACTAATACAAAAGCAAGTTTAATATTTTTATTTCAAGGCATAATACTTGGAATATTAGGTGCAATAATTGGAATAGTTCTTGGTATTGGTTTACTATATATATTTACAACTTTTGCGGTAGGTAGTGACGGATCACCAATAATAGCAATATATATAGATCCTAACTTTATAGCATTATCTGGATTAATAGCAATAGTTGCTTCATCTGTTGCTTCAGTAATACCAGCATTTAAATCATCAAGATTAGATCCAATGGAGGTGATTAGAAATGGCTAGAATAATAGAACTTCAAAATATAGAAAAAACATATACAAAAGGAGTAAAAACAAAGGTTTTACATGATATATCACTAGATATACAAGAAGGATCATTTAACTCGATAATAGGGCAATCTGGAAGCGGTAAAAGTACTTTATTAAATATAATAGGAACACTAGATAAACCAACAGAAGGTAAAGTATATATAAATGGAAAAAGAACAGATTTAATGAAGAAAAAAGAACTAGCAAATGTTAGAAATAATATGATTGGTTTTGTATTTCAATTTCATTACTTATTACCTGAATTTACAGTTTTAGAAAATGTTTTAATGCCATTTAAAATGAATAAAAGAGCAAAAAAAGAAGATATTGAGAGAGCCGAAGAGTTAATCGAGTTAGTAGGGTTAAGTGATGTTAAAAATAAAAAATCAACAATGATATCTGGAGGACAACAACAAAGATGTGCAATAGCAAGAGCTCTTATGAATAATCCCAAAATAATACTTGCTGATGAACCTACTGGTAATTTAGATTCTGAAACAACAGAAAAAATATATAAATTATTAAGAGATATAAATGAAAAATTTAACACTACATTTTTAATAATAACACATGATAGAAGAATTGCTGAAAAAGCAGATAGAATAATAGAAATAAAAGATGGTAAAATTGAAATGGATATAATAAAATAAATTAGTAAAAAAATATATAACTTGACATCTATATTATTATATGATAATATACTAATATGAAGTTATATAGAAAGGAGGATAAAATGAAAAATAAAATAGCACAACTTTCAAAAGTATTTAAACTATTTTCTAATGAGGTAAGACTTTGTATATTACTTAATTTACAACTAAATGGAGAACAAAAAGTAGGAGATTTACAACATTGCGCGGATTCTTCACAATCTTTTGTATCCCAACAATTAGCTAAATTAAAAGCATTAGATATAATCACTTCTAGAAAAGTTGGAAATGAAGTTTACTATTCAATAAAAAACAAAGAAGTTGGAGAAATTTTAAATGGACTTCAAACAAAAAAATGTTGTAGTAAAGAGGAAAACTAATATGAAAATTAAATATATAATTTATGTAATTGTTGTGGTTTTAATTATTTTAGGATTAGTATATATATCATTTAAAGATAGGAAAAATGAAATAAAAAATACTAATGAAGATACTAAAAATAATACTAATAATGTTAATAACAATAATGAAAATAAAATAAGTGAGGAAATAGTGAATATAGAATATAATAAAATAACTTTTGAAGAAATGGATAATATGATAATAAATAATAAATTAAACAATTATATTATATTAGACGTAAGAACAAAAGAAGAATATGAAAGTGGAAGAATAAAAAATAGTATTTTGATACCAGATTATGAAATTGAAAATGTATTAAATGAAATACCAGATAAATCAACATATATTTTTGTATATTGTAGAAGTGGTAATAGAAGTAAAACCGCTACATTAAAAATGAATAATATGGGATATCAAAATGTATATGATGTTGGAGGAATAAACTCATATAAAGGTGAAATTATAACTTCAAATTAAGGGGGAATTAAAATGATTAAATATGTAAATAATAAAGAAGAATTTAAAGAGGCTGTACTTACAAATACAAAACCAGTATTAGTAGATTTTTTTGCTACATGGTGTCCACCTTGTAAAATGTTAACGCCAATTTTAGAAAAAATATATGAACAAGAAATTAAATTTGATATAGTAAAAGTAAATATTGATGAAGTTCAAGAATTAGCTAGTGAATACAAAATTGAAGTTGTACCTACTATGTTAATATTTAAAAATGGTGTTCAAATGGATAAAATAGTTGGATTTGTTGATGAAGATAAAATTTTAGAAACTATGTCAAATTACAACTAATATTATAATTTTAAAAAATATAGAGGAAAATATAAGAGGGAAATATAAGAGGTTATATATGAAGGTATGTATAATAGGTGGAGTAGCAGGTGGAGCGACAACTGCTACTAGGTTAAGGCGATTAGATGAAAATATTGATATAAAAATTTTTGAAAAAGGTGAATATGTATCATTTGCAAATTGTGGTCTTCCATACTATATTGGAAATACTATAAAAAATGAATCTGATTTAATAGTTCAGTCGCCACAAAAATTTAAAGAAGTATTTAATATTTTAGTTGAAGTTTCTCATGAAGTTTTAAGTATTGATAGAGAAAATAAAAAACTTAAAATATTAGATATAAAAAATGATAAAATAATATATGAAGGATATGATATTTTAGTTATTTCAACAGGTGCTAAACCTATATTACCAAAAATAGAAAATTTAAATTTTAATAACTTTTTTACTTTAAGAAATATACCAGATACTAAAAATATAAAAGAGTATATAATAAAAAATAAAGTTAAGTCTTCCGTTATAATAGGTGGAGGATATATTGGTATTGAAATGGCAGAAAATCTATACAATTTAGGTATAGATGTTACATTAGTTGAAAAAAGTAATAGTTTAATGGGTGTTTTGGATTTTGAAATGTCTAAAATTATATATGATTATTTAACAAAAAAAGGTATAAATATTGTACTTTCAAAAGAAGTTATTGATATAAAAAGAAATAAAGAAGTATATGAAAAAGCAGAAGCTATTTTGTTAGATGACAATACCTTAATAAATACTGATTTAGTTATTTCTTCAATTGGAGTAAAACCAGATAATAAACTGGCAATAGAAGCTAAGTTGGAATTAAATGAAAAAGGTAGTATTATCGTAAATGAAAAAATGCAAACTATTGATGAAAATATATATGCACTTGGAGATGTTGCACAAATAAAAAATTATATAACAGGCATGATTGACTATATACCACTTGCAGGACCAGCTAATAAACAAGCAAGAGTAGTAGCAAATAATATATGTGGAATAGATTCAAAATATAGTGGAACGCAAGGTAGTAGTATTGTTAAAGTCTTTGATATGGTTGTTGCAAGTACTGGAATTAATGAAAAAAAAGCAATTGAAAACAACTTAAATTATGACATTGTGTATATAACAACAGCATCTCATGCAACATATTATCCTAATTCAAATCCTATTAGTATAAAAGTTATATATGAAAAAAATACTTTGAAAATATTAGGTGCTCAATTAATTGGGAAAGATGGAGTAGACAAAAGGTGTGATGTAATTGCAACAGCTATAAGAGCTGGTCTTAATGCATATGATTTAAGTGATTTAGAACTTTGTTATGCACCACCATTTTCATCTGCTAAAGATCCAGTAAATATAATAGGTAATGTAATAGTAAATCAATCAGAAGGATATTTAAATAGTATTTTACCAAAAGAGTTATCAGAAAAAATCAAAAATAATTTAATTAATTTTGATGAATATGTTATTTTAGATGTTAGAACGAAAAAAGAATTTGATTTAGGGAATATAAAAAATTCAATTAATATTCCTTTAAATGAAATTAGAGAAAATTTAAGTAAAATAGACAAAAACAAAAAAATAATTGTATATTGTCATAGTGGACAAAGAAGCTATAATGCATATAGGATTTTAAAAAATAATGGATATGATGTATACAATTTATCGGGTGGATATGTAATATATAAAAATTTTTGAAAATAAAATAAAAGGAGGTAGTTATTTTGAAAGGTTATAAATTAAATGAAGATAAAGAATATGTAGATAAAATAATTGAGGGTATATATAAAAAAGATGGACACTGTCCATGTAGGGTAAACGTTGATGATACAACACTTTGTCCATGCGATGAATTTGTATCAGAAGGTATTTGTAAATGTAGATTATTTGTAAAAAATGATTAATATAGAGCAATTTTAGTATTATAATATTGTGATAGTAGATATTAGATAAAGAGGGGTAAAATGAAAAAATTAAAAATTTTGTTGAAAATAATAAGATTATCATCAGTTGATAAACTAATATATGGATTTATAATATTTGTTTTTTTAAATGCATTTATATTAGATTTTTCTGAACCAACTATAAAAAATTATGGTGATGCTGTATGGTATAGTTTTGTATCATTTACAACTATAGGGTTTGGAGATTTTGTTGCAACAACATTTGTGGGTAGAATAAGCACTGTAATTTTATCATTATATGGTATTTTAATTGTTGGAATAATTCCAGGTATAATAGTAAGTTATTATCAAGAAGTTATAAATATTAAAAAAAATAATAATATTACAGAATTTTTAAATGATTTAGAAAATTTACCTGATTTATCTAAAGATAAATTATCTGAAATATCTAATAAAGTAAAAGAAACAAGAAATAAATTATAAAATGTAATTTAAAAATATAATAAAAAAATAACTCTTCCAAAATAAATGGAAGAGTTATTTTTGTTATTTAGTACAAACTATATTTACGGCTTTCTCTAAAATAGAAATACTTAATTTATTAGTATAAAAAACTTCACCATCAACATTAGCCGGGAATTTTTTATTTGAAACTATTGTAGCTTTTTTACCTTTTTCAATTGTAACTAATTTAAATTTTAAATGTTTGCCTTTATTGTAAAAAGGTAAAAAGAATATTTTTTTTATTACACTAGTTGAATTAATTGCACAAATATCAACTATTCCATCATTAAGTAAAGCATCAGGACATGGACAAACGCCACCACCATAATATTTACCATTAGCAAAAGCGATTAAAGTAAAACTTCTTTTATGTATTATATCTTTATTAACTCTTAATTTAAAATTAAAGTTTTTATTTCTAAGTAAACTATAAAAAATAGCAAGGTTATATTTCATTTTTCCAGATATTAATGGTATATTTCTAAATTTGTTAACATTTTCTCCAACAATTGAATCAAACCCAACACTTAGAATATTTATACAATACATATCTTTTCCTATTTTTAAAACATCTAATTTTTCACTTTTTTTATTAATAGAAGTAAGTATTATTTTTCTTAAACTTCTATATTTTGATATAGTTTTAATAAAATCATTACCAGTACCACAAGGAATTACAACTACATCTGAAGTAGATCCTATTAAACCTGTAATAACTTCATTTAAAGTTCCATCACCACCAACACAATAAAATCTATGATTAGTTTTACTTGATAATTCTTTTGTAACTTGTGTTAAATGTTTTGGAGCATTAGAAACTATAATTTCAGCTTCTATATTATATTTTTTTAATAATTTTTGTATAATTACACCATATTTTAAGCCTCTTTTATTACCAGAAGCAGGATTTACTAAAATAGTATGTTTCATTTTATCACCAACGAATATATATTAACACAAAACACAAAAAAGAGCAATAATTTTATATAACTATTTTTTCGATTGAAATATAAAAGAAATAATATAAAATAAACAAAAAAATATAAATTTGCTTTAAAAATATTGACAATAATAAAGTGCTAGTGTATAATAGTTATTGTCAGTATATATGGCGGTGTAGCTTAGTTGGCTAGAGCATCCGGTTCATACCCGGAAGGTCACAGGTTCGATTCCTGTTGCCGCTACCAATTTGAAAAAGAACTTGTAGAAATGCAAGTTCTTTTTTTGTCTTTAATTGTAACTATTAATAAAAATTAAATAATTGATTCTTATACATATGAAAGAAAAACAATTGACTAATCTACATAATAATGGTAAAATGTATAGTATATTAAAATATTATGAAAGGAGATTAATATCAAATTTAGTATGCAAAATATAACAATGACATTTTAAAATTTAAGGAGAAAATAATTAATATGGTTAATTTTGTGTTTGGTTTTGCTTGTGTCATATTTGTTTTGATTATTTGTAGTTATTCAAAAGAAATTTATTATATAAATAAATTTTCAAAAAGAATAAAAATGATTAATCAATCATATGATGATATAATTAGTTTTTGTCAAGAAAGTAAGTTAGAGTTTATAGTTTTTCATAAAAATACAAAAATAGTGGTGAAAAAAAATGAAATTAAATTAGATCTTATATCTGATTTAGAAACAAAATTATTAACACTATCTGAAGATTCAAAGAAAGTTGAAAAATCTATTTTTTTTGATTTTAATTTACAAAAACAAAAACATGAGATTTTTGAAAAAATCAAAGAAGTAGAAAAATTAAAAACTCAATTTACTTAAATGCAAATTTAAAAAATAAGGAGAAGTAATAATGGACAATATTTCAATGATTATTATAGTATTCTTGGCTGTTGTATTTAGTAAATTTATACTTGATATTTTAAAGTGTAACTTTCTTGTAACTAGATTTTCTAATTGTATAGACGAAGTATCTAACTTGTACAAAAGTATTTATTATTTTTGTTCAGAATCAAATGCTAAGTTAATGGGAGCAATTCCAGAAAAAACTTTAGAAGAAATTATGAGTGAAAACAAAGATATGTTTAAGATAAAATGTTGTAAAAACATTTTGGTTTTAGATGAAGAACTCGATAAACTTAAAATTTTAAAAGAATTAGAAAGAATTTTGAATAATTTAACTTCTTTGAGCAAAGAAATAGATGATTTCGTTATATACAATGCAAATATTCAAAAAGAAAAAGAAAAACTTCAACAAATGCTAAATAGAGTTGTATTATTGCAATGGCAACTTGAAAGTGAAAATAAAAAAACTTGATTAATATCAAGTTTTTTTATCATTTAAATAATATATAATAACAATATTATTTAATTATTAATTATCGAAATAATGACTAGTAGTTTCTAAATCTAAAAAATCAAATTGTCTTAAAACTTCATAAGCAACTATTGAAACACTATTCGATAAATTTAAAGAACGAATATTATTTTTCATAGGAATTCTAATTGAATTTTCCATATGTTCTAATATATAACTTTCAGGTATTCCTCTTGTTTCAGGTCCAAAAACAATATAACAATCTTTTGTATAAGATACATTAGAATATACTTTTTTTGCTTTAGTTGTAACTAAAAAAACATCTTTATCTTTAGTTATATTTTTAAATTCTTCTAGATTTTCATATATTTTTATATCTAGTTTATCCCAATAATCAAGACCAGCTCTTTTTACAGCTTTTTCAGATATATCAAAACCAAGAGGTTTTATTAAATGTAGTGTAGCACCAGTTGCAGCGCAAGTTCTTGCTATATTTCCAGTGTTTTGTGGTATTTCAGGTTCTATTAATACTATATTAATACTCATTTTATCATCTCCATTTTTATTTTTTTGTAAAATATATTTTTTGTTTAGTAGGTAAATTATTATTTATATCATAGTCAAGAATACAAAATTTATATTTTTTATATATTTCTAAATTACTTAAATCATTAAAAATAGTAGTTCTATTTTCATTTATATATTCATTAATTATGTCTTTTTTATTTTCATATTTATTAAAGAACCAATCTCTAGTTCCTTTAAATTTCAAGAAATAGTCATAGGTAAGTAACTGTTTAATAATATCGAAGTCATTGTTATTTGTATATTTTAATATTAAAGTTTCAAAAACTTCGTCTATTGATATTTTTCTACTTAATAAATTTTTATTTATAAAATATTTTGTTATATCTTCATAAATTTCATATGCATTTTTATCTTTTGCAACAATATAATTTAAAAAGTTTTTAAAATAAGTTGAATTGTGTAAAGTTTCAAAAATAGTTTCAAATTTTTTTAAAAAGCAAATTTCTTCATAAGATATAAATGAATTTTGAAATATTTCATAAGGTGGGCAAGTATCGTAAATATAGCCAAATTCATCCTTTTGCATATATATATTAGTTCCTTTTAAAAATTTTAAAAATCCAATTTGTATCTCTTGTGAATTAACGCTATATAGATCATTAAAAGATTTTTTGAAAGTATTTAAATCTTCATAAGGTAAGCCAATTATTAAATCTGTATGTAATTTTATATTATTAAATTCTCTTAATTTAATTAAAACTTCTTTTTCATATTCAAAATTATATGTTCTATTTATTGCTTTTAATGTTTTTTCATTTGTAGATTGTATTCCAACTTCAAATTGGAATATATCTTTTGGAACTGTTTTTAAAAATTCAAGTACTTCATTATCTATTAAATTAACACATATTTCAAAATGAAATGTAGTATTTTTTCTATTAGCAATTAAAAACTTCCAAATTTCAATAGTCCTTTTTTTATTTGAATTAAAAGTTCTATCTAAAAATTTAATTTGACTTACATTTAAATCAAGAAGTTTTTTTAGATTTATTTTAACATCTTCTAATTCAAAATATTTAACTTGTTTATCTATACAAGATAGGCAATAACTACATCTGTAAGGACAACCTCTACTTGTTTCAAAATATACAACTCTATTATCATAGTTTAAACAAATATCATCAGAAATATTTGGTATATCTTCAACTTTTACAGGTATATTATATATTCTTTGTAATTTATTATCTTTTGCATCTAAAATAGCTTGTTTAACACCATTTTCGGCTTCTAAACATATTATACTAGATATATATTTATTACTAAATAGTATTTCTTCTGGATTATATGAAACTTCAGGACCACCTAATATTATTTTAATATTTGGTTTTAAAGTTTTTAAATTACTACAAATTTTAAGTGTTTGTTCTATATTCCAAATATAGCATCCAAAGCAAACTATATCTGAGTTGTATTCAACAATATTTGCTAAAATATTATTTAAATCATCATTTATAGTATAATTTTGTATATTACAATCACATAAAGTATCTATACAATTTTTTAAATAGTATAGTGATATATTTGTATGTGAATATTTTGAATTTAGGGTTGTAAGTAAAACTTTCATATATTATTTCATCTCCTTGCATTATCTTTTTTTATTATATTTTCATTAACCTTACTATTTAAATAAATTTATCCTAAAAGAGTTAAATTATTATACTTTAAAAATACATTAACTTATCTATCAATTATTTGATGATAAATATAATGTTATTATATAATAATAGTTACAAAAAATAAATAGATTTAAAGAAATATTATGGTTGATTTTTAAAAATTAAATATGGTATAATATAAAATATACTAAAAGGAGAAAAATATGAAAAAAATATTTGTTACGGCACCATCTGATGCAGTCAGTAATTATGGAGATAAATTAAGATTTGATAGTGCAATTACTAAATTTAAAGAAAAAGGAATAGAAGTGGAAATCGGAGATACTGTAAATATTGAGAATAAATATTCAAAGGAAGAATATTTACTTAAAGTGAGAGAACTAGAAAAAGCTATAATTGATAATAATATTGATATAATTATTTCTGCAAATGGAGGCGATAAATTATATGAGATCATACCTTATATAGACTTTAAAAAATTAGAAAAATTAACACCTAAAGTTTTTCAAGGTTTTTCGGATAACTCTATTTTAACATTTTTATTTAATACTGTTTTGGGGTGGGAGACTGTATATGCTCCATGTTTTCCTACGTTTGGATATAGTAAATGGGATAAAACAATTGAAGATAATTTTAAAATTTTAAATGGAGAAAATATTATACAAAAATCATGTGAAATGTATGAGACAAAATCCTTTAAAAAAGTTGAAGGAAAAGAATTAGCAGGATATAATATAGATACTATAAATGAGATTAAAGAATTGAATGAAAATAGTAGATTTGAAGTTGAAGGACAAATGATAGGAGGCTGTTTAGATGTACTTAAAAGTATATTGGATACAGAGTACTGTAATTTAGATAAATTTAATGAAAAAGGAAAAAAGATTTGGTATATCGAAAATTGTGCAATGAAGCTAGAGGAATTAAAAGAATGTATAATTAATATGAAAAACAAAGGGTGGTTTAATAGTGTAAGTTGTTTTATGATCGGGAGAGGAAAAATAACTTTAGATAAAGAATTTAATGAGAAGCAAAATAAGATATTAAAAGATGAACTTGGAGTATATAATGTTCCTATTATAACTAGCTGTGATTTTGGTCATGTAAGGCCATTTATCACAATAATTAATGGTGTAGATACAATAATAGAATATAATAATAATTCTTATAAAATTAAGTACAAATCAACTATATAAATATAATATGAATTGACTTTAACAACAAAATATAGTATAATTAAATTACATAACATTGATTTGAAATTAAATTATATTAAATTTAAGGAGATAATTATTATGAAAAAACAAAAAGCAAAAACAAATAATTATTTAGACATTTTTGAAAGTGATATAAAGGATATTTTAATTTGTGCTTTTAATTCAAATGAAAGTAAAAAAGAATTAGAAGATACATTAAAAAAATTGACTTTAGTTCAAAAAAATAGTATTCAAAAAAATCAAATTCAAATTTAAGGAGATTTTATGAAAAGTGAAATTAAATGTCGGAAATGTGGTTTAAATTTCAGTAATGTTACTGAGAAAGAATTAGAAGAAATTCTTTCTACAGGTTCTGAAGCGTCTTTTGATGTTTTAGAAAAAGATTTGGATGTAGAAAATTCAAAAAAAGATATGGATTCAACAACTTCTGAGTTATTACAAAAGCTTCTTGAAAGTTTAAAAGAACAAGAAGAAATTATTCTTCAAATTGAAAAAAAAATCAACAAAATTTAAAAAGAAAATAAAATATCAAAAAAATAAAAGGGAATACATTTTTTATGTATTCCTTTTGTTGACTAAATTTTCCTGTTAGTATATAATTAACTAGTAAATTGATGTTATAGGAGAGTTTGAGATATGCAATTAAAAAAAATAGAAGTTCAAGGATTTAAATCATTTGCTGATAAAACAGAGATTGTTTTTCTAGATGGAATAACAACTATAGTTGGTCCAAATGGTAGTGGTAAAAGTAATATATCAGATGCTGTAAGGTGGGTACTTGGTGAACAAAGTATAAAAACCCTTCGTGGAGCTAAAATGGAGGATGTTATATTTTCAGGAACTCAAGCAAGAAAAAAAGTAGGATTTGCTGAAGTTTCTATGTATTTAGATAATAGTGATGCTAGTTTGCCAGTTGAATATAACGAAGTTGTAGTAACTAGACGTATATACAGAAGTGGTGAAAGTAATTATCTTTTAAATGGTACAGAATGTAGATTAAAAGATATTCAAGAATTGTTTATGGATACAGGTGTAGGTAAAGATGGATATAGTATAATATCACAAGGTAAAATTGATGAAATTTTATCTACTAAATCTGAGGAAAGAAGACATATATTTGAAGAAGCATCTGGAATTGTAAAATATAGAACAAGAAAAGATGAAGCTACAAGAAAACTTAATAATACAGATAATACTTTAGAAAGAGTAAATGACATTTTAAATGAAATAGAAAATGTTATAGGGCCTTTAGAGAAAAAATCTGAAACAGCAAAAAAATATTTGAATTATAGAGAAAAATTAAAACAATTTGATATTAAAATATTTATTGATAGTATAAAGAAAAATGCTGCTGATTTATCGGATTTAGATGATATAATAGAAACATTTAGTCAAGATATTGATTTAGAAGAACAAACAGCGGTAGAACTTGAAAAAGCAAAACTTAATTTAAAAGAAAGATTTGACGAAATATTACTAAAAATAGAAGAGTCAAAAGAAAAATATTTTGAACTTGAAAATGAATCAGAAAAAATGAATTCAAGAATAAATTTAAGTAAAGCTCAAATAGAAAATTTTAAAGAAAGTATAGTTCGTTTAAGTAATGAAATATTAGAAGATAAAGAAAAAATAGATTTGTTAAAAGAAGAGTTAAAAGTTAGAACTTTAAAAAGTGAATCTATGTTAAAAAATAAAGTGAAGTTTGAAACTGAACTTAAAGAAAAACAAATACAATTAGATGAAATGATGGATAGTATGGATTCACAAGGGATTCATATTGAAAAGATAAAAGAAGAAATTGATATAAAAAGCGAAGAAAAATATGAATTAAAACTTAGTTCAAGTAGTATGCTTGCAACAATTGAAGCAAATGACAAGCAAATAGAAGAAAGAAATAAAAATGCTGAAAGAGCATTACTTGGAAAAGATAGTATTAATTCACAAAAAAATGATATATATATAGAATTATCTAAAAAAACTACTGAATTAAATGCAATATTAACTGAATTAGAAGAATCAGAAAGTATTTTAAAAGAAGCTTCAGAAGAATTAGTTAAATATGAAAATATTGAAAATAAATTAAAACAAGAAAAAATGATTTTAAATTCTAAATATACATATTTGAAAAATTTAGATGCTGAAAATGATGGTTATGTAAAAAGTGTTAAACATGTACTTGATTATTCAAAGCAAAGAAATATTAAAGAAATATATGGTACAATTGCTAGTTTAATATCTACTGAAGAAAAATATGAATATGCTATTGAAATAGCACTTGGCGGATATATGCAAAATATAGTTGTAGAAAATACAAATATAGCTAAAGAAATGATTGCATATTTAAAACAAAATTCATATGGTAGAGCTACATTTTTACCTTTAGATGGTATAAGAGATGTTTCAAACAATGGAAATAAATTATCTAATTATCCTGGATTTATTGGAATGGCAGTTGATTTAATTAATTTTGATAAAAAATATTTTAAAGCAATTAATTTAAGTTTAAATAACACAGCGATAATAGATAATATAGATAATGCTATACAAATTTCTAAAAAAACAAATAATAGTGTTAAACTAGTAACTTTAAGTGGAGAACTTATTTCTACTACTGGTAGTATGACAGGTGGTAATGTTTCTCATAAATCAGCTGGACTTATAGGTAGAGCTAAAAAACAAGAAGATATAAAACAAGAAATTTCAAATAAAGAAAAAGAGTTAGAAGAATTTATAAAAAAATCAAATGAAATAAAAAATGCTATTGAAGCTAAAAGAAATGATTTCAAATTAATTAATGCTAAAAAAGAAGAATTAAATATTGAAGTTGCAACATATACTGAAAAATATGAAAATATTATAAAAGAAGTAGAAAAGTTAGAAAAATCAAATGAAAACTATAAAAATATATTGCAACAATTTATATTAGAAAATGATGAGTTAAAGAAAAAAATATCTCAAAATGATACATTAATTAAAGAAATGGATGAGTATATAAATAAAAAAGAAGTAGAAGTAGAAGAGTATACAAGATTTAATAAAGAAAAATCACAAGAGATTAATTTTTTAAATGAAGATGTTGTTAATTTAAAAATATCATTATCTTCTTTTGACGAAAGTGTATCATCTATTAAAGAAATGAAAGAAAAAATAGAACAAGATATTGTTAATTTTGAAACTCTAATAGGAAAAAGAGAAGAGCAAATATCTAAATTAAATTTTAATATAGAAGATATAACTAAACAAATAGAAGAAATAAAAGTTGAAGTTGATAATCATTCAAACTTTAAAGAAGAATATGCAAAAATAGCTGAAGAATTAAAATTAAGCAGAGAAGATTGTGTTAAAAAAAGAGATATTTTAGAAGTTAAGGTTTTAGAAAGTATTAAAAAAATAGAAAAAATAAAAGAAGAAAAAGCTAAAATTGAAAACAAAAAAGTTAAATTTGATATAGAAATTGAAAATTTAAAAAATAAAATGTGGGATGAATATGAATTAACTATATCTAGTGCTAAACAACTTATTGAAAATATGGTAGAAGATGAAACTGAAGAAGAAAAAGATATAAATAAAATTGCGGAAAAATTAAGAAAAGAAATTAAAGCATTAGGAGACGTTGATGTAAGTTCAATAGAAGAATATAAAAATACAAAAGAAAGATATGATTTTATATTAAATCAAAAGAAAGATTTAGATGAAACAAAAGCAAAACTACAAAATTTAATAAATAATATGACAACTATTATGAAACAACAATTTGCTACTCAATTTAAAATAATTTCAGAAAATTTCAATGAAACTTTTAAAGAATTATTTGGTGGTGGTAAAGCAGAATTAAGACTTTCAGATGAATCTAATTTATTAGAAAGTGGAATAGACATAGAAGTTCAACCACCAGGAAAAAAACTACAAAGTATGATGTTATTATCAGGTGGAGAAAGAGCACTTACTGCAACAGCATTATTGTTTGCAATACTTAAAATAAAATCACCTCCATTTTGTATATTAGATGAAATAGAAGCTGCATTAGATGATGTAAATGTACATAGATTTGCAGAATACATAAAGAAATATTCGGGCGAAACACAGTTTATAGTTATTACACATAGAAAAGGTACAATGGAAGTTGCATCTTCTGTTTATGGTGTTACTATGGAAGAGTATGGTGTATCAAAAGTTATTTCTATGAAATTAAAATAAACTCTTGAAAGGTGTGAAAACAAATGAATAAAAAGAAAAAATTTAAAATTATAGTTATAACTTTAAGTTTAATTCTAATTTGTTTTATAATTTTAAAAATATGTATAAGAGATGTTAAGTATAAAGAATATGAAAAAGATACAGATTATTTTATTGATTTAGATAATGATTCAAAAGAAGAAAAAATTAGATTTGATAGTTATGGAGATAAAGGAACTGACGATTTATTTCCTTTTAAAAATAATTATGATATTATAATAAATGATAAAGTATATAATTATAAATTAAGATCTGGTTTTAATGTTTCTGGATTTTATATAATAGATATAAATAATGATGGTTTCAAAGAAATTATGGTTAGAAAAAATGAAATTATGACAACAACTTCAAATTCTTTATTATTAATTTATAATTTTGAAAATGAAGAATTAAATTATAAAAACTCAATTTATTTTGGAGATTTAAAGTATAGTTTTATAACTAAAACAATTATTGTAAAAAAAATAAATCATGACTCAATTAAAGAAAAAATTGAGTATGAATATTATAAATTTTAAAATATAAACTAAGGAGTATTTAAAATGCTAGTAATAAGATTTGCAATTCAAGAAGATTATGAAAAACTACTTGAATTAATAAAACAAATACATAATCAACATGTAGGATATAATCCAGATGTTTTTAAAGATGTTGAAATACCAATGTCTAAAGAAGAATTTATAAAACTTATAAGTGAAAATAATATTATAGTTGGTTTAGTGGATAATAAAATTATAGGATATACATATTTTTTAGTAAGACAAAATAGATGCAATATTTTAGTTGATAGAAAATTTATTTTTATAGATAGTATTGTTATATCAAATGAATTTCAAGGTAGAGGATATGGCAAATTATTTATTGAATATTTAAAAAAATATTCAAAAGAAAATAATTGTGATTCTTTAGAATTAAATGTTAATGCGAAAAATAAAGAGGCTATAAATTTTTATTTAAACAATGGATTTATTGATAGAGAAAGAAGAATGGAAATAAAAATTTAGAGGATAAAAAAATACACCCCCATATAATATTTTTAAATATTATATGGGGGTTAGTTATTTTTTTATAAAGTTAGCCCTAAGCTACTTTTTCAATTTACTTGTTTGTGATTTCTTCCATAAGATTTAGGTAATCCCATTTTTTATCTATTTCTTCTTGTAGTTGTTCTAGCATCCATTTATTTTCTTCAATAAATAAGTGTTTAAATCTTTTTTGTGTTTTTAAGAAATATTCTACTGGTATTTTTGTTGCTGGTCTATATGTTATTTTGTATTTTCCATTTTCTACTTCATATAAAGGCCAAAAACAAGTATCTACTGCAAGTTTAGATATTGTAGCTAGTTCTTCTGGAGGATAACCCCAACCTCTTGGACAAGGTGAAAATGCTGATACATAACATGGACCTTCTGTATATATTGCTTTTTCAGATTTTTCATATAAGTCTTTTAAGTTTCCAATTAATGCTGTTTGTGCTACATATGGAATATTATGATTTACCATTATTTCAGTCAAATCTTTTCTTTTTTGTAGTTTTCCTGGTATTACTTTACCTGATGGTGAAGTAGTTGTATTTGCAAAATGTGGAGTAGAAGATGATCTTTGTGTTCCTGTATTCATATATGCGCCATTATCATAGCATATATATGCCATATCTGTTCCTCTTTCCATAGCACCAGATAAAGATTGTAATCCAATATCTAAAGTACCACCATCACCACCAAAAGCTATAAATTTTGTAGTTTTATCTTTATCTAATTTACCAGCTTTTTTTAATGATTCATATGTTTTCCAAGCACCAGATAAAGTAGCTGATGCACATTCAAATGCTGTATGTATAAAAGAACAATTTTTCCAAGATGTATATGGATATATACAAGTTGAAACTTCAAGGCAGCCTGTAGCTACTGAAATTACAGCATTATCTTCTTCTTTTAAAGCACGAAGTACTGTTCTTATAGTAGGAGGAGCACCGCAACCAGCACACATTCTATGTCCGCCAACAAGTCTAGATTCTTTTTTTATAACTTCTTTTAAATTGTATGCCATATTAATTTTCCTCCTTTGCTTTTAAATCAATGCCTAAATAGTTTTTTACTTTATCTATTTTGCCTGTTTTTGCGATTTCTTGTAATTTTTCATATACCGTTTCAAAATCAGTTGATTTTACATCAAATCCACCTAATCCATAAACATAATTTATTGTTGGTACAAAAGTATTAGTACTAAACATAGCAGATGTTATTTCTGAAAATAGAGGACCGCTATATGCATTTATACTATCTGCTTTATCCATTATTGCTAAAGCTTTTAAATGTTTTAATTCATTTGGTATTTCAGTCCAAGGTAGTGGTCTAAATGCTCTAGGTTTTAATAATCCTGCTTTTATTCCTTTTTCTCTTAAACTATCTATAGTATCTTTTGCAGTACCAGCAGAAGAATTTAATATTACAATTCCGATTTCTGCATCATCTAGTTTATATTTTTCATATAAATCATATTTTCTACCAGTTATTTTTGCAAATTCTTCTGAAACTTCAAGTATAACTTCTTTTGCATATTCCATAGCATCTGCTACTTCGATTCTGTGTTCAAAGAAGTATGCTTGTAAATCTAAAGGTCCCATAGAAATATTTCTTGTTGGATCTAATAAATATTCATCAGGTTGATATTCACCAATGAAATTTTTAACTTCTTCATTTTCAAGCAATGTAATATTTTCAACTGAATGTGATGTTATAAATCCATCATAACAAACCATAACAGGTAATTTTACTTTTTCAGCTATTTTTATAGCCATTATTGTATTGTCATAGGCTTCTTGATTATTTTCACAATATAATTGGATAAATCCAACATCTCTAACACCCATTGAATCTGAGTGATCATTGTGTATATTTAGTGGAGCAGATATTGCTCTATTTGCACATATTAATACTATAGGTAATCTCATTCCAGATGCTATATTTAGCATTTCAAACATAAGTGCAAGTCCTTGTGAAGAAGTAGCACTCATAACTCTACCACCAGCTGCTGAAGCACCAATACATGCTGCCATTGCACTATGTTCACTTTCAACTGGAATAAATTCAGTTGTAACTAAACCATTTGCAACAAAGTCTGCAAAATATTGCGGTATTTCTGTTGATGGTGTAATAGGGTAGGCCGCCATTGTATCAGGATTTATTTGTTTCATGGCAGTTGCAACTGCCTCATTTCCGCTTAATCTTTCTCTAATTGACATATATATTCTCCTTTCTATTATTCTTTTGATTTCATTTCAATTGCGCCGAAAGGACATACTTTTGCACAAATCCCACAACCTTTGCAAAAGTCTAAATCCATTCCTTCTAATTTATCATCTTTATATAATATACAATCTTCTGGGCAATATGGAACGCATAACATACAGTTTTTACATTTTTCTTTATCATGTATTGGATATTTTACTTTCCAATCACCAGTTTTAAATTTTTTAGAGTTTCCATCTTTTAATATAGAAGCTCCAAGTCCAAATTCTTTACTCATTTAAATCTCCTCCTGTTACTTCATCAAATCCTCTAGTAATAGCTAACATATTAGGTTCTATAACATCAGGTTTTGATGCAAATTTATGTTTAAAAGATTCTGCCATATTTGTTAATAAATCTTCTTTTGTCATTATACCAGTTATATTAACTATTGCAGCAAGTAGAGCAGTGTTTGGAAAATTTGCTTTTAGACATTCTCTACTTATTTTTGATGCATCTATTACGTAAATTCTACCTGAAAAATCATTTAACTTTTCTTTAATTTCTTTTGGCGATTTATTACTATTTATTAGTATTGCACCTTCTTTTTTTAAACCTTTTGTTAAATCTACAGTACCGATTAATGAATCATCAACTATAACAACAAAATCAGGTTCATATATATTTGAATGCATACGTATAGGTGTTTTACTTATACGGTTATATGCTGTTATTGGAGCGCCCATTCTTTCAGGTCCATATTCTGGGAAACCTTGAATATAGTTTCCAGTATTAAATGCAGCATCTGCAAGTAGTAATGATGCTGTTTTTGCACCTTGACCACCTCTACCATGCCATCTTATTTCTATCATAAATATACCTCCTTTATATACATAATAGTATATAACTAAAGTAAGTAATAGTCAAGAAGATAAAGTGAAAAATGGGTGAAAAAAGATATAGCTTGTAAAACTTAATAATTAGTATAAATTTATAAAAAATATAAATTTATAAAATAATATTTTGCTTTTTTATAAAAAATAATATAAAAAGTAATATAAAAACTAGAAAAATAAGATGATATATGATATAATGTATACATAATAAAATATTAAATCTAAAAAAACTTTAGGAGGATGACTAAAATGAATTTACCTAGTTACGAACTTAGAAATGAAAAAGTAATTAAGGAGCGGTTAAAAACACATGTGAAAAATGGTACTGTGGTTTCTTTTGATGAAGAACTACTTGAGAAAATCAAGAACATGAATGTTTTTGGAATTGGTAATTTTTTTAAAATATTCGGAATGGGAATGAATATTAAAAAAAGTGCTTTATCTGCTCAAACTTTATCATATTTATTTGATGAAGAGTTTGTTTTGGTTAAAAAGGGAAAATGTGATCTTCTAAAAGATTCTTCTATTTCAAATGCTGCTGAACATGCTTGGGTAGTTGTTGATGATGTTGTATATGATACAACATTAATGTTGAAGATTCAAATAGATGTAGCATATCAATTTCTCGGCTATTTACCAGACATTGAAATTTCAAGTGAATATTTAAAATCAAATGGTAATTACCAAACTGAAAAAGAATATTCAACAAAGGGCGAAACAAAATATTACAAAGAACTCGTTCAAATGGAAATGAGTAAATCGTATTTATAACTTAAAAAACTTATTTAACTGTATTGTTAAATAAGTTTTTTTTATTTTAAATTTTGATGTAACTTAAGCGACAAAACTAGACAAATAAATGAAGTTTAAATTACTTGTTTATTAAGAATTATTTTGTTAAGATATGTGTATGGTAAATAAGTTTATAAATGTAGATTTTGATATAGAGAAAATAAAAGAAAAATTAACTTTAAAATTAAGAAGTGATTTTAAAAAATATATAAAATATAGTGTTGTGATTTTATTAACAATTATATTAATTAGATATATTTATTTATTATATAACTTTAATTTTAAATATAAATCAGATGAAAATACAAAAAGATATAATGTTTTTATTATTAGAAACATTGATAAATCAAGTGAAAAAATAAGTTATTTAGCTAAATATGATTCTAATAATTTTATATTAAATATATATAAAGATAAATATGAAAAAGAGCAAATTAGCGATGATATTTTTTTTGGGAAATACGCTAATTTTAATTATGGAGATAAAATTGAATTTAGAGGTAAATTATTAATTCCAGAAAAATTAAATAATCCATATGAATTTAATTATAAAAATTATTTGAATTCTAAAAATATAATAGGTATTTTTTCAACTTATGAGGTAGAAAAAAAATCTGAAGATGTGGGGAATGTATTTTTTAAAATTGCATATTTTTTTAGAGAAGATATTGGTAAAAATGTGGATAAAAAACTACCAAAAGAAGAAGCTGCTCTGTTTAAAAGTATGATTTATGGTGATGATAGAGAGTTATCTAAAGATATACAAGAAGATTTTCAAAAGGATGGTTTAAGTCATATATTATCTGTATCTGGTTCAAATATAGCAACTATTATAATGTTACTTTTTTATTTTATAAATCCAAAGAAAAAAATTGTTAAAATTATAATATATATATGTATAATTTATGGGTTTTGTATAATATCTGCAATGGAACTTTCTATAGTAAGAGCTAGTTTAATGGCTATATTAGGTGTGATTTTCCAAACTATTAATATAAAAACAAGTATATATGTAAAGTTATTAATATCCTTTTTCTTTATGTTTTTATATAATCCATGGTGTATACTAAATTCAGGATTATTATTATCATTTTTTTCATTTATTGGTATAATTATGTATAATGTAACAATATCTAGTTTTTTTGAAGTTAAATTAATGAAGTTTTTTGATATAATTAATATAGATAAAAATAAGTTTAAATATTTATGCATATTAAATATTTCCAAAATCTTTTCATTAATAATTTCTGTGTATATTTTCATTTTACCATTACAAATATATTACTTTTGTGAAATTCAAGTTTTAGCTATTATTTTTAATGTTATAATATCTATTTTTGTCTTTATTGAGTCTATTTTAGGATATATATCAATGTTTTTAACATATGTACCATATGTATCAGATTATATATTAAATCTTAATTTTTTACTTTTAAGAATAATAATTAAATTATCAGAACTTTTTGCAAAGTTTGATTTTATGATTATTAAAATACCAAAACCAAGTTTAGTAATGGTATATATATATTATTTTTTTATTATTGTATATTATTTTAAAGATAGATATTTATACAAAATAGCAAAGAAATATAGAAAAAATATTTTGAATGTTTTTAAGTTAGTATTATGTATATATATATTTACATATGCTTTTCAAAATATATATACTATTTATTTTGAAGAATATGTGTGGTTTTTTAATGTTGGTCAAGGAAATATGGCTGTCATTCGAAAAGACAGAAAAATAATAGTAGTGGATATGGGCTCTACACAAAAAAATCTAGCACAAAATGTATTAAATAATTTTTTAAAAGCAAAAACTTTGGATAAAATTGATTTAGTTATATTAACCCATATGCATGAAGATCATATAAATGGTTTAGAAGGCATAAGTAAAAATATAAAAATAGATAATGTGTTATATAGTAAACCAAAAGTAGAAGAGGAGGAAGTAACAGAAGAATTTAAGCAGGTTAAAGAAATAATTGAAAAATACAATATTTCTAAAATAGAAGTAGAAGAATTTGATTGCATAGAATATTTTAATATAAAAATGAATATTTTAAGTCCACCAGATAATAAAGAAATTGAATCAAAAGATAAAATAAATTCTAATTCATTGATAATATTAATGTCAATTAAAAATAAAAATTATTTATTTATGGGTGATTCAACTATTGAAACTGAAAAAGCATTGTTTGAAAGATTAAATAATTTAAACGATAGTCAAAAAAATAAAATAAATAAAGATGAAATAGAATATAAATTTCAAAATATAGAAGTATTACAAGTAGGTCATCATGGTTCAAAAACTTCTACTTCAGAAGAATTTTTAAATAAAATAAAAGTTCAAAATTGTTTAATATCAGCAAAAAAAGAAAAGTTTGGACATCCTCATGAAGAAACATTAAACAAATTAAAACAAAAAAATATAAATATAAAAATAACACAAATAGATGGAGCTATAAAGTTTTAAAGATAATATAAATAATGAAGAAAAAATGAAAATAAAAAACGAAAAAAATAAAAAAGTGAAAAAATAAATAAAAAAATACTAATTTCATAATTATATGAAATTAGTATTTTTCTTGTTAATAAGGTGCAACAAAATACCACTTAAAGGTTCTTTTTATACCTTCTTTTGAAGTGAAATGAAAATATTTTATATTGTAAGTTATGTATATAGAAATATTTTCACTTTTAAAAAAGTATTTTTTTTGTTTTGTTCGAATCACAACTTCAAAGTCATTGAATATAAATAAACCTTTGGGTAAGTCAAAAATATCTAGTAAACAAACAGGTTTAAATATTTCAAAATTGAAATTATCCAATGATTTCATGTTCATTTCAAAGATTGTACTTTGATTTTTTATGATTTGAGAATAAATCTCATTAATTGCCGAATATCTTTTTTTGAAAATTTTCAAACAATTAAAACTACTAATGATATCTGCTAATGGCAGAAAGATTTTTAACTCAATAGCAAAAAGTTTATTGCGATTTTCATCATAAAAAACAATCTCTTTTGGAAGCAACATAAATTCAAAAATGTTTTCTGGATTTTTCAAGTTTTTGAATTCAAATTTTGACATGTATTCTTTTTCAAAAAAAGAATGTTTTGAATAAATAATTTTTGCTGAAATATTATCTTCACCCAACTTGAAGATATATTTTTTTTCACTCAAAACATTATTTGAATCGTAGTAAACGTAAATACCGTTGAAAATCTCTGGTAATATAAGTTCAAAAACCAGATATAGATTATCGTCAAATTTCTTGTAATTGCTTATTACATTTTTTTGTACTTCTATACAGTTTGAATTTAAGATAGGATTTGTATCCTCAAAATGCTCTTTTAAAAAAAGCAACAACTCTTCTTTTTTTTGCCGGTTAAACTCCATATGCAATCCTCCTAAAAATAATTATAGTTTTAAGCTTAATTTATGTCTAGGAATAAATTATAACATTTATATATTAAAATGTAAAGTAATAGCGAATAATTTGGAAATATGATTACATAAGTAAAAAACTACCAATTCACAATTATGAATTAGTAGTTTTTTTGAAACAGAGAAATTATTTAAAATAATTTTCTCTTATACCATCTTAAAGTAGTTTTGTTTCCGTATTTATCCATAAAACTTATTTTTTTTAGAATATATACGATTTTCAAGTTCAAAATTCCTTCCGTTAAAATATAAGTTTGATTTTCTTCTTCAATACTTACTTTGTAATCTTTAAAATAAAGATCACCTTTGGGGAAATTTAAAAGTTTGAAAAAATCATCAGAGCTCAAGAAAATCTTGTATAAATAGTTTTTAGTACCTTGATTTGAATTACCAATTTTTACTTTCAATTCATGTACTTTTTCAAAAAGCTCTTCAATTAAATCACCCTTATCTTTTAACATGAGCGTTAATGCCTGGCGAATTTTAAAAATTGAAATTTGAACTTTGATTTTTGTTTTAAAAACAACAATACCATCAAGATTTTTTATGATAAGTTCTTTAGGTACTAACAAAAAATCAAAAAGATTTTCAAATTCATTTGAATTTTTTAAATCAGCCATTAATGTTTCTTCAAAAATTGTTTTTTTTGCATAGTTTAAAGTTAAAATGTAAATGTTGCCATTTAACTTTAATTTATACTTTCTTTTTTTCAAAAAAGCATTGTATGGCATATCTTCAATTTCAAATTTTTCTGGAAATTCTACTTTTGAAAAAACATATGTCCTTCCGTTAAAGTTGGTGCATTTGTTTGAAACTTTGTTTCCTTTTAATTCAATATAGTTAACATCCCAGTTGAAAGCATTATAGTCAAAACTTTCATTTAAGAAATCCAAAACCTCTTTTTTTTGCCGTTTAATATTCATAAATATATCCTCCTAAAAATTATTATAGTAAGTAAATAAATAAACTCCGGATACATTATATCATATTTTCATACAAAAGTAAAGGTTATGTTAATTTATGGTGGTGTATGAGTTTAGTTTAAAAAGAAATAATGATTTTCAAATTAAACTAAATAGTTATTGACAAATGAATATTTAGTGGTATAATGTAGCAAAATAAATGTAATAGGGGGGGATTATTATTATGCACCTAATTGAAGTCAGAATTTTGCAAAACGCAAAAAAGTATGATGTTTATGCAAAAAGCTTTAAAGAAGTAAATCGGTGTATGCAATCGATAAGTAATTGGGTTGTTTTAATGGTTGTTATTTTAGATTATTTTGGATTATTATTAATCTATGGTAATATTGATAATGCATCATTAGAAATACTTATTATTGTTGCTTTTCAGGTCTTTTTATATGTACTTACATTCGTTATATTTGATGTTTTAACAAAAAGTAAACGAAAGATTGTAAAACAATTAAAAAAATACTTTTATAATTAAAAGGAGAAAAAACAAATGAAAACAAATAGTAAATTTCACATGGCTAAAAAATTGATAAAACAATTAATCGTTGTTTTAAAAATTATGTTTTTAAAAATCATTTGTGAAAAGATAACAAAGAAAAAACTTTTTGAAATTAATGAAATAAAAAGTCTTTTATGAGCTTTTTAAAACTGTTAACAAATTAAATATTTGTTGACAGTTTTTTTTATAAAAAAAAATTAAAAAAATAATATAAAAAGTTATAAAAATGTTGTTTTTTAATTGACTTTAAATATTTTTATTGTATAATTTTGTAAGAGAGGTGAGATATTTTGAAAAAAAAGAAAATTAATTATTTAAAGTATCTAATTGTTTATTGTATAATTATTGTTAGTGTTCTAGGGATAGTATATTTTTTTTATAAAAATAAAGATACAAAAACTTTAGATGAAGTTGAATGGACAACTATAAAATCCGAAAAAGAATATAAGGCAATGTTTAAATCTTATAACAAAAATAAGGAAGTGTTAAAGAACATATTTACATTACCAGTTTCAGCATTAACTAATGGTTTATATAGGCACTCGTACAATGATGTGGGTTATATGGGTAGTTCAGTAGATGCTATGAATACTAATGGAGGCTTTGCTGAGTTTGGTGCATCGAGTCCAGTATCTAGTGAAAGTACAAAAAAAAGTAGTAGTTCTAATAGCACATCAGATTACTCAAAAACAAATGTACAAGTTGAAAATGTAGATGAAGCAGATGTTGTAAAAACAGATGGTGAATATATATATTCAATATCTGATGAGTATATTGTTATTTCTAAAACAGATAGTACAGGTAAAGTTGAAATTATAACACAATTAGCGCCACCAAATACGCCACAGGACTTTTTTATTAAAGATAATAAATTAGTTGTTATAACGTATGTTGAAGATACAAATCAAACATATTATTCAAGTAGTAATACAACTGTAGAAATATATGATATTTCAAATAAAGAAAAAATATCAAGTCTTAAAAAAATAGAGTTAGATAAATCATATTATACATCTAGAATTATAGGGGATAAAGTTTATATTATAACAACAGGAGTTATAAATTCTAATTATTCAAATGATTATGAACCAAAATTACCATCTTTTACTGTAGATGGTAACACAAAAGATTTATCTTATGATAAAATAAATTATATTAAAGATAAGAACTATTCTAGTAATTATATTTCTGTTATAGCTACAATTGATTTGTTAGCATTAAATAATGAACCAAGTGTTAATGGATATATGATTCCTACTGAAAATGCTTATGTTTCAGAAAATAATTTATATATAGCATTTGAAAAAACAGAATATTTAAATAATAGTGATGATAATACAATTAGTAATATAAAAAAATTATTCGGCTTTGGTGGAATAATAGGATTTGTTAAATCACAAGAAAACAATTATGATGATTATTACAATACTGAATATAAAAAATATACTAATATATTAAAATTTGAATTTACAGATACAGGAATAAAATATGTATCTAGTGCAAAAGAAGAGGGGAGCACTCTAAATCAATTTTCTATGGATGAATATAATGGTAATTTAAGAGTTACTTTAAGTAAAAATACAGAAAAAAGTAAATTAGTAGTGTATTCGGATAAAATGAAAAAAATAGGTGAAGTTGATAATATAGCTCCTGGTGAAAAAATATATTCAACAAGATTTATAAATGATAGAGCATATGTTGTTACATACAAAACAGTTGATCCTTTATTTGTAATAGATTTAAAAGATCCAACAGCACCTAAAATATTAGGAGAATTAAAAATACCAGGATATAGTACATATTTACATCCATATGATGAAAATCATATTATAGGTATAGGGAATGCAACAGATGAAATTGTATCAAGAGATTCAATGGGAAAAGTAATATCAAAAAGAGCTGTTATAACAGGAATGAAAATGGCTATATTTGATGTAACAGATGTAGCAAATCCAAAAGAACAATTTTCTCAAAAGATAGGTGATAAGTATACTTATTCAAGTATACTAAAAAATCATAAAGCATTATTATTTTCAAAAGAAAAAGAATTAATTGCAATACCAGTAAATAATTATAAGGAAGCTATTGAAGTGAATTTAAGTAATAATGATCAAGTGGATTCAGCAACAAATATTACTTCTAAAATAAATAAAGCACCAATAGAAAGTGGATATATAGTTTATAATATAAATTTAAAAGATGGATTTAAAGAAAAAGGTATAATAACACATAAAAATTCAAATCCAAATTATAATTTTTATTGGTATGGTTCAAATGATATTGTAAGAGGATTATATATCGGAAATAATTTATACACAATTTCTAAGGATTATATAAAATCACATACATTAGAAAAACTAGAACAAATATCTAGTATAAAAATAGGAGGATAAATTTTATGGAAAAAAATAATGAAGTTATGCCATCAGTTTCTTTGGTTTTAGGTATATTATCAATAGTATCATTTTTATTTTATTATATATCACTACCTGCATCAATTATAGCAATAATATTTGGTGTTAAAACAAGAAGAAGATCAGGTTCAAAATTAGGACTTACAGGCGTTATTTTAGGAATAATAGGTTTTGCATTATGTATATTTATATATATACTTTTTATATCAGGTATAATATTAATGGATAATTAATGAAGAAAAATAACAAAGAAAAAAAGAAAATATAATATCATATAAAACTCTATAGTTTTAAAATATCTTTAATATAAAAAGGATATTTTGAATTTTATAGAGTTTTTATTTATTTAAAAATTAATTGGAATATAATTATTAAAACACCAAAATACAAAGCATATATTTACTAGTAGTTGACAAAAAACTAAAAAGATGGTATTATTTATGAAATATTAGTTAGAAAGGAATTTTTTATAATTATGAAAAAAGTTGAAATGTTTTTAAAGAAAAAAGTTTGGCGGTCAATTAAAGATTCAGATGATGAATTCTTAAAAGTATTAAAACTTGCGAGAGTTGTAAATGGTTTTGAAGCGATTGTTGGTTTTACTTCACTTTGTATTACAAGTGTTGTAGTATACTATATAATTAGTACTACGGAAGTTTTAATGGCAACATGTGTAATAATGTTTTTCGTATCTTTGTTATTTGGTTTTCTTTCCGAAATAACAAAAATAAAAAATGATGTTACAATGGAAATTGAATATGAAATTGCAAAAACAGAATTGGAAAAAGAAGTTATTGTTATACAACAAAAAGAAAATGTTTAATTAATTATTAGACAAAAAAGGAGAATTTTAAAAAATGAATCAAGATGGTCGGATCTTAAGAAGTATTTATTTGTTTTTTGTGGAAAACGAGGAGAATAAGAGTAAACGGGTTAGAACAGGAAGAATAATTCTTAATATTTATGCTTTCGTTGTACTAAGTTTTTGGTTTTTCGTATTGGCCTTTATTGCGTATTTGGTAATATCAAATTTTGAAGCTTTAACAGCTACATTAATTGTTTTAGGCTTGGGAGTTTTTGCTGTTTTTAATATACTTGATTTTGAAAAAGTACAAGAAGAATTTAGAGATTTACTAGAAGAGGAGTTAAAAAGTGAAACTACAAAAATAAAAAACATTACTAAAGTAAGCGGAGGAAGTATAAAAAAATATGAAAACTAAGAGAGAAGTAGTTGAAAAAATTTTGTTTTTTCCGGATAATAAAGTAGATTCTTTAGAAAAAAAACAAAAAAGATTAGATTTTTTAATTTTTTTCTTTGATGTATTTGTTCGGATCTTATTAATTTCAATATATGTTTATTATAAAGAAATAATTGAAAGTTTGGATATTACTCAAGATTTAATGCTTGCATTAATTTATCTTTTACTGCCTTTTATTATATATTTAGTATATAAACATATAAAATATACAAACTTAATGAAAACTGTTGCATCAAATTATTTAATTGAATTAATAGAAGAGGAGGAAGGTTTGAGATGATTAAAGAACGATTGAGTGGCTTTTTGTATAGTGCTGTTTATCGGGATATAACAGATGAGTTTTCTGAGAAAGATAAATTGAAAGAAATAGAAATAAAAGTAGAATATTTCTTTGGTTATGCTCAGGCAATGATAGCTATACTAGATGCTTTAATTATTTATTTTTTTATTAGAGATAGCAATAGTGTAGAGCTTACTGCTGGTGTATTATTTTTCATACAAATGATTTTTTACACTTTTTTAAGAGTATTTGAAAAATTCTTGAAAGATTTTAAAAGAGAACTAAGTTTAGAGGTTAGAAAAAGTTCATAGTTTAACTATGAACTTTTTTTTGTTTTTCTTTTGGTTCAATATTATTTGAACTTTCAGCTTTATCAACTTTTTTTAATTTAATTTCATTGTCAATAACATCTAAATTATATAAAATATTTTCTTTTAAGTTTCCTTTGATATAAGACATAGCAAGTAAACTTTCAATTTTATTTTGTATAGCTCTTTTTAGAGGTCTAGCACCAAATTTTTTATCAAATCCAATATCAGCTATATATTTAATTACATTTTCAGTATAATCAAATAATATATGTTTTTGTAATGTTTCTTTTTGTAATTCTTTTAATAATAAATCAGTTATTTTTAAAATATTTTTGTATGATAATTGTTTAAATGTTACTACATCATCAATTCTATTTAAAAATTCAGGATTGAAATATTCTTTTAAAGCAGAACCCACTTTGTTTTCAAGCATTTCTTCTTCTATAATACTGTTATTAAATCCATAACCTTCACTTTTAAAATTAGTACCTAAATTTGATGTTAAAACTATAATAGTATGTTTAAAACTAACTGTTTTACCTTGAGAATCAGTTAATTTACCTTCATCTAATATTTGTAATAATATATTTGAAATACTAGGATGAGCTTTTTCAATTTCATCAAAAAGTACTATACTATAAGGGTTTCTTCTAACTTTTTCGGTTAATTGACCAGCCTCATCATATCCAACATATCCAGGAGGTGATCCAATAAGTTTTGAAGCACTATGAGCTTCCATATATTCAGACATATCTAATTTTATTATTGAATTTTCATTATCAAATAATTCATAAGCAAGTGCTTTTACAAGAGCTGTTTTACCAACACCAGTAGGCCCTACAAATATGAAAGAAGGTGGATGTTCAATATTTCTAATGCTTGTTCTTTTTCTTAAAATAGCATCTGAAATTATATCAATAGCATGATTTTGACCAATTATTTTTTCTTTTAAAGAATCTTTTAAAGAAAGTAATTTAGTAGTTTCATCTTTTTTAATTCTCATTACAGGTATTTTAGTCCAAAGCTCAATAACTTGGGCAAGATTATCAAAAGAAACTTTTCTAGGTTTAGCTTTTTTAGTAAGCTCATCTAATTGAGATTGTAATTTGCAATTTAATTCTTTTATTTTAGCAGCTTTTTCAAAAGCAGTTAATTCGCCAGGATCATCATTCGAGATTTCTTTTTCTGTTAGCTCATCTTCAAGTTCTTCTTCTTGTAATTTTATATCTTCAAGTTGTTTTTGTAATTTTTCGATTTTTATTAGCATAATATCTTCTAAATTAACACGAGCACAAGCTTCATCAATTAAATCAATTGCTTTATCTGGTAAAAATCTATCATGAATATATTTATCTGATAGTGTAACAGCTTCTTTTAGTATTTCATCTGGGATTTCAACTTTGTGATAATCTTCATAATATTTTTTTATACCTTTTAAAATATTATAGCAATTTTCCATAGTAGGTTCTTCAACTAAAATAGGTTGGAATCTTCTTTCTAAAGCACTATCTTTTTCAATATATTTTCTATATTCTTTTAAAGTAGTAGCACCAATAAGTTGAATACTACCATTAGCAAGAGCAGGTTTTAACATATTAGCAGCATTCATAGAATTATCATGTTCTAAACCACCAACAATATTATGAATTTCATCTATAGCAAGTATAATATTACCAAGTGATTTACATTCATCAATTAAACCTTTTATTCTTGCTTCAAATTGACCTCTAAATTGTGTACCAGCTACAAGAGCAGTCATATCAATTAAATATAGTTCTTTATTTACTAATTTAAAAGGAACTTCTTCTTTAGCAATTGCAATAGCAAGTGCATTAACAATAGCTGTTTTACCAACACCAGGTTCTCCAATAAGAGCTGGATTATTTTTAGTTCTTCTATTTAAAATTTGTATCATTCTTTGTAATTCAGAATTTCTGCCAATAACAGCATCTAATTTGTTTTCTCTAGCTTTTTGAGTTAGATTTTCACCAAAACTATCTAAAAATTTTGTTTTTTTAGTTTTCTTTTTAGATTTTTTATCTTTAATATTTTCTTCTTCATCAGTATCATTTTCTTTTGCTTTAAAAGGTGAAA
>CAZZFS010000005.1:0-78203 GCA_964653805.1 uncultured Clostridiaceae bacterium | reverse complement strand
ATATTATTACCAGAATTAGAATATGATTTTAATGTAGTATGTAATAAAGTAAAAGAAGTAATGGAATCTGGAAAAAGATATGTAATAGTAGCAGTAGCAGAAGCAGCAAAAGAAAAAGGAAAAGATGAAGTTATTGCAAGAATGGTAACAGATAGTTTTGAACAAAAAAGATATGGTGGAATAGCAGAAAAATTAGCATCAGAAATAGAAGAAAAAACAGGTTACGAATCTAGATCTATGGTGCTTGGTCATATACAAAGAGGTGGAGATCCATGTACAGATGATATAATACTTGGAGCAAGACTTGGAGATTATGCTTTAAAATTACTTCTTAGTGATGAAGCAGGTTGTATAGTTGGTGCATATGAAAATTCACTTAAAAAAATGGGATTCCCTAAAGATAGAATAGCAAGAATTCTTGATTTAGCTACAAATGATATATATAAAACAGCAAAAAATATGGATATATCTTTTGGTGTGTAAAAAGACAAAAGAAAAACAGAGCAATTGCTCTGTTTTTTGTTTTCTTACACTCTTGCGTGTATTGGTGCCTTTTTAGGGCTTAGAACTTCAAAATCCGAAAATTCTTCAGTATCTATTAATAATGTCCAGCCGAACACTTCTTCCAAAACACGTTTGTAGTCATAAAATGGCATATCATTATTTTCTTTCAGTGTTACTTGATGATATTCACCGATTTTTTCAATAACTACAATTCCGTTTGCCCAAGATGAGCAATATTCAACATCATATTCAAATGGGAAGAAGATTAATTCTAATTCTTTATAGGCATCTTGTTCGTTGTCAAATTTTTTTTCGGCAGTTAATTCAAATTTCATTTTATTATCTTTCCCTATTCACTTAGTACACTAAGTGTTCGTTTTTATCTCCAATTGTCGATAAACATTTTTTATTTAATATAATTATATTATATCATAAAGTTTACATAATATCGATAGTTTTACGAAAAATAATGTATTAAATTGTATAATTTAAACTTAATTTGACAATGAAACAGTAGTATGGTATAATTTGCCTATAAATATATAATAATATTAGTTCTAAGATTAATATTAAAGAGGAGAAGTTTCTATTTCTTTTGTTTTAGTATGTATCTTAGGATTTTTTTTATTAAAAAATAAAAAAGAAAGGAGTATTTTGGTACAATGAAAACTATATCTGTTAAAGAGGAGGTAAATCTTGCAGTAATTGTTTATTCTGGTTTTATGGATTTGATACCTGTTTTTAAGAGTTTATTCGATATGGGTTGGTTGGAAGTAGATAGTACTTTAGCTGAAAAAGCAATTAAATTAGAGGAAATAGAACAAAAAATTGAAGCACGAAAAAAAGCATTTTCGAATTTTGAATTACCTGAAGAGGTGAAAAAAGAAAAAAACATAAAAGAAAAAATGAATAAAATATTTTTATGTTTGGCAGATTTAGATAAAACACAAGAATTTCAAGATATAATTGATGTAGATTTATGTCTAAATATTTCCAGAGATATTTTGTGTGAAAAAGTAAAACGGTTAATGGTTTTAAACGAAGAAAATTTAAATTATAAATTGGAGGTATATAGTAAGTTAGAAAAACAATTGACATTAGAAAAAAAAGGTTTTGCTATTGAACATCGTAAATATATTACTTGCGAAGAACATGTTTTTTATTTAAACATATACAATGATAGTGTTGTAAATCCTGATTTGAAAAAAAAGAAAGAGTTAACAGCAAGTGAAGTTTTAAAAATAATACAAAAGGATACAAAAAGATGACAAAATACAAAAAGATAATAAATAAGTTTTACTTGTTTATTATCTTTTTTATGTATAAATTTATATTATAAAGATAAATTAATTAATCTATCTTTATTTGTTATTTTTTAATGTTAAGTGGCCACCTAACAAAAACATTAAATTTATTTAATTATAAATAAATTTCAGGTTATATTAATAAATTTAGTAATATAAAATACTATACAATAGTATTACTATTTAATATATAATTATATCATTAAGATTGCATAATATTAATATAAAGTATAAATAAATATATTTAATAATAGGTATTAACAAAAAAACAATCGTTTACATAATATTGACAAAATGTAAATAATATGGTATAATATAATTATAATATTTTTAAAAATGTTCACCAACAATTGGGGGTGAAAACAAACACTTAGCTTACTAGGTGATTAGGGAAAGATTAAAATGTTTAGATTGTTTATTAATGAACCTGCAACTATTTATGAAAAAAATTTTCAGAATGATTTTATGTACTCGGAAGAGTATATTTCTTCTTTAGAGTTATCTGAGAAAGAAATTGTTATTGCGAAAGCATGGCGAGAAAAAATTCTGTTAGAACAGGACTTCCAGTTTGGAAGGAACCTGAAACAGGTTAACAAGTTTTTTGTTAACCTTGGAAAAATAGCAAAAGGTGAAGCTATCGTTGTTTGTCATAAGCAATCATATTATAGCAAACCTGGAGATTACATCATAAATAACTGTGATGTAATTGACCCTGAAAGTTATCGTGGAACTATGCCAATTGTAGTCTACGATAATTATCGCCCTGTTTCTTTTGAAGTGTTACAGCTTTCAAAAGAAATTGTAATAGCACCAGATAAAAGTTATCTTGGTAGCTATTATGCCGAAGGAGGCGATTACCCGGTTGATGTATATAAAAGTTTAGAAGATGGCTTTTATTGCCATTCTAACATCTATACATCTTTGAACAATTCTCAGGTTTGGGAAAAATTCTTAGATCGTGAATTAAAAGTTCCAAGATTCTTCATTGAAACAGGCTCTGAGGAGTTGTTTGAAGAAGATAATCGGGTAATTGAGGAAGAAAAGCGCGTTAAGCGCGATTACTTCTTGGGGGTAATGAAAGCTGCTCAATATACTTTTTGTGTATCATGGGCTGATGCTAAATACCTTCTTGATGAGATTGGGAGTGTACGAGGATTGGCAACCCTTGTGGATGTTTCTTTGATGGATCTTTCTAAAAAAGATTTGGAGATTCTTTCAAAGAAGACTTCTAACTTAGCATTAGAAAACTTTTTTCAAAAGCGTCCAGGGTTACATTACCCAGACGCAAAATTAGCAGATATTACATATGCAGCAGCAAAATTGCTAGAAATGTAATATCTAAAAGGTCGATGAAAATTCATCGGCCTTTTATTTTTTTTGGATTTTAAATTATAGTAAAAAACATTTATAAATTATAGTAAAATAATTAACATAAAAATTGACAAAAGTTATAACATGTAGTATAATTTCGGAATGAAATATTTTTTTATGTTTTCAATAATTATTGAAGATTAATATGAATTCAATAATTTTGAGCATTTGAATATGTTTTAAATATATATTATAGCAGGAGGATATATTTATGGACTTTAATTTAGTTTATGCACAAGGACAATCTTATTATGAACCGAATAATCCTTATCATGAAATTGAAAAACTTCTTGTAGAAAAAAATGGTGTATATTATAACTTTGAAAAAGAGTGTAATTGGCATCATGAAAAATTTACAGTCGAAGTTGTAAAAATGCCTGAAAAAATCCCAGCTGTTTATGAAATACGGGAAAATTCGTATTACAAATGGTGCCGTCATGGTGGTAAAGTTAATATTAAATTATCTAAATATAACATCTTGGATAATAATGAATTTCTTTTATCAGCAAAGGCTGAAGAAATTTTTATTATTAGAGAGATATATCTTGGTAAGCAAATTGAAGAAAATTATATATATTCTGAAGAATATATTTTTTCATTAGGTCTAAATCAAGAAGAGTTAACCTTTGCAAAAGCATGGAGAGAAAAAATCATGGTAGAAGCTATGATGGGTATTCCACTTTCTAAATATAGCGCTATTTTTGAAAAAATGGCTAATATTTGTAAAGAAAAGGCAGTCGTTGTTTGTCATTCAGTGATGCAGTATGTAAAAAATTTAGATTATATTATTAATAATAGAGATGTAGTTAGTAGTGATTATCATGTTAAGGGTTTTCCACTTTTATTTCCTAATCATTTTTCACCAATTTCTTTTGAAGTGTATAATTTATCAAAAGAAGTTGAGATAGAACCAGGTTTAGTTTATATTGGAAGTTATAACTTTGGAATTAATATTATGGTTGTGGTTAATGAATTAGGTAAAGGATTTAAAATATATCATAAGCCCTGGGCAGAAGTTATTTCTTATATAAATACTTTTTATGGAGACAAATATATGATGAATAAATTTTTTATTAAAAATAATGAATTTTTCATTGAAACAGGTTGTGAATTAATATTTGATAAACAAAATTTAAATTTTTTAGAAGAGGAGCACAAAGATGTATATTTGTTTAATCAGATAAAAGATGTTAAAAATGTATTTGATTTAACTTGGAATAAAATAAAGGAATTAATTGAGGAAATAGGAATTGAAAAAGGATTATCAATTATTCTTGATTTGAAATCTATGAATTTAACTGAGCAAGAACTTCAGCAACTTTCAAAGAAGAATTCTGATTTAGAATTAGATAATTTTTTTGAAAAAAGAGGACTTGAAAAACCTAAGGCAAAATTATCTGAAATTACAAATGCAACAATTAAATTTTTAGAAATAATGTAATATTAAAAAAGGTCGATGAACTCATCGGCCTTTTATTTTTTTGCTAAAACAGATATTAGAAAATAAAATTCTGTTTTGTTTTTTATATTATTTTGTATTTAAATTGATAATATTTAACATATATTATATAATATATATAAATATAAAAAGAAAGGTATTTATAAGGTGATTATAGTGAAAAAGAGTTATAAGAAATTTATAAATAGTAATGAAATAAAATTAATTGAGGCAATTGTATATATTTTTGCAATAATAGTTTCTATATTTTGCATTATATATGGTCCAATATATATTAAAATGATGCCTTTACTTGTTATAATTGGTATAGTTGGTAGAATTTTATTTAAACGTTCTATTACTACTACGATTTTTGGTATTATTGTTTCTATGATTATGCTATATTTAAGTGGACAATTAAGACCTGTTGAAATTGTATTTAATAGTTTTGTTTATGGTCTTTGTATTGGTTTAGGTGAATTACTTGGTAAATATATATATATATCATATACGTTTTTTAAAAATGAAAGAAAGAAAATAAGTCCCAGAGCTAAAAAATCATATGCTATAACTATTGTTTTATTTGTTATAACATTAGTATTTCAGTTATATTTTTTTGGTAATATATTTGAATATAATAAAAGTAAATTAAATTTAGAAAAATATTTAACGGATACATATAAAGAAGAAAGCAGTGAATTTAAAATAACAAATGCAAGTTGTATATTTTTCCCTGAAAAAGTATATGTTTTTAAAGTTTTAAAAGTAGAAGAAAATAATACATATAATTTTAGTGTATATTTAAATAACGAATTATTAGTTAAAGATGGATATAAAGAATATATATACTATAAAAGAACTGTTGAACTTAGTGAGCTTTTTTCAAGTTATTTAAAAAGTAAAAGTTTTAGTGAAAAATATAAAGATATAAAAGTTTCAGCTGTTTTTTCGGAAGATTATACTGTTATTTTTAATATAGAAAAAGATGTTGAATTAGTTTCCTTAGAACAAAAAGAAATTTATTCTAAAGAATTAGTTGAGATTATAAATGAGTTAGTTAAATTTAATAAATATCCTTTAGAGGGAAATATCAATATTATATTAAAAAGTGAAAAAGATCAAAAAAATAATGTTAAAGCAAATATAGCTATTAAAGATTATCTTGAAAATATTGAAACCAAAAAACAAGATACAAGCAATTATATTTTAAATTCATTTAGTTTAGAGTTTTTTGATATTAAAAATTAAAAAAATAGGAGGAGATAATGAAAAAAAATAAAAGATCTAAAAAAAATATTATAATTATAGATATATTTATTTTTGTTATAATATCCTTTATATTACTTTTAGTTATATATATATTAGATGATTCTAGAATAGATAAAAATATTTTCAAATATCAAGAAACAACTTCTCTTATTTCTAGTGATAACTTAATTGATATAAAAGGAAAAAATGATATATATATTAAAAAGATAAAGCAAGAATATGGTATAATTATAGATTACGGTGAAGATACAAGGGATTATAGCGTTAAATTTAATGCAACTGTACAAACAAATGAAAATATAATAAATAATAATTTGAATTTGCTATATAAAGCTTTGCAAAAATATCCAACTGAAGTTTTTAATAGTTATACAAATAATTTGCATATTGTTTTGTTTGATAAATTTGAAACTAGTGATTTAGCTCTTGCATCTAGAAATGGATTAGATGATTTTAGTATATATATATGTAATACAGAAAAATTCGAAAGAACATTACATCATGAAATATATCATATATTAGAATATCATATCGAAGATAAAAATGAATTATGTTTTGCAAATTGGGCTAGTTTAAATCCATCTGATTTTAAATATGATCCTAATTTAGCTAATTTAAATACATTTTATGTGTACGATGAAAAAGTAAATTCATTACTTGATTATAACAATATATATTTTGTTAGTAAATATTCTAAAACTAGTGAGCAAGAGGATAGAGCAGAAACTTTTGCAGAAGCTATGTTGCTTATTAATTCTTCTAATTTTTTAAAAAACACTAAAAACTTAAATGAAAAAGTAAAAAGTATAGATACTGAAATTCAAAATAATATAACTAATCAAAAACTATATTATTACAAATATATAGAATAAATTTTATAGATATATTATTATTATTGATATTGTTATTACCATTAAATTGTGTAATTGTGAATATGACAAAATTATGATATAATATAATAGTTGAAAATACAAATAATTCTAATAAGATTTTAGTGGAAGGAAAATAAAAATAAAGGAGGTTATTTAGTTATATTAAAAAATAATTAATGTATTGTTGTGGTATATGAATTTGTGATATAAAAAACAAAGGATATAAAAATGGAAATTATGAAAATATTTATGGAGAACTTAACTGAAAGTGTAAAAGAAGATATAATATAAATTGATAAAACATATTATTTAGATATTGATACTCCGTCTTCTTGGTATGACCGGTATGATGAAAATACAGATGTTATATTGCTTAAAACAGTAGATAATATAATAGTTGGTTATTTAATTGTAGCTGGGATAAAAAAAGAATTATTTGATTCTTTTAAAGCTGGAGTTTTGGTTGGAGATTTTTGTATAAATCCAAAAATGTTTGATAATAATTCCAAATATAAATACTTAGCTTCTATTGTTATTTTAGAAAAGTATCGTTCATTGCATTTTGGTAAATTAATGCTAAAATTAGTTTTTAATTATTATCACGAAGATATTATTTCTATTGCTACATCAAAAAGAGGGTATGCATTGCTTAATAGAAAATTCAAAAATAAAATAGAAATAAATGAAAAATGTTGTGTTTTTTATTTGTGAAATTTAAAAATTAAAATGGTTTAAAAACTGTTTTAATTTTTTTTATGAAAGTTTTGTGAAAACGGTTTACACCTTTTACAAAAACATGTTATAATAAAATTGTAAAAAATATAGTTGGCCTGCATAAAATTTTAAGGAGGGAAAATTCTATGAAATTGTTTAAGCGGAGAGTAACCGCTAAAAGTATCGCAAAAGAATTTGGTTTAGAATATTTACCTGATTTTTGTTTAAAAGATTTAAACAATACAGATGGTGGGCATTTAAGTAAATTCTTAATGTATGAAAAGAGGTATTTGTTGATACATCCGCCAAATGATGGGAGACCATTTTATGTTTTTGAGTGGTATACAAAAACAACAGATGGAGTTTTAATTAAGGTAATTGATAATCAGACTGCTTTTTCTAGCATTACTAATTTAAATGAAATTATAAAACAAATTGCTGATATTTATCTAAGATATTTAGATGAAGATATTTGTATTTATTCGTATAATTTTGTTTTAAAATTAGAAGGAGACATCTGTAAAAATTACAAAGGTAAAGCAAGTCTTGCAATTCCAAAGTTCTGTGTAAAAAAAGGAGCTGATTTAAAAGCTGGGTTAAATAAGTTTCTGGATCATTTTATAGGGTGGAATTTTGGTAAAGTAGTGCAGCAGGATTTATCATTACAAAGAGAATTAGAAAGTCTTAATCAATTAGCCATAAAAAAAGGAAAGAGAGAATATGCTGGTACGGGCTTTGGTACTTTTACAAAAGATGAAGCTAACCTAAAAGGTTACTTCTTAAGATGCGAGTAATAAAATAAAACAACTATTAAACTTATTATGTTTAGTAGTTGTTTTTTTGTTTAAAATTAAATTTTTCTTTTATTTAATTTTTAATATATTTTTTATAAAAAATGTAAAAAATGCTTGACAAAGTAAAAAAAAAGTTGTATTATATAAGAGGTATTAGCACTCAGACAGTTTAAGTGCTAAACAGGTGATTAATATGAATTTAGATGATAGAAAAAAGAAAATATTATCATCTGTTGTAGAAGATTATATTTCTTCAGCAGAACCTGTGGGTTCGAAAACAATAGTAGATAAATATAATTTAGAATATAGTAGTGCTACTATTAGAAATGATATGAAACTTTTAGAGGAATCAGGATATTTAGAACAACCTCATGTTTCAGCTGGTAGAATACCATCAACTAAAGGGTATAGATATTATGTAGATAATTTAATGGAAGAAAAAAATCTTTCTATGTTAGATATAGATTACATTAATAACAATATCGTAGGTTATGGTGATACTGAAGATTTATTAAATCAAGCAGCAGATGTTATTTCAAAGTTACTTATAAGACCAACAATACTTACTGTAAAAACAGTAGATTTACTAGAAAATTTAAAAATTGTTAAGATTTCAGATAAATTACTTTTGATAATTATAATGTCTAAAAATGGAACAGTAAAAGATTGTATAGCTAAACTTACAGATACTATTCCAGAGGAAAACATTGAACAATTAACAAGTCTTTTAAATAAAAATTTATCGGGTACTCCTTTAGAACAATTACATATTGCGCTTAATAATGTTATTGAAAAAGAATTAAAAGCTTTCTCTTTTGTTCTTGATCAAATTTCAAATAGTATAAAACATGAAATGGCTAAAGGGAATAATAATTCAAAAAACAATATAGAATCAATACTAGAATTACCTGAATTTTCTAATGTTGAAAAAGCTAAAAATTTTGTTAATATATTAAGTACAAAAAGCATAATAGATGGCACATTAGAAAAGATAAGTGAAAATAATTTAGGTATTATAATTGGTTCTGAAAATAATGAAGTGATCTTAAAAGATTACACAATAATATCATTAAACGTAGGTACTAAAGATAAGCAGCTAGGTAAAATTTCAGTAATAAGTCCAAAAAGAATAGATTATTCAAAAACTGTATCTACACTAAAATATATAAATAATAAATTTAAAAATTTATTTATAAATAAAGATAATAATGAAGATTAAAGTAAGGGGTGATTTAGGTGAATAGCAAAGAAAGAGAAGAAATAAGAGATTGTATAGAAGATGAATTAGACTTAGAAGATCAAATGAGTGATGAAATGTCTAAAGATGAATATATTGCAAAATTAAATGGTGATTTAAAAGAACAACAATTAAAATCTAATGAATATTATGATCATTTAAAACGTAGTGTTGCTGAATTTGATAATTTCAAAAAAAGAATGAATAAAGAAAAAGATAATATGTATGTAACTGTTAAATCTGATATAATATCTGATTTACTTCCAGTTTTAGATAATTTTGAAAAAGCTGTAAATAGCGAAACAAAAGATGAATCTTTTAGAAATGGCATTATGATGATATACAAACAAATGGAAGATTTATTAATAAAATTTGGAATAGAAGAAATTAAATCAGAAGGCATGGAATTTGATCCAAATTTACATGAAGCTGTTATGCATGTTCAAGATAAAAAGTTTGGTGAAAAAGAAATTTTAGAAGTTTTTAGAAAAGGTTATAAAATAGGTGATAAAGTAATTCGTCATTCTATGGTAAAAGTAGCTAATTAAAAAACAACAAAATTAAAAACAATAAAAACAACAATAAAAACAATAATAAAAATCAAATAGAAAAAATAAATAATAAAAATTTTATAGAAATTAATTGTAAAACAATTATAATTTGATAATAACTTATTAGATATATATTTAATGAGTGTTATATAAAATAACTTTGTATTTTAGGAGGTATTAATATGTCAAAAGTTATAGGAATAGATTTAGGAACAACTAACTCTTGTGTTGCTGTTATAGAAAACGGTGAACCAATAGTTATACCAAATGCAGAAGGTGCAAGAACTACACCATCAATAGTTGCATTTGCAAAAAATGGAGAAACATTAGTAGGTCAAGTAGCAAAAAGACAAGCGGTTACTAACCACGATAGAACTGTAATCTCAATAAAAAGAGATATGGGTACAGATAAAAAAGTAAAAATAGATGATAAAGATTATACACCACAAGAAATATCAGCTATAATTTTACAAAAATTAAAAACAGACGCTGAAAATTATCTTGGTCAAAAAATAACTCAAGCAGTTATAACTGTACCAGCATATTTTAGTGATTCTCAAAGACAAGCAACAAAAGACGCTGGAAGAATAGCAGGTTTAGAAGTTTTAAGAATAATAAATGAACCTACTGCAGCATCACTTGCTCATGGATTTGATAAAGATGTTGAACAAAAAATAATGATTTATGATTTAGGTGGAGGAACATTTGACGTATCTATATTAGATATTGGAGATGGTGTTTTTGAAGTAATGTCTACATCTGGTAATAACAAATTAGGTGGAGATGATTTTGATGATAGATTAATGAATTATTTAGTATCAGAATTCAAAAAAGATTCAGGAATAGATTTAGCTAAAGACAATATGGCTATGCAAAGACTTAAAGAAGCAGCTGAAAAAGCAAAAATAGAATTATCTACAGTTATGCAAGCTCAAATTAATTTACCATTTATAACTGCTGATTCTTCAGGACCAAAACATTTAGATATAACAGTTACTAGAGCTAAATTTGAAGAATTAGTTTCTGATTTAGTAGAATCAACTGTAGGACCTGTTAATCAAGCAATGAAAGATTCTGGTTTAACATTTGATAAAATAGATAAAATATTACTTGTTGGTGGTTCTACAAGAACTCCACTAGTACAAGAAACAGTAAAAAGAATTACTGGAAAAGAACCATATAAAGGTATAAATCCTGATGAATGTGTTGCTATTGGTGCAGCTATTCAAGGTGGTGTTTTAACTGGAGAAGTTAAAGATTTAGTATTATTAGATGTAACACCATTATCACTTGGTATTGAAACTTACGGCGGTGTATTTACTAAATTAATCGAAAGAAATACAACTATACCAACAAAAAAATCACAAATATTTAGTACAGCTGCAGATGGTCAAACATCAGTTGAAGTACATGTATTACAAGGAGAAAGAGAAATTGCTGCATATAACAAAACTTTAGGTAGATTTAGTTTAACAGGAATTCCACCAGCTCCAAGAGGAGTACCACAAGTAGAAGTTATCTTTGATATAGATGCTAATGGTATTGTACATGTAACAGCAAAAGATATGGCTACAAATAATGAACAAAAAATAGCTATAACTGCATCTTCTAACTTAAGTGAAGAAGAAATACAACAAGCTGTAAAAGAAGCAGAAGCAAATGCTGCTGAAGATAAAAAAAGAAAAGAAGAAGTTGAAATTAGAAATAATGCAGATTCTTTAGTATATAACACAGAAAAAACATTAAAAGAATTAGATGGTAAAATTTCTGATGAAGAAAAATCAAAAGTTAATGTTGAATTAGAAAATGTTAAAAAAGCATTAGAAGGAACTGATAGTGAATTAATAAAAACTTCAAGTGAAAAATTAACACAAATATTTTACGATATTTCTTCAAAATTATATGCACAAGCTTCTCAAGAAGAAGCTGCAGCTCAAGGAACAGCTAACGATACAAATACAGAAGGTAATACTGAAAACGTTGTTCATGATGCAGATTATAAAGTAGAAGATGATAATAAATAATATAGAAATAAAAATTAATATTATATAAATAATTGTATAATAAATAAATTTTGTTAATATATAAATAACATTTAAGAGTAAGGGTGGGATTTTAATACTCCACCCTGCTTTTGAAAGTATATAAAAGTAGGAGGAAAAGTTTGTGTCAGGATCAAAGGATTATTATGAATTATTAGGAGTATCTAAAGATGTTTCTGATGAAGAATTAAAAAAAGCATATAGAAAAATGGCAAAAAAATATCACCCTGATTCACATGAAGGCGAAGATAAAACAGCAGCAGAGGCAAAATTTAAAGAAATAAGTCATGCTTATTCTGTTATCTCTGATAAAACTAAAAGAGCTCAATACGATAGATTTGGTGCGGATTTTGAAAATGCTGGTTTTAATCCAGGAGGATCTGGTGGTAGTTATGGTGGTTCAGGTTTTGGTGGCTTTGATTTTTCAGGCTTTAATAGTGGTGGAATAGACATTGATTTAGATGATATATTAGGTAGTGTTTTTGGTGGCGGTTTTGGAGGCTTCGGTGGAAGTTCTAGAAAAAACAATGGTCCAACTAAAGGTGCTGATTTAAGATATAACATGACTATTAAATTTGAAGAAGCAGCATTTGGAACAAAAAAAGAAATAAACATTACAAGAAACGAAAAATGTGATACTTGTAGTGGAAGTGGTGCTAAACCTGGTACTAATCCTATTACTTGTGATAAATGTGGTGGAGCTGGAAAGATTCAAGTTACACAAAACACAATAATGGGAGCTTTTGCTAGTGTAAAAACATGTGACAAATGTGGTGGTGAAGGAAAAATAATACCAACGCCTTGTGAAAAATGTTCTGGAAAAGGGCATGTTAAAAAAATGAAAAAAATAGAAGTAAATATTCCTGCTGGTATAGATAATGGACAAGCAATATCTTTAAGAGGAGAAGGTGACATAGGTAAAAAAGGTGGCCCAAACGGAGATCTTTTTGTAATTGTTAACGTACAACCTCATAAAATCTTTAAAAGAAATGGATTTGATATATTTGCAGAAATAAAAGTACCTTTTACAAAACTTGTACTAGGTGGAAGTATAAAAGTACCTACATTAGAACAAGAAATAGATTTTAACATACCTGAAGGAACTCAGGCGGATACTAAATTTAGAATAAAAGAAAAAGGTATACCAAGTATACATGGTAGAGGTAGAGGAAATCTTGAATTTGTTGTAAAAGTTGACATACCTAAAAAGTTAACAGAAAAGCAAAGAGAAATATTAAGTCAATTTGCTGAAATAACAGGTGATGATATAAATAAGAAAAAAGGTTTTTTTAATAGATAAAAAAGTGTAATATTTAATATATATATAACAAAATAGAGTTAGATTTTAATTAATCTAGCTCTATTTTTTTAACTAATATATATTTTTTAAAATAAAAATTTTACGAAAAAATTGACATGATAAATGAATTGTGGTAAACTACGGAAGTAATTAAATATATATCATTAAATAAATATTGAATGGAGGTATTGTTATGGCAATTAAGAAATCAAAAGAATTACGGACTGGTGTTTGTAATAATTTAGATGAAGGTATTAAAAATCAAGATAAAAGTAATACTTCAAAAGGCGGTCCAAAACCAAAATATAAACCAAAAACAAAAGGTCAACATGGTTCAGGAATGCATGGGAATAGTAACAAAACAACTACTTATCGTGTTGGTAAAAGAGCAATACCAAATATAAAAGTAACAGAAAAAAATGTGTTGGAATATATTATAGGCCAAGATAAACAAGTGAGACAGATACTAACTGGCATTTATAGGTCAATACATTTTGAGTCTATTAAGACCAATTTGTTAGTAATTGGTAGTAGTGGAACTGGAAAAACAGCAACTATTGAACAAATAGCAAAAATTTTAAACATTCCATATACAATCGAAGATGCTACGAAGTATACACAAGAAGGGTACTATGGAGCAGATGTAAACGATATGTTGTACAATTTGTTAGATAATGCTGACCAAGATGTTGAAAAAGCACAACGTGGAATTATTGTAATTGATGAAATTGATAAAAAAGCAGGTCATCAAGAAAATGATGTTGCTGGAGCAGAGGTTTTAAAAAGTTTGCTTAAGATAATTGAAGGAACAACAATAAAATTACCATCCTTAGAAGAAAATGAGGATGATCCATTTGCTCAAGAGTTTATTGATTTTGACACTAGAAATATAATAATAATATTTTCAGGTGCCTTTTCTGGTTTAGAAAAAATCCAAAATGAAAGATTAAATACCAATGGTATGGGCTTTAAAACCACTGAAGATACAAGCAAACAAAAAACAAAAGAAAAGAAAGTTTTAAAGCAAGACTTAATAAAATATGGTATGCCAGAAGAATTTGTAGGGAGAGTAGATACTATAGTAGAGATGAACAAATTAACAAAAGAAGATTTGTCATTGATATTAAAAAAATCTAAATTATCTATATTTAGGAGATATCAAAATGAATTAAGAGAAAGAGGTATACAACTTTCTTATAATGGCGAATTATTTGAAATAATTGCAAATGCATCACTTGCACTTGATACTGGTGCAAGAGAACTTAGCAATACTGTAAATTATATTTTTGAAAATATCATATATGATTTGCTTTCAAGTACAAAGAAATATACAAAATGTATTTTAAATAGTGGAATTGTGGATGATAATATAAAATATAAATTGGTATAGTAAAAAAAGAGTTGAATTTTAATTAATTTAGCTCTTTTTTAACAAAAGATTACATAAATGTTGACTATTTTGTTAAATAGTGTTATTATATCTAACATATAAAATAATTGAGTACCTTTATTTATTACCTAGCTTTAAGCTAGTTTGATAAAAATCTAAAATTAGCGGAGGATTAAAATGGTTGAATTATCTGGAGAGTATTTGTTTGCTGCCAGTGTTTGTTTTTTCTTATTAATTTTGAATGAATTTAAAATATATTTATTTAAAAATCGTTCAGATGAAAACTTAGAAACTTCTGGTGCTTTAGCATTGCTAAGCTTTGTTTTTGTTGTTGGTATGATAATTACTGGTTCTTTTTCTGGTATGGGTTTTTCATTGATTGGGCCTTCTATGTTATATGCATTAGCAATATTAGCTTTTGCAGTTTTTAGAATTAAAAAACTAGAAATCGTAATAATGTAAAAAGTCAACTTTGAATATATAATTCGAGGTTTAAAGTCTAAACGTAAAAGTTTAGACTTTTTTGTTTTTTTAATTAATGTTTTTTACGAAAAAGATTACATAAGTATTGACTATTGGACTGAATTATGTTAATATATACACAATAAAATAATTGATTGCCTTTATTTATTATCTAGCGTAAAGCTATTTTAATAAAAAAATAAAATTAGTGGAGGATTAAAAAGATGATTACACCTGCTGTTTATTTTGGTTTACAAGCTGGAGCGTTTGTACTATTGACGGTATTAACTGAAGTTTTTGGACGTGGTATTGGTACTGAATATTACCATTTTAATGAAGAAAAAGAATGGGCTTTAGATTTCTCTTTAGGATTTGCAATAGCAAGTTTTATATTTAGTATTATTACAATTTGGGCTGGTATTGTTGAAAGTGTAAATTTTTTTGGTATTGCAATTCCAGTTATAGTTTTAGTAGCAAGTGGTGTTTTTGTATTTTTAAAAATACAAGAAAAAGTTAGAGGTTATAGCTTTTTTTATTAAAAAATTAAAAATTATAGTAAATATTTGAAAAAATATTTACTATTTTTTTTTTTAGTGATAAAATAAAAAGGTAAAACGAAAGAAGGTATAAAAAATGAAAAAACAAGAGCTTGAAGATGTTGATGTGAAATCTCAATATGGTGAATCATGTATATTAAATGTAGATGAAGTAGTAAAAAAATATAACATTGATATTAATGGTTTAAATGAAACTGAAGTATTAGAAAATACAAAAAAATATGGTAAAAATGAAATTAAACAATCAAAACCTAAAAAGTGGTATAATTATTTTATTGCTTCGTTATTAAGTCCTTTTAATATTATATTACTTGGTATTACATTAATATTATTTTATACTGATATTATACTTCCTGAAATACCTAATCCAACAAATATAATAGTGATATTTGTACTGGTATTTGTTAGTACTTTTTTAGAATTTTTTGAAGAGTATAAATCAAATAAAGCAGCTGAAAAATTAAAAGAATTAGTTTCTGCTAATGCGACTGTTTTAAGGAATGCTAAAGAAATGAAAATCACTGTAAAAGATCTTACAGTAGGTGATATAGTTATACTTTCAGCAGGAGATATGATAGCTGCAGATTTGCGTGTAATTGAATCAACAGATTTGTATGTTGGTCAGTCATCATTAACTGGTGAATCTGATGCTATAAAAAAAGTAGCAAATAGTGAATTGGAATCTATAGATGAAATAACTTCAATATCTGATTTAGATACTATTTGTTTAATGGGAACTAATGTTATTAGTGGATGTGCGAAAGCTATTGTAGTAAAAATTGGTGATGATACATACTTTGGTAAAATAGCTCATACTTTAATACTTGGAAAACCTAAAACAACATTTAGATTAGAAATAGAGAGTATAAGTAAATTATTAATAAAATTTATGCTAGTTATGATACCTTTAACTTTTGTATTAAATGCATGGAAACATGATGTTCTTACAACATTTACATTTGCAGTTGCAATAGCTATAGGTATAACACCATTATTACTTCCTGTGATACTTTCATCTAGTTTATCTAAAGGTGCAGTTAGAATGTCTAGGAAAAAGACAATAGTAAAAAAATTAGATTCAATTCAAAGTTTTGGTGCTATGAATATTTTGTGTACAGATAAAACAGGTACTTTAACAGAAGATAATATTGTTTTAGAAAAATATTTAGATGTAAATGGAGATGAAAATTTAGAAGTTTTAAAAGATGCTTTTTTAAATTCATATTTTCAAACTGGTTTAAAAGGTAATATAGATGAGGCGGTTATAAATAGAGGTTTAAAAAATGATTTTGGTAAAATAATAGATAGTTACAAAAAAATAGATGAGTTACCGTTTGATTTTTCAAGAAGAAGACTTTCTGTTATAGTAGAAAATGAAGAAAGAATAATGGTTACTAAAGGTGCAATTGAAGAAATATTAAGTATTTGTGACTTTGCAGAATATAGAGGTAAATTATTTAATATTACGGATACTATAAAAAACAACGTAAGAGCTATATCTGAAAAATTAAACGAAGAAGGTATGAGAGTAATAGCTATTTGTAAAAAAACAGGTATAAAAGATATAGATGATTTTCATTTAGAAGATGAAGTAGGTATGACTTTAACTGGATTTATAGGGTTTTTAGATCCACCTAAAGAAACAGCTAAAGATTCAATAAGAAAATTAAATGAATCAGGTATAAGAGTTATAGTTTTAACAGGAGATAATGTAGCTGTTACTAAATGTATTTGTAGTAAAGTTGATATAAATACATCTAGAATTGTTACAGGTGTTGAAGTTGAAAAATTAAATGATTCTGGACTTAAACATTTACTTAAAAATGTAAATATATTTGCAAAATTATCACCAATACAAAAAGCAAGAATAGTAAGAGTTTTAAAAGAAAGTGGTAATGTTGTAGGGTATATGGGGGATGGAATAAATGATGCTCCATCACTTACTAATTCAGATGTTGGTATATCAGTAGATACAGCAGTTGATATAGCTAAAGAAACAGCCGATATAATACTTTTAGAAAAAGATTTAAATGTATTACTTGATGGTGTTTATGAAGGCAGAAAAACATTTACTAACCTTATGAAATATATAAAATTTGCAATTAGTAATAACTTTGGTGAAGTTTCATCAGTAGTAGTAGCAAGTGTATTACTTCCATTTTTCCCAATTACACCAGTACAACTTTTAGTGCAAAGTTTACTTTATGATATGGGTCAATTATCGCTACCATTTGATAATGTAGATAAAGAGATGTTAAAAGATCCTAAGAAATTAGAATCAAGAAGTTTATTTAGATTTATGGTATTTATGGGACCTATGAGTTCTATATTTGATTTACTTATATTTGCAACTTTATGGTTTGTATTTAAACTTGGACCTGCTCAAGCAGCATTATTCCAAACAATATGGTTCTCTTATGGGATAGTTTCAAATCTTGTTGGATTGCATATGATAAGAACTACAAAAACTCCATTTATCCAAAGTAATGCTTCAAAAATAGTATATGGAACTTCAATTGGACTTAGTATAATTGCTTTATTAATACCATTTACTTTTATAGGTAGAGCAATTGGTTTAGTAGCAATACCATTTAATTTTATAATATTAATATTTGCAGCAGTTGTTGTATATTGTATTATTTCTTTATATGCTAAAAAATTATTTATTAAAAAATTTGGTGAATGGTTATAATAGATATATACTAGTAATAATAAAATATAAAATATAAAATATAAAATATAAAATATATAAAAATATAAATAAAAAAAAAGAGTTATTACATTTAATTTTGTAATAGCTTTTTTTTGCATTTAAATGATGTATAATTATCTTTATATTTTACCGTTATTATGATATAATGTACAAAATTATAAAAAAACAAATATATATTATAGGAGAAAAAATATGGCGAAAAAATTTATAGTAGATAAAAATGATATAGAAATATATTCAAGTGAAAATGATAATATTATTAAAATAAAAGGAAGTGAAGTAAAACACATACAAGTTTTAAGGCACAATATATCAGATGAGATAATCGTAAATAATCATTTATGTAGTATTGTCGAAATAAAAAAAGATAGTGTTGTTTTAGAAAAAATAGAAGAATTGCCATCTCAAGGTGAATCTAATGTTAATGTAGTACTATTTACAGGGCTTCTAAAGGGCGAAAAAATGGATTTTGTTGTACAAAAAGCTACTGAGCTTGGTGTTAATAAAATAGTGCCATTTATATCAAGAAACGTGGTTGTTAAATTAGATGATAAAGGTAAAATGAAAAAGCAAGAAAAATATAACAAAATAACAATTGAAGCATGTAAGCAATGTGGTAGAAGTGGTAATGTAGAAGTCGAAAATATAATAAATTTAAAAGAATTGGATAAATATATAGATAAAAATGATATAACAATATTTGCATATGAAAAAGAAACAGAAAACTTATTTAATGTTATTGGAAAAATAAAAAACAAATTAAATGATTTTAATGATTTAGAAAATGCAAATAGTAGTAATACAAACAATAAATTTGAAGTTAAAAATATAAATGTTGTTATAGGTGCTGAAGGTGGCTTTGATAAAGAAGAAATAGAGGCAATAAGAAATAATGAAAATTTAAATGTTTCTTTTGTAAGTCTTGGAAACAGAATACTTAGAGCAGAAACAGCAGTTATAAATTTATTATCAATCGTTATGTATGAATTTGATAGACAGTAAAAAAGGGTGGAATGTTTCTAAATGAAAAATAACTTGGAAAATAACTTGGAAAATAACTTAAAAAATAATATGACAGGTTTAATATTATATGTAGAAAAAATAAATAAAGCTACAGCAGTAGGACTAGGTATTATGATTTTAGTACCATTTATATTAATGAGTTGTTGTTTTATTAAATTAATACTTTTAAATAATTATCAAAATATTGAAATATCAAAAATGAATGAAAAAGAAAATGTCTTGAATTCAAAAATAGAAGAATATGAAAGTGTTTTAAAAAGTAAAAATGAATATTTGGAAAATAAAAAAAATGAATTATCAAAAACAAAAGATGAAAAATCAATAGAATTAATTTCAGCATTAATTACAGATACAGAAAAATCTATTGAAATTATTAATAATATTATAAGTGAAAATAAGTAAAGTTGGTGAAATAATTGAATAAAAAACTATTTTCAATAATCTTTTTTAGTATGATAATTTTAAATTTTATACTATTTTCTTTTTTAGTTTTTTTTAATATGGAATATAAAAGAAAAATTAATGAAGTTGAAAAATATAATGAAAGTTTAAATACAAAAGAAATTTATATAAAGCAATTAGAATATGAGTTGTTAAATAAAAATGATGAAATTATAGAAAAAGAAAAGTTATTAAATATAAGATTAGAAGAGGTAAAAAAATATAATGAATTTAAAATAGCATATTTAACATTTGATGATGGTCCATCTTCTAATACAGAAATGATATTAGATATTTTAAAACAAAATAATATAAAAGCAACATTTTTTGTAAATGGACATCCTGATCAAAAAAATATATATTTAAGAATGAAAAATGAAGGACATACAATAGGAAATCATACCTATTCTCATTCATATGCAAAGGAGTATAAATCTGTAGATTCATTTTTTTTAGATGTAGATAATTTAAATAATTATCTTTTATCAATTGGTATAGATAAAACAAACATTTTAAGATTCCCAGGTGGATCAAATAATACTGTGAGTTTTAAATATGGTGGTAAAGAATTGATGAATGATATAACTAAAGAATCTATAAAAAGAGGATATAAATATTATGATTGGAATGTTTCTTCTGGAGATGCTGCTGGAAGTAAAGTAGATAAAAATAAGATAATAAGCAATGTATTAGATGGTTCAAAAGGAAAAAATAAAGCTGTTATTTTAATGCATGATTCAAAAGTAAAAATCACTACTGTAGAATCTTTACAAGAAATTATAACTGGTTTAAAATCACAAGGGTTTATTTTTGATAAAATCACAGAAAATACAGAATATAATGTAAAGTTTAAATAAAAGGGGATGAAAATTAATATGATAAGATATCCAAAATATATAGAAAAAGATAAAATCAATAGTATAATTGGTATTACAGCAATGTCTGATGGTGCAAAATTAGAAAAGATAGATCATGCTATAAAGAATATAAAAAAACATGGCTTTGAAGTAATTGAAACACCTAATGTTAGAAAAAGTTTTAAATTAGTTAGTTCGGATGCAAATACAAGAGTAAATGAATTAATGGGACTTTTGAAAAATGATAATGTGGGATATATTATATCAGCAAGAGGTGGTGAATTTGCCATGGAAATGCTTGAATATTTACAACAAGAATCAAAGTTTTTTTGTGAAAATAAACCTAAATGGATACAAGGCTATTCAGATAATTCATTAATACTATATTATTTAACTACAAATTACAATATTGCAACAATACATGCATCAAATTTAAATACATATGCAATGAGAAATTTACATGAATATTTACTTAATACTTTTAAATTAGTAAAAGGAGATTTTGAATCTGAATTTATACAAAAAAGTTATGAAAATTACCAAATTGAAGAATTAAAAGAAGATCCACAACAAGAATTTAATTTAACTGAAAAAGTAAAATATATAAATTTAAATAAAAATGATAAAGAAGAGTTTTCAGGTAGATTAATAGGTGGTTGTATAGATGTTTTATCTGTATTACTTGGTACTAAATATGATAATACAATAAATTTTTGTGATCAGTTTAAAGAAGAAGGCATGATTTGGTATATAGATAATTATGGATTAGATCCAACTGAATTGTACAGAAAATTATGGCAAATGAATGAGTGTGGTTGGTTCAATAATGCAAAAGGATTTTTAATTGGTAGAACGTATGCGATAAAAGAAATAGGAGATTTTACATATGAAGATGCTATTTTAAAATCAATAGGTAAACTTAATGTACCTATAATTTATGATGTTGATTTAGGTCATACAGAACCACAATTTGTTTTAGTAAATGGTTCACTTGCAAAATTTAGATATGAAAATAATAAAGGTACTTTAATTCAAAAATTAGTATAAAATATAAAACATTTTTTTAAAGAATGTGTGAAAAATAACAATTATTCCTCAAGAAAATGTGTAAAATGATGCGTATATTCCTCAAGAAAATGTGATAAAAGAAAATAAATGTATAAAAGAAACGGCAAATTCTGTCGTTTCTTTTTATATAAATATTTACTTTTAAAATAGTTAATAGGTATATTTGTTGACATAATTAGTGTGAGCGTGATATAATATTATCAGTATAATATATATGCTTTAATTTTTAATAAAATAAAGGAGGATTTTTATTATGGATGAAAAAAAGATTTTTTTGCAAAACTTAGGGTTAGTAAAAGGGAAAATGAAGTTGTATCGGTACATAAACTATTTCTTTAACCTATTTACATCAGCGTTTAATGCGGCATGTACTTTCATATTTCCGTTTGCAAACACACTGTTTCAAAGTGGTAATGAAAAATGGGGGATAGTATTGCTATGTGTTGGTACACTACAAAGTAGTATATATCAAGTTATATTTATATTTCAACAAAATATAAATATAGAGTATGGAAATTATATTGAAATATCTTCAGCTCAAAAATCAACTGATGTTCTAACAACAGTTAGAAATAAAGTGTATCAAAAAGATGAAAATGGTAAAAACATATTATCTGAACCTGTTGAGTTAATGACAAATATATATGAATATATAAAAAAGAAAATAATGTTTAGAGACTTAATTGTTAGTTTCGTTTTAGGTATGTTAATATATATGGGAACTATAATAGGTGCAATTAAAGTAACAGCTGCTAATTCATCAAATTTACCAATTGTTACAATTGTAATGGCTATTTGTATGTTTGTTATTGTATATATTACAGTAAGACAAATAAAAAGACGAAAAGAGTATTTTTCAAAGGAACGTCAAAGAATTAACAAATTAAATGTTTCAAAAGAAGATGTTTTAAATGTAATTCCAATAAATCCGAAACATTCAAATTATTTAATTGATAATTATGTTAGTTCTAAAAAAATAGTTGCAGATGCACAAAAAAAATTGACTATGAAAGAAATAGCAGAAAGTGCATTTAAAAATTTTGCAATGGGAATATCAACAACAAGCTTGGTTTTAGTTGCATTGTTTAGTTATGAAAAAATTGATGTTGGAGTTTTCGCAACTGCTATTACTTTAGGTGTAATGTATTCAAGCTTAGTAAGAACTTTAACAAATGAAGTTCAAGAAGTTCAAAGAGTTATGAATTCTTATACGGAGTATAAAAGTTATTTGCCAATTATGGATGGTGTAGCACAAACTTACATTGAGTTGAAAGGAAAAGAAAAATCTATAAATGATGTAAATGAAATTAAGTTGTCAAATTTTTGTTTTGAACATAAAAATGATAATGAGAAAACTCATAAAATTTATACAGCAGATTTAAAAATATCAAAAGGAACAATAAACCTTTTGTATGGTGAATCTGGTTCTGGTAAATCAACTCTTTTGAAAATATTAACTGGGGTATATTTAAATCCAGAAAAAAATATTTGTATAAATGGTAATCAATGTGTTAATTTTATAGAGAATTCAATCATTTATGATCCAAAATCACAACTTGGTAAAAACTCTATTTTGCAAGAAATAACTTTTTGTGAAAATGCAGCTGATGTTGATAAAAATAAATTAATCGAAATTTTAAAAGGTTTGAATTTATATGGAAAATTAAGCTCGAAAAATGAAGATGTAATTGAATTTTTATCAAATGAAAGAAAGGATATATTTTCGGATGGTCAGTTGCAAAGATTGGTTCTAGCAAGGATGCTGTACAATATTGAAGAAAATAATATGGTACTTGTATTTGATGAACCAACAGCAAACTTAGATTACTTTACAGCACAAAAAGTAATTGAGTTTATAGTTTCATATTGTAATAAACAAAAAGAAAGGTTGATTATAATATCATCTCATCAACTCGATATTGTTGGGAATTATTGCAATGAAAAATTCAAATTCAAAAAGGAAAAAGAAAACTATTTCATTATAGAAAAAAGTTGACAAGATTTTGTCAACTTTTTTTCTTGTAAATAACAAATAACAAATAACAAATAACAAATAACAAATAAAATAAAAAATAAAATAAAAAATATCAAACGACGACACTTGTTGACATAATTCGTTCGAAGTGATATAATATAAAACAAATATAAATAAAAAACTTTTATAAATAAATTTAATAATTAAAAGGAGAAAAAATGAGTAATAAAGATTTTGAAAGTTCTTTTGTAGGGCGGTATGTAAAAAGCAAGATAAAAGACATAAACATTAGTATTGGTAATTTATCCGATATACCAGCATTTTATATGATTAGAAGTAATCAATTAGAAGGTTGGTGTTGGCAAAGTTCAATTTTTCTATCGATTAATTTCAAAAAAACGGATTCTGTTGTAAGAGGTTATTTAGAGTTGAAAAATGATAGAGATTATTTTCATAGTTGGATAGAATTTAAACTTATGAATAAAATTTATGTTTTTGATCCTTGTTTTGGTGAAATTTGTGAAAAAGAGGAATACTATCAAGAATACAAGGTTAAAGAGGAAGTAAAAATATCAGTGGGACAAATAAAAAGAGCATTAATTGATTTAAAATTTGAAAACAGAAAAATAGATAATTCGGTGAGAGGTTCAAATAATGTAAAAGATGTTTTTTTTCGTATTTCTTCAAAATTTACAGCAAGAATTAATATTTTTAATAAGATAAAAAGGCTTAGCGTTAGATATTATTGTAATGAAGGTTGAGGTCTTTTATAACTGACATAAAGAAAAAGTTGACAAGATTTTGTCAACTTTTTTTGTTTTTGTTGCATTGATTTTTTGAACTTTGTATAATTACATTATTTATTTGTATTGCCATAAACCTAGATTTGCATCTTTAGCTATATTTTGTATTTTAGTAAAATAATCTACATATTTTATATCTGGTGGATATGTAGCAACTTGTGCATATCCTTCTATAACTAAAATAGCATTAAACATTTTTTCTTTTATAGTAGTTTCAGTTATTTCATTTGGTATTTCAAGCCAAACATATCTAAGTAGACGACCATATTTATCAGTTTCATTAACATCTTTTTCAAGATATACAGTTTTATCAGTTAATTTTTGTGTTGTATAATTTGATGCTTCTTTACCAAATGTCTCTATTTTTGTAGTAGACTCAGGAGTATTCATACCAATCATTCTAACTTTTTTTTCAGTTCCTTGTATATTAACAACTATAGTATCACCATCAACAATTCTTGTAACTTTAGCTTCTATAAATTTAGAAGAATCAACAGTACTAGTATCATTATTATTGTTATTATTAATAGAGTTTGTATCTTTTATTTTATTTCCTTCTTTAGTATCATTAACAGTAACTAAACCTGAAACATCAGATGTTGTATTATCATTTTGAAATAATGTAACAAAATCATCTTTTGCAAATATAGCTAAAAGTATTAAAGCAATCGCTGTTGTTATAGCGGTAATTTCTTTCTTTTTTAATTTAAATTTTTTCATTGTATCACCCTTAGGTAATTATATCATAAAAGTATTAGTATTCATAGTGAATTTGTTTAATAATTAATGAGAAAATTTGTCAATATTTGTTGTTTTAAAATTAACTTCATGTTATATTATATAATAATTAAACATAAGTGGAGGTATAGTAGTATGAAAGATTATTTACCATTTTTAAAAAATATAGATGATAAAGTATTAAAAAAATTAGAGAATTTAATAGATAATACAAATGGTAGTTTTAAAATAATTAAGCCAAAAGATAATTTATTTAAGTTTCCTTTTGTTTTGTATATACCAAACGTTATACAAAATAATACATTAATACTTCATGGAAATAATTTAGCAAAACAAGAAGGTGATATATTAAATATTTATTCAGCTGTTTTTGAAACAACAATAGAAGCAGGATATGATTTGCTTAAATTAGATCAACCTATACTAGTTCCTGTTACTTCAAACTATATACATCCACTAAATAATAATATGCAAGAATTTTTTCCTCTTCAAGCTTCTAGAAATGTTGTATTTTGTGAAGATGAAAATAACACGTATTACAAATTGTTTGATCAAATAAATAACATGATAGATTATGCAAAAGATTATATATTAAAAGAAAAATCTATTAAATTAAAGGAGAAAATTATTTGTCATGGATTTTCATCTTCCGCTAAATTTGTATTAAGATATGCAACATGTTTTCCATCTAAAGTATCGTTATTAATAGCAGGTGGTTTTGGTGTGCAAAATATTTTACCATTAGAAAACATTAAAATTAAAACAGGAGAATATATTAATTTACCATACCCAATTGGTATATATGATATAGAGAAAATCACTGGTAGTAAATTTGATTATGATAGTTTTAAAAATATGTACCAGTTATATTTTATAGGTGAAAATGAAACAGATAAAAATGACACTGCTTTTAATTTTAGAAATACTGATTTAGATATTCAAAATATATATGAAAAAGTTTTTGGTAAAGGTCTTCAATTAAGATATGAAAAAATGGAAAATATAATTAAAGATCTTGGATATAGTAATATAGAATTTAAAAAATATGTTAATCAAGGACATAGTGCAACACCAGCAATAGAATATACAACATATTTAATAAATAAATATTCTTAAAATAAAAAGTATCACTTGAAAAATTATGTAAAGTGTTGTATAATGTGTGTAATTAAGAGATGTGTTTAGATACTAAGTAGTTCTATGAGAATAATTTTTTTAACGTGTAAATAAAAAAATATACTAATATTGAAGATTAAGTATATTGTGTTAAAAGATAAATTCTTTAGAGTTATTTAGTATTTTTTTGTTATGATTTTGTGAGTGTTAGTTTATTTTAATTTTGTTATGTTCAAAAATTACAATATAAAAAACATTAGGAGGAAATATGAACATGAAAGAAAAAAAATGTAATGAAATTGTTTTAGGAAGTTCTATTGGCAAAAACAATTATATTTTAAATTGTAGTGAAGCTTCACCTAGAAAAAAAGGCTTTGATGAATTTGGATATAATGAGTATACCAAAACTTTTTATGACAGATTTGGTTATAACATGTATGGTTATGATATGCACGGTTTTGATAAAGATGGCATGTCTGTTGAAACTTTAACTCGGTATAATCTTGCTGGATACAACAAGTATGGTTATGATAAAAAAGGATTCGATAAAAAAGGTATAAATAAACATACCAAAACTATATTTGATAAATATGGTTATAATAAAGATGGTTTGGATAAAGATGGTTATAATCGAAATGGTTTTTATTTAAACACTGACAGTAAATATAACGACAAAGGTTATAATCCAAAAGGTTACGACAAACACGGCTTTAATGAAAAAGGTTTAGATGAATACGGGTATAACAGATTAGGATATAATAGAAAAGGTATTTTTAAAACTACTGATTCAAAATATGACGAACATGGTTATACAATGTATGGAGTCGACAAAAAAGGATTTAATAGATTAGGTTATCATCAAAATACTGGAACTTTATATGATGAAAAAGGTTACGATAAAAATGGGTTTAATGTTGATGGATTTAACCGAAAGGGTATATCTTTTGATACTAAAAGCATGTATAATCTTGCTGGTTATGATAAAGACGGCTATGACAAAAGAGGATTCAATAAAGAGGGGATTAATAAAGTTACCAAAACATATTATGATCGCAAAGGTTATGACAAAAGAGGCTATGATAAAGCTGGGTTTAATGAAGATGGTATTAATTTAAATACCGGAACTGTATATAACCTTGCTGGATATGACAAAGCTGGATATGACTTTGAAGGGTTCAATAAATACGGTATAGACAAAGAGGGATTTAATAGACTTGGACACAATAAACGAGGAGTTTTTAAAATTACCAATTCAAAATATGGTGAGGATGGATATACAATTTACGGGCTTGACAGAAGAAAATTTAATAGATTAGGTTATCATCAAATTACCGGCATGTTACATGACGAAAATGGATACGACAAAGATGGATATAACTTAAATGGTTTTAACAAAAACGGTATGCATTTTAAAACAAATACGTTATATGATGAGCGAGGTTTTAACGAACATGGTTATAATGAAGATGGATATAATCGAGAAGGTTATGATAAAGCTGGATATAACATTAACGGCTACAATCAAGAAGGTTTTGATAAAAATGGCTTTGATCTAAACGGTTATGATAAGCAAGGATATAACGAAGAAGGTTATCATAAAGATACCAAAACGATATATAATCGTAAAGGTTATGATAGATTTGGTTATGACAGAGAAGATTATGACGTAAATGGTATAAGTAAAAAAGGTTTTGATAAATCCGGAATTAATATTAAAACTGGAACTAAATTTGATATTAATGGAATCGATGTAAATGGTTGTTATGAAGATGGAACTTATTATAGAAATTTTCCTAAAATAGGTAAAAGACAGCAAAACAACCAAAACTATATTGATTTTGTGGCTGATTACAAACTATCAGAACTTTCTCAAAATTCTTTTTTTGAAGAAAACAATATTTCTCGTGATGATTTTGTTAGAATAGAAAAGTTCGTAAAAAACAATTTTTCAAAAAAATTAAAAATTGCTATTTGCGATAGAGAAATTTTAATGAAGATAAGCCAAGACAAAAAAATCAAAGATTTAGTTGCACTCATTAAAGAAATTGGTGAAGGTAATTTAGATGAAAATCAATTTTTAATGGCAAATCTTAATGTACCTCCTGACGAGTTAATTGAACTTGCAAAAAAGAAACCACAGTTAACTAAATACTTAAAAGAACTTCATCATTTTAGAGCAAATTTGAGAAAATATCAAAAGCCTTTTAGTGAAGAGTTGTATTTTGAAATGGATGTCATTATTGAGGGGGTTAAAATTACAGAAGAACATTTGAAAATAGTTTTGGATGAAATGAAAAACAATTCAAGATATATTTGTGAATATAGTGTTCAAGAATATTTAAGATTACTCGTAAAAAAATATAATAAAAAATGCAGTTAAGTAAAGGAGTATATATCTATGCAAACTGAAATTGTTACTGGGAATATGGATTATGTTGTTATTGCTAATGAAGTTACAAAAGCTTTAAAAGATAATATGTTAAATACAAATAACATATTGTTAAGTCAAATTAAACAGTTTCACCCAAGAAGTAAAGCTTATGAATACTTTATTGATTTTGAGAATTTTGTTTCGCTACTTGAAGAAAAAAGAGATGAAATAAACAGATTCCCTTTTAATTCAATACCTCATGATAAAAAAGTGAAAGAACGTAAAGAATTACTTTTTAAATATCAAGGTGAAAAAATCTTGCTTTCCGAAGAAATAATTGATAAATTAATGTCGATTTTCAAGGAACATATTGAGCAAAATGTTTTTAAAAATGTGTTTTATAAAAATAAAACACAAAAAGAGTTTTTAAAAGACATTATTTTCGAAATAAAACTTGATATGGAAGAAAATAAGGATGCTGATAAAGAACATTATGTATTTGTCAGTAGATGGTCTGAATTTTTTTACCAAACCAGTTATACTTCTTTTGATTGTAATGAATGCTTAAGTTTTTCATTTACAAAAGAAAATGGATTTCAAATACAAAAAAAGGAAAATGATAAAACAGTAATTTTATTTAGTACAAGAAATACTTGATAAATCAAAAAAAGAATAAATACGGTAAAAAAACAAAATTTAAGTAAAAAAAAATCAAAATAATAGACAGATAAAAAATAAAAAGCTGCTAACAATTGTTAGTGGCTTTTTTCAAGCAAAAAAAATATTAAATATATAATATTAAGTGTTATTAATATTTAAATAAAAATAACACTATTTATATATTCTAAAACTATTGTCATTTTTATTCTTAAATGATATAATAATACAAAGTTAAAGATACAGAAGAATTAAGTGTGTTATATTATTTGACATATGAACTAATGTTTGATATAATATTTCTAATTATTAGGGGGTGTAATAAAAAATGATAGAAGATAGAGTGATTTCTCCAGAGTTTGTGGATTGTGAAAATGAAGTAGATGAATTAAATTTACGTCCTAATAGCTTTTTTGAATATATTGGACAAGATAAAGTTAAAGAAAATTTAAAAGTATATATATCTGCTGCTATTAAAAGAGAAGATACTTTAGATCATGTTTTATTATATGGTCCTCCCGGTCTTGGAAAAACTACACTTGCAAGTATTATTGCAAATGAAATGGGAAGTAATATTAAAATAACGTCTGGTCCTGCTATTGACAAAGCAGGAGATTTGGCTGCTATACTTACTAATTTACAAGAAAATGATGTTTTATTTATAGATGAAATACATAGATTAAATAAATCAGTTGAAGAAGTATTATATCCAGCACTTGAAGATTTTAATTTAGATATAGTTATAGGGAAAGGTCCATCAGCTAGATCTATTAGACTTGATTTACCTAAATTTACGTTGGTAGGAGCGACCACAAAGGCTGGTTCACTTTCAGCGCCTCTTAGAGATAGATTTGGAATAATACATAGATTAGAATTATATAATGAAAAAGATTTAGCCAATATTATAACAAGAAGTGCAAGTATCTTAAATATAGAGATAAAAGAAGATGCTGCTTTAGAAATTGGTTCTAGATGTAGAGGAACACCAAGGATTGCAAATAGATTATTAAAACGTGTTAGAGATTTTGCTCAAGTTGATGGTTTAGATACAATAGATTATGAAAGTGCAAAAAAAGCTTTAGCTAGACTTGAAATAGATGAATTAGGTTTAGATCAAACAGATAGAGTTATGCTTAAAACTGTTATAACAAAATTTGGTGGAGGACCTGTTGGTCTAGAAACTTTAGCTGCATGTATTGGTGAAGATAAAGACACGATAGAAGATGTATATGAACCATACCTTATGCAAATTGGATATCTAACCAGAAGTCCAAGAGGAAGAATGGTTACAAAAATTGCTTATGCACATTTAGATATGGAGATGAAAGAATGAGAAAATTATTAATTCATACATGTTGTGCTCCTTGTTTTTCATATATAGAAAATGAATTAAAAGAAAAAGGTTTGAAAATAGCAGATGATCAATTTGAAAAAGTTGATTTTACTGCTTTTTGGTATAATCCAAATATTCATCCAAAAGTAGAATATGAAAGAAGAAAAAATACATTTATTAAATTTTGTGAAGAACATAATTGTAAAAATGTAATTGTTGATGAATATTCTTTAGATGGATATGTTAAATATGTAGTAGAAAATGTAGGGGAAAATAAAAAATACGATAAAAGATGTAGATATTGTTATTATTTAAGACTTGAAGAAGCATTTAAATATGCAAAAAATAATGGATTTGATGTAGTAACAACAACCCTTACAATAAGTCCTTATCAAAATCATGAATTTATAAAAGAAGTAGGTTGTGAACTTGCTAAAAAATATGAAATAGAATTTAAATATGTTGATTATAGAAACAACTATAGAGAAGGTCAAAAAATGGCACGAGAAAATGAATTATATATGCAAAAATATTGTGGTTGTATATTTTCAATAGATAATGGAAAGTGGGTATATTAATGGGGAATTATTCAAAAAGTAAATTAAAAATAAAAGGATGGTTAAAAATATTAATTGTTTTATTTGTTATAGTATTAATACTTGCAGGTTCATTTTTGACTTATGTGTTATTTAATAACAATATAGTTTATGAAAGAATTAGTGATGTTTCTTCAAATGCATCAGATGATGAAGCAACAAACTCAACTCCAATACTTATTGATAATTTAATAGTTGGTGCTATTTATGATAAAAAATGGATAAGTAGCGAAAAATACTATTTTAAAAGTAAAAATAAAAGTGAAGTGGAAATAGATATATATAATGCTAAAGGAAAAGCAGGTAAATTTATTTTAAATAGCATAGATAAATCTAAAGTTAATTCAGCTATATATGCAAAAACAACAAATACAAATATAATTGATGAATATTTAGCAGTTGCAACAAGTGACACTAACATAATGCCAGATCCTGCTTCAAAAGTTAAAAATATAACTGAAGCAGATATAGAAATAGCAAAAAAAGCATTAGGTTTTAGAAAAATATTTAATTCTAGTGTTAAAATAACAGAAATTTATGAAGTGAAAATTAATGAAAATGCATATTCAAGAATAATGTTTGTAACAAATGAAGCTGGTAAAGCTACTGGTGCATATAGTGCAGTTATATATGAAGATTCAACAGGGAAAACAAAATGTATTAAATACAATTATATAAGAGATTTAAAAGATGCTTCAAATTGGCCAATATATTCATTTAAATTTGTAGCTGATTTAAATAAAGATGGGGTAAATGAATTAATTATACAAGAAACAAAAGAATTTGATGTTAAATACGATATTTTAGAATATAAAAATAATAATTTTAAAGAAATATTATCATCAACTATGAAACAAAAATAAAATAAAAATATAAAAATAAAATAAAAATATAAATTATTAAAACAATAATAAAAATAAATACTATAGAATAAGGAGTGAAAAATATGGCAGCAAAATATATAAATAATAAAGGCGAAGTATATGAAGAAGAAAATGTAGATATAAATATATTAAGACATACAACTTCACATGTTCTTGCACAAGCAATAAAAAGAATATATCCAGATGCAAAACTTGCAATTGGACCAGCTATTGATACAGGATTTTACTATGATGTTGAATTAACTGAAAAAATGACTCAAGAAGATTTAAATGTATTAGAAGATGAAATGAAAAAAATAATAAAAGAAAATTTAAAAATAGAAACATTTAATTTAAGTAGAGAAGAAGCTATAAAATTAATGAGTGATAAAAACGAAGACTATAAAATTGAATTAATAAATGATTTACCAGAAGATAGTGTTTTAACATTTTTTAAACAAGGTGAATTTGTTGATTTATGTGTTGGCCCTCATTTGTTATATACAAAAGCAATAAAAGCATTTAAATTACTTAATATAACAGGAGCATATTGGAGAGGCGATGAAAAAAATAAAATGCTTACTAGAATATATGGTACAGCATTTGCAAATAAAGAAGAATTAGCTGCTGAACTTGAAAGAAGAGAAGAAGCTAAAAAAAGAGATCATAATAAACTTGGAAGAGAATTAGAAATATTCACAACTATTGAAGAAATAGGACAAGGTTTACCAATATTACTTCCAAAAGGTGCTAAAATAATTCAATTATTACAAAGATTTGTAGAAGATGAAGAACAAAAAAGAGGTTATTTATTAACAAAAACTCCTTTATTTGCAAAATCAGATTTCTATAAAATATCAGGACATTGGGATCATTACAAAGAAGGTATGTTTATAATTGGGGATGAAGAAAAAGATAAAGAAGTGTTTGCATTAAGACCAATGACATGTCCATTCCAATATATGGCATATAAAAATAGACAAAGAAGTTATAGAGATTTACCTTTAAGATATAATGAAACATCAACTCTATTTAGAAAAGAAGAATCTGGAGAAATGCATGGATTAATAAGAGTTCGTCAATTTACTATTTCAGAAGCTCATCTAGTTGTAAGACCAGATCAATTAGAAGAAGAAGTAAAAGGATGTATTGAACTTACAAATTATTTCATGGATGTATTAGGATTAAAAGAAGATATATCATATCGTTTTTCTAAATGGGATCCAAATGATAAAGAAAAATATATGGGTACAGCAAAAGATTGGGATGAAGCTCAAAATAGTTTGAAAAAAATATTAGATGATTTAAAATTAGACTACGTTGAAGCAGATGGAGAAGCAGCATTTTATGGACCTAAATTAGATGTTCAATGTAAAAATGTATGGGGAAAAGAAGATACAATAATAACTATACAACTTGATATACAACTTGCACATAGATTTGAAATGACATATGTAGATAGTGATGGAGAAAAGAAATATCCATTTATAATACATAGAACTTCTATGGGTTGTTACGAAAGAACTTTAGCGATGCTTATTGAAAAATATGCAGGTGCTTTACCACTTTGGATAGCTCCAAATCAAATACAAATATTACCTATTACAGAAAATGAATTAGAATATGCTAAAAAATTACAACTTAAATTACAAGCAGAAGGATTTAGAGTAGAAGTTGATTCTGATGATCAAAAAATAGGATATAAAATAAGAGCTGCTCAACTTGAAAAAGTTCCTTATATGCTTATTTTAGGGAAAAAGGAAGTTGAATCAAATACAATTTCATTTAGAAAAAGAACAGGGGAACAAGAAGATAATATTAATGTAGAAGATTTTGTTCAAATGTTACAAACAGAAATAAATACAAGTTTGAAAAAATAAATATAAAAATAAAAATAAATATTAATGTTAATGTTTGATAAAATAAATTACTTTTAAATAAATGAAAAAATAAGTCATGTAAAATCTAAAAAAGATTTACATGACTTATTTTATTTATCAGCTCAGTTCAAAATTTTGAATTTGAATAGAGCCAACTATTTTAGCATTTTTTGCTTGACTTGTAAAAAACACAATTTCTGATATTTCGTGTCCGTAGACATCAAAGTCAGAATAATCAATATGATTTACACCTTCAGTTAAGGTGAAATCAACTGACTTTGTAACTTGGTTTCCTGGTGATACCTTAATTTCTAAGGTTAATACCAAATCAGTAGTTGAAGAAATTTCAACTTCTAATTTTTTTGGTGAAGTAAACTTCTCGATATCAAAGCCGTTTCTAATGGCGATACCGTAACCGACAGGGTTTTCTTTAGGAAAGTTAATTTCCAATTTTTCCTTTGGACTTTCTAATCCTCCAAAATCATTGAAACCACCGAAAGAAAACATGAATAAGCTCCGTAATGTATACATTTTTGTATACCTCCTTAAAATTATTTATTAGGTTTTATTATAACATTTCACTTCTAATAGTATAACACAAAGTTGTTTTTATGTCAAATGCGTTGGTGATTTGAAACTAAAAGTAAAGTAATTTTTTTTCATTTAATCAAATAAAAAAAGATTGCAATTCGAATTGAATTGCAATCTTTTTGTTTATTAGCACAGTTCGAAATTTCGAACTTGAATAGAGCCGACTTTTTCGGGATTTTTTTCTTTGCTAATCAAAAAATCCATTTGTAATATTTGATGTTCATCGATATTAAAATCAGAATAAGTAATATGATTCACACCTTCAGTTAAGTTAAACTCAACTGACTTTACAACTTGGTAACGAGGCTGAACCTTTACTTTAAATGTTAGAACTAAATCTGTTGTTGAAATAAAATCAAGGTTTAATTCTTTTATTGAACTAAACTTTTTGATTTCAAGACCATTTCTAACGGCTATGACGTAACCTTGAGATTGATCATTTGGAAAATCGATTTTTATTTCTGTATTTGGATCTACCACTTTTCCAAAGTCTTTTAAACCTCCAAAGGTAAAAATAAACAAACCCTTTAATGATTCTGACATTTTAAAATTCTCCTTAAATTATATTTTTTAGTTATAATCTTTTTTCTTTAACCTTCCAAACAAAGATCTTCGCGGTAAATTAATTTTTCACCAGTATATTCCCAAGCATCCACAAACCAGGAAAAACTGATATATACAATATCACCTTTTTGTAATACAAATAACGGATCTTCTTTAGATACAGTTTCTTTATTTCTTGTCACACTGGTATTAAATAAACATGTATCTACTGCTTTGAAAATGTTATTTGAAGGTGAAACAAACCGATTTCTTGTTAAAAGAGATCTAGCTACAGTTTTTTTGTTTTTCAATTTCCTCCGATTTTTAAAATAATACTTGAAAGCTCTTAGAGAAAAAGTACCTTCAACAATTTCTGACCAACCATCACTTGAATCTGAAAAAATACCAAACATAATAAATCCTCCTTAAATTATTTTGTAGGTAGTGTTTGTTTTTATGTTGTCTATTATAACATGAAAATAAATATATTGCAATGAAATTTATAAAAACGTTGTGATGTATTAGAATTAAATGTTTACATAAGTATTGTTTTTTATGTAAAACTGTGGTATAATTAATAATATAATAAAAGAGAATAAAAGTTGGAGGTAAATAAATGGATATTAAAACAACAAAAAATAAAAAGAAAGATTTATTTAATGAACTATTAATAACAATAAATAATGCACAAATTCTTGATGTAGAAGAAAAGAAAAATTTAGTTGATGGTATGTCAAAAAAATGTAAAGATTATTTATATACAGAACTTAATAAAAAAATGAAAAAAGATAAATTAACAAAATTAGAAGAAGAATTTTTAGTATTAATAAAAGAAGATCAAGATCCTATTGCTCCTGTTTTTTCATTTAATTTTAAAGCATTATCGTTAGAAAAAACAAAACCTATGAAATTAAGAAAAGGAAGTTATTAAAAGATAGATAGAATCTATCTTTTTTTTTTGAATTTTATTATATATATTTTATTAAAAATAAAGATAAAAATCATAAAACTATTTACATAATAAATAGAAAGTGGTATAATACAGTAAACTGTTTATTTACCACAAAAAATAATTTTTAAGGAGAGTAATAAATTATGAAAGAATCAATTAAAATTGTAATACCTAGTGAGGATTATATCCGGAAAATAAAGGGATTTAAAAAAGAACTTTTAAAACATGGATATAAAACAATACATGGTGGTCGTGATTTAATGTCTCAAGAAGATATTAAAAAGTGGATAGAAGAATCACATGATTACAGTGCTAGTTTTAACTTGCCCGAAGGTGAAGTAGCTGCAACAACGTTTTTAGTTGTAAGAAAAAAAGATGACAGTGTCATTGGAGTTGTTTCTTTGCGACATGAATTAAATGACTACCTGTATAATTATGCTGGAAATGTAAGTTATACAATTGCACCATGTGGTGGGAAAAACGATTATGCATCTTTGATGCTTGGACAGCTTATTCAAAAAGCACGTATTTTAGAATTACCAAGATTAATAATAACTTGTTTTGAAGGTAATAAAAGAGCGGAAGAAGCTATTTTAAGAAATGGCGGAGAATTCATAAATGAAGTTTTTGATCCAACCAATGCTAAAACAATAAAAAGATATTGGCTTAGTTAAAACTATTAAATACAATACAGGAGGATAAAAAATGGGACCAAAAATAGAATTAGTTTTTCCATCTGAAAAATATTTGGAAAAGATAATTGATTTTAAAAAAGAATTTCTTGATACGGGATTGCTCCCGATAAATGGTTCTCACAGCTTGAACAAAGCAGAAGATGTAAGCGAATGGATAAAAACAGCTAATGATCGGCGTGTTGGAATAAACTTGCCAGAAGGAAGAGTTCCATCATCGATATACCTTGCTGTTACTAAAGAAGATGAAATTATCGGTATTGTAGATATTCGCCATGATGTAAATGAATACATTTTAAATTATGGTGGACATATACGCTACAGTGTAAGACCTTCAAAAAGAAATAAAGGTTATGCTTCTAAAATTTTTAGACAAGCTTTAGAAAAAGCAAGAACTGAAATACACTTAAAAAAAGTTTTGGTAACTTGTTTAAAAACAAATACAGGTTTTGAAAGAATAATTTTAAGAGCAGGTGGTAAGTTTGAAAATGAACTTTTGAATCCTGTTAGGAAAGTAGTGTTCAAAAGATACTGGTTTGAATTAAACAAAAAAGAATCAAAAGACAAAACAAAAAACAATAACAAAAAACTGTAACAAAAATACAAAAACAAATTAAAACACTTGATATATGAAACTATTTAGTTTACATATATTAAGTGTTTTTTATGTCAATAACAATAAAGCTATTTACATATAGCTAAATAAATGATATAATGACGCAGAAATAAAAAATGTTTCAAACCAAAACAAATTTGTTTAAGGAGTTTTTATTCTAATGAAGATAAATAATAATGATAAACAAGAGTTGTTTGAAATGCTGCTATATGATTTACAACAACATGAGGAATATCTGCATGAGTTATACCAAGATTCGAAACACCTGTATGGTTTACAACAAAATGCGAAACACTTGTATGAGTGTGAAATTATTGTTAAACAAGAAGAATTAAAAGGAATCTTAGAAACAATAGATATTATAGTAGAGTGGAGTTTGTCGGAAAGAAAAAAATTCTTAAGTAATCTTTCAAAAGAATATGAAAATAAAATAAATTATATTCTTAACAAAAAAGTAAAATTTGGTAAGGTAACTAAATTAGAAAGAGATCTCTTACATTTGCTTATGGAAGATTATATTATAACAAGATTTGAACCACCAAATGATTGAGTTTAAATTATTAATTTATTAAAAAAATATCACAAAAATAAAAAACGTAAAGTTTTAGGATTTTGTGATTTTTTTTATGTATTTCAAGGTTAGTATCTTAATTGACTTTTAGGTAATATAGTGATATAATTTACAGACAAACTTTAAGAAGGTGGTAAACTAAACTTAGTAAAACTAGTTATTTGATTTTTATTTAAATTAAATATTTTAAAAAGTATTTATATACTTAAAAACAAGATAATTGGTGTTACTTAAATATTTTAACTAAAGGAGGTATCACTATTATGAATGATTTAGAAATTAGATTGATGTTAGTTAATATAACTAACAAGCCGGAATCTGCAAGAGAAACAATTCAATACTTGAGTAATCAAGATAAAGAAAATCTTCTTGAAGCAGCGAAAAATGCTTGCAATGATATAGCTTTAAAAGCTATTGAAAGAGCAGAAGTATTACTAGAAGAAGAACAGATAATTAAGTTAGCAAGACTTAAACTATCAGACTCTGTAATTATAGTACAGAAAATGAGCGACGATGAAAAGGCAAATTTACAAAAAAGAATGAATCTTCTTGGTCGGGAATTAAGTGAAGATGAAAAAAAACTTGTATTTTTACTAAAAACTTGCTGAAAAAACAAAAAACAAAAAAGTGAATTATATATATTATATAGTTTGCTTTTTTTGTTTTAAACAAGTTAAAAAAATATATAAATATTAATATATAAAGTGTAGAAAAATATGCTTTACATATTGATATTTAAGTGGTATAATTTTCTCAATAAAAAAGTTTTGCTATAAAAATAATTTTTAGGAGGAATACTTAAAATGTTCGGACGGAAAAATGAAGAATTATTATTTGTTCTAGACACAAATGTATATATGCATAGTTTAGAAAGTGTTGTTAGATATGTATCAGAAAATGAAAATGTTAAATATTTAATTCCAATAAAAGTTATTCAAGAATTAGAACATTTAACAAAAATCAATAATATTGAAGCTGTTTTAGCATTAGAAGAAATTGAAAAATTTAAAGAACAAGGAAAAGCAAAAGTAATAGAAGAAATTATAAAACCTAGTTCTGTTGTTTCATATTGGGATGATGATTTGGTCGATTTCTATATATTAGCTGTAGCTTTAAAATACAAAGCTATACTAATTAGTGGTGATAAAATAATGTGCTATATTGCTTTATCTAAATCAATAGAAATAATATATGAGGATTTCTCTGTATATTGTGAAAGTGATAAAGATTTAGCATATGAGAATTTTAAAAACAAAATAGCAGAATTTTTTGCCGGTGAAAACAGATTTGATTTAAAAGAATGTAGCTGTATTCCAAAATGTCTAATTGATACTTCAGTTGTTATTCATAATATGCCAGTAATACAAAAATACTTGAGTCAAAAAGAAGAAAATGTTTTGGGGATTTCAATTCAAACTCTAATAGAGTTAAACAAAATAGCAACATTTAAAGAAAAGAAGGTAACAGATCTACTTAAAACAGTAAAGCTATTAATTGAAAAGAAAAAGATTCAAATTATTACAAACAAGTTAATGCCATCAAAAATAAATGACATATGGGTAGATAACAATATTGACTTTAATATAATATCAACCGTATATGAAAACTATTTTATGCTGTTAACTTCGGACAAAACGATTCACGCACTTGCGAAAGTTCAAAATTTAAAATCACTATATATACGGAAAGGGACAGAGAAAATAGACTTAGAAGAATGTATTTTTCAAACAGACATTTACAGCTCAAATGACAATTTAAGCGAACATCAAGATTTAGTTAGTAATTATATAAAAGTGCTAAACAAATCGAATATACAGTATCCTGAGGTCATACAAGATATAAAACAATTACCCTTTATAAAGAAGATATACGAAGACTATATATTCTTAAGTGAAAACAATATAAATGTAATTGTATTGCATCGTATTGTAAATGATATCTATAAAAGAAGATATCATCGTTATCCAAACAATGTAATAAAAGATAACGATATAATCGTTATACGAGAGGGGTTTGAAAATTCACACAAATATAGACAAATAATATACTTTACTGAAAGTATAAACGAACAAAAATTTATTAGACTTTCGGATTCTTTTGTTCCAAATGTAGTAATAGATGACATGATATTTGCACAAAGTTTAGTGGGCTCATTAAACAATGTAGTTTTAGTAGGATAAAAGGTGTCTATGAAAGTAAATAGTAAAACAATTAAAAGCAATAACAAAAAAGAATAAACAATGTATAAAAGTAAAATTTTATGCATTGTTTTTTTTTGTAAATAAAATATAATTAATGTCATTAAAATTATCTAAAATTATTAATTTGTTGCAAAATAAAATTTTGAGGTGTATAATGTTTTTATATAAGGAGGAGATTTTTATGAGTGAAAAATTAAATTCATTAAAAAAGTTTAATCTTATAATGGGAATGTTTCATTTTATACAAGGCATTATAATGCTTGTTATATCTTTAAACGTGGAAAAAGTTGCAAACTTTAAACCACAAATAGTATCTTATTTTTTAACATTTGATAGTACTCAAATGAGATTAGTAACTGAGCAAAAGGAATTATTTTTGCTTCCATATGGGATATTAGTATCAGTATTTTTATTCCTATCAGCACTATTTCATTTTATAGTAGTATCAAAAACATTTAATAAAAAATATAATGAACAAATTACAAATAACATGAATTCATTTAGATGGTATGAATATTCAATTAGCTCATCTATAATGATTGTATTAATAAGTGTATTGTTTGGTATTTACGATATAGGTGCTTTGTTACTTATATTTGGATTAAATGCATCAATGAACTTATTTGGACTTTTAATGGAAAAATTAAATCAATATACTAAAAAAACAGATTGGTCACCATTTATATATGGAAGTATTGCAGGAGTTATACCTTGGATAGTAATAATAATGTATGCTTTTGGAAATAGTAATCCGGCAGAAGTTCCTTGGTTTGTTTATGCAATATTTGGATCATATTTTGTATTTTTCAATCTATTTCCAATAAATATGATTTTGCAATATAAAAAAGTTGGTAAATGGAAAGATTACTTATATGGTGAAAAAACATATATAGTGTTAAGTCTTTTAGCTAAAACAGTGTTAGCTTGGTTAGTATTTTCTGGTGTAATGCAACCATAATGTAGAATAGATATAATAATAAAAAAACATTCGATAGTTTACATAAACATTGACGAAACGATATTAAAATGTTATAATATACATATAAATTATTTATATATGTTCTAAATAAATTAATATTTTGGAGGAAATAATAATGTTAACTAAAGAGTGTAGACGAGAAATTTGTGCTTTATTAAAGAATGAGTTCAATGTTCAGGTTACAGTGGTAAATAAGTATGATGAAAATCTTATGTCACCATTGTTGATAATTGAGGAATGGGAAGAAGCTTTTTGTAACTCAGTTGGTAGTGAAATACTAAACGATGACAAAAATTGGTATAAAGTAGTTTTAAGAGGAGTTCGTGGTATTTGCGAATTAGAATCTAAAGGCAATGAAATTTTTGAGGAATTAGAGGATTATTACCATGATGAAGATGTAGTTAGAATTGACATTACAAAATTACCAGAAAAAAGCAACACTAAAAAAACTTGGATAATTGCAAGAAACAAGTTTGAAAACAAAACCAAAAAACAAAAATAAAAAATATTAAAGAAATAAAAAAACAGAACTAATTTAGTTCTGTTTTTTTGAGCTTAAATTCAAAATATTAATACAATTTTATATGCTTTTTATACGAAAAACTTTTTATCAAGCCGCCTTCTTAGTCTAAGATGAATTTTTCTAACTGGAATATTACTTTGAACTCCACAATCGGGACATTTAAAAGTATAAAAAACATAAACATAATACTTAAAAGGACTAACAGAATGAATAGAGCAAGTACGAAGAATAGCATTTTCATGCATTATTAAAAACCGAGATCCACATCCACCACCACCATGATTTTTTCCTGTACATCTTTGTTCTAATGGTAAACCATTTTTTCTTACTTTTTTTGATAATTTCATAATAAACTCCTTTTTGAAAAAAAATAATATCCTTAATAATGGATATTTAAAATAGTTATATTGAAATGTATTATAACACAAATTAATATGGATTTCAATACATTATGTTGAGCAAAACACCAGGTATTACATATAATAACTGGTGTTTATAAATATGAATAGGTTATAACTAAAATATAATATGTGTTTTTACACTATTTTAAAAACAACATAATTAAAAGTGATAAAGTTATTAAAAACGAAATAATAGGTCCAACTAAAAACATTGTTTTGAAAGATTTAGTTGAAAAAACATTAATTTTTTCAAAATCTACTTTTTCTAATGCTAAAACAAGTTCATCTTTATCTTTTAGATTACTTGAATAACCAGGACTGTCTGATATAAAATGTTGAGCATAAGGGAAACAAACTAATTTAGAAGGCGTATCTTTAAATAATCCAGGAAACCATGAATTTACTTGCATATTTAAACTAGAAATAGGAATATCTAAAGCTTTTTCTACTTCTAAAGGATCAAATTTAAGTGAAAAGATATCAGCATCATTTCTTGAAATACTTTTGCCATATCCAATTGAAAGATTACCTTCTAACCATAATCTTTGATCTAAAGATTTCATTACTCCTGTTTTAATATCACTTTCAAATATTAAATTTCTACTATTATCATTTCTATTAACATCAACAATCAAAGTACCATCATAATTTATCGTAATTAATGAATTACTAGCATTTGGATTCATAAGACCTTGTTTTTTATCATAACTTATTGTATTAGTATCATAGTCAACAATTATCCAACTAAGTAAGCCAGTTTTTTTATCTTCTGCAATTATATAAAATTCTACTCTAAGACCTAAAAAAGCACTTGTATGAGCATTGATACAACCAAAAATACAATAATACTTTGGTTCATCATTATCAAAGATATGTGTTTTAATTAATTCAAAACCTTCAGGAAGTAAAGATTTAGCTTTTTTTATATCTTGTATTTCATAACATAAAAAATAACTATATGGTTCTACTACAAAACCCATATATGGTGTTTTTTTTGAAGCTGAAGTTACTAGTTTGCGCTGAATATTTTTTGGTAGTAAATTATTAAAAAATTGCATGAAATGAAGAGAACCTACATTTATTGGATCTATTAATTTTTCTACACCTTTTGTAAAATCAAATCTTTTCATTTTTCACCCCTCCTTAGATATATTAATACATATATTATATATCATTAGAGAGCTATTAGCAATGATATCAATATATAATATGACAACTTTTGCCCATATTACATTAGTCTATTTATTTTTATTTTAATAAGTAATAGAATTGATTTAAAAGTATAAAATTGAGATTTCCTTACAAAATATTACAAAAAGATAGCTTTGGTATTGTTTGTTTTATAAAAAAGGAGTATAATATTTCCAAATAAATATTTTGAAAATTAGGAGGTATGTTAGAGTGAAAAATAATAAAGATGAACTAAACCCAGAGGAGTTAATGGAAGAAATAAATTTTTTTAAAGATTTATATGAAATTAAAACATTAGATGATGAATTAGAAGAAGAAAATGAATTAGAAAGTTTTTTAGAATATTTGGAAATAAATAAAGAAATAGACTATTCAGATAAAGCAGTTGAAAATATAATATATCTAATTTGTAATTATAAACATGGATGGGATCCTATTTTAAATATATTAGGAGATTTATTGTTTCAAAGAATATTAGAGATGGTAAAACCATTAACATATGAAGAGTTGGAAAATATTTTTAAAAAAGTATATCCTAATAAATATAAATCTATATGTAATTTGAGTTATATCATTGCATTTTATAAAATAAATTATCCATTAAAAACGTATGTTGGATATCTTAATTATAATTTAGATATTATTAAAGATACTTTTATATTCAAAAAATTCAAAAATAAAAATATCTTTAAAGTAGATGAAAATGCAATGGAATATAGTGATATGCATAATAGAAATTATGTTAGATCAAAAATAAGCCAAATAAGAATTGTGTTTGATGATATAAATGAAAATCATATAAGTATTGTATATGATGAGAATAATAAATCTGGAAAATTTGGTATTTTAGATAATAATATAAGTATTGCAAAAATATTAGTAGATGAAGAAGTTATAAAAACAAAAGAAGAAAAATTATCTAAATACAAATTATCATTACTAAAAAAACAATGTAAATGGTATAATGACAATAAAGAACTTGTTAAGGCAATGGAAATATATGAATATGATGATAATACATCAGGCTATGTTTTAAATATAGAAAAAATGAAAGAATGGTATATAGCAAACGGTAAAATTTTAGAAGATAAATATATACAAAAATATTTTGAAGAAGAAAAATATTTAGAAAACAGCTCTTCATTAAAATTCATTAAAGGTCAATATTATACAATATTAAAAAACTATATATCATATGATAAGACAAAATCAAAACAAGATGAATGTATAATATATAAAAATAAAATACTATTATCTAAAAATATAATAGAAATATCAGAAGAAAAATTAGCTGCATTAAATAGTTACACTGTTATTAATGATTATATTGAAGATGTTATATCGAAAGAAAACAAAGGTATGTAGTTATGAATATTAAAGTAATAAGAGGAACTAATCAAATAGGTGGTTGTATTACTGAAATATCTACAAAAACAACAAAAATAATTATTGATATAGGCGAAGAGTTAGGTAAGGTGTGTGAAAAAAGAATCAAAGAAAAAAATCCAAATATAGAAGGTTTGACTATTGGAAATAAACAATATGATGCAATATTTTTCACACATTATCATGGAGATCATTTAGGCCTTCAAGAATACATATTAAAAGATATACCCAAATATATTGATATGGTAACTTGCAAAATGCATAATATGTATATAGATATAACTTGTGGCAGGAAAATACTTAATGCTAATTTTTTTGAATTTAATAAAACTATATTAATAGGAGATATTAAAATAACACCAATTATAGCTGACCATAGTGCATACAATTCTGCTATGTTTGTTATAGAAGCAGATGGTAAGAAAATATTACACACGGGAGATTTTAGAACAAGTGGATATAAAGGTAAAGGTCAATTAAATAGAATAAGTAAATATGGGAAATTTGACACTGTAATATGTGAAGGAACTAATATATCAAATAACAAAAAAAGAATTGAAACAGAAGAAGATGTAATAAAAGAATGCAAAAATATATTTAGTAAATATAATCAAGTATTTGTATTGTCAGCTTCAACTAATATAGATAGAGTATGTTCTTTATATAAGGCTAGTATTAAAACAAATAAGTTATTTATACAAGATGTATATTTAGCAAATTTAACAAAGATGATAGCTATAGATAAAAAAAGTTGTATAAGCATTCCTAATCCAGTAACATTTGAAACTGTAAAAGTATATATTCCAAATAGAAATAAAGAATTCCCAGAAAAATATATTAACTGGATAGGAAAATACATTATAAAAGAAGAGAAATTAAACAATTCATATGTATTAATGTTAAGAAGTAATTTTGTAGAATATATACAAGAGTTATATAGCAAAAATAAGATTGATAAACCTGTATTTATATATAGTATGTGGAATGATTATAAAGAAACAGATAAGATGAAAGAAGATTTGAAAAAAATAACAGAAATGAATATACCTATAATAGATATACACACAAGTGGTCATGCTACAAGAAAAGATATAGAGGATTTAATTAAAATAACTAAGTGTGATAAAATAATACCAATACATACTGAAAATAGAAAGGAGTTTTTGAAGTTATATAAAGAGGCAAGTGATATACAAGATAATGAAGAGGTTGAAATATAGGAGGGTGGAAAAAATTATGATGGATATGGAAGAAACAATTATAATGGATAGAAAACTTAGTAATGAGTTTTTAGAGTTAAATGATAAACATATAATATTCTTTAGGGAATATTGCAAAAATGATACAGATTTAGCATTTTGTATAAGAAAAAATGCTATTCAAATATATTATAAAAAACTTAATTTATTAAAGCTAGAATTAAAAAAAATTACAACATGCAGTAACGTGTTTAATACAAACAAATCACATAATATAGGGGATATTAGTAAGTATAAAAAAATATTAGAAAGTATGAATTATAAGAATATAGAAAAATTAAAAGTGGATTTTAATTCGATAGTAAGAGATTGTAAAGAATCAATTGATTTATATATAAAAAATGTTCGCTCATATAAGGAATATCAATTTCAGAATTTGCTATATAAAAAAGGAGTGAATAATTTACAGTTTATTGATATGGAAGATAATAAAAGAACTGATAGTAAGAAAATTATTGACCGTACTGATATGGTTGGGATAGATAAAGAAGATAAATCTTTAGTATATATAGAAGTAAAATATAATTCAGATGCATGTGGAACAGTAGGAGAATCGGAAGCTAAAAATAAAGAGAGTAAACCTAGTATAGAAAAACATTTAAAATCCGCATACGAATTTTTACCGAAAATAAATTTACAAAAAGAAAAAGAAAATATTAAATTACTTGCACAATTACTAGATTTAGATATAAAAGAAGATTATATAAACAATATTGAAAATATAAAATATTGTATTATACTAGGTTATACAATTGAAAATAAAAAAGAAGAGAATAAGATAAAAAAAATAATGAAAAAGGATGTTATACAAAAAACAATTAGCAATATAAATAAATTAAAAGGTAACTTTAAAGTAGAAATTATATATTGTGGATTAAAAGAAGATGGTAAAAATATAATGGATTTTGATGTAGATCAAAATATATAATGAGTAAATAACTATATAAAGTATTGAAAAGATATTAGATATTAAAGGTGGGAAATATTATGGAAAAAGAAGAATATATAAAAAAAATAAATAATCTAATAAATAATCTAATAAATAATCTAATAAATAGTAAGGAATTTACAAAACTAAAAGAATATTATGAGTATGAAAATATTTTTGATATTTTAGGAACAACTACGAATGAAAATATTCATAGTAATTTTTTGAAATGGATTTTTGATTCAAAATCTTCACATTTATTAGGTGATGAACCATTAAAAAAATTATTAAGTTTATTGATAGAAAAAGATAAAAAATTAAATGAATATCTTAACAACAAGGGTGGTATTTCAAAGATACATGTAACAAGAGAAAAAGCAACTGCTGATAAAACAGGATTTATTGATTTGTTTATAAATTTTGATATTGAATTGAACGAAGAAAATTTTAAAAGTATTAATATAATTATTGAAAATAAAATTTATAGTGGAATTAATGGAGAAATGAATTTAAAAGAAATAAATAAAATAATAAATCAAGAAGAAATAAATGAAACAATAAATCAATTGGATAAATATATAAGTTATGCAGAAGAAATAGAAAAAGAAGCTAATAATAGATCAATTTTAGTATTCTTGTGTCCTGAAAATAATATTCCAGCTATATTTAATAATAAAAAAATAGATAATATTAATAGATATAAAGATAAGTATATTTTAATAACGTATGAAGAATTATTAAAATATATATTAGAAGTATGTTATGAAGACGCAAGCATTGAAAAAGAATCAAAAATATATATTGGAAACTATATACAAAGTCTAAATAAAATAACAATAACAAATAGTAAAAAAGAAAAATTATATATAAATAGTATATGTGATAGCTATAGTAAAGAATTAAATTATATATTAATTAGTATTTTAAAACTTTTTGATAAATTAAAAAAAACGAAAGATGATTTTTTAAATTATGATGAAATAACTAATCATGCATGTAGTGTTTATAGTAATAATATACAAGTTTTAAAACCAATATTTAAGTATTTGGCAAAAGAAAACAATTATAAGGATTTTTCAAAAGAAAATTTGGAAAATTTTAAAAGTATAGATAACATAAAAAATGTTAATAAAATAAAAAAAATAAAAGGTGGAAAAGATATAGAAAAAAATGATACCTTATTAAATAATAAAAAACTTATAAAAAAAATTATTAAAAATATTGAAAAATTATCACCACAAGAACAGAATGATATAATATATTATACTGGTAGATATACTCCACTTGTATTGGAAAATGACAAACAATATGCTGAAGTGCCAGAAGGTAAAAAAGGTTGGTATGAAAAAATTGAACATGATAAGTACAAATACGCTCTTACAGCATGTTTAGCAGATGAAGCAGTAAAATTCATTGTATTTTTGAATGAAAAAAATTTGTTCAAAATAGAAAGATATAGATAGCTAATTAAAAAAACTAGAAACAAGAAATTTTATTTCGAAAAATCAGTAAAAACATTGTAATAAAAATAAGGCGCAAATAATAAAAAAGATGCGTCTTATTTTTTTATTATTTAAAAAAATTGCGAAATTTCAAGAATATAAATAATAATTTATTAATTTAAAAAACATATCTAAGGAGGATTTTGTTTTTCTATATTATTAAAATTTTTATTAATTGACAAATTTTGCTAAAAAACAATAAAATTTTTATTTAATGTTTGCATTTTTGAATGAAAGAAAGTATAATTATATAGGAAAAAATAAATAAAATATAGGGGGAAGTTATGGCAAAAGTAAATAATAATACAACACTTGGTTATGAAGATAAATTATGGCTTGCAGCAGATAAATTAAGAGGAAGTATGGATTCTGGTGAATACAAACATGTGGCACTTGGATTAATATTTTTAAAATATGTATCTGATGCATTTGAAGAAAAATATAATGAACTTGTAAAAGAAGAGTTAGCAGATCCAGAAGATATGGATGAATACACATCTGAAAATGTATTTTGGGTTCCTAAAATAGCAAGATGGAGTGAAATAAAAAAATATGCTAATACTGCAGAAATAGGAAAAATAATTGATTTAGCAATGGAAGCTATTGAAAAAGAAAACAACTCTTTAAAAGGTGTTTTAAATAAAAATTATTCAAGACCAGAACTTGATAAAACAAGACTTGGAGAACTTGTAACACTATTCTCAAATTTAGATGTTGGAACAGATAAAGCAAGAGAAATGGACATGATTGGAAGAGTATATGAATATTTCTTAAGTAAGTTTGCTTCTGCTGAAGGAAAAGGTGGAGGAGAATTTTATACTCCGGCATGTATAGTTAGAACATTAGTAGAAATGATAGAACCATATAGTGGAAGAGTTTACGATCCAGCTTGTGGTTCTGGCGGTATGTTCGTACAATCAACTAAATTTATAAAAGAACATCAAGGAAATATTAATAATGTATCAATATATGGACAAGAATTTAATCCGGCAACTTGGAAATTAGCTAAAATGAATTTGGCTATAAGAGGAATAGATTGTAATTTAGGAACTCACAATGCTGATACATTCCACAATGATTTACATAAAACATTAAAAGCAGATTACGTAATAGCAAATCCACCATTTAATATATCAGATTGGGGTGGAGAAAAACTACAAGATGATGCACGTTGGGTATATGGGACACCACCAACCGGGAATGCAAACTATGCTTGGTTACAACATATGTTATATCATTTATCACCTGAAAATGGTGTAGCAGGAACAGTACTTGCAAATGGATCTTTATCTAGTGATACATCAAATGAAGGAACAATAAGAAAAAACATGATAGAAAAAGATGTAGTAGAATGTATAGTTGCTATGCCTAGTCAATTATTCTATGCAACAGGGATACCATGTTGTCTATGGATAATGAGAAAGAAAAAGACAGAAGAAACTAAAAATAAAATATTATTTATAGATGCTAGAAATCTTGGATATATGGTAGATAGAAAAGTAAGAGATTTATCAGAAGAAGATATACAAAAAATAGCAGATACTTATCATAATTGGAGAAAAAATGAAAATTATGAAGATATACTTGGTTTTTGTAAATCAGCTACTAAAGAAGAGGTAAAAGAAAACAATAGTGTACTTACACCAGGTAGATATGTAGGAACAGAAGAAGTAGAAGATGATGGAATATCTTTTGAAGAAAAAATGACCACTCTTACTACAGAATTAAAACAACAATTTGAAGAATCAAGAAAACTTGATGAAGAAATAAAAAAAGTATTGGGAGCAATTGGATATGGAATTTAAAAAATATAAAATGAAAGAAATATCATCATTTTCACAAGGTAAACAAGTTGAAGTAAATGAACAATATGCAGAAAAATCCGAAAACAGAGAAAGATTTATTAGAATTGTTGATTATACTAATGAAAATGAACCAATTCGATATGTGAAAAATTTTGGAGAAAGGTATTATGCAAAAAAAAATGATCTAGTAATGATTAGATATGGTTCTCAAACGGCTGGTAAGGTGGTAATGGGGAAAGAAGGTATTATTGCAAATAATATGTTTAAAATTAATTTGAATAATGAAATTATATTAAATAAATATATGTATTATTATTTATCACAAAAAGAAGTATATAAGTATATAAGAAATTCCCAAAGCTCTTCAACAATGCCAGCTTTAAACTTTGGTATATTAAATGATTTTGAAATAAAAATTCCAAATATTGAAGAACAAAAGAGAACTATAAAGATTTTATCGTTAATTGACAAGAAAATAGATAAAAATAATCATACAAATGATAATTTGCACGAACTTGCAAATACACTAATTGATAATATTATAAGTAGGTCATATGAATTTGAGAAGCTAAAAGAAATATTAAAATTTGTTAAAGGAAAAAAACCTAATGATATTAAAGAAATAAAAAATGATAATTATTTAAAATATTTAACTATTGCTTGTCTAAATAATCAAGAAATTAATTATGCAAGTCAAGAAAAAACAGTAATTGTTAATAAAGATTTATTAATGGTAATGGATGGAGCAAGCAGTGGGGATATTTACTATAGTGAATATGGTATAGTAGGATCTACTCTTGCAAAATTAGAATTAGTTAATAAGAATTACAAAAAAGAATATGTATATTTCTTAATAAAAAAATATAATAGTTTAATTAAAAATAAAAATACAGGTTCAGCAATACCGCACACAGATAAAGTATTTGTTGGCAATTTAGAGATTCCTAAAATTAATTTAGAAGATCAAAAAATATTAGAGAATTTATTAAATAAAATATTTAAAAATAGCGAACAAAATAAAACATTAATCAAGTTAAGAGATACACTATTACCTAAATTAATGAATGGCGAAATAGATTTAAAAAAAATAGAAATTTAGTAATACAAATTGTGATTTGTATTGGAATTTTAGGAGGTTTTTAAAATGAAAAAAATTTTATTTAAAATAAAAAATATTTTTATAAATATAAAAGAGAAAAATTATCCTTATAAAACTAAAATAAAAATATTTTTGTGTGTCTTAGTATTAATTTCTTTAATATTTATTTTTATATCTAATTATTTTATAAATAAAGAAAAAATTAATTGGGAAACTATTTATTATGTTTCACAGTCCATAAATATTATTATAACTATGTCAATTCCTTTGATTATATTTTCTTTTCAAAATGATATTGAAAAAACTAAAAATGAAGAAAACACAAAGAAAATAGATTTAGAAGATAGAATTGAAAAATTAGAAAAATTTGTAAATAGTAATGAATTTTTGATTACAGAAAAAAATAATTATGAAATAACTAAAAATGATATTTTTAAATATATTTCAATAAACCCTGGTACATCTATTTCAGAAATAGCTAAAAATAATAACTTGAATTTAGATAAAATTAAAGAATATATAACAGAATTGTGTATGTTTGATAGATTAATAACATCAACAATAGATGTTAATCCGAAAAATCCTGATGAAAATTCAAGATGGTATAGAAAAAATTAAAGGAGTAAAACTATGTTTAATGAAGAACAAGTAGAATTAGGTATAATAGAACAATTAGAAAGTTTAGGATACAATCATGTATTCGGACCAGATATTGATCGTGATTATCATGAAACAGTTATAAAGGACAAGTTATATGATTCATTATTTAAAATAAATGAAGGTATAACTGTGGATATAGCAGATGAAGTGTATAGAAAAGTTCGTAATTTAAATTCAATTGAACTTACACTTGCTAACTATGAATTTAGTAGAATGTTATATCGTGGTGTTGAAGTTCCTTTATCTGGAGATAAAACATATACTTGTAAACTAATTGATAGAGATAATGTTTTAAATAATGATTTTACTGTTGTTAATCAATATACTATTGAAGGATTTAAAACTAAAAGACCTGATGTTATTGTTTTTGTTAATGGTATTCCTTTAGTTGTTTTTGAACTTAAAAGTGCTACTAAAGAAAACACTACAATTGAAAATGCATATAATCAAATTAAAAATTATCAAATGGATATTAAATCATTATTTGAATATAACGCTTTTTCTGTTATTTGTGATGGTGTAAATGCTAAACTTGGAACTATTACTTCAGATTTAACTAGATATATGACTTGGAAGTCTATTGATGGAGAAAAGCCTGAAGAAAATATTAATCAAGTTGATATTTTAATTCAAGGTGTATTTAGAAAAGAAAGATTAATTGATATTATAATTAATTTTATTGTTTTTCAAAATAAAGAAGAAAAGAAAACAAAAATACTTGCTGGATATCATCAATATTTTGCTGTAAAAAAAGCTTTAACTAGTACTAAAAAAGCTTTAATTGATGGAACTAAAAAAGCAGGTGTTGTTTGGCATACTCAAGGTAGTGGTAAAAGTTTATCTATGGTATTTTATACTGGAATGTTAATGAAAGATATATCATTAGATAACCCTACTATAGTTGTTTTAACAGATAGAAATGATTTAGATAATCAACTATATTCTACTTTTGCTATTTGTAATAGTGAAATATTACCTCAAACTCCTAAACAAGCGGGTAATAGAAAAGAATTAAAAGAATTATTAAGCGTAAACGCTGGTGGTATTATATTTACTACTATACAAAAATTTGAAGAAGGAAATGATTCGCTAACAGATCGTTCAAATGTTATATTTATAGCTGATGAAGCTCATAGAAGTCAATATGGATTAAGTGGTAAATTTGTAAGTAAAACAGGTGAATTTAAATACGGTATGTCTAAAATAATGAGAGAAGCTATACCTAATGCTACTTTTATTGGATTTACAGGAACACCAGTAGATTTTGCAGATAGAAATACGAAAGAATTATTCGGAGATTATGTAGATATTTATGATATGACACAAGCTGTTGAAGATAATGCTACTGTTCCAATATATTATGAAAACAGAGTTGCTAAACTTAATTTAAATGAAACTTTACTTGCAGAAGCTGATGCAGAATATAACGCTATTTCAGAGTCTGGACAAGCAGATGATGAAACTATAGAAAAATCTAAACAAGAACTTGCAAAATTGGAATCTATTATAGGTTCTAAAGAAAGATTAAACTTACTTGCAAATGATATAATAGATCATTATGAACAAAGAAAAGATATTCTTGAAGGAAAAGCTATGATTGTTTCTATGAGTAGAAAAGTAGCTATAAATTTATATAAAGAAATATTAGAGATAAGACCTAATTGGAATGAAAAAGTAGCAGTTGTTTTAACAGACAATAATGATGACCCAGAAGATTGGCATGATATAGTAGGAAATAAAGCATATAGAGAAGAATTAGCATTAAGTTTTAAAGATAAAAATAGTAAGCTTAAAATAGTGATTGTAGTGGATATGTGGCTAACGCGGATTTGATGTTCCATCTCTTGCTACAATGTATATAGATAAACCAATGCAAGGACATAATTTAATGCAAGCTATTGCAAGAGTAAATAGAGTATATAAAGATAAAGAAGCTGGACTTATAGTAGATTATATTGGCATAGGTGCAGAACTAAAAACAGCACTTGCTAGATATACATCAAGAGATGCAGATAAAGTTCCGGATATTTCAAAAGCATACATAATCTTAATGGAAAAATTAGAGATAATGAGAGACTTATTTTATGGATTTAATTATTCTGATTTCTTTAAAGATTCTAATGAAGCAAGACTTAGAACATTGTCAAATGGTATAAATTATATTTTATCTTTAGATGAAGAAGATAAAAAAGATTTCATAAGAGAAGCTACTGCTTTATCTCAAGCAGATACACTTTGTAGATCTATGCTAGATAAAAGAACTAAAATAGAAGTTGAATATTTTAAAGGTGTAAAAGTAGGGATTTGTAAAGTTACAGGAACAGGAAAATTAACTACAAGTGAAGTAAATGAAAGAATAAGTAAAATAATAGAACAAGCTATAAAACAAGAAGGTGTAATTGATATATTTAAAATAGCAGATAGAGAAAATCCTGAAATATCTATTCTTTCTGAAGATTATATGAGTAAAATTAGAAATATGCAACAAAAAAATATTGCTGCAGAATTACTAAAAAAATTACTTGAAGGAAATATAAAAATATTTAAGAGAACTAATATTGTTAAATCTGAACTATTCTCTGATAAGTTAAAAAGAATAATGCAAAGTTATAACAATAGGCTTATAGATAGTGCTGAAGTTATAGAAGAACTATTAAAGTTATCTAATGAAATTATAGAATCACATAATGAAGGTGAAGAAAAAGGGCTTTCAACAGAAGAATATGCTTTTTATAATGCTTTAGTAAAAGATCCAAATGTAGTTTTAGAAATGCAAGATGAAGTATTAATTGAGCTTGCACATGAACTTACTCAAAAAGTTCAAAATAGTAGAACAGTAGATTGGGATAAAAAAGAATCTGCTAGAGCATATATGAGGAAAGTAGTAAAGAGGCTGCTTAGAAAGTATCAATATCCACCAGAGCAAGCTGATGGTGCAGTAGATACAGTTATAAAACAGGCTGAATTAATGAGTGCAAATTTGATATAGATTGATACTGTTAATGTTTATTAAATTAAAAAGATAGTAGAAAGACCAATAGGCGTAATTTTATTTGTAAAAGGAGTATAAAAGATGTTTGAAAAAAAGAGTAATCTAGGAAGTGCAGAAATTTCATTTTTAAGAGGAGGGTTAATTTCCGTTGTCTTAAAAAATGCCTATAATAAAGAATTTCAAGAGAGTAATGATGCACATTTGCTACCTACAGCCATTTTATATTTGTATAAAGTAAGATGGTTAATCAATCATAATGAGGCTAGTGTCGATTACTATAAAAGATTAAAAGAACAACTTTTAGAATCTAGAGATTCTGAATATAGATTAATGGATAATGCTCTATTAGCTAACTGTATGCGTGTAAGACCAGATCAAAAATATATAATAACATGTAAACACTCACGTAAAAAAGGTTATTTATTAAATAATAAAACAGATCCTACCGCTTCAGATGATGAAATTGTTGAAACTGCATTTATCTTTATATGGAAATTATTAATGGAAACAAAAGATAAATATAAAATTATTTTCTTTAATGTTTTAGATAAAATAGATGAAAAATTGCAATTAAGTGAATATATTAATTTAAAGAATTATGTAGAAAATACTTTTCAAATTAATACAATTTTAAATCAATATATTCAAGTTGGAAATTTTAATTATATTTCATACAATATAAATGCACAGCAGTTAATTAAATATGATATTATAAATATTCAAAAGCCAACTAGTTATTCTAATGTTTTTGAAGCAATTAAGTATAACGATTTAGAAGCTCTTGAAAAGTTTTTAGAGTTGCGTACAAACATCAATGAATTAGATTTAGATGGAAATACACTTTTGCATCATGCATGTTTATTTAAGCATAAAGATATAATCCAGTATTTAATATGTAAACATATAGATGTTAACCATCTAAATAATAAAAAAGAAAATTGCTTATATTTTCTTACAAATACCGAAATATTATTAATTACTGTTTCGAAATTATTAACCCACGTATGTTTAACAGAAGAAGGAGCAGAAATTTTTAAATATTATTCTGAAAGTCCTTACTTTGAAATATACGACATATTAGTAAATGCAGGAGTAAACATCAAACAGAAAAACAATGAAGATAAAATGTTTTGGGAATTTAATGATGATGAATTTACAAAAAAATTTAAAATATCTATTCAAGAAAAAATGAATTGTTAAGAATTAATTTAATTATAATTATTTTATAACTGAAATTTATACAAAATTAAGTAAAACTATATCATCTTTTATAACAAAGTGAATTCAGTGATAAAAACAACACAAATTAAAGAGTGAAAATATAGATAGAACAGAAAGAAAGGAATTATAGATATCTTGTATATCATGGTGAAAATTAATGAGAATAAGAATAAATAAATTGTTTGGAAAATACGTAAATGAAATAGATTTATTAAAAAGATGCAATATTCTGGTAGGTGAAAATGGAACTGGAAAAAGTACAATGCTGAAAATAATAGATTGCATAATAAAAAATGACCCTATTAATCTATGCAAATATAAATTTGAAAGTATAGATTTTTATTTTGAAAACAAGAAAATACGATTAAGAAAATCGGAATTATTCCCAAAATTAAATGAATTACAAGAAAAAATAATTAATTTAATTGGGCTTGCACCTAATGAAGTAAAGGATATAAGTAATTCTGAAAAAGAACTATTTGAAGAATTAAATAAAAATGGTTTATTATATGATTATTTAAGTTCGTGTTATTTCAATTTACCAATAGGGGAAAAAACATTATTTATTGAGCAAAGTACCAAATATAATTTACCCGAAATTAAATATATTAAGTTTGGTAATACCGATAGAAGAACAGTAATAAAAAATGCTTTAGAATCTTTTGTTGACGGATATAATCGGTATTATGTTAGGTAAACATATAAAATGGTTTAACACTTGTAATATAGAAAAAATATCCGAAATATCTACAAAAATATCTAAAGATGGTATACAGTGGTGCTATTATATTGATATGGTAGAAAAATATAGATTTCAAAATGAAAAAATAATGGATTCATTCGTATTATCTAAGGAATTGAACCTTGCTAATTTTAATGTTAATAGAAAAATTAATATATTTAGACCCAAAAGGGTAAATAGATATGGAATATCAAGTGAATTATATGATATTTTAGGTGAAGATTCAATAGAATTGACAAAAACATTATATAATAAAATAACTATTGAAATAGATGAATATGTGGAAAGAAATAATCTAAAAAATGATATTAAAAGTGATTTCATGGACAACTTAATAGATAATAGAATAGTACAAATAAATAAACTCATATCAAGAAAATATTATGACAATAATTTTATTAAAAAAATAAATGAAACTGCAATTTCATATTATAAAGATTTAATAGGAAAAGAATATCAATATTATAATTTATCTGAAATAGTTGAATTTTATAACAATCCGTTAGTCGAGAAAAATGTAAAAGAATACTTTTTACCAATTGTAATTAAAGACACACTATTTGATATAGATTATGATTTTAAGAAGACAGAGTTTAATTACACTGATATAGATTTAGCCTTTATTAAATTCTATAAAAATGAATTTAATAAACTTACAAGCTATGAAAGTTCTAAAATAGTACTTTTACAAGAATTGTTTGATAAGTATATTAAAAATAAAAGATTAGTTGTTACACCCGCAGGTATTAATATTTGTGAAAATACTAGTACGATTAAACAAGTGAATAAGTTAAAATTAATTACTAATTATACTAGTGATATTTCTTTAGATATGTTATCGTCTGGGGAGAAAAAAATATTATTATTACTTGCAATATCAATTTTTATTGAAAATATAATTATAATAATAGATGAACCAGAACTGTCATTATCAATAACATGGCAAAAGCAAATAGTAACAGATTTGATTGACAGAACAAATATTAAAAGTTTATTTATTGCAACACACTCACCATATATACCATATGAAAAAAGTTTATTTGATAGTATAATTTATCTTCCAACGAATGGAGTGATAAAAAATGATTAGTTCTGAAAGAATGTTTGTAAATGAGTATAAAAACAATAGGTATTCCCCTCCTATCAAAGAGATTTGCTTCGAGGTTGCGAGTCAATTTAATAATTATGATCAATTTTGCATTGTAGAGGGGACAAGTGATATTGTTGTATATAAAAATGCGACATTACCGATTAAAAATGAAGTTTATTTTATATGCGGCCGGACAAAAAGAATATAAAAATGATATAATTGGTAAACAGTATGTTCTACATGCATATAAAAATTTAAGAGATGATGTTAAATGTTCAAAATTTATGAATAAATATGTTTTTATTGTAGATTATGATTATGATGGATTATTATATATCAAAAATTTGCATAGTAAAGGTTATACTTTTTTAGATATAAAAGATAGAAATAACATTACTGTTACAAAGGGCTATTCATTTGAAAATTATTTTTTGATGGAAATAAATTTAGAATTAATATTTGAAAATCTTTTGTTGAGTAATAAAGATTATATAAAATTTAATTCGATGTATCGTGAATTTGTTAATGAAACCAAAGAATATTTTGCATATTGGGGAGTACAAGTTTATGCAGTAAGAGAAAATATTTATTTAAGATCAATAATTAAACAAGAATATAAGCGTAAAGATATATTTAATTTTGATTTTTCTAGAAGTCAATATTATAATAAGGATGATATGAATAATGCTATTGAAAAAATGAAAAACTCAATAAATTGTAATAAAGAAAGAAAAAAATTAAATAAAAGATATAATGAAATTAAATCTTTAATTACTTATGATAGTGCTTTTATACAAGGACACACCGCTTATGATTTCTTACAAAAATATTTATTATATTTTCATTCAATAAATTTAGAACCTCGTAAATATAATAATATATATTTAGAGATAATAAAAAAAATTGATTTCCCTATGGAAGTACGTCTAGGAAATGGTAAAAAAATATAACCCAAAAGTTAAATTTTAGTATTAAAAAGGAGATTTTAAAATGGATATAGTTTTAAAAAAGTTTGAAGAAACAGATATAGAAAAAATAGAGTATTGGTTTACTAAATGTACAGATTGGCAAAAATATGATGCACCATGGGAATGGGAAAACTATATTTTTGAAAAACAAAATCAAATAAATAGAAGACTTGAAAAAACAAATCATAATCCTTGTTTTGAATATGAAATCATATATAATGAAGAACATATAGGGTGGATTTCAGCATACTATATGACTGATGAATTTAAATATAATGATTTAACTAAAACTTCAAAAATAGCAATTGGTATAGATATTCCAGATCCTAAATATAGAGGATTTGGAGTAGGTAAAAAAGCATATTTGAAATATTTAGAATATTTTAAAACTTTAGGATATAGTGAGATTTATACTCAAACTTGGAGTGGTAATTTACCTATGATAGGATTAGCAAATTCATTAAATTTTAAAGAAGTAAATAGATTTAAGGATTTAAGAAATATTAATGGTAAGTTATTTGATGCATTAACATTTAAATTAGATTTATCTGAAATATAAGATATATTTTTGAATAAAAGGAGTTTTTTATGAAAAAAGAGTTATATTTAAAAATACCAAAAATTGAAGAATTGAGTTATAGAAAAGAAATTTTATTAGATCCATATACTATGGAATATAACAAAGGATATGATTTGTTTGATGGGTATAATAGAGAAACTCGGTTGTATAGATTTTAAAGAAGAAGTATGGGAAGAATGGTATAATAGAAGTATTGGAAAACAAGATAGATTTTATGCTTATATATGCAGAAAAGAAGATGATAAATTTATAGGTGATGTGGGTTTTAGATATGATAATGAATACGAAGAATGGATAATTCATATAGTTATAGATTCTAGATATAGAGGATGTGGATATAGTAAAGAAGCATTAAAACTTTTAATTAATGTAGCTTTTGATAAATATAACTTAGATTCGATTGCTGATAATATACCAGCAGATAGAATAAATTCTATTAAACTTTTTGAAAAATTAGGATTTAAAGATTCAGGTAAAAAATTACATGTAAATAAATTTGATAAAAAAGAAGTTGTTAAACTTATGCAATTAAAGAAGTCAGAATATATAAATGAATAAATATAAAGTGAGGTAAGTATTTATGTTGGATGTAAAAAATATAACTTACAGTATTAACTCAAAAATCATTCTTAATAATATTTCTTTCAAATTAAACAAAAATAATAAAATAGGTTTAGTTGGTAGTAATGGTGTAGGGAAAAGTACATTACTTAAAATAATAATTGGAGAATTGCAACCAGAAGCTGGTGAAATAATTAAATCAGATTCAAATCTTATTGGATATTTTAAACAAGAAATGGAAATTGTTGATACTTCAAAAACAATAATTGAATTTATTAAAGATTATGTAGGTATAGTTAGAATTGAAAAAGAAATGTTGCAATTGGAAGAAAATTTAGACAGTGATGAAAAATTGTTAAGATATTCATATCTTCAAGAACTATATTTGGCATTAGATGGATATAATTTTGAGTACAAAATTAGCAATATGTTAAATGGAATGGGAATAAATGAAACAAAAAAAGATGAGTGTATACAAAAATTAAGTGGTGGACAAAAAAGCAAAATAATGCTTATTGCAGTTCTTTTAAAAGGTGCTGACTTATTACTTTTAGATGAACCTACTAACAATCTTGATATTGATTCATTAAAATGGCTTGAAAATTATTTAAGCAAAGTTGAAGTTCCTTTAATAATTGTTTCTCATGATAGAGTTTTTCTTGATAAAATAATAAATAAAGTTATATATATTGATTATTTTACAAGAAATTCTATAGAGTACAAAGGTAATTTTTCAAATTATTTAAAAGCTATGGAATCAAAGTATAATTTGGAATTGAAACTTTTTGAAGAACAAGAAGAAGAGATATTTAAAGTTAAAAAAAATATAACTCAAAAAAAAGATTGGGCTATATCAGGTAGAAATCAAAATGTAAAAGATAATGATAAACTTACTAGGGGATTTGAAAGAAATAGGTCTAGTTCTATAGCAAAATCTGCAAAAGCATCTGAAAAAAAACTTGAAAAAATACAAAAACATGAAAGACCAAAACAATTACCTAAACTTAAAATAAATATATCTTTAGATGAAAAAGTTAATAATTGTAGTATTATTTTAAAAGAGTTATATTGTGGCTATGATTATAGTATATTAAATAACGTAAACTATACTATAGAAATGGGAAATAAAGTTGTTATTACGGGAGAAAATGGTTCTGGTAAAACAACTTTACTCAAAACTATTGTTGGAACATTAAAACCAATTAGTGGTGAGGTTATAAAAGGGTCTAAAATTAAAATAGCATATATGTCTCAAGAAACAGATAAAAATGAAATTAGTACATTAAAAGAATATGTGTTATCAAAAGTTAAAGAAGAACAAAGTAAAATTTTCACGGTATTGAATCAATTTGGAATTGATTACGAAGACAAAGATAAATGTATTCTTGATTTTAGTCCAGGACAAAGATTAAGAATAGAATTGGCTGTTTTTTCTCTTTTAAATATAAATACTCTTATTTTAGATGAACCAACAAATCATTTAGATTTAGATTGTTTAGAAGCTTTAGAAAACGTTATATCAGAATTTGAAGGTATAATAATAGTAGTTACACATGACAGAAGGTTTATATCTAAATTAGGAAATGTTGAAATATTAAAAGTAACTTCAAATAATGAATTAATTAAAACAGATTTAAAAAACATATTTTAATCAAAAAAAATATATAAAACAATGCATAAAAGTCAAATTTTATGCATTGTTTTTTGTATAATTATTTACATTTTAATACAATGTGGTATAATTAATGTAAAAGGAGTTGGTTTTTATGGAAAAAAGTAATATGATCCAATTAATAATTAACAAACTTCAAGGAATAGGCATTTATCCTAAAGTAGGACAAGAAACTGATATTGAAATATCAAAAGAGTTTTTAGATGCTAAATTCAGTACGGGTGAAAAAAAGATTACATACAAAAGTTTTGCGTTATTTGATGATGCAAATAAGATTCTTTATTATTATGAAAATACTAAAGAAGAAAGTAAAGGTTTTAGTTTTGGTGTAGATAGTGAAAGTAGTTTTCAAAGTGGTACTACTTTATTTAGAAAAGTTAAAAGTGTTGGTTATGCACCAGATGGTAAAGCATATGAATATGAAATAGATATTGGTCAAATAACTAAAACATTTAAAGAAGTTGCTAAAGAAAATGGTTGGAAATTTAAAATTGTTTTAAATCCTAAAAAAGCTAAATATGGAGCTATTATACCTTCTAATAGTATTAATAATGATAATAAAGTTTCTAATACTGTTGTTGCTAATAGTGCTAATGTTAGTGTTGCTACAAATGAAGAAAAACAACCAATTAAAGAAGCTACAAAAGTTCAAAATAATAATGTTATAAACAATAACAATAAAACTAGTAATAATAACAATAATGATAAGTCAAATAAAAAAACTAGTACTTTAGTGTACATTATAACAAGTGCAATAGCAGCGCTGTATTTATTGCTATTAGATTCAAATATAATAGGTTGGGTTATTACAATTGTTATATTTGTAGTTTTAATTTTAAAAAGAGATTTTATACAAAAAATGTCTATATTGAAAAAAATAATTATGTGGATATTGATTTTTATAATTATTTTCTTTATAGGTGCATTTACAATGCAAAATAGTAATAGTAATGATAACAGCAATACAAATACAAGTAACAATAATAGTAGTAATAGTAATCAAACACAAAACACAAATACGAATTCAAATACTTCAAATAATACTAGTGATAAATCAAATGAAAAAACACCATATTATGCAACAGCTGAAAGTTACAATATTTTAAATGGTTATGAATACGTTGAGGGGTCTGATTACAAACAAATTAAACCATATACTTCTGCAAGTATATTAATATCTATTAATAATTCAAATATAGAACAAAATAATAATATAAAAAGTATAAAAATTAAAAATGCTAATGCTACAAAATCACCTAAAATGGGAACACCACAATTTTATTTTTATGATATAATTATGGAAAATGCAACAAATACATCATCTAAAAAACATTTGTTTAATGGTGATTCTTTTGAGTATAGTATTGAAGAATTTTCTAAATTACAAGCTATACAATTCTATTATGGTGTAGTAGATGTAAAAACACAAGATGTATCAAGTTGGTCTGTTATAGCAAGTGATAAAGCTTTAGTTAAATCAGGTGTTACATCTGATGATGTACGTTCTACTATAACATTTGAAATAGAGATAACAGATGTAAATAATAAAAAATATTCTAGAGTTTTTACACAAGAGATATTTAGTGGTGATTTCTTAAATGATTCAACAAGTGGATATATATCAAAATACTATAATGGTAATGAAATATTATATTTCCAAGAAAATTAATTAATCATATATATATTTATATTTTTAAAGCATAACTCTATTTTTATAAAAATAAAAATCACAACTACCAGCTTAGCCGGTAGTTGTGATTTTTTTGAAGATAAAAACTCATTATACAAATATTAATTTAATTGATATTAGAAGTTACAGTTTCCATCTCTATCGAATCCGTATTTATTGAAACCGTTAATATCATAGCCGTTTGGATCGTACTTTGTGCCTGTGCTACGATGCTTACCTGTTAACAAATTGAATCCATCTACATCGTCACCAGATAAATCATAACCATCTTCGTTGTAATTAGTTCCAGTTGACTTATGTGCGCCTCTTTTGTCAAAATCTTGATAATCACTTAATAATTCACTGTCTCGTCTTTTTCTAGCCATTTTATGACTCCTTTGTTTTTTTATTTAACTAGTTAGCTATTTAGTTGTTTAGCTAATTAATTAGTTAGCTTAATATATTATATTTTTAAGTTGAATATATTATATATTGTTTTACATAAAAAATCAATGTTTTTTTGTAAAAAAGTGAAAAAACATTCATTAAAAAGTAAAGTATGTAAATTGACAAATTGACATAACTATGTTAAAATAAATAAGTATTAAAAAATAAAATAAAAATAAAACCTACAAATGGAGGGATTTAAAATGGCAAAAACAATTGTTGTAGCTATCAAATACAAAAATTCAGATAGCGTAGAAATTCAAGGGAAAGAATCTAAAATTCAACCATATTTAAATAAAGGATATGAAGTTCGAGTAAATCGCGATGGATATTGGCTTTTATCAAGAACTGCCAAGATAAATGTAACACTTTCAAAAAATGATGATACTGCAACTTTCAATATGAGACAAGATATTTTGAATTATTATGGAAGAAAAAAGATGAACCAAAATTTATTAAATAAATTTAAACAAGATATTGAATCAGGATTAATATGCTTAACTCTTATTTCGCCTGAAAGTTATTCTTTCGTTTAAAATTTTGTATAACCAAAAAACATAAAGTTAAATTATAACTTTATGTTTTTTACTTTATTATAAGGAAATAACTTTTATAATAAAGTAAATATGTAAATTAAAAACAAAAACTTTTACATTTAATTGAAATATAGAATAAAATTGAGTATAATAGATATATAAGTAAGTTATATATCTCAAAAAGGAGATGGTAGTTATGGAAATTAGATTAGATGTAATGATAAATGATTTTAAAACAATTATTAGGTTTGATGATAATCAAAATATTATACAAATATTAAATACAAGTAAAATAGATTTAAATAATATTACTGAAATAAATAATAATAATGTATATTTATTTTTTTGTGATACTAATTTAGTGCATATAGATAAAACATTAGATGCTGATTTATTTAAAAAAATCAAATTTGATAAATTAATTGCTATATCTGTACCTAATAATTTAGATGTGGATTGTTTAGAATATGTTTTTTTTAAAGAAGCTTTGCAAAACAATGTCGAGTTAAAACATATTGGAAAAATAAATGAGTTTGAATTTTCAAAATTACAAGAGATCAATTTAAACGAGTATAAAGATAAAGTATTGGTAATTTTACAAGGTTTCGGATTAAATGGATTTAAAGTGCAAAATAAAGCCAAATTAATAGATGCTAAAGCTCCTAATTTAAAAGCTAGACACAAATGGAGTAAAGAAGTTAGTAATATAAAATTCACTGCTAAATTAAGAGGTGGAGAAGGTTGTGCAATCTGGAAAAGTAAAGATGAACTTGTATTACTTTCTGGAGCTAAATTAGTTAAAGATCCACAATTAAATAAAGATGGTAGTGTTAATTTTTCAGCTCAACTTGCAGAAAAGTTTAGACTAGATTATGCAGATAAAATAGTTGATAATATTACAACTGAAGATATTATATTTAAAAGTCCAAATCAACTTGGTATTTTCTTGTTTTATGGTGGACAAAATACATGGCAAGAATTAAAAGATTCAAATGGTAAATCTTTAGATGAATGGAGTGTAATTAAATAGGAGGAGGTTTTTAGCATGTTTAAAGAATATACTTTAAAGGATATAGATGAGTATATAAATTATTATTTTGATGATAATATAATAATAAGAGGTATAGAATATTATAATTCAAATTTAGTAAAAGATTTAGTAAAACTTGATGATAAATATATTGCTGTTGTATATGGTAGTGATCAATATATTGTTAATATTGATATGTCTGATGATAAGGAAGATGGTATAATTATATGTACTGATTGTACTTGTCCATATGCTCAAAGTGGGAGTGCTTGTAAACATGAAGTTGCTGCTTTACTTTATTTAAAAGATCTTGTAGTAGTAAATATAACATCCAAAGAAAATCAAGAAGAAATTACTAATTTAATTGAAAATATACCAATAAATAAATTAAAAAATTATTTGAAAGATATGGCAATTTTAAATTTTAATGTATATAAAGATTTAAAAAGATTGTAAATATAAAAAAATAAAAATTTAAAGGAGGAAATATATATGAGTGATAATTTTGTTAATTTAACAATTGAGAATTTAGATAATGAACATTTATGCTGTGCTATTGCAGATAAAAAACATCAATTAGGAGTTGAATGTAAAAAATATTGGCTTAAAAATAGGATTAAAGAGGGTCATGTTTTTAGAAAATTAGATGCTAAAGGAAAAGTTTTTATTGAATATGCACCAATTGAAAATGCTTGGATTCCTGTAATAGGAGATAATTATATATATATTTATTGTCTTTGGGTATCTGGTAGTTTTAAAGGTAAAGGATATGGTAGTGATTTATTAAATTATGCTATCGAAAATGCTAAAAAAGATAAAAAGTCTGGAGTATGTATAATTAGTTCTAAAAAGAAAACACCTTTTTTATCAGATAAAAAATTTATGCTAAAATATGGTTTTGAAGTAGTTGATACAATTGGTGATGAATATGAATTGTTAGCAATTTCTTTTGATGGAACTAAACCTAAGTTTACAGATAATGCTAAGAAACAGAGTATAGATTCTAAAAAACTCACTATTTATTATGGACTTCAATGTCCATATATTCCAAACTGTATAGAGCAAATAGAAAATTATTGTAAAACTAATAATATAGAGTTAGATTTAATTAAAGTAGATACTTTAGAAAAAGCAAAAAATATGCCTTGTGTTTTTAATAATTGGGCTGTTTTTAATAACGGTAAGTTTGAAACACTACATTTATTAAACGAAGGGTATTTAAAGAAAATGCTTGGAATATAAATTAGTATGTATATAAATGGAGGTGAGGTATATGATAGATTCAAATATGATTGCACCTTGTGGAATGAATTGTGCTTTATGTTTAGCATATCAAAGGGATAAAAATAGATGTATGGGATGTAATTCTAATGACATTAACATGCCTAAATCTTGTAAAAATTGTATTATAAAAAATTGTGATAATAAAAAAACTAATCCACCTATTGATTGTTATAATTGTAACAAATATCCCTGTGCTAGATTAAAACAACTAGATAAAAGATATAGAACTAAATATAATATGAGTATGATAGATAATTTAGAATATATAAAAGAATTTGGAATGGATAAATTTTTAGAAAATGAGCAAATAAGATGGCAATGTACAAAATGTGGTGGACTTATTTGTGTTCATAGAAATAAATGTCTAAAATGTGATAAATAAAACTTATTTAAAAAGGAGTGAAATTATATGGTACATTTAGTTTATTGTGATAATAAAGAAAAGGTTTTAGAAAAAATATTAAATGGAAGTAAGACTATGGTAATAAGAGGTGCTGCTGGAAGAAAAATACCTCATAGTAGAGTATTTAGTAATGAAGAGTTGTATTTTATTGAAAAAGGAACAGGATTAATAACTGCTAAAGCAATAGTTAAAGAGGTACAAAATTTTGTTAAATTATCTGATGATGAAATATTAGATATAATAGAAAAAAATAATTTAAAACTTGCTTTAATTAATAAACAAAAAGAAAGATGGCATAAAAAATGTTTATGCTTAATTGAATTTGAAAAAATAGAAAAAATTAATCCAATGAAATTAGATCATCAATCTAATATGGATGATTGGTTAATACTTGATAAAATAGAAGACGTTGTTGAAGGTACTAGTATAGAATATAATTATGAAAATAGTAAATTCAACTTAAAATAAATTAAATTGATTTATTTTGATTTTTCATAATAAAAAATGATTAATAAATAAGTAACAAATAAAAACATTTTATTTAGGAGATGATTAGATATGGCTATTTTAATTCTTATTTTATTTTTAATATTTTGTATCATGTTAGGTTTTAGTGGAATGCCTTATATGTTTATTTTTCCAGCTTTATTTTTAATATTAGTTATAATAGGTATTGTTGATAGTAAAAACAATAAAGTTAATGGGAATAACGACTATATTAAAAAGAATCAAGATGATAATTCTAATTTAGATGATGAAACTTTAGAAGAACATATTATGTTTACAGAAATGACTGACCACCACAAATAATGCAAATTAAGTACCAAGTTTTAAAAAATATATAAAAAGCAAATAAAATATTGACAAAGTGACATAACTATGTTAGAATGGAATAATAAAAAAATATAAAAAACCTACAAATGGAGGAAACAACATGCTAAAAACAATTGTTAAAGCAATCGATTATGAAAATTCGGACAGTATCGAATTACAAGGTACAGAAGCAGAAGTGCAAAAGTATTTGAAAAAAGGATATACAGTTCATATTCACCGGAATGGCTATTGGGTTTTAGTCAAGCCATCAAAGGTTAATGTGACTCTTTCTAAAGGGAAACATACAGGAGTCTTTGATATGAGAGAAGATGTTCTTGACTTATACACTAGACAAAGAGTAAACAAGAAATTATGTCAAAGATTTAAAGAAGATGTTAATGCTGGCAAAGTAAAGATTCTTTTTGACCCTACATCCGAAGAACAATATAGCCTTTTGTTAAAAAGAGCTTAAAAATACACAAAACAGAAAGTTAAATTTTGACTTTCTGTTTTTCTTTATGTATATAACCTCTTTAACCAAGATAAATAATATGTTTAATCGAGAAATAAACATAAAAAAATATATATAAGTTGTATTGACAAAATAACATAACAATGTTAAAATATAAAAAAATAAAATAAAAATAAATCCTACTAATGGAGGAAAAATCAAATGCCTACAACGATTGTTACAGCAGTTAAACACAAAAAATCTGAATGTGTCAGAACTTACGGTACAGAAGCCGATATTCAAAAATACCTAGATTTAGGTTATTCAGTTGAAAATGAACGGAATGGACACTGGGTTTTAGCAAAGCCATCTCAAATTAACGTAACTCTTTCTAAAGAAAATGTTACACAAATCATTGACATGAGAGAAGGCGTACTTGAATTTTACAACAGAGAAAGAGTTACTGATAAATTGTTTTGTAGATTCATTGAAGAAATTAAATCTGGAAAATTACACATTACTCTTAATCCAAATAATACTTACTCTTTTATCCAGAACTAGTAGTAAGCTACAAAAACAGAAAGTTAAATTGACTTTCTGTTTTTCTTTATGTATATAGCCTCTTTAACTAAACTGAAATAATATTTTATATTTTAAATATTATTCAAAAATATTGACAAAGTGACATAATAATGGTATAATCTTAAAATATTAAAAATTTATTATCACAACAAGTGGAGGATAACAACATGGAAAAAACAAGTATTTTGGCTATTGATTATCGGAATTCTAAAAGAAAAACTTTTCAAGGAAAGAGAAAAGAAATCCAGGTATTCTTGAATGATGATTACTACGTCCATTCAGAACATGATGGGCATTGGGTTTTAGTAAAACCGCCTATTGTTAATGTAACTCTTTCAAGTGCTGATGTTACAAAAACATTCGATATGAAAGAAGAGGTTTTAAAACATTACAAAAGAAGGCGATTAAATCAGAATTTAGTAAAAAAATTCGAAAAAGATGTTAATGCTGGTAAAATAAAAATCAGTCTTGATTCAAGCGGAACATACTCTTTTGCATGAAAAGAGTTTTATAAAACAGGAAGTTAAATTTAACTTCCTGTTTTTGTATTTACTTTGTGGATTTAATTTTAATGCAAACACATATCGGTTGACATAACCAGCGAGAAGTGTTATAATTATAAAAAGACATAAATTATGTGGTCTTATAATTATAACACAAATTTTTTATTTTAAAGGAGATATTAAAATGGAATTAGACTTGGGATTAGTATTGAAGTATTTGAAAGAGGAATTGGATTCAAATGGAAAGGAAATATTAACAATTAATTTCACAGGAGAGAGTTTGGAAAAATTGTTAAAACAAAACAAATGATTATACAAAATTCTCTCCAAATGATATTATACGTGAAATAGCTGAAATAGAGGATTCAGTAGAAAGAATATTAAAAACTCTAAAAAATAATAGATATTACCGAAGTCATGGAATAGATACAGCTAATGCTTTTCAAAATGCTGGTTTTGATAGCGTTTTAAGTTTAAATTTGTCAACAAGAGTAAATAATTGTTTATTTAAAACAGGTATTTTTTTGATTAGACAATTAAAACAAACATCGAAAAAAGAATTGATGAACATTAGTAACTTTGGAGAAATTGTTTACCAAGAGTTAATTAAACAACTTGAAAACTCAGGTTATTCTGATATTTCAGAAGCGCTTGAAAGTAACGTTTGAAAAAAGAAGAAAATAAATAAAATCAAAAAGCAGGAAGTTATATATAACTTACCTGCTTTTTGAATGTTTGAAAAAAATATTTATTTATGTGTTTGTGATTTTTATTTTTTGTTGAAATATTGCAAATTTTATATTATTAGGTGTATAATATTAAGTATATAAATTAAAGATATTTTATATATTGTATATGGAGGTATATTTATGAACGTTATTGAAACAAAAAAATTAACAAAATTTTATGGTAAATCAAAAGGAATCCAAAATATAGATTTAGAAGTAAAAGAAGGAGAAATATTTGGTTTTATAGGTCCAAACGGAGCAGGTAAATCAACTACTATACGTACATTACTAGGTCTTATATATAAAACATCTGGAGATGCTAAAATATTTGGTTTAGATATTATAAAAGATAAAGAAGAAATTTTAAAAAATGTAGGTTATTTACCAAGTGAAGTTTTTTATTATGATAATATGAAAGTAATTGAATTGTTAAAATACTCTGCTAGTTTTTATAATAAAAATTGTGATAAAAGAATATATGAACTTGCAAAAGAATTTGAACTAGATTTAAATAAAAAAATAGAAGACTTATCTTATGGTAATAAAAAGAAAGTTGGAATTATACAAGGATTATTACATAGTCCAAAATTAATAATTTTAGATGAGCCTACTGGTGGACTTGATCCTTTAATGCAACAAAAATTCTTTAATATAATAAAACAAGAAAATATAAATGGCGCTACTATATTATTCTCTTCACATATATTAAGTGAAGTTCAAAAATTATGTGATAGGGTAGCTATTATAAAAGACGGTAATTTAGTAAAAGTAGAAAATATAAAAGATATGATTAAAAAAGCAATTAAAAAAGTAACACTTGATTTTTCAAGTGATATACAAGCTAATGAATTTAAGTTTGATGATGCTATAAATATAGAGGTAAAAGAAAGTACTGTTACCTTTGTATATAGAGGTGAAGTAAATAAACTAGTTAATGCTATATCAAAATATAATTTAGAAGATATCTCAATAGTAGAACCTGATCTAGAAGAAATATTCATGCATTACTATCAAAAGGAGGACTAGCTTTATGAATATATTTAAATTTGAATTAAAAACTAATATAAAGGGTATTATTGTATGGTCTATAAGTATAATATGTATTGTATGTCTTTTTGCTTCTATGTTTACTATATATACAGGAGCAAAAGAACAAGTGTTTTCGATACTTAAAACATACCCACCACAAACTTTAAACATAATAGGTATAGATGATTTAACATCTATATTTACGTATAATGGATTTTTCGCATTTAGCTTAACATATGTACTACTAGCAGCAAGTATAATGAATGTATATTTTGGTATTAATATATTTGGAAGAGAAAAAATAACTAAAACAAGTGACTTTTTATATACTAAACCAAAGAAAAGAACAAGTGTTTTCGTGGAGAAGTTATTAGCTAATTTTGTAGTATTAAGTATAATAAACGTATTTTTATTTATTAGTGCGTATTGTATGTTTTTAATATATGGAGAAGATAGTAATCTTAATACATATATACTTATGATATTTTCAATATTTTTTGTTGAAATGGTATTTGCATCAATAGGTATATTTATAGCTAATTTTGCAAAGAAAATAAAAAATCCTGGTGGTATTGCAACAATAACAGCATTTTCGTTTTTTATAGTACAGTTATTACAAAATATATTAAAAGAAGATAAATTAAAATATATAAATCCATTTGGATATTTTGATTATCAAGACATTATAAAAAATAACGCATACGATATTAAATTTTTAGTAGTATCTATTTTAGTATCATTAATTTTATTGATATTATCATATACTGCTTTTGTAAGAAAAGATATACACAGTCAATAATAGTAATATGAGTCGTTTTATATAATATAGGATATAATAGAAAGTAAATAAATATTTTTTGCTAATGTTTTTTTGCTAATAAATGACTTTATCATAGATTATTCATAAATATTTTAATAATTACTTGACAATTCAATATAATTATGGTAAACTTTACAAGTTGCAAAAAAAATAAATTTACCTACAAATGGAGGGAAAAACATGACAGAAACAATTGTTAAATCAATTAATTACGAAAAAACGGACAATATTGAATTCCAGGGAACTGAAAAAAAAGCCCAAAGTTACATAAAAAAAGGATATAATATCCGGTTAAGACGAAATGGATATTTTGTTGTAGGCAAACCTTGCAAAATCAATGTAACACTTGCAATGGGAAATGCAATTCAACAATTCAATATGAGAAGTGATATCTTAGATCATTACGGAAAAGAAAAAATGACAAAAGCATTATTTGAAAAATTCAAAAAAGATATTGAAAAGGGAAATATAAATCTCAAACTTCATTCAAAAGATCAATATTCTTTCAATTAAAAAGAATTTTAAATATAGAAAAAGAAAGTTAAATTTAGCTTTCTTTTTCTATATTTTTTTGTATTCTTATCATTTTTACATTGCATATTATATAATATTAGGTGTATAATATTACATATAAAATAGATAGATATAATAATTAATTGGAGGTAACTTAATATATGAATATATTTTTAAAAGAATTAAAATCAAATATAAAACCATTTATATTTTGGAGTATAGGTATTTTTATACTAGTTGCTGCAAGTATGGTTAAATTTGAAGGCTTAAGTTCAAATGCACAAGCCTCTGAAGAACTACTAAAAAGTTTTCCTAAAATAGTATTAACACTTTTTGGAATGAATAATTTAAATATTATGCAACTAGATGGATATTACGCAGTTATATTTTTCTTTGTAGTTATTATGGCAGCTATATATGCTTCAAATTTAGGAGTAAAATGTAGTGCATATGAGATAAATGAAAAAACATCAGAATTTATTTTTTCTAAACCAGTATCAAGAACTCATATAACTATAATGAAAATGTTTGCAAGTATATTAATGATTATATTATTTTGCTTAGTAAGCTATATATGTTCATTAATAGGAATAGCTATGTTAAATACAGAAAATACAATAATAGATAAAATTATACTATTAAATGTTTCTTTGTTTTTTACTTCCATTGTATATTTTGGTATAGGAGTTTTTCTTGGTGCTATAAATCCTAAAAAAGGATCTATTAATTCATCAATTGTATTTTTAGCAACATATATACTTGGAATAGTATATGATATGATAGAAAATAATCAAGTAATTAAATATTTTACGCCAATGAAATATTTTGATAGTTCAAAAGTTATATTAGAAAACAAACTAAATATAGAAATGATAATCTTTTCAATCGCAGTAGCTTTTGTGTTTATAGTAATAGGTGTAAAAAAATTAGATAAAAAAGATTTATAAAACAAATAAAATATATTTAAAACAAGAATAAAATAATTATAATATGTGTATATTAGTAATATAGAAATAAAACTTTCTATATATCGACTAATATATGCATATTTTTTACGTTTTGAAATAAATATACAAAAAAATAAATAAATATTAAAATAAGTATTGACTTGAAGTTAACTCCAAGTGATATACTATTTATATATAAAATATATTAAGGAGGTTTTTATATGAGTGAAAATATTGAAAATAAAGAGGCTATATTATTTGGTAAGGGTATAGAAAATCCATATGGAGAATATTTTTTAGGTGAAAGTTATTTAAATATATTATCAAATGAATTGGGACTTCTTGTTATGAATGTAACATTTGAACCAAAATGCAGAAACAATTGGCATATACACGAAGCTCAAAAAGGAGGCGGTCAAATATTACTAGTAACCGCTGGAGAAGGTTTTTATCAAGAATGGGGTAAAGAACCTAAAAAATTAAAGGTAGGTGATATTGTAAATATACCTGCGGATGTAAAGCATTGGCATGGAGCAACAAAGGATAGTTTGTTTACACATATTGCAATAGAAGTACCAGGTGAAAATATAGGAACTAAATGGTGTGAAGAAGTTTTAGATGAAGAATATAATAAATTAATATAATAGAGAAATAAGAAAGGATGATTAAAATGGAAAAAGCAAAAGTATATTTTACAAAGGAGATTACTCCAGAAAGTTTAATTAAAATTTATGAAGCAATGAGTAAAAGTTTAGAGGGGAATGTAGCGATTAAAATATCAACAGGAGAACCAGGAGGGCATAACTTTTTAAAACCAAGTTTAATTAAAGATTTAGTTAAAAAGTTAAATGGAACAATAGTTGAATGTAATACGGCATATGGCGGTAAAAGAATGAAAGTAGAAGATCATTTAGAAACTGTTAAAAATCATGGTTTTACAGAAATCGCAAATGTTGATATTTTAGATTCAGAAGGAGATTTTGCAATACCAGTAGAAAATGGTATACATTTAAAAGAAAATTACGTAGGTGATCATTTAAAAAATTATGATTCAATGCTTATGTTATCACATTTTAAAGGACATGCTATGGGAGGCTTTGGTGGAGCTCTAAAAAATATGTCAATAGGTGTTGCTTCATCTGAAGGTAAGACATGGATACATACTGCAGGTAAAACAAGAAATCCATCAGAATTATGGACTAATTTACCTGAACAAAATCATTTCTTGGAATCAATGGCTGAAGCAGATAAATCTGTTGTTGATTATATGAAAGGTAATATTGTATATATAAATGTTATGAATAATTTATCAATTGATTGTGATTGTGATAGTAATCCAGAAGCACCTTGTATGGCAGATATAGGTATAACAGCATCTATTGATCCAGTAGCATGTGATAAAGCAAGTTTAGACCTTATATATAGTTCTAATGATAAAGGAAGAGATCATTTTATAGAAAGAGTAGAATCAAAAAATGGAATTCGTACAGTAGAACATGCTAGAGATATTGGTGTGGGCACAATGGAATATGAATTAATTAGTATTGATTAAATAAAAATAACAAATAAAGTTTTAATATATATAATATATAAAAATATATAATTTAAAAACATTAGTATAATAAAAAGTACTAATGTTTTTTTGTGGTTTTTAATATAACGTTATTGAATATATTAAATTGTATGGTATAATTAACCATATAGAATATAAACGAAACATATAAAAAAAGTAAAGCAAAAAATAGTAAAAACATATAAGAGTTAAGTGTATATAATAGTATATATATTGAGGTGAATAAATATGGATGATAAAAATAAAGTAAATAGTATAGATGAATATATAAATCTTTTTCCAATTGAGATTAGTAAAATATTAAATGAATTAAGGCTAGTTATATTAAAATATGCTCCTGAAGTTAAAGAGGCTATTAGTTATCAAATGCCTACATTTAAATTACAAAATAAGAATTTAATTCATTTTGCTGCATATAAAAATCATATAGGTATATATCCTACACCTGAGGCTATTATATTTTTTAAAGATAGATTAGTTAAATATAAAACATCTAAAGGAGCAATACAGTTTAAAATAAATGAACCTCTACCGTATGATTTAATAATTGATATAGTTAAACATAGAGTAGATATGATAATTAATAATAAAGAGGGAAAGAAAAATATAAAAAATATAAAAAACGAAAAAAATAATAATATTGATATAGCAAAAAAAATTGCTAAAGATATTAAAAATAAAAATGGTAGAATGTTTTATGTGGGTGGCTATGTTAGAGATAAAATATTAAATCCATTTAGTAATGATATAAAAGACATAGATGTTGAAGTATTTAATATAGAACCTGTTGAACTTAAAAAAATATTATCAAATTATGGCACTTTAAATGAATTTGGAGTAAACTTTGGTATTTTAAAAATACAAGGAATTGATATTGATTTTTCTATGCCTAGAAAAGAAAAAAGTATTGGTATCGGTCATAAATCTTTTGAAGTAGTTGTTGATCCATATATGAGTATAATAGATTCTGCTAGAAGAAGAGATTTCACAATAAACTCTATTCTAGAAGATGTATTAACTGGAGAAAGGTTTGACTATTTTAATGGTATAGAAGATATTAAAAATAAAATAATAAAACATGTTGACGATGTAACTTTTGTAGAAGATGAATTGAGGGTCTTAAGAGCTTGTCAGTTTGCATCTAGATTTGTCTTTAAAATAGCAAATAAGACAATTAAACTATGTAAGCAAGTAAGTATGTTAAATATACCAAAAGAGAGAATATATGGCGAATTAGAAAAAGCGTTATTAAAATCAGATAAACCATCTATATTTTTTGAATATGCAAAAGAAATTGGATTTTTAAAAGATATATTTTCACCAATGGATAAATTAATTGAGCTACAACAAAATCCTATTTATCATCCAGAGGGGGATGTATGGAAACATACTATGATGGTAATAGATGAAGCTGCCTCTTTAAGAGATAAATCAAATTACCCAATTGCATTTATGCTAGCTAGTGTATGTCATGATTTAGGCAAAATAAATACAACACAAATTTTAGAAAATGGAAATATAGTTTCATATCATCACGAAAAAGATATGGAAATAATAGATTGTTTTTTAAAAAACATAACAAATAATAAAGATTTAATAGACTCAGTTAAATTATTAGTTAAAAATCATATGAGACCAAATATTATAGCAAGTGATGAATCTAGTGATAAATCAATACGAAAACTTATAGTAGACACAAGTGGCAAACTTGTAAACATACATGATGCAATATTACTTTCTAAGGCAGATAGACTAGGTAGAACTATAAATAATATATCTTGTGAAGAACTTGAAGATTGGTGGGAGAATAAGCTTTCAATAATAAATGAGAAAAAAACAAAAATAGAACCACTTATTAAAGGAAGAGATTTAATTGATATGGGATTTACTCAAGGTAAAGATTTTAAAGAATACTTAAGTAACGCTTTTAAATTACAAATAGATGGATTTGATAAAGAGGCTATTATACAAAAGTTAGGATTGAATAAAAGAAAATAATAAATAACAAACTAAACTTAAATGAATTTTTATAGGAGGAAAACAAATGATTATAAATAAAGAAAAAAATAACGAAGAAAGAACTATAAAACTTAATGAAAAGATAACAGAATATTTTTCAAAAGTAAAAAGCACAAAAAATGTAAATGATATACATGATAAAACACTTACAATAGGAGATAAAGTAGCTGATAAAATAGCAGAAGTAGCTGGAAGTTGGCCCTTTATAATATGCTTTATATCATTTTTAGTTATATGGATTATAATAAACGTTTCACAAATGTTTACACATTTTGATAATTATCCGTTTATTTTATTAAATCTTGCACTATCTTGTGTAGCAGCTTTACAAGCACCAATAATAATGATGAGTCAAAATCGTCATGAAGAAATAGATAGAATTAGAAATGAAAAAGATTTTGAAACTAATATTAAATCTGAAGTTATGATTCAAGAAATATTAAATCATGTACAAAATATAGAACAACAACTTGATGAATTAAAACAAAAAAATAAAGAATAAATATATAAAGAATAAATATATATTTTTTTATGATTAGATAATAGGGGGGATTTAAATGGAACAAGAATTAATTAAAATGATAACAAATGATAATATAGAGTTAACAGGATTACTATATACACCAATAGTTAAAACAAATAAAATTGTAGTTTTTGTTCATGGACTAGGTGATGATTTTTACAAAAAGAGTTTTTTAGATTATTTAGCAAAAAGTTTCACTAATAATGGTTATGCATTTTTTTCTTTCAATAATAGAGGAAGTGGATATATTACAAAACTTGTTAAAAGAGAAAATAACGAAGTTTCAAGTGTAATGGGTGGTTGTGTATTTGAAATATTTGAAGAAAGTCAAATAGATATACAAACAGTAATAGAATTTGTAAAAAAACT
>CAZZFS010000004.1:0-84467 GCA_964653805.1 uncultured Clostridiaceae bacterium | reverse complement strand
ACAAATGATAAAACAAATATGGTTCCAGCTTATGAAAAACTTAAACAAAATCAGACTGATAAAGATGGTGCAAAAGTTAAAGTGAAAAATAAAAGTAAAAATGAATTTAAAGTTAAATCAAAAATTAGTATTATAATTTTTATATTAATAATTTTAATTATAGTAGCTTTAGCTGTTGGTGGATATATATATATTAATAAATTAAAATACGATAGATATATTAAATATGAAGAGACTGTAAATACATATTGTTTTAATGAAATTTACAATAATGGTAGCTCAAAAACAAGTGAGAGTGTAACAAAATCAGAAGCTATAAAAATGGTTTTATCAACAATATTAAATATAGATGATATATCGGCAATAGCTAAAGAACCATCTGAGCAATATGATAATGCTGTCTGGGTTGAATATGCAAAAGATAAAGAAATAATAAATAAAGATGAAATAACAAAAGATAATGCTAATGATAAAGCTGTATATATTGATGTTATAAGATATTTTTCAAATGCAAAAGTTAAATTGTTAGAAAAAAATTTAGATACTGAAAATACAGTTACATTAAAAGATTATGAAACATATAAATCAGATGAAAAATTTGCTATAGCAGATGCTTTATATAATAAAGTTATTACAGAAAAAACAGATAAATTAGATGGATATAAAAATATTTTTAAAGGTCAATTAAATGAACTTATAGTAAATTATGCAGTAAAATATAGTACTATAGCACCAAAAGGTGAGAAATTAAATATAGATCCTGATAAAATACCTTCTAATGCAAGTGAATATGCATATACTCTTGTAAGCGTAGATAAAAGTGTTTATGAAATGGCATTTGAAAAAAAAGAAGGGAAAGAAGCTAATTTTAAAAATCCTAAAACAGTATATAAAGAAAAAAAATCAGTATATAATAAAATTGTATACTTAACAGAAGGATATTATAACACAATTTTAAATATAGATTATAATACTATAACAGAAGAAAATTTTTATAATAAATTAAGTGATTATGCACTTGGTAATTTAAATCAAAGTAATGTTAAAGAATATGTAGAATATATAAAACAAAACAAAATAAAGATAGAGGGAACAGCAAAAAATCAAGCACCTATAATATATTTTGACGGAGAAAATTATAGAATTAGAATAAAACTTAATTTTAAAATTTTAAATGCAAATATAAAAGACAATTTGTTATATGGTGAATTAGATTATAAAGATTACACTCCTTCTTGTAAAACAATATACGACAAAGATGAATATATAATTTATGTAGATGCTAAATTTAGTGAAATTTATGATTCGAAATCTCTAAATATTATTGAAAGTCCAACTTTTAATAATGTTATTAAAAAGTATGCTTCAGGAATACGATTAGAAGAGATAGGAGAATAGATATGATAAAAATAAATAAAATCAAATGTATAAAACTAATAATAGCTATATTAGTAGTATTATCAATAGGTTTTTTAGATAAATTAAATGATGTATCTGCTGCAAATTTAAGTGTATCCCCAAGAGATGTTTCAAGAATTTGGTTTAGAAATCCGTATAAGTTAAATTGGTATGGTAATTATGAATCATTTTCTGCTTTTACTGCAAATGTTGATGGTAAAAGAGCATTATGTCTTAACAGGTCTTTACCGTCTACTAGTGGAACAGTAAACGATGCTGGTATACGGAGTTGGAGCAACTGGTACAGGAGGAGATTTGGCAGCAGCATTAGTTATGTATTATAGTGAAGGTGCAAGAAGAGGTCTTTGGCAAGGACCTAATACTACAAGAAATATAAGTAATTTGCATATGCAAATACATGATGATTATACTGATCAGTTAGCTTTTTGGCATCAAGTAGAGGGGTATGATCTAAATGCTTTAGGCTTATATACTGATGGAAATTATAGTGAATCAGATTTAAATCAGTATAAGACAGATGTTGGAGCTTCTGCCTGGAGTTTACTTACACATGCCAGAAATAATAAGCCTGATTTTATAGTAAATTCTAATAGTTCTATTACTGTAGATTCTTCAAATGCAACAGAAATTATAGGCGATGTAAGAATAATCGGTCCATATAAAGTAACAGCAACTAATCTTGTAGAAAACGAGAAAATACTTGTTACCGCTTCTGGTGGTGGCGCATATATAGTTGTTGATGGAGTTAGATCAGATAGAGTTGAAAATGGTAGAACATTTTGTGTATATTACACTAAAGTAAATAAGGGTGTTCTTATAGAACCAGCTGAAAATATAGTGGTTAATCTTAGTGCAAATACATATACAGGACTTGATATAAGAAAATGGGATTTTCCGGGTAATGAATATCAAGATTTTGCAACTATAGAAAAGAAAAGACTTCCTGTCACAACTAATTTTACAATACCACCACCACAAGTATCATATAAATCAAGAAAAGTATATATAAAACATATAGATGAAGCAACTGGTGCAGTTATATCTTCAATGACAACTTCAGCACGTTCTGTTTCTAGTGGTAAAATATTAAATATAAATAATTATAGTGATTTTACTGAAGGTTATGGATATGATATAGATGCTATTATGCAAGTAACTAGTTCGAGTGCTGTAGTAAAAGATGCAAAAGGTAATATATATAAATATCAAGGTGGTACAAAAGCTGTTGGAACAACAGAGGCAGAAGCACTTGGGAATTATGCTAGTAGTACTGATACTTGGGGTTCGGGAGTTACTACTGTTAGTACAAAACCAGCACTTGGTGGGAAAGAAGACGTTACAGTTATTGTATTTAAGTATAAAGCAGAACCAATTCCACCACCTTCAAATCCGGATATTTTTGTTCATTCATTTTATCCTAATTCACCAAGTAATTCTAGTGGTGATTGTGAAACAACATACATTCCATCTGGTGAATGGTTACAACCATATATTATAGCACCAAAATTTTTGGATGTTAAATTAACACATAGAGTGGAAACTTATCAAGTTTGTATAAAACCAGCAGTAACTGATTCAAAAGGTAAAGTTGTTAGTCCAGCTGTTTATGAAACTAGGTATAGATATGTATTGTCATCATATTCAGGATACAAATTAAATAGAACAGAATATGGAAATGATACAACTGGTGAATTTACAAGTAAAATAATAGGAAATAGTAAAAATGATTTATTTAATGGTGGATCAAGTTATTTTGATATCACTTTAACAGGTATAGATGCAGAACTTAATTCATTATTAAGTCAGTATAATACTGTAGATATTGGATCACCTAGTCTTGCAGCTACTACAGCAGCATATGAAGCTAGAATGAAACAAGCAGATGTTTCATTTGGTAAAACAAATAAAACAACAATTGGGAATTATCCAAATACATTCCAAGTTCCAACAGAAAAATATAATGGACTTAGAAGAGCTACAGGTAAAGTTACATACACAGGTATAGGTACTACAGGCGGAAATGTAGGTGGTATTTCTACAAATACTAATTATGTTAATGTATATACACCTATTCAATTAGGTGCGATTTCAATAAATTCAGGTACAATAGTTAATCATACAACAACTAATACAACTGTTAATTTAATCCAAAAAAATGCTGAGTTTACTTTACAAATAGGGGCGGCTCAAAATGGTTATTTATATAGCGGATTAAATTCAGCAAAATATATTGATCATTATTATGCTATATTTGATATGGACATAACTACAACACAATCAACTGAAATTAGAAATTTCACTACACATTCAACTAGTAATGTGGCAACGGGAAATGTTATTAAAGCAGGTACTCCAGTTAGGGTTAATAAAAACAATAATGCTACTGCAAGTGCTTCGTTTACAGCAAAAGCTTCAAATAACAATACACAACTTGGAGATATAGTGGATCAGTTAGAAAATAGTGTGACAGTTATTGGTGCAACATATAATATGCCAGATAATGTATTAGAAGTTTATATTTTACAAAATAAAACAACATATATAAATCAAAATTCATTACATAATTGGCCTGGATATAACACTAGTGTTTGTAATTCAGGAAATAGAACAGCTACACATAGTACATTTGGGGCTGGAATGGGTACTTATGGTAGAATGAATTTAGATGCATATTATTTTGCAAAAGATACAATAGTTACAAATAATATAAGTAGAATATATGATTTTAAAGTAACAGATTGTTCAGATGTTGATTTTAAAGATGTGTTTAGAATACCTAGTACTAATACAGCAACAAATAAAACTGTTAATGTATTAACGGATAATGTATATTATTCAGGTATTAAACAGTTAAGAATATATCAAGGTTCAATTAATGATCTAGGGGATAGAACTGATTTGAATTCAAAAAGTAGTTTGATTACTAAGACATTACCACTTGGACCATATAAACATGTTGGTGAAAGTTATATAAAAGCTCCTAAAATGGGTTATAGAATAAGTTTTGATTTAAAAACAAGTGGATATTATAATCCATCAAAAAATGACACAAAATATATTCAAATAACACCAACATATTATTATGTATCAAAAGATGCAAAAAATTATTATGATAATGTTACTTTATATTACAAAGATTCAACAGGTAAATATAGAAACTTTAATAATAGTAATTATACGATAACATTTAGACCAAATGATGGTTATAGATCTTTATATAATAAAAATATAGCTGGGAATTTAAGTACAATGTCAACAAAATTATTACCTTTAAATGTAAGTAAAACATTTAATTTGACTAAAACTATGATGAGTTATAGTGATAATAACTTTATACAAGCTTGGTATGGAGAATTTAAATTACCAAACTCAACAATAGCTTTAGGAGGAACTAATACTTCATTAAATAATCCTTTAAGTAATGGTTATGTAGGAGTAAGGTTTGATATGACAGTTATTACAACAAGTAATTCAAAAACAATATCCGTTAACTATAATACAGGTGATAAAACTTCAGGTGCTCCAAATACAACGCAATGGGATTATGAAGGTTATTTAGGAATAGATTATGGTACTAATGTTGGACCATTAAATAGTGCAACAATTAAATTAGAAAAAGATAATTGGACTATTTCTAATCAAGCAGAGTATAATAAAGTTAGAGGGACTGTAGCGTTTTTCGATCTTGATAATAGAGCGGCTAATGATTTTGAATAAAACATAAAAAATAATAATTTTAAAAGGGTAAGTTTGGATAAAGCTTACCCTTTTTGTATATTAAAAAAACAATACAAATAAATAGTTAGAAATACATCTTTTTTATAAATAAATGTTGCTTTTGTAAAAAACATACAGTATAATTATTATATAAAATATCGTAGTATAGTTGTTGTAATATTTAGTCTTTAATAAGAATATTTTTTAATGAAAAATTATGAAGAGGTGTTATATGTTTAAAAAAGAAACAAAAGTTAAAAAGAAAAAAAGTTTGGTACCAAATCTTTCAAATGAAAATATAGGGAACATACAAAATCAATCTAAAAAGGTAGATTTAAAATCAACAAAGAATAATATGAAAGTGAAATCTAAAATAACAATAATATTAATAATTTTTGTTGTTTTATTTGTAATAGGTTTAATTTTTTTTGCATTAATATATTTTAATAGTTTAAAATATAAACCATATGTTAAATATGAAGAAAAATTAGCTGTATATGGATTTGATAAAATATATGATAATCAAAATTCTAAAACAAGTGAAACTGTTACAAAATCAGAAGCGGTAAAAATGGCTATTTCTGCTACTTTAAATTTAAATGATATTTCAGGAATACAAAATAATCCAAGTGAAGAATATTCAAATGCAATTTGGGTAGAGTTTGCTAAATCTAAAGAAATTATAAGAAAAGATGAAATAACAAAAGAAAATGCTGATGAAAAAGTTACATATATTGATGTAATAAGATATTTTGCAAATGCAAAAGTTAAATTATTAAATAAAAGTTTAGATACACAAGCAAATTTAAATATGAAAGATTATAATACATATAAAGCAGATGAACAAATGGTTATAGCTGATGCTATATATAATGGGATTATAAAAGAAAAAACAGATAAATTAAATGGATATAAAAAAGTTTTTAAAGGACAAGTTAATGAAATTGTAGTAAATTATTTAGAAAAATATAACACAATAGCACCAATAGGTGAAAAATTAAATATAGATCCAGATAAAATACCTTCTAATGCTAGTGATTATCCATATACACTTGCAAATGTTGAAAAATCAGTTTATGAAAAAGAATTTTATATAGAAGATAAAGAAAAATTTAAAAATCCAATGGTAACATATAAAGAGAAAAAAATGAATTTTGATCAAATGATTGAAAGTGCAGAAAATTATTATAATACATTATTAAATATTGATTATAATAGTATAAATGAACAAGAATTTAAAATAAGGTTAGAAGATTATGTTTTAACTGGAGTTAGTTCAGAAAAAGTAACAGAGTACATTAATTATGTAAAAAACAATAAAATAAAAATAGAAGGAAAAGCTAAAGCTCAATCTCCAATTTTTTATTTTGATGGAGTTAATTATAGATTAAGAGTTAAACTAGATTATAAAATAGTTAATTCTTCTATAAAAGAAAATTTATTTTATGGAGATTTGATATATACTACTTTTAATCCTGCTTCTAAAGCAATATATGAAAAAAATGAATCAACTATATATGTGGATGTTATTTTTGGAGGAACTAAAATGACAAATTCTTTATATATTATTGAAAAACCAATTTATACAATTACTGTTGATAGGACTAATTCTGGTATTATATTTGAAAGTATAGAGGAATAAATTATGAATAAAAATTTTTTTAGAAAATTAAGTATAAAATTTAGAATTTTTATAAGTGTAGTTACAATAATTTTAATAAATATTGTTTCTAGTAATTGTTATGCAGCAAATTTAAGTATAACATCTGGGCTACTATGGTATAGAGTATCTGGAGTTACCGATTCGGCATTTTATGCAACTATAGATGGTCAAAGAGCATTCTGTTTAAATAGTACAAAAAATAGTAAACAAGGTGAAGTAACACAACAAGAAAAACTTAGTGACGAGGCTACTTTTATAATGAGAAATTGGAGTGATAATTCTATATGGAGTAGTAATTATAAAGCATCATATGGAGATCAAGCTTCTTTTGATAGATATGTAACACAATTTGCTTTTTGGAAAATAGCTGATACAGATGGTTTTGATATGGGTGATGTTACAATTGAAGATAATGTATCAAATGCTTCGGAGAGATTAACTGCTATAGGAAAATCAGTAGATGAATTAATAGCATATACAAATTTACATAAATCAGAAGTAATAATAGATGATAATATGAATATAACAGTTGATACTCATTTAGTAGATCCAGAAATATCAGCGGATGGAGAAAATTATATTGTAGGTCCATATATTATTAGTGCATCAAATATAGATCCTGGTGATCCAAATATTAGTATCACAAAAAAATCAATGGGTTCTACAGCTATATCAACAGATATAAATGGAAATCCAATATCTAGTATTTCAAATGGAGGGCAAGTATATTTTGTTTTTAAATCTGAAGATTTAAATGAAGCAGAATTTAGTTTTACTGCTAGAACAAAAGCTGGATATAAAGGATATAGATATACTTTAGATGGCACACATCAAGATTTTGCTACTATTAAAGAAGAATTTAAAATTAAAACTGAAGATGTAAAAATAAATCCTGTACCCTTTGCAAGAAAATTATATATAAAACATATAGATAAAAAAACAGGTTTAGAATTACCACAGTTTGCAAGTGATTCACAAGTTGAACATTTAGAAGATGGTAATATAGATGTATTACTTAATTTGAATTTTAAAGCTTCTATTTTTGGATATAATGAATACTATAATTATAGGATAAAAAGTTATATGCAAGTTACAAGTTCAAGAAAAGATTTAGGTAATTATAAATATTTAGGTGGTAAGATGGCTACTGCTAAAACATTAGCTGGTGCAGAAGCATTATTACCTAGTACAGGTAAAATTTGGGATGGTGACACAACAACAGTAAACACTACTGATCATTCAATAGATTATATGAATGATGCGACAGTTATAATTTTTTACTATGAACCAAATGATAATTTAGTTACTGCTATACCAAAAATACATACGATTTCAGATGTATTTACTAGTACAGTTAATTCAGATGATTGTGATAATACATTTATACCATCTGGAAATAATTTAAAACCATATTTAAGTACACCAAGATATTATTTAAAATCTTTTGCATATAGGTTAGTAGAAGTTGTAACTAAAGATGCAGCTGGTAAAACACACAGAGATTATTATTATGAATTAACTGATTTTACTGTCTATAAATTGCAAGAAGGAAAATATGGAAATAATGGTGAAAGTGAAACAGGAGTCCAAAGTACTATAATAGGTAATGAAAAAACAACATTATTTAATCCAAATGGTCAGCCAATGTTTAATTTAGCTTTAGATCATCAGTATAATTCGGAAATACAAAATAAAATTAGTCCATATAGGAATGTAAAAACAGTACCTACTTATGCACAATTAGAAAGTGTTTTTGGAGTAAATGTTAAAGCAAATTACACTGATGTTGCAGATTTTGCAAGTTGGTATAATGTACCAATAGATAAATACAATGGATTAAGAAGAGGTTCAGGAAAGGCAGTATATTCGCTATATAATGCAGTAACTGGTTCAGATAGTTTAAATGCTTTAGGTATGGATACAACAAATAAAAGCTACGTAAATGTATATACTCCTATTAATTTAGGTGATATTAATATAAAATCGGATAAAATAGTTGATCATAATGTTTCTGGGAGTGCAAGTAATATAATCCAAAAAAATGCTGTATTTACTCTTAATATAGGTAAACCAATAGGTGCAGGTGCAATATATTCTAGCTCTTTAAATACTAGTCAGTACGTTACACATTATTATGCTATATTTGATTTAGATATAGTGCTTGTATCTAAAACTAAAGTAAGAGAAGGAAATGCTGATGTAGAAAAAGATGCTGATACATTAATAACTAAAGGTACACCAATTAGAATAGAAAAAAATGGTGATGATATAACTACATTTAGTGCTAAAGCAACTAATAATTCTAATACAAATGATATTGTTGATCAAATTCAAAATAATGTTACTGTAATTGGATTAACACACAATATGCCAGAAGATAAATTAGAAACAGCAGTACTAACAAATGGTACAAAATATATAAATCAAAATGTATCACATAATTGGCCAACAACATATAATAAAAATAATGCTTGTGAATTAGTAGGTTCTGCTAAACCATCAGCACATTCAGATTTTGCTACAGCATTATCATATAAAAATATGACTATAGATGCATATTATTTTTCAAAGAAAACAATACAAACAACTAATATAGGAAGAATATATGATTTTAAAGTTACAGATTGTACAGATGTTGATTATAAAGATGTATTTAGACAAATATTAACAGGCACTTCAGAAGTAAATAAATTGACAGGTAATGTATATTATTCTGGGGTAAGAGCTTTAAAAATATATTCAAATGATATAAATATTTTAGAAGATAGAACAGATATATATTCAAAAAATAAATTAATTACTAAAGATGTACCACTTGGTCCATATAAACATGTTGGAGAAAGTTATACAAAAGCACCAAAAATGGGATATAGAATAAGTTTTGATTTAAAAACTAGTGGATTATATAATCCTGCTGATACAACTATTAATAAATATGTAACAGTAGAACCTTCATATTATTATATTTCAAAAGATGGAACAAAAATGATAGAAGATGTAACTTTATATTATAAAGATTCAACAGGTAAATATAGACAATTTAAAAACAGTGGATATAAAATTGCATTTAGACCAAATGATGGATATAGATCAGTATATAATCAAGGTGTTGCACCAGATTTAACAACAATGTCTACACAATTAGTATCTATTGATATAAGTAAAAAATTCACTTTAGATAAGACTATGATGAGTTATGGAGATAAGAACTTTATACAAGCTTGGTATGGAGAATTTAAGTTGCCAAATTCAACAATAGCTTTAGGTGGAACCAATAAATCAATTAATAATCCTTTGAGTGATGGATATATTGGTGTTAAATTTGATTTAATATCAACAGTTACAAATGGAACTAAAACGGTATCTGTTAGTTATAATGTTGCAGATGCTAATAAAGGAACATTAAAAAATACAACTCAATGGGATTATGAAGGATATTTAGATATTAAAAGTGAAGAACCAATAGGAGTATTAAACTCTGTAGGTATAAAACTTGAAAAAGGAAATTTAATATTAGATGGTAAAGACGCAACACATAATCAAGATATTTATGAAAAAATAAGAAGTACAGTTGCACTATTTGATTTGGATAATAGAGCAGCAAATGATTTTGATTAATATAAATATTTAATGTAAAAAATTAATTAATTTATATAAATTTTAAGCAGGTGATTATTTATCACCTGCTTTTACTTTTTCTTGAAATTTATAAAAATAAATTTAGTAAAAGGTTTAAATCTTTTTAGTAATATGTTGCATTTGTAACAAAAATGTAATATAATTGTAATAGAAAAACGGAGGGGGACATAGTGTTATTTGGACAAGATATTGGGATAGATTTAGGTACGGCAACAATACTAGTATATGTTAAAGGTAAAGGTATTGTTTTAAGAGAACCATCAGTTGTTGCAATTGATAAAAACACAAATGAAGTATTAGCTGTTGGACAAGAAGCTAGAAAAATGCTAGGAAGAACACCAGGAAATATAATAGCTATTAGACCTCTAAAAGATGGGGTTATTTCAGATTATACAATTACAGAAAAAATGTTGAAATATTTTATAAATAAAGTTTGTGGAAGATTTGTTTTTTCACCTAGAATAATGATTTGTGTACCTTCTTGTGTTACAGAAGTTGAAAGAAAAGCTGTTATCGATGCTGCTACTCATGCAGGGGCTAGAAAAGTTTATTTAATAGAAGAGCCAATAGCAGCAGCAATTGGAGCTGGTATTGATATAGCTAAACCTTATGGTAGTATGATTTTAGACATTGGTGGTGGAACAGCTGATATAGCAGTTATTTCACTTGGTGGTTCAGTAAAAAGTAGATCATTGAAAGTAGCTGGAGATAAATTTGACGAAGCTATAATAAAATATATAAAGAAACAAAAAAATATAATTATAGGAGAAAGAACAGCAGAAGATATAAAAATAAATATAGGTTGTATGTTCCCAAAACCTACAATAGAAGTAATGAAAGTAAAAGGAAGAGATTTAACAACAGGACTTCCTGTTGAAGTAGAAATAACATCTGAAGAAATGTTAGAAGCACTAAAACCTTGTGCAGATCAAATAGTAGATGGAGTACATACTGTATTAGAAGAAACACCACCAGAATTATCTGCTGATATTTCTGATAGAGGAATATATATAACAGGTGGTGGAGGTCTTGTATATGGACTTGAAAAACTTATTGAAGATAGAATAGGTATTCCTGTTATGATAGCAACAGATGCACAGTCTTGTGTGGCTATTGGTACAGGTAAAGCGTTAAACCATATAGAACTTTTACAATCTGGTAATGCAGTTAAAATAAAGAAATTTTAACAAAAATTTAATTAATTTGACAACATATTAGTATATGAGAATGGTAAACTACTATTGTAGTTACCATTCTTTTTATATTTCAAATAAAATTTTGTATAAAAACTTGCAAAATTATACAAAAAGTGGTATAAATTTACTAACGGGGAAATAGTAAAAAATTACTGCGATTATATATGAATTATATTATTTGTTGTGCTTTTTAATATGATTTGTTTTGATTTTGAATATGAGGAGGTAAAGTATGAGCTTAATAAGTTGCCCAGAATGTGAAAAGGAATTATCAGACACTGTAAAAAAATGTCCTAATTGTGGATATAAATTGAGTAAATCAAAGAAAAAATTAATAATTATATTTATAATGGTTATTATTATACTTATTAGCGTGAGTATAATAAGCTTTAATATTTATAATAATGATAAAAAAAATAAATATATAGAAAATGCAAATAATATATCAAGATTGATTTTAGAAAATTCTGGTGAATGCGAAGAAATTTCAAATTTAACTGTGAAAGTTTGGTATAATGCTATATATGAAAAAAGTGATATAACTACTGATAAATATATAAAAAAAACCAGCTATATATATAATGATTTTGATACAGCTATTTCTAATTTGTTTGTTGATAAAAAAAGTGAAATAGTAGATATAAAAAGTAAAAATGAAGAAATAAATAATTTGTTTAAAGTTGTAAATGATAGTCCAAAAGAAATGGAAAATTTAAAAAGTTCAATTTTAGAATTTTATTCTGCATATCAAGAATTATATCAAATTACAGTTAATCCAACTGGTACATATAGTGAATATGCAACTAAAAAAAATGAAGTTGTAAATAATTGTTTGTTAACTTATAACAAAACACAGTTGTTATTAAAATAAAAAAAGATAGAAATGTTTTAAACATTTCTATCTTTTTATCACTAAAAACTTTAATTTTCAATTCAATACTATCACTAGAAATACACAGAAAAATAATAAAATAGTGTACGAGGTGAAGTTTTGAAAAATTTTATAGTTATACTAATTCTAACTTTAATAACAGCTGTAATTTGTTTTTTTATTTTTTTTGAAGATGTTTTTGGATTAAATAATGTAAGTGGAGAAAATGAAGTAAGTAAAGAAATAGAGGCAGATTTAGAAAGTGAGAAAGTTAATGTTAGTAAGTATTTAGTATACGGAACACATTTAAATATATATGGAGATCTTAAGTTTGATTTAGAAGAAAGTGAAAGTGTAGCTGAGAATTTAATTGACTCTGCTACATTAGTATTAAAAAATGAAGAAACTTTAGAAGAAGTTGAATATGAAATTAAATATGAAGTTGATGATACGTTTTTAAGTTTTTATACATCAGATGAATTAAATTCTGGTATTAATTTAGAAAATTTAACGTTAGGTAAAAATGTTGTTTTATTAAAAATCAATTATAATTTAAGTAGTGATGGCGATAATGTTTCAAAATATTATTCGTTAATAAATAACACAGATTATGAAAATGTAACATATTATACAATTACCAAAAATAATAAAAATAATAAAATAGATATAGCGTTTAATGGTAGTTTATCAAATAATTCTAGTAGTATTATGAGTATTAATGTAGAAGATACAGTTTTGCCAGATAACGTTTATGATATTGTTATAGATCCAGGACATGGTGGTGAAGATTGTGGTGCTGATGTAGGTGAAAGTTATACTGAATCAGAGATTAATTTAAAATATGCAATTGCTTTAAAAACAAAATTAGAAAGTTTGGGTTTAAAAGTTAAACTTACAAGAAATGATGATTCATATATTGAAACATATGGTGAAGATGGAAGGTGTGTTATACCAAATGATGTTTCTGCAAAATTGATGTTATCTATACATTTAAATAGTAGTGAATATGATATGGAAGAAGGAGGTTTAGAAGTATATTTAGCATCAAATTTAAATACAAATTTAGCTAGTTTAATTGCAAAGAATATTGTAAGTGGAGCTAGTACGACATATTCTCCTAAAACTGCATATAAAGTTGAAAATGGTGTTTATGTAAGAAATTTCACAAGTGATGAAATAGATGAAGCAGAGATTGAGGCTAATGAATTAAATTATGAAGAATATAACATAACTGAAGCAACTTCATATTTTGGTATTCTAAGGGAGACGGGTGGTATTGCTACTAATGCATATATGGATGGAAGAAATACTGAGTATGGAACTAATAAATATTATGATTCTAATGTAGGTGTAGAAACTTATTTATTAGAACTTGGGTATATGACATGTGTTGATGACTATACAAATATAGTAAACAAAAAGTCTGAATATGTAGATTCAATAGCAAAAAGTTTAGAGACATATTTAGGTATATAACATTTTGAAAATATAAAGTATGAATAAAATAAAAAAACGAATAAATTAACAATAAATAAAAAGTGAAAATGTCTTGAATAATTGCCATTATTATAGTAAAATATATTGTAGTAAAATACAAAAAATAAATTATGTAGAATGTTTTAGTTTTAACTATTCATATAATTTATTTATATGTTTTACTATTGAAATTGGAGGCAAAATGAAAAAATTAGTAAAAGAAGTTTTTTTTAATTGTATAGATTTAAGTAGTGGTTTTAATGATGCAGTTATAGAAGAAATAAAATTTTCAAAAAAATTAAATTCTGTTATAATTAAAACTTTTTCGGAAGAAACTAATATTTCATTATTAGAAATAGAAAATTTTCAAGAAAGAGCTTGTAAGATTTATGATTTGAAAAGTTTTAAAGTAGAGCATAGTTGTAATTGTAGAAATCATATATTAGAAGTAAATGAACTTCAAAATGTAATAGCACTTGTAAATAAAAAATATGTTTATTCTCAAGATATTTTTGAAAATTGTAAATATAATGTTGATAATGATTCTAAAAATATAATAATAACATTATCAAGACCTTATGCTAATTTTGTTGGTATAAAAAAAATAGATGATTATATACAAAAATGTATAAAAATACAATATAATTTAACATTTAATATTAATGTTAATGAAAATGTTACTTTAAGTAAAGAAGATGAAAAAGCAAGAATTTTAAATTTTGTAAAAGTAGATGAGATAAAAAACACAAGTGGTTTTACTGGTGCAAGTAATAAAGATTCAAATAGTACAAATAGCAATTCAAATGAAAGTAATGGTTTTGTTAAAAGAGCTCCTCTTACTGAAGAAGAAAAACTTGAAAGAGAGCAAATGAAACAACAACAACCTGATAATGTTATATATGGAGTTAATATTTCAGAAGATAAAAGAACTATAACTAGCATAAAAGATATTTATGCTGATATGGATAGAATATGTATATCAGGTTGTATTTTTGAAAAAGAAGATAGAGAATTAAAAAGTGGTAAAATTCTTGTATCTTTATATGTTACAGATTACACAAGTACAATATCTTGTAAAATGTTTTTAGATAAGAAAAAATATGATGAGGTTAAATCAAAATTAAATAAAGGTGATTATATAATATTACAAGGTAGAGCTCAGTTTGATAATTATTCAAAAGAGATAACTGTTATGGCTCAAAATATAATCCAAGGTGATAAACCACCAGAGAAAAAAGATAATGCAGAAGTAAAAAGATCTGAATTACATATGCATACGCAAATGAGTGCTATGGATGCAATAACTCCAGCTTCTGTTATAGTTAAACAAGCTATTAAGTGGGGACATAAAGCTGTAGCTATAACTGATCATGGTGTAGTGCAATCTTTTCCAGAAGCACATAATACAATTATGAAAGCATTTAGTTCTTTAGTTAAAAAAGAAAAAGGTTATCCTACAACTCAAGAAGTTTTAGATGTTGCCCCTACTAAAGTTTTATATGGTGTTGAAGGTTATCTTGTGCAAGATGTGGATATTGATATACAAAAAAGTGATACTTTTTGTGTATTTGATATTGAAACTACAGGATTTAACCCTAAATTTGATAAAATAACAGAAATTGCCGTTGCAAAAGTTAAAGATGGAAAAATAATAGATGAATACTCTACGTTTGTAAATCCAGAGAGACCTATACCTAAAGAGATTCAAGAACTTACTCATATAAATGATGATATGGTAAAAGATGCACCTAAAATAGATGTTGTTATAAAAGAGTTTTTAGAATTTACTAAAGATTGTATTTTAGTAGCTCATAATTCTAAATTTGATGTGAGTTTTATAAAATATTTTGCAGAAGTAGAAAAATTAGAAGTTAAAAATACAGTTATAGATACTTTAACAATATCAAGAGAATTATATCCAACTTTTGAAAATCATAAATTAGGTACAATAGCACAAAATTTAGAAATTAGTTTAGAAGGTGCTCATAGAGCTATAAATGATGTAAGAGCTACTGTTCAAGTTTTTATGAAAATGATAGAAGATGCTAAAAATAAAAATATAGATATATATGATTATATTTATTCTAATTTAGAAGAAGAAGCTAAAAAATTACCATATTACCATGTTATTTTATTTGCAAAAGATTATGAAGGTTTAAAAAATTTATATAAAATAGTTTCATATACTCATTTAAATTATTTTAATAAAAGACCTAAACTTCCAAGATCTCTTTTAAATAGATATAAAAAAGGATTAGTAATTGGAGCTGCATGTGAACGTGGAGAATTATACCAAGCTATTTTTAATAAAGAATCTGAAGAAAAAATTGATAAAATAGCTAATTATTATGATTATTTAGAAATACAACCTTTAGGGAATAATCAATTTTATTTAGATAAAGGTATGTTAAATTCAGTTCAAGATTTAATTGATATAAATAAAAAAATAGTTGAAGTTGGTGAAAAAAATAATAAACTAGTTGTTGCTACTTGTGATAGTCATTTTTTAAATCCAGAAGATGAAATATATAGAAGAATTATTATGGCAGGACAAGGATATAGTGATGCAGATAAACAAGCACCACTATATTATAGAACAACAGAAGAAATGCTTGCTGAATTTGAATATTTAGGCCCAGAAAAGGCATATGAAGTAGTAGTTACAAATACAAATAAAGTTGCAGATTTATGCGATGCAATAACACCAATATCTGATGAAAAATGTCCACCACATATTGAGGGCTGTGAAAAAGAAATTGAAGATATTGCAAGAGAAAAAGCAAAAGAATTGTACGGTGATCCATTACCAGATATTGTAGAAGAAAGAGTTGTAAAAGAACTTGATTCTATAATTAAAAATGGATTCTCAGTAATGTATATAATTGCTCAAAAATTAGTTTGGAAATCAAATGAAGATGGTTATTTAGTTGGTTCAAGGGGATCAGTTGGATCATCTTTTGCAGCATATTTAACAGGGATTACTGAGGTTAATTCATTAAGACCACATTATAGATGTCCAAATTGTAAATATTCTGATTTTTCAGATTATGGTTTTAAAAATGGATTTGATTTACCAGATAAAAAATGTCCAGAATGTGAAACAAATCTTGTGAAAGATGGTATGGATATACCGTTTGAAACGTTTTTAGGATTTAATGGAGATAAAGAACCAGATATAGATCTTAACTTCTCTGGTGAATATCAAGCTAAAGCACATAAATATACAGAAGTTATATTTGGAAAAGGTACAACATACAAAGCTGGTACAATAGGTACAGTTGCGGATAAAACAGCATATGGATTTGTTCTTAAATATTTAGAAGAAAGAAATAAAGTAATGTTAAATCCTGAAATTGTTAGGATTTCAAAAGGATGTACTGGCATAAAAAGGACATCTGGACAACATCCAGGAGGTATAATAGTTGTACCAAAAGGAAGAGAAATTTATGAATTTTGTCCAGTACAACATCCAGCAGATGATCCAAGATCTAGTATAATAACTACTCATTTTGATTATCACTCAATAGATAAAAATCTATTAAAACTTGATATACTAGGACATGACGATCCAACTATGATTAGAATGCTACAAGATATAACAGGTGTTGATCCAAAAGAAATACCTTTAGATGACAAAGAAACAATGGCAATATTTAGTTCTACTGAATCTTTAGGATTAACAACAGAACAGATTAATTCAGAAGTTGGAACTTTTGGTGTTCCAGAGTTTGGAACTAAATTTGTAAGAGGTATGTTAGTCGATACAAGACCAACAACATTTGAAGAATTAATAAGAATATCAGGCTTATCTCATGGTACAGATGTATGGTTAAATAATGCACAAACATTAATACAAGAAGGAACAACAACACTAAATGAAGCAATATGTACAAGGGATGATATAATGACATATTTAATAGGACAAGGTTTGCCACCTAATCCATCATTTAAAATAATGGAATGTGTTCGTAAAGGTAAAGGTTTAACTGAAGAACAAGAAGCTTTAATGGTTGAATATAGTATTCCAGAATGGTATATAGATTCTTGTAAAAAAATAAAATATATGTTTCCAAAAGCACATGCTGCAGCTTATGTAACAATGGCTTTTAGAATAGCATGGTTTAAAGTACATATTCCAGCAGCATATTATGCATCTTTTTTCTCTATAAGAGCAGATGAATTCGATAGTGATTCAATGTTATATGGAAAAGAACGAGTAAGAGCTAAAATGAAAGAAATTGATAGTTTAGGAAATAATGCAACAACAAAAGAAAAAAATATGTATCCAATACTAGAACTTGTACTTGAAATGAACGAGCGAAATATAAATTTCTTACCAGTAGATATTTATTTATCAGATTGGAAAAAATTCATAGTTGAAGAAAATGGGATTAGACCACCACTTTCATCATTAACTGGTTTTGGAGAAGTTGATTCAGAAAAATTAGTTGTAGCAAGAGAAAAAGGTAGATTTACTTCAATAGAACAAATGACTATGAGTGCAAAACTTGGTAAAGTAGCAGTAGAAGTTTTAAAAAATGCAGGATGCTTAAAAGATATGCCAAGATCAGAACAAATGGATATGTTTGATTTATTAAGTTAAATAGAAAAACATTAAGATTTAAGTTAAAAAAATAATGTATTGAAAATATAAATGATTGGTGCTATAATGATGGTACCAATTATTTATTTATACAAATAAAATTTTATTTGGAGGGGGAAATGTACTATAAGCTTATGAACAAAAATCGAGATTTAGAATATGGATACATATTTGATTTGGATTTTAAAAAAATGAAATTACCGGAGTTTAGTTTTGATTTTGAAAAATTTTGTTTTGATGTTTGTAAAATTGTGATTGAAGATTTAAAAGAAGCTGGAAATACAAAAGTTCATCTTTTAAATGAAATGAAAGATAAAGAAATATATCTTGAAAATGATTTTAAAATATGTGTATTAAGATTTTGTTTTGCGTCTCTTGGAAATATTGTATGTTTTGATGTGTTTTTTTATAAATTAGCAGAACTATATGAAAAAAAAATAGGCAAGGAGCTGATTGAATTATCTACTAATATGACTGAAATAAAAAAGCTAAGGATGAATAAAAAAAATGTAGATTTGAAAGCTTATGAGGTTTACATGGAAGATCATTACATAGTTTATAAAAAATAAAAAAGTTATAAATATCAATTAAGATATTTATAACTTTTTATTTGGTGCGGGTAAAAGGACTTGAACCTTCACGTCGTTTGACACTGGATTCTAAGTCCAGCGCGTCTGCCAATTCCGCCATACCCGCGATTACTCTAATATAATAACACAAATAATTTATTTTGTCAATAAATTATATAATTTTAAATGATTTTAATTAATTATTTTAAAAAAAGTTGAATTAGTTTTAATTATGTGCTATAATTTTAATTAATGATTTATTTGAATGTTATGTAGTCTTTGACATAGAAAGAGGAATGAATACATGGGTAATCAATTCAATTTAGTTTCTTTGATTTCGAGAAAATATATATTAATTAATTTAAAAGATAAAATAGGAAATGTAAAAAATATAGATATATTAAAAGGGGTATTTATGCAATATGAAATACCTTATAGTGAAAGCTCTAATTTTGGGTTTAAATTAAAAAAAGTTATAAATAGTATCGTCAACTCTTTAATTGATTTTAAAGGGGTATTAGGCGACTGTTTCTATAACTTTTTTTTCAATTTAAGGTTATATGAATTTAATGCTTTGCAATATAAGGGGGCAATTTAGTAATGAAGAAAGAATATTATGAATTAACAAATCCGCAAAAAAATATTTGGATGGTTGAATTGGTAAATGATGGTAGCAATATAAACAATATAGCAGGAGTATTTTATATTAAAAATGATGAATTTAAATATGATATTCATAATGAAGTATTAAATGAATTAATTAAAAATAATGAAGCTCTTAGATTAAATATAATAAAAAAAGGTGAAGAACCTTTACAATATATTAGAGAATTTAAAAAACAAAATATAGAAGTTTTGGATATGTCTTTATTAAGTGAAAAAGATTTTAATACATATATAAAAAATGAAATGTTAAAACCAATAAATATATTAGGAGAAAAATTATATGAATTTAAAATAATTAAATTACCTAATATGAAAACATGTATTTATTATAAGTTTCATCATATAATATCAGATGCTTGGGGACTTATTCAAGTTGCTACACAATATTCTAAAATATATGAAAAACTATACAATAATATTGAAAATGATTTAGAAGTGCCAAGTTATATAGAATATATAAACTCTGAAAAACAATATATGGAATCAGATAAATATAAAAAAGATGAAGAATTTTGGAATGAATATTTGAAAGATATAAATGAACCAGTAGCTTTAAAAAACGTTTCAAAAAAAATAAATAAAGAATCTAAAAGATATATTGTTAAATTAGATAAAGAACTAAATGAAAAAATTAACATGTATTGTAAAAACAATAAAGTTTCACCATATGTATTGTTTTTAACAGCACTTTCAACTTATATATATAGAATAAAAGATATAAATGATTTTATTATAGGAACACCAGTTTTAAATAGATCAAATTTTAAAGAAAAACAAATGCTTGGTATGTTTATTTCTACGATACCAATGAGATTTAAAATTGAAGAAAATATTAAATTTAGAGATTTATTAAAAGCTGTTTCTTGCGATACAATGTCTATTTTTAGGCATCAAAAATATCCATATAGTGAAATTATAAAAGAAGTTCATTCTAAGACAGATATAAAAGCTAATTTGTATAATATTGTTTTGTCGTATCAAAATGCAAGAGCAAATTATTCTGATAATAAAAAATATAATGCTATATGGAAAGAACCGAATTGTATTCAAGATGATTTAGATATACATATAGTTGATATAAATAATGAAGGTAAATTAGAAATATATTATGATTATTTAATTGATGTATTTGATAAAATTGAAATAAAATATTTACATACTAGACTTATTGCAATAATAGAAGATGCTCTTAGCAATGAAGAGGTTACTGTAGAAGATATTCGCATAATGAGTGTTGAAGAAGAACATAAAATATTATATGAATTTAATGATACAGATAGAGATTATCCAAAAGATAAAACTGTTATACAATTATTTGAAGAACAAGTTGAAAAAACACCAGATAATATTGCTTTAGTGTTTGAAGATAAAAAAATGACATATAGAGAATTAAATGAAAAAGCAAATCAATTAGCACATTATTTAAGAGAAGAAAAAGGTGTGGAAATTGGTGATATAATAGCAGTATATATGAATAGAAATGAAGTTTTAATTTCAGCTTTATTGGCTATTTTAAAATGTGGTGGAACATATATACCTATTGATCCAGAATATCCTGAAGAGAGAGTTAAATATATATTAGAAAATAGTAATGCTAAATATGTTGTTACTAGTAAATCTTGTGATTTTATTTCAGATAATGCTATTAATGTAAATAATTTAAATGATAATACATCTAATTTTAATTTGGATTTAGAAATTTTATCTGATAATTTAGTATATTTAATTTATACTTCTGGTTCAACAGGAAACCCAAAAGGAGTTATGATAAATAATTATAATTTAATTAATTTTTTATTTGGTATAAATGAAAATATAAAAATATCAAAAGAAGAAAATGTAGTTTCGATAACTACGATTTCATTTGATATATTTGGATTGGAAATTTGGCTTACATTTTTAAATGGGGCAAAATTAGTTTTATCAAATGAAAAAGAACAACTTGATTCATCTTTATTGAATAGTTTATGTATAAAAAATAACGTTGATATAATTCAAACAACTCCTACAAAATTAAGATTATTAACATCTGATAATAATAATTTGGAATATATAAAAAATATGAAAAAAGTTTTATTAGGTGGAGAAACTTTACCAGAAGATTATATAAAGAAATTAAAAAAAATAACTAATTCTAGTATAATAAATGTATATGGTCCAACTGAAACCACTATTTGGTCAACAATTAAAGATATAACAAAAACAAATGAAATAACAGCTGGCAAACCAATACAAAACACAAAATTATATATATTAGATAATAAAAATCGTTTATTACCTTATCAAATAGAAGGACAATTAGCTATATCTGGTGAATCAGTATCAAAGGGATATTATAATAATGTTAAATTAACAGAAGAAAAATTTATAAATAATAAATTTATAAAAGATAAAATATATTTAACAGGTGATTTAGCTTTAATTGATTTTGAACAAGAATTAAAAATATTGGGTAGAACTGATTTTCAAATAAAGTTAAATGGTCAAAGGATAGAATTAGAAGAAATAGAAAAAAATATTGTTAAATTTATTAGAGTAGAAGATGCAGTAGTTGTATTTAAAGATCAAAAAATTATATGTTATTATATTGATAAAAACAAAGAATATGAAAATGAATATTTTAGAGGGGTTATACAAAAAAAATTACCTTTATATATGATACCAAGTGTTTTTATAAAATTAGATAAATTTCCTTTAACAGCAAATGGAAAAATAGACAGAAAAAAAATATTAGAATATAAATTAAATTTAATAAATCAAGAATTAAGTATGCCTACAACAAATATACAAAAAGAAATTTTTGATTCTTGGAAATTTATATTTAAAGATAAAAAATTTGGTATTGATACAAATTTTTTTGAATTAGGAGATTCTCTTGATGCGATAAAATTAAGAATAGAACTTTTGAAAAAAGAAATAAATATAGAATATTCGGATATATTTAAATTTTATACCATAAGGGAAATATCAAAAAAAATAGAAGAGAGTATTAAAATAAAAGAATTTGATATATCAAATTACAATAAAGATTTTTCTAATATATTAAATTCTAACAAAAATTTTAATATCAAACCTGAATATAAACCGTTAAGTGATATTTTAGTTACAGGAGTAACTGGATTTTTAGGTTCTCATGTTGTTAGTGAAATTTTAGAAAAAGAAAAAGTAAATGTTTATTGTTTGGTAAGAAGCAAAAACAATTTAACTTCTAAAGAAAGACTAAAACTTAAATTAAATTATTATTTTGGTGATAAATATGATGAATTATTAGATAAAAGAATTTTTGCTTTAGATGGAGATATAATTGAAAAAAATTTAGGAATGGATAGATATCCAGAAATATCAAAAAAAATAGAATTTGTAGTTCATTCTGCTGCTTGTGTTAAACATTATGGTAGTAAAGAATTTTTCTTTGATATAAATGTTAAAGGTACTGAAAATGTAGCCGAATATTGCTATAATAAAAATAAAAAAATGATACATATTTCTACTATAAGTGTTTCCGGAAACGCTTTTGAAGCAGCCTATGTTAAACAAAAATCTAATGAAAATCAAAAAAATATATTTGATGAAACATGTTTTTTTAAAAATCAAAATGTTGATAATGTATATATATATACAAAATTTAAAGCTGAAGAATGTGTATTAGAATATATTAATAAAGGACTTAAGGCAAACATAATAAGATGTGGTAATCTTACAGGAAGATATAGTGATTTGAAATTTCAGGATAATATAGAAGAAAATGCTTTTACAGGAAGGTTAAAATCTATAGTAGATATAGGTTATATTCCAAAAAATTGTTATAATATGTATTTGGAATTTACACCTGTTGATTTAGCTAGTGAATTTATAGTTAAAGTTATGCAATACTTTAATATGAATCATAATACTTTTCATGTATATAATCATAATCATGTAAATGTAAGTGAATTTTTAAAAATTTTGAAAAAAATAGGAATAAAAATAAGTGTTATAGAAGATATAGAGTTTTCAAATTATATAAAAAAAATTCTTGAAGATGAAAATTCAACAAAAAAAATAATTGGTATAATAAATGATATAAATGAAAATAATTTATTAGATTATTCAACAAATATAGAAATAACTTCATATAATACAATAAAATATTTAAACGAAATTGGTTTTGAGTGGAAGAAAATAGATGAAAATTATATAAAAAAATATATTGAATATTTGAAAGCTGTTAAGTTTTTAAATAATAATTAACTTGTTTTAGTACTTAAGGAGGGGTTAAATGATTGAAATATTATTAATTTTTTGTATTATAATATGTTTATCATTAATAGGAATGATAAAATTAAAATTCGAAAAATTAAATGTGTCAAATATAATGTCGGTTATGTTTTTTATGTTGACAGTTTGGTGTTTAGGTTTATTAGGACAATCTATATTTATTAAATTAAATTCAACAGGAAATCCTATATATTTTGACTATATTACTTATATAGGTATTTGTTTTACACCACCAATAGCTTTAATAATGTCTATTAAATATTGGGGTGCAAAAATAAATAATTTAAAAATATTTTGTTTAAGTATAATACCTATATTATCATTGATTATATTATGGACAAATGATTATCATAATTTATTTTATAAACACTATTCTGTAAATTTTAGTGAAGCAATATATGGTCCTATGTTTTATGTTAATAGTGGTTATTCTTATATTTTAATGGTACTATTTATAATAATAATGATAAAAGCGTCTATAAAAAAATCAGGTTTTTTTTCTATTCAAACAGCTTTAATTGTAATTGGTAGTTTGATACCTTTAATTGTTAATATAATGGGAACTTTGAGAATTATTAATATATCAATATACGTGACACCTATGTTATTTGTTATTACTTTAATTTTTTATGCAATAGCAATAATAAAATATAAAATTTTAAATATAACACCAGTTGCTTTGAAAACAATTACAAATACAATGTCGGATTCTTTTGTTGTTGTATCTACTGATGGTTCAATTGTTGATATGAATAGATCTTTTAAAGAAAATTTTAATGAATTATTAGAAAATAATAAGGTGGAAAATTTATTTTTGTTTTTAAAAGAACATAATAAAGATACTTTTGATAAATTAAAAAATGCAATTTCTTTGTCAATAGAAAAAAATGAAAAAATTATATTAGAATATACTTTAAAAGTAAAGGATAAGGATAAATATTTTGAAGTGGATATTCAACCAATAAAATCTAATACAGGTAATGAGTACATAGGTACATTATTACTTTTTAAAGATATTACACAGCATAAATTAGATATGGTTGAACTTGAAGAAAAACAAAATATAATTGTAAAACAAGGTCAATTAGTTTCTATAGGAGAACTTGCTGGTGGTGTAGCACATGATATAAATACACCAATAGCAGCTATAAAAACTGGTATTGTAATGTTAAGTTCAATGACAAGTGAGAGAACTGATCAAGAAAAAGAAATTATATTTAGAATGGATAATTGTGCTAATAAAATAATTACTATTGTAAATAGTATGAGAAACCAAATAAGAAATCTTGGTGGAGATACTGATGTAGATTTTAAAATCAGTAGTGTTTTAAAAGATATAAAAATAATAACATATAATGAAATATCAAAAAACAGATCTGATGTTGTCATCGATATTAAAGATGATGTTAGTATAAAAGGTGATCCTACTAAACTTGGACAAGTATTTACAAATTTAGTAGTAAATGCAGCTCAAGCTTATGGTGAAGATAATGGTGGTAAAATTATAATTAGTGTTGAAGAAGATTCAGATGGTAAAAATGCATTAGTTAAAGTAATTGATTTTGCTGGCGGAATAGATGTTAAAATATCACCTTTTGTATTTAAAAATATACTTACAACAAAAGGTATTAAAGGTACTGGTTTAGGTCTTTATTTAGTATATTCTGTTATAGTAGGTTCTTTTAAAGGTGATATTAGTTTTGATAGTTCACTTGGAAATGGAACAACGTTCTTTATTAAAATACCTAAATCTTCAGAAAAAGAAGAAAATCAAATCACTGTAGAATCTAAAACAGGAGTTGAAGTTGATGATGTAGGTGAAGTTATTAATAAAGATGAAAACAAAGAGCAAAAAATAAACAATGAAAATAATGAACCTGAAAATTAAAAAACAATAAAAATAATAAAATAGATTAATAACCACTTAAATATGTTATCCATATTTAAGTGGTTTAATTATTTTTTGGACAAATATTAGTTATAGGGCAAATATCACATTTTGGTCTTCTTGCAATACATATTGCTCTGCCATGTAAAACAAGTATATGATTTAAAATTGGCCAATATTTTTTGTTTATTTTAGTAGTAAGTTCTAGTTCTATTTTATCTGCTGTTGCTTTATTTGATAGCCCCATTTTTCTACTTAATCTAGTTACATGTGTGTCTACAGCAATTCCTACTGTTATATTAAAACATTCTTGTAGAATAATATTGCTAGATTTTCTACCGATACCTTTTAAAGTACAAAGTTCATCCATTGTTTTAGGAATTATTCCATTAAAAATATTTACTATTATTTTTGATGTTTCAATTATATTTTTTGATTTATTGTTATAAAATCCACAAGAGTGTATTATTTTTGATATATCTTTTTGTTTAGCATTTGCTAATTGATAAACATCTTGATATTTTGAAAATAGAATAGGAACTATCTTATTAACTCTTTCATCTGTACATTGGGCGGCTAAAATTAAAGCAACAACTAATTCAATAGGGGTATTAAAATTCAATCCGCATTTGGGATTTGGATAACTAGCTTCTAAAATTTTTATCATTTTTATATAATCTTTTTTTGATGTTTCAATATACATTTTATTATTTTTTTTTGTATTTTTGTTTTCCATATTATTCACCTTTATTAATATATTTATATACATTTTACACTAATTTTATAGTTTTGTCAAAAAAAGAGATATGAATTAGTATTCATATCTCTAATAATATATAAAATATTAAATTTTTTCTATAATTAAATTTAAGCTCTTTGAACTTTTCCACTCTTTAAACATTTTGTACATACTTTCATTTTTTTTGTATTTCCATTATTATTTACTTTAACAGTTTGAATATTTGGTTTCCAAGTTCTAGCTGTTCTTCTATGAGAGTGACTCACTTGTAGTGAGAAATTTAATTCTTTAGCGCATACTTCACATTTTGCCATTTTAAATCCTCCTTTTAAATTTTTTTAACATTACTAATACATTTTAACATAAAAAGATAAAATAATCAATATATATGGTTAAAGTTTATATTTTTTTGTGTAAATTATCTTTAAAATTTAGTAATATTATATTCTTATTATAGTACCAGTTGCTTGAGAACTTAAGAAATCAGTGTGAGCATCATTTGGATATCCACCACTTAGTACTACAGTATCATTTTCTTTAATTAATTTTTTTTCTTTTAAAACTTCTATTCCTTGGTTTAAAATTTTATCAAAATCATAAACTCCAGGAAGATATATACCAGTTGTTCCATGTTCAAGACTCATTTGTCTGTATGTATGTAAATTAGCTGTTATTACATAAACAGGGCAACCTGGTTTGAAACTAGATAACATAGATGGTGTTATTGCATGTTCAGATATTGCTATAATTGCATCTGCATTAGCAAACATAGCTGAACAACATACTGCAAAGTTAGTTTGTTTTTTAAATTCATACATTTCATCTAAATTTTCTGGTTTAATAAAGTTAGAAAATTTTTCAATATTTTTTCTTTTAAATCTTTTCCAGTAATCAATATTTTTTTCACTTTCTTTTATTATTTTAGCCATTACTTTTACTGATTCAACTGGGTAATCACCTTGAGCTGATTCTCCAGATAGCATTACTGCTGATGAACCATCATATACTGCATTTGCAACGTCTGATACTTCAGCACGAGTAGGTCTTGGATTTTTTTGCATAGAATCTAACATTTGTGTTGCTGTTATAATTGGTTTTCCTGCTTCTACAGTTTTTCTTATCATCATTTTTTGTACAGATGGTAATTGTTCAATTGGAATTTCAACTCCTAAATCACCACGAGCTACCATTATTCCATCAGATACTTTTAAAATTTCTTCAAAATTTTCAATACCTTCTTCATTTTCTATTTTAGATATTATTTTAATTCTATCGTTTCCTAAAGATGTAAGTAATTCTCTTATTTCTAAAACATCTGAAGCTTTTCTAACAAATGAAGCTGCTATAAAATCTAAATCTTGTTCAACTGCAAATTTTATATCACTAATATCTTTTTCAGTCATTGCTTTTAATTTTAATTTTGCTTTAGGTACATTAACACCTTTTTTGTTACCAATTAATCCACTATTTTGGATAGTACATTCTAAATCAGTTTCATTTAATTTTTTATCGATAACTAAGTCAATTAAACCATCATCAATAAGGATATGGAAACCAACATCAATATCATCAACTAAACCTTCATATGATACAGATATAGTATTATCATCACATTCTACATTTCTAGTTGTTAATATGATTTTATCACCTTTAGTTAATTGATGTTTTTGTCCATCTGCAAATACCCCTGATCTTATTTCAGGACCTTTTGTATCAAGTAAAAAAGCTACGCTTGTTCCTAATTTTTCATTTAATTTTCTTAAAGTCTCTATTTTTTCTAGTTGTTCTTCGTGGTCGCCATGAGAAAAGTTAAGTCTCATAACGTCCATACCTGCTTTAATAAGTTGTTCTAATACTTCTATATTTTGACTTGCAGGTCCTATTGTAGCAACTATTTTTGTTCTTTTCATAATATTTCACTCCTTTTTCATACAATAAATGGGTAAATAAATAAATTTATAATTATTGCCTATTAAGTATACAATCTTTTGATATAAATGTCAACAATAATGGCTAAATATCTTAAAAATAAAGGAAATAACATTTTTGAATTTCTTGTTATTTAATTTAAAAAAACATTTATTAATTCTCCTAATAAATTTATTCCAGTTAATTTTTCAATAAATATAAAACCAACTATAATGAGTAAAATACTAAATAAAATTTTTTTTAGAAATATAGAATTATCATTAAAAAAATTTAAAATAGTTTCTTTAAATGTATAATTTTTATTTTCATATTCATATTCAGTTGAAAAAGTATTGTTTTCATCATAATTATCATTAATATTATTTTCATTATTAAAGAAATTTTCAATATCGTTTTCATAATCATTAATTTCGGTATTAGTGCTAGATAAAAAATCATTTATTAATTGTTCTTTTTTTTGCAACAATTCTTTTAAATATTTATTTTCTTCGATTAAGATTAAAGCTTTATCATTAATAATATTGTTTTGTTCTTGCTTTAATTCATCATCATAATTTTTTCTTTTTTGTTCATCTGATAAAATTTCGTATGCTTCATTAATTTCTTTAACTTTTTCTTCCATAAGTATTTTTTCTTCACCATTAAATAGGTCAGGGTGATTTTTTTTTATATGAATTTTAAAAATTTTGTTTATAATTTCTTTGGAAGCATTTTCATTAACTTCTAATATTTTGTAATAATTTTTCATTATAATTAACCACCTTCTTTAACATTACCGTAACTTATATTATAATTTTAATTTAAGTGAAGAAAATTGTCAACTGAAATTGTAAATGTTGTTATTAAATTAAGATATTAGTATTATAATTATTAATAAAATATAAATTAACTTAATAATAAAATAAAACAAATTAATAAAAAACAATAAAAAATTTAAAACTAAAAAATAATGTTGACTAATTTTTTAGTTTGATATATAATAAACTAAAAGATTAGAAATAATAATAAAAAGGGGTTTGATAAAATGAATGAAAATGATGAAAATAAAAAAATAGATAAGTGGAAAGTAGTTAGTAATGCGCTTACAGCTTCTATTACAATATTATTGGTAGGGATAGTTGCAATATCATTGTATATTATAATTTCGCCTAAAATAACGGAAAAAAGCAGTAAAGCAGCTGTTGAAAACTCAAAAGAAACACAACAATATCTTGATAGAATAAAAGAAGCTATGGTTAAAATCCAAACAGAATATGTAGATGACGTAGATATGGAAAAAGTTGTTGAAGGTGCAATTGATGGTATGGCTGAAGCAACTGGAGATCCATATACAAGATATGTATCAAAAGAAGAATATGATAAAATGCTTGTTGAAGGAAAAGAAGAATATGACGGTATTGGAGTTCATATAACATATGATGTTAAAAGAAATGGAATATTAATTTTAGGTTTAATGCCTAATTCGCCAGCTTTAGAAGCAGGATTGAAAAATAATGATGTTATTTTACAAGTTGACGATATGGTTGTAACAATTGATAATTATAAAGAAGCGGTTGAAAAATTAAAAGGTGTCGCAGGAACAAAAGTTACTTTAAAAGTAAAAAGAGGCGAAGAATTAATTACAAAAGAAGCAATGAGAAAAAAAATAGTTACTAATAACACAGAATCAGAAGTTTTAGAAAACAATATAGGTTATATAAAAATATGGTCTTTTGAAAATGGAATTTGTGATCAATTTAAAGCAGAGTATGAAGCTTTAAAAGCAAAAAATGTATCAGGACTTGTTATAGATTTAAGAAATAATCCTGGTGGATTAGTTAATGAAACAATAGATATATTAAGTTTATTATTACCAAAAGGTGAAGTTTTAAAATTAGTAAAAAAAGATGGTTCTACTAAAGTATATAATTCTGAAGGAACATCTGTAATAAATATACCATTAGTAGTGCTTGTTAACTCAAGTAGTGCAAGTGCATCTGAAATTCTTGCAAGTGCAGTTAAAGATTCACAAAAAGGAATTTTAATAGGAAATAAAACTTACGGAAAAGGAATAGTTCAAACAATAGAAAGATTATCATTTGGAGATGCTATTTCAATTACAACATCAAAATATTATACTGCAAGTGGAATAGAAATTCATAAAAATGGAATTGAACCAAATATAAAAGTGGATTTACCTGAAGATGTAAAAAATGAAACAGTTATACCTAAAGACAAAGATACACAATTACAAAAAGCACTTGAATATATAAAAAAACCTTTGTAATAAAACTTTAATAATAATGTAACAAAAACAACATATTTGAAAAGGTTGGAAAATAAAGACTGTATTAGATAATGAAGCACCATTTTAAATTAACATAATTAATTTAAAATGGTGCTTTTTTGTCAAAAAATGTTTTGACTTTAGTTTATAAAAATGCTATAATAAAGTGCATAGAGAGGCTTATAGGTGGTAAAAATGGTTTCAAAAAATACACTACTTAAGATTAAGCAAGAAGTTGAGAATTATGTAGGTCAAGAGATATGCGTTATAGCTAATGTAGGTAGAAATAAAAGTGTTAGAAAAAAAGGTACAATAGATAGTGCTTATTCAAATTTGTTTGTTTTTAAAGAATGTGAAACAGAAAGCAAGCTGTCATACAGTTATGCTGATTTGATAACAAATAATTTGCAATTAACATTGCCTACTGGAGAACTTATAACAGATTATGATTTTTCTATACCTAAGTATACTAGATTATAGAGGCGATTTATAGAGGGTAAGATATATATTAAAAAATGAAGTTAAAAGAAGTAAATTTTAAATTTGCTTCTTTTTTTGAATTTAATCACTAACTTTTAATAAAAATACTTGTAAAATTTGGTTTTTTAGTATAATATTAAAATAATATTTAGTGTTAAAACGAAATAAAATAGAAGTTATAGAAATAAATAAAAATCATTATTTGTGTTTAGTTTAATAGAAATTAAATAAAATAAAAAAAATGCCAAAATAATAGGTGAATATATAGGGGAAGTTTTTAATATTAGATTAAAGGGGAGATGAACTAAAATGGAAGAAAAATTTGAAAAAGTAATTGAACTATTTAAAGAAAGAACTGGGAAGGATTGTTACAAGATTGATTTAGCAGAAAAAAATCCAGCTATACTGGATGATAAAATTGGTGGGAAACCTTATTTGCCAATAGGTGAAGAATATCCAAAAGATAAAGATGGAAATAATTTAGCCTTAACATTACAAGTTAATTTGAAAAATATTGATTTAAAAGGTTATCCTAAAAAGGGAATAATTGAAATATTTACAGATTATAAAGTTGATTATCCTTGCCAATATGCAATTAAATATTTTGAAGAAGGGCTTGAATATCAAGTTGATTTACCAGAAGTTGATACTAGTAATTATATTATTAAGGAACCATATGGAATAAATCTTACAAAAACAAGATGTTATATGAGTATAAATGATTATAGATTTTTTGAAATATTTTCTTCAATAGTTAATGAAATATATGGTATACAATTAGAAAATCATATTGATTTATATAAGTATTTTGGTGATTTTGATTGGACGGAGAAACTTTATAATATTAATGAAAATGATTCTATTGTATTAGGTGGCTATCCTGATTTTACGCAAGAAGATCCTAGATATGATATGAAAGAAAATAGAGATGAATGTTTATTTAAATTAGATTCTTGGGATAACTATGATAAATTTCAAATTGGGGATTCTGGTATATTATTTACTTTGATTTCGCAAGAAGATATTGAAAATTGTAATTTTGAAAATGCAATAGTGGATTGGGATTGTTCCTAAAATTAAGATATACTACAATAGTAAATAATAATTTGAAAGTGAGATGTGATTATGGAAATATTTGATAAAAACAAAGATACTAATGAGGAAATAAATGAAACTGAAGAAATAAAATTATTAGGTTGGGACGCAATTACACAAGAGTGTGAAAGAGTTTATGCAAAACAAACTAATCCTAAACATTATGGAACATTAATAAAATGGGATTTAGGTGGTAATGATCCACTTGATGGTATAAGTGTATATGATGGAGGAGAGTATTGGCATTTTGTTACTTACGGATTATCTGAATTATATAAAAACGAAACAGACAATAAAAATATTAGTGGTTATGGAATGGAATTTACGTTTAAATTAAAAAAAGATAATTATGAGAATGAAGAAGCAGAAATAAAGGGTATATGTGGAATATTACAGCAAATTGCAAAAATCACTTTTACACAAGATGAATTATTTAGTGAATATGAATATTTATATACAGGTCAAACTAATGGTATAGACACAAAAAGACAATCAAATATAACAGGTTTTATTATAATTCCTGATACGAATCTAAAATCAATTAATACACCAAATGGATTGGTTAATTTTATAGAGTTTGTTGGTGTTACAAATGAAGAATTGTTAGCTTTAAAAAGAAAAGAAATAACAGTAAAAGAATTATATGAAGAGATTGGTAATGATGTAACTGATTATAATAGAAAGTCAATTAGATAAAGTACAATTTAATAAATAATTAAAACAGGTATAAAGTCATACCTGTTTTAATTATTTTCTGATTTTTTCTAGAATAGATTTAAAAACATTTTTACAGATAAAAACATTAGATATAAACATAAAATTATTATATCTATTATCGAAATTGCAGCGAAAAATGTATAAAAGTATCTTGGGATTTCATAAAATGTAAATTGTATGTCTAATATATAAATGTTTATAAAAACGCCTATAACAAACACTAGCACCAAACATATTACAAATATTATTTTTGTAATACGTTTTTCGATTATTCGTTCTGGTAAAGGTATCTCTATTACACACATATATAGAAGTCTACAAAAACAAAGAGTAAGCATAATACACGCGAAAACCAACACAATATCCTTAATAACATAAAGTACACTAATGCCAAGTACATAAATACTATCCATTTTTTTATATCCTCCTAGAATAAATTTTAGACAAAAAAATCTAAAATAATATAGGGTAGTTGTCCTCTATAATTACTTTAGACTTTTTAATCAAATAATTTAAATATTATAGCATAATAAAGTTTCAAAAGCAATATCTTAACATAAAAATCTGATGTTCTAATGTTTATTAATAATTATCTTTTTATATAACAGTCAAAAAAAATTAGTGAAAAAAGTTGAAAAAATGCATGGTGAGCTTTATAAAATCTAAGGTAATTTAACTAAAATATAAAATATAATATCATATGAAAAAAACATCGTTTTAAGTAAAGTTTTTTCATTAGAGCGAAAAAACTTTACTTTTTAAACTTAATGGTGTATAATATATATGGGTGATTTTATGATAGAAAGAAGTATATATTTAGAAAAATTAAAAAAATTAAAAGATAAACAAATAATAAAAGTAATAACAGGAATAAGACGTTGTGGAAAATCTACTATATTGAAAATATATAAATCATATTTAATTAATACAAATGTAAACGAAGATCAAATTATATCAATCAACTTTGAGGATAATAGTAATAAACATTTATTAAATTCTGATATACTTCATGAATTTATTGTTAGTAAATTAGATAAACAAAAAATGAATTATATATTTTTAGATGAAATACAAATGGTAGATGAATTTGAAAAATGTGTAAATAGTTTATTTTTAAGAGAGAATGTAGATATATATATAACTGGTTCTAATTCATATATGCTATCTGGTGAACTTGCTACTTATTTAACAGGAAGATATATGGAAATTCATATTCTACCATTATCTTTTAAAGAATACATATCATATTATGGTGATAGTGATTTGTTGATAAAATATAGTAAGTATTTAGAAAATGGAGGATTTCCATATATAATTAATTTAAATGATGATAAAGAATTAATATATAATTATCTAGATAGTATTTATATGACTGTTTTAATGAAAGATATAATTAACAGAAAACGTATAAATGATGTAATGATATTGGATAGTGTAGTAAGATTTTTATTTGACAATGTTGGATGTATAGTTTCGACTAAAAAAATAAGTGATAGTTTAATTTCTATGGGAAGAAAAAATTCAATAAATACAATTGAAAGTTATATTTCTACACTTACAGAAAGCTATATTTTATATAGAGTAAATAGGTATGATATAAAAGGAAAACAATATTTAAAAACTCTAGAAAAATACTATTTATCTGATATAGGTCTTAGAAACTATTTACTTGGAAGTAAAACTAATACTGATATGGGACATATATTAGAAAATATAATATTTTTAGAATTAAAAAGAAGAGGATATGAAATATACATAGGTAAAAGTAATACAGAAGAAATTGATTTTGTGGTTTCAAATAAAGATGGACTTAAATATATACAAGTAGCTTTAACAGTTCAAGATGAAAACACTTTAAAAAGAGAATTAAGACCATTTGAAAGTATAAAAGATCATTTTCCTAAAATTCTTATAACTATGGATTTTAATCCTATAATATATCATAATGGAATAAAACAAGTAAATGCGTTAGATTTTTTACTTGAAAAGGAAAATATATAGTCCAGTTATTAAAATAAAAAAGCTCCAAACCATTGAGGTTGGAGCTTTTGAACATCTTTTTGATTATCTTTTCGCTAGTTACAAATGCAGTATTTGCAGTAGTTGTATAGATTTTTGCATATTATATGCATATTACGTAGAGAGTTTGGGAGTATTTTATATAACTTTACTTTATTAAAATTTGTTAATATGATATAATATTTATGGTGGTGTTTATGAAAGATATTAATCAAGATAATATGCCTTTTTTTGATATGGTAGATGCAAATGACTTGTACAAAAAACTGGAACATGATTTTATGTTGTTGACTGATGAAAATCCCAATGCATATAATTATATGAATTTTATATTTACAGCAAATCATTTATTGGAGTGGGTTATTGCAGATAATGATTTTGATAATGTGAAAAAAGCAAAATGCAAAACAATATTTGGTTTTGTTAAAATAGAAAACGATAAAATAAAACTTAATCCAAATATAAATAAAGAATTTGATACAATAAAATCTTTATGTAATAGGAGCAAACACTTTAATAAGAAAAAACAATTTGAAAAAGGTAAAGTTAAAAATTTAGGATTTGATTACGCCAATATGGATTATTCTAATTTCACGTTTAGAGGAACAACATATTATGTTAAAGTAGAAGATAAAATGATTGAATTATATATAGTATGTAATAAAATATTTAATGATTGGAAAGAAGTTTTTTGTGATTAAAATGAAGTAGATACTGTTATATAATTTGTCAACTACCTGTTGATTACGTGGTTTTAATATAAAATTATAAAAATGAAAAATTGAATGTTGCCTAAATAAAATTGGAATAATAAAAAAGCTAACTATCATATAGAAAAAAGCTCCAAATCATTGAGGTTGGAGCTTTTGAACATCTTTTTGATTATCTTTTCGCTAGTTACAAATACAGTGTTTGCAGTAGTTGTATTGATTTTTGCATATTATGTGCATATTACGTAGAGAGTTTTATATATTCTCTTCAATGTAGAATTAATTTTTTCAATTGAATGAATAAAGAGATATTATAAAATAGTTTTTTATTTGACATAATTATAATATAATGCTATAATAATACATAAATATTATTATAGGAGGTTTTTTTATGTTAAGTAAAGAAAAACGGATTTTCAAAAAAGGTCAAGAATTATATGTAGTTGATTGTTGGGGGAGTTCTTGTGGGATGCAGGCTTTTGAGACATATGCTGAGATTATTGATATTGATGAAGAAGCAGAAGGTTTTGATTTGGTTTTATATGGTGATACATATCAAAGATATAACGTTAAAGACTATGGACGTTTGATTTTTGATAGTAAATCAAGAGCAGCAGAAGTTGCAGATAAATTACCAAAACCTACTTCAATTGTATACCAACGAATAGGTAATAGAGTTTTTAAGAAAACTGTTGTTGGTGTACGAAATGAATATATTAATGGTTTCACAGATTTAGTTATTTGTTTAAATAAAGGAAAAAGCGTGCCTATAGGAAAAATAGGCATTGAGATTTTTTTAGATGAATCATCTGCAAGAGAAAAAAGGAATAATTAATAATTCCAACCATCAAAACAAAGAAAACACCAAACATAATAGTTTGGTGTTTTTGTATATTCTTGATTATCTTTTCGAGAATTGAGGAGCTTTTCTAGCTTTTTTCAATCCATATTTTCTTCTTTCTTTAACTCTAGAATCTCTAGTTAATAATCCGTTTCTTTTTAATACAGAACGAATTTCAGGATCTGTAGAAGCTAAAGCTTTTGCTATTCCATGAGATAATGCACCAGCTTGACCAGCAAATCCACCACCACGAGTAGTAGCAACTACATCGTATTTTTCCATCATTTGTGCAACTTTAAAAGGTTTTAAAACGATAGCTTTTAAAGTATCTAAGTTGTAAACTTCATTCATATCTTTTTTGTTTATAGTTATTTTACCTGTTCCAGGTATTATATTAACTCTAGCAATAGATGATTTTCTTTTACCTGTTGCATATATGTATTCTTTTTGTGCCATTTTCTAATTACCTCCTAAAAATTCCATAATTCAGGTTTTTGAGCTTCGTTATTATGCTCGCTACCTTTATATGCTTTTAATTTCTTAAACATTTCTCTACCTAAAGTATTTTTAGGTAACATTCCTTTAACTGCTAATTCTAAAGCTCTATCTGATTTTTTTTCCATGAAATCTTTAGCAACAGTTTCTTTCATTCCACCAATATATCCTGAATGATGTCTATAAATTTTTTTATTTAATTTATTTCCAGTTAAAACTATTTTATCAGTATTTATAACTATAACATAGTCACCACAATCTAAGTGTGTTGAATAAGTTGGTTTGTGTTTTCCTTTTAATAATTTAGCTACTTCTGTAGCAACTCTACCAAGAGGTTTTGAATCTGCATCTATAATATGCCATTTTCTTTCAATTTCTTTTGCTTTTACGCTATGTGTAGTATTATTCATAATGAATTTTCCTCCTAAAATATAAAAAATTAGTTTGTCAAACTCTTCCGGGATTAAGCCGACCAACCATGTAATACCTATATATTATACATTTAAAAACTAAAAAAGTCAACTAATAAGCGTAAAAAAGTTCAAATAATAATATAATATTTGATATAATTATATATTTAAACAAGATAAATCTTTTAAAAATATAGTCAGATTAATAAATATTAATTGAATATTACTTGAAAAATTTATAGTTATAATATAAAAAAATATAAAATTATTTTAATATTATATTGGTATTAAAAAGCAAAACTTAAAGTTAAGTACTTGCAAAATTATGCTAAGTATAGTAATATATTAGTATAATATATTAAATTGTGTGCATTATATTAATGTATATATTTTTTAATTGAATTATAAAAAAATGAAGAGGTGTTATTATGAAAGAAATAGATGAAGTTTTTGAGATTGATGCTGATAATATCGAAATGGACTTAATGGATATTAAAGAAACGGCTAGAATAAAAAATATTATTACAAAATTAAAATTGTATAGAAATAATCCGGATGAATTAAAAGAAATATATACTAATATGTTAGAAGATGAAAATGTTGCTTTTATAATTACAAGAATTAGTCAAGATCCTATTTTTGAAGCTCATTTTCCTGAGTTTTATGTAAAAAATAGTTATGATGAAAATGTTATTAATTGTCAACAAAGTTCTTCGTATCATAAATTTGGTGTTTTTAAACATATTTTAGCTACTGTAGAAGCAGTAGGTAATCCTCAAATACCAATTGGAGATTGGGAAAAGAAAATTTTAAAATGGACTATGTTATTACATGATATAGGTAAACCATATGTTAAAGTTATATCTTCAGATGGTTCTGAAAGTTTTGCGGGGCATGATGATAAATCAGTTGAATTAGCAGAAGAAATTTTAAAAAGATTTGAATTTTCAGCTGATGAGATGAAAATAATTTTAACTCTTATTAAATATCATGATAAATTTTTAAATGAAGGTGAAATAACATATGATAATATGAGATTTTTAGTAAATGAATTAAATAATAGTAAAGAATTATTTTATTTACTTATTGATGTTAAAGATTCAGATGCAAGAGCAAAAAGTTTAGAAGTATATAATAAGTATAAAGTAACAAAAAATAAATATTTAGAATTTATTAATTCATATTTTGCATATAATGAAAATAGTGAAAGTGAAGATAGTGATAATAATTCTGGAACATTATCAAAATCTGAATTAGATAATTTAATAAGTTCTGTTGTAAGTAGAAATAAAATTAATATTGTATATCAACCAATTATTGATTTAGAAAAAAAAGAAATTTTTGGACATGAAGTATTTACAAGACTTGAAACAACAAAAAAAATAAGTATAGTTGATTTCTTAAATTATGCTAAAACTATGGATAAATACGATAAAGTTCAACAAATTTTACTTGTAAATAGTATAGAAGCTTTTGAAAAAAATAAAACAAAAACATCTAGAACTTTATTTGTAAATTCTGATTTTGTAAGTTATAACAATTATATAAATAAACCAAGAATATATGATATGATGGCAAAAAATAAAATTGTTATAGAATTTCATAATTATGAGAAAAAGGATATGTCAATTATGAAAGAAGTAATTGATAATATTCATAAAAATAATGGTTTTGTAGCTTTAGATAATTTTGGTATAGGGACACTTACAATAGATGATATAGCTATGTTAAATGTTGATTATATAGTGCCAGATATTTCACTTATTCAAAATATAGTTGAAGATGAAAATAAACAAAACTTTTTATCTGAGTTAATAACATATAGCTTATCAAGAAATAGTCATGTTATTGTTGTTGGTATTGAGGATATAAATACATTGAATATGGTAAGAAAATTAGGTGTTAATTATGTTCAAGGTTATTTCTTAGAAAAACCAAAAGAAAGTTTATCTTTTATTGATGAAATACTTCATAAATTAGAAGTTCCAGATTCTGAAAAAGAAATTATATAAATTTAATATTTAAGAAGATATAATTTCAAATTATATCTTCTTAAATATTTTAAAATGTAGTTATTAAAAAATATTATAAAAAAAACAAAAAAAGTATTGACAATGTTTTTTTTTAATAGTATAATTCAACTGAACAAATGTTTGAATAGTTTTTGAAGGGGGATAATTATATGATATCAGAAGAAAGAAAAAAAGCTTTAGATATAGCATTAGCACAAATTGAAAAAAATTTTGGTAAGGGTTCAGTAATGAAACTTGGTGAAATAGGTAAAGTAAGTATAGATTCAATTCCAAGTGGGGCATTGAGTTTGGATATAGCTTTAGGAATAGGTGGATTTCCAAGAGGAAGGGTTATTGAAATATATGGACCTGAATCTTCTGGTAAAACAACTGTTGCATTACATGCAATAGCAGAAGCGCAAAAACAAGGTGGAGTAGCAGCATTTATTGATGCTGAACATGCTTTAGATCCTGTATATGCTAGAAATTTAGGTGTTGATATAGATAATTTAATTGTTTCTCAACCAGATACGGGTGAGCAAGCTTTAGAAATAACAGAACAATTAATTAGAAGTGGAGCAGTTGATTTAATAGCTATTGATTCAGTTGCAGCACTTGTACCAAAAGCAGAAATAGATGGTGAAATGGGTGATAGTCATATTGGTTTACAAGCAAGACTTATGTCTCAAGCTTTAAGAAAATTAACTGGAGTTCTTGCAAAATCAAAAACAGTTGCTATATTTATAAATCAATTGCGTGAAAAAGTTGGAGTAATGTTTGGTAATCCTGAAACAACTCCTGGTGGAAGAGCTTTAAAATTTTATTCTTCAGTAAGATTAGATGTTAGAAAACAAGAAGCTATAAAAACTAATGGTGAAGTTACTGGTACAAGAACTAAAGTTAAAGTTGTTAAAAATAAAGTTGCACCACCTTTTAGAGAAGCGATTTTTGATATTGTATATGGTGAAGGTATTTCTAATGAAGGTTGTGTATTAGATCTTGCTGTTGAAATGGATATCGTTGATAAAAGTGGAGCTTGGTTTGCATACAATGGTCAAAAAATTGGACAAGGTAGAGAGAATGCTAAAACTTATTTTAAAGAACATAAAGATATAATGAAAGAAATAGAAGAAAAAGTAAGAGAAAATTATAGTGTTGCTTTTGAAAAAAGTATGACTGATTTTTCTTCTTTAGAAAAAGAAAAAGAAGAAGATGACGTTGAATAAAATATAAATTTAGGAGGATTGTTATCTATGGAATTTCAAGTAGCAAAAGAAAAAGCTATAAAGTATGTTTTTGTTGCTAAAAAGACTGAATATGAAGTTAGAACTAAATTAAAACGAATTGGTTGTGAAGAAGAAATTATTGATAAAGTAATATTTTTTTTAAAAGACTATAAATATATAGATGACAATGATTATATAGACGCATATTTGAGACAAAATATGCGTCTATTAAAATATTCTATATATGAAATAAAACAAAAACTATTGCAAAAAGGTATAAAAAAATGTATAATTGAAGAAAAATTACAAAATTTCAAAAAAACAAATTATGAAAATTTAGCAATAGAAAAAATAACCATTGCTAAATCTAAAATCATGGATGAAATAAAATTAAAACAATATTTATATAGAAGAGGTTTTGTAAAAAGTGATTTTGAAAATTAAGGAGTTGAATACAATATGAAAATTAATACACCAACACCTCATAATAGTGCTAATTATGGTGATATAGCTAAAACAGTTTTAATGCCAGGTGATCCATTAAGATGCAAATATATAGCTGGAAAATATTTAGAAAATCCTGTTTGTTATAATAAAGTGAGAGGAATGTTTGGATACACTGGAACATATAAAGGTGTTGAAATTTCAATTCAAGGTAGTGGAATGGGAATACCTTCTATGGCAATATATTCTACTGAGTTATTTGAAGCTTATAATGTGGATAACATTATAAGGATAGGATCTGCTGGTGCTTTAGCAGAAGGCGTTAATTTAAGAGATATAGTTGTTGCAAAAGAAGTTGATACAGATTCAAATTATTTAACAAATAAAATGTTTGATAAAATATCTCCAGTTGCAAGTGATGATTTACTTTCAAAATTAAAAGAGGTTGTAGCAGCTGAAAATAAATCTGTTAAAATTGGTAAAATATTTACATCAGATATTTTCTATAATGATATGGAAGAAGAAAAAGAGTTGGCAAATAAAGGAATACTTGCTGTTGAAATGGAAACATTAGCATTATATGCAAATGCAATAAAAGCTAATAAAAATGCTTTATCTATTTTAACTATATCTGATAGACCTTTAAAGGGTGAGAGTTTATCTTCAGAAGATAGAGAAAAATCATTTGATGAAATGATGAAAATAGCTTTAGAAATAGCTATAAAATGTTAAAAGAAGGGTAAAATTATGCAAAAAAACATAAGTATATTTAATAATAATAGTAAGCATAATGTGGTTATTGAAAATTTTGAAGGACCTTTAGATTTATTATTGTTTTTAATTAGTAAAAATAAAATGAGTATATTTGATATTTCTTTAAGTGAATTAACAGATGAATATATAAAATTTTTAGATGAAATGAATAAACAAGATTTAGAAATAACAAGCGAATTTATTGTTATGGCTGCTACGTTATTAGATATTAAAGCAAGAAAATTATTACCTGCTATAGAGCCTAAAGAAGATGAAGAAGAATTAACAGAAGAAGATTTAATTGCACGTATAATTGAATATAAAAAATATAAAGAAGTAGCATTACATATAAATGATATATATTCTGAAAATTTTGGTTCTTTCTCAAAATCTTTTGAAAAAATAAAATTTAAAAAATCAACTAAATATGAAGGACAAAGTTTAGATGTTCATGAACTTAATTTGTTATATACAGATTTAATTGAAAGAAATGCTAATAAATTAAATAGAAATGCAAAAGAAATACAAAAAATAGCTATTTATGAAAAAGTTACAATAAAAGATAAAGTAAGACAAATCGTAACTTATTTAAAAAATAATGATAATATGGTATTTAATGAAATATATAATACTGATGATTGTCAAAATATAGAGATAGTAACAGCTTTTTTAGGTGCTCTTGAACTTAGCAAAATGAAGCATGTTTCAATACAACAAAATTATTTGTTTTCGGATATAAATGTTATGAAAAATGATTTTTGTAATTTTGAAGAAAATTTTAGAATGAGTTTAGCAGATATAGAAGAATAAAAAAATAATTAAAAAATAATTAAAAAATTATAATATAAAAATGACTGAAATTACATTTGTAAAATCAGTCATTTTTATTGTTTTAATAAACAATTTTTAAATAATATTTTGTTTTTCTTCCATTTAACTCTTCATCAAAAACTTCAAATCCTAAATCTTCTGCAATATTTGTAAATAAAATTTCATTCGAAAAAGGAATTTTTACACTCATACGAGGAAAAATATTTCCTAAAGAAAATATAAAATTAATAGGTATATATTTATTTATTAATTTGTTATTTTTAAATGTTTTTATAAATAACTTGATTAAAAATAAACTTATACGTGTTCCAATTGGACTATCAACATAACCTATTGTTTCTGATTTTAAGTTTATAGAAAATTTTTTTGTGAAAATCCCAACAAAAAGAAATTTAAAAAACAATTTATTGTATATGTAGTATTTAACTAAATAAAATTGTTTTTTTATTTTTGTAGTTCCAAATTTTTCTTTTAGTTTTTTTCTTTCAAAATAAATCCGTTGCAAAGTGTTAATGTAAATTTTGATTTTTTTCATTTTCTTCTCCTCAAAATAATTATTTTTAATTTAGTAAAATATATATATGTAAAAAGGAATATAATTTAACATGTTTAATATTTTAGCATATAAATTAATAATATACAATAATGATAAATATAAAAAAATAATTGAATTGGAATTTTTAAATACTTTTATTTTTTACATATAGTATATATTTTATGTAGTATATTTTTGTTGTATAAATTAATAAATATATATTGTTAAATGTATACATAAAAAGGTAATAAAAATGTAATAAAAAAAGTATTGACTTTGAAAAATAAAAATGATATAAAATAGATATCAAAACACAATATATTGTGTTTTAGAAAGTTTTTAAAACAACAATTTGTATGTTGAGTGCTTTTTAGAATGTATTAAGAAACATAAAAAAATCACATTAAAGTTGTTTTTAAATTAAGTACAAAAGATTTAAATAATAATAGTAAAAATATAGAAAAAATAAAAAACAAAATGTATTAGTGGAGGTAATAAAAATGAAATTTACAAATTTAATAAGTGAGCAAATCTGGAAAGACAGATATTGCAAAAATGATGAAACATATGATGAACAAATGCATAGAATAGCCAAAGGTGCATCTTTAAATAGAGAACAAGAATATAATGATTTTTATAGAGTGATTGATCAAGGATTATTTTTTCCGGGTGGTAGAATAATTTCAAATATTGGTCTTGGAAAAACAAAACTTACTTTAAATAATTGTTTTACATTAAATTCAATACCTGATGATATGGAAGGAATATTTGATACTGTAAAATATGGTGCATTAGTTCACAAAGGTGGCGGTGGTTCTGGTTATGATGCAAGTAAATTAAGACCAGCAGGAACACCAACAAAAAATGATGCTATTGCTTCGGGGCCTATAAGTTTTTTAAGAGTATTTGATATGCAAACAGCAACAGTAAATCAAGGTAGTAGAAGAGGCGCTAATATGGGTGTGTTAAATATATATCACCCAGATATACTTGAATTTATATATGCAAAATCAAAAGATGCTAATGAACTTAAATATTTTAATTTATCAGTTATGGTAGATGATGATTTTATGAAGGCAAAAAATAACAATGAAGAGATATATTTGCATTTCCCAGTATATAATGAAAAAGGTGAAATAATAAAAGATCCAGCTAAATGGGATGTAAAGAAAAAAATAAATGCTCTTGATTTATGGAATAAAATAATTAAGTTAGCATATAATAATGGAGAACCAGGAATACTTTTTTATGATAATTTAAACAAATTAAATCCTACAAATTATATGGAAAATATAATGTGTACAAATCCTTGTGGTGAATATGTATCTGGTGTTTTATATGGTGATAATATAGAAAATAGCAATGATTACTGGGGAGCTTGTAATTTAGGAAGTTTAGTAGCATTTAATTTTGTAGAAAATCCATATACTAAAGAAGCAAGAATAAATTGGGCAAAACTTGCAGATGCTGCATATTGGGGAACAAGATTTTTAGATAATATAATAGATATAAATTATTACCCAGTTGATAAATTTAAAAAATATCAAGAAAACATGAGAGTTATAGGTCTTGGTGTAATGGGACTTGCTACAATGTATACAATGCTTGGTTTAAAATATGGTGAAGCAGATTGTGTTAAATTCACAGAAAACTTTATGAATTTTGTTACAAAATCAGTATATAGAGCATCTATTAAAATTGCAAAAGAAAAAGGTAGTGCGAAATTTTTAGATAAACAAAAATATGTAAATACAGAGTTTATGAATAAGATGATAGCTAATGATTCTGAATGGTTAAAAATCAAAGAGGATATATTAGAATATGGTATAAGAAATTTAAGACATATGTCTATAGCACCAAATGGAACAATAAGTTTAGTATATGGTAATAATTGTTCTTCAGGTTTAGAACCAATATTTTCAATTGAATATGATAGAAAAATAAAAGTTGGAGGACAAGATGATTCTAATATACAAATAGTAACTATGAGAGATTATGGTTATGAGTTATGGTTAAATACTAAAGATAAAGTAGTAGAAGAGGATGTTTTTGTTACAGCTTTAGAATTACCAGTTGATGCTCATTTGAAAATATTAGAAGCTGTTACTAAATATGTAAATATGAGTGCTAGTAAAACAATAAATATTCCAGAAGATTATAGTTTTGAAGATACAAAAGAAATTTATGATTATTGTCATAGAGCAGGAATAAAAGGTTGTACTATATTTAGACCTAATGAATTAAGAGAAGGTATTTTAATTACTAAAAAAGAAGAAGTTAAAGAAAAAGAAGTTAATAAAGTAGAAGAAATATTAGAAAATAAAGAAGAAATCATACCACAAAATAAAGAAACTGTTATATTACCACCAAAAGGTAGTGTTAAAACAGAACAAGTTATAAAAGGTGATAGTGCAGTTGGAGTTAGATTTAATTATATAGATCCTGTTCCAAGAGAAGCTTTTGGTACTACTTTAGGAACAACTAATAAATATAAAACAGCATGTGGTTCTTTATGGATAACAGTAAATCGTGATCAAGAAGGTAATTTAATTGAGATATTTATAAATACTTCAAAAGCAGGTATTTGTAAATCAAATATAGATGCTATTGGAAGAATATTATCTGCTGGTTTAAGAGCTGGTATTAAAGTAGATGTTTTAATAGAACAAATACAAGGTATACAATGTCAAGCTTGTAGAGGTGAAATAGCAAGAGGAAGAAAATTAGATGGACTTTCATGCCCAGATATAGTTAGTAAAGCTTTAGCACAAGAATATGCAAGAGATGAATTGGTTTTAAGAAAAAGCAAAAGAGTATTTAAATTAAATACAGATGAACAACCAATAAATGTAGATATAAAACCAGAAACATTAAAAGTTAAAGAACTAAAAGAATTAAATATAATTGATAATAAAGAATTAGGGAAAAGAATATGTCCAGAATGTGGAGAAGAATTAGTTTCACAAGGTGGATGTGTAGTTTGTATCAAAGGTTGTGGTTGGAGTAAATGTAACTAAACTAAAAAAATATATAAAGAGGGTGAAATATTGAATAAATGTAAATATTTTAGATGTCATGATTTAGAAAAAGAAAATTTTGATTGTTCATTATGTTATTGCCCTTTTTATGAAATTTGTAAAGAAGAAGAAAAATATGATTTGTTTGGTGGATATATATTAAAACAAAATGGATTACTTGCTTGCGAAAACTGTACATATTTTCATAGAAAAGAAAATGTAAAAGAATATAACATATTAAAAGAAAAGGGTTTAAATACTAAAGAAATATTTTTTCTTTTTATAAATAAAATAGAAAATTCTAAAAATAAATAAAAAATTGATAAGTACTTATAAGTATGATATAATGTATAACATACTTGATAATATAAATTACATTATTAATTTTAATTATGAAAGGTGAGTGAATAATATGAAAGAAAACGTTAAATTTTATATTTGTCCTATTTGTGGAAATCAAATTGGATTAATAAAAGACAGTGGTGTTCCAGTTGTTTGTTGTGGAAAAAATATGGAATTGATGAAAGCAAATACTTCAGATGGTGCAGTTGAAAAACATGTTCCAGTTTATGAAAAAGTAGAAGATGAAATAGTTGTACATGTTGGAGAAGTAGAGCATCCAATGCAAAAAGATCATTATATAATGTGGATAGCTTTAGTTTCTGATAACAAAAGTTCAAGAGTTACGTTATATCCAGAACAAGAAACAGCGACAAGATTTAAATATATTCCAAATTCAACAATATATGCGTATTGTAACAAACATGGTTTATGGAAAGCAGAAGTTAAATAAATATTAAAGAATTAAATATAGATAAAATTCAAAAAAATATATAAATAAAAAAACAACTCGCATGAGTTGTTTTTTTATTTTAGGTTAAGTTTTTTATTCTGATAAGTTAATATTGTTTAAATCTTCTTTTTCAGTTTCTTGAATTTTTATGAAGTATTTAATTATTTCTGTTACAGATTGAATATGAAATTCCATATTAATTACTTCATCAGAATATTTAGGATAATATGATTTAGCATATCTTCCTAATTGAAAAATGAAGTTTAGATTTTCATCTAAATAATCTTCTTTTTCTTCTTTAGTACAAGAAACTAAAGTTGTACAAGTATGAGCTCTATTAGATAATTTAATAAGTAGCGCTTTGTAGTTTGTTTTTAAATTATCATAATAGACTTCTTTTGAAAGTTTAGGATCTTTTGAAACTAAATGAATTAATTCCAAAACTTCTTGAGAAATACCATATTTCTCAACGATTTCAATTCCTTTATTAGGTAAATGACATTTTTTTAAGATTTCATGTAATAATGCTGCTGCACAAGTTGCATCATCATCAATACCTAAACTTATTAAATATGAACATACCCTTAAAGGATGAATTATAAAAGGATCGCCAGTTTGTCTAAGTTGATCTTTGTGATATATTTCTGCAAGAGCAAGAGCAATTAAGGTGTTAATCATTTTTTTACCTTTTGCGTAACCACGTATGAATAAGAAAGTTTTTCTGTAAATAGAAAAATCAATTTCATCTACATCTTTCATATTAAGCAGAGATTTAATTGTTTCGCACACAGAAACCAGTTGATATTTGATTATGGTTATTGCATTTGAAAGATGAGGATAATAATCTTTTCCATGTTTACAAAGTGGGAAAATAAAATTTTGTGTTTCGATTACGTATTTTTCCATTTTTTCGAATTTGAAAACGGATAATGTAGATAAATTATTCGCCCTGTCAGAGAGTTTTATTATCAAAGCTTTTTCATTTTCTTTAATTTTTTCATAATACTCTCTTTCATCATAACCACTTTCTTTTGTGAGCAAAAGTACAATTTCTAAAACCTCTGGATCAAGGTGATATAGTTGTACGAATTCTTCACCATTATTAGGTAAATTACAATCCTCAACAACATCATGCAATAATGCAGCTGCGCAAATTATATCGTCATCAATATCCAAATTGATCAAATAAGCTGCTACTGTGAGTGGATGAATTATATATGGTTCTCCACCTTTCCGAAATTGACCTTCATGTTTTTGAATTGCAACACTTAAAGCAATAAGTGTATTTTCCATTTTTTTAGCCAGGGCATAACCTTTTATGAAAAGATATGATTCTTCCCATTTGTCAAGTTTTCTTTCTTCAGTATTTGTATTTTTAACATCAGACATTTTAAAAATCCTCCTTTTAAATTTTTACATACTAAATATTAATCAAGTAATAAATACATCAAATTATATCGATATTATACAATGATAATGCTTTGTAGTCAATAATTTGATTAATATATTTAAAAAACTTGACATAAAAATAAAAACATGTTAAAATATTCTAATCAAAAAATATAAAATCTAAATAAAATTTTAGGAGGAAAAATGAAAAATAAACGGTTTAGTTTAATTTTTGTGGTGTTAATGTGTTTAATGTTTTTGGGTAGTGGTAATGTTTATGCAGTATCAGCTAAGGTATCAGTATCAAGGCCAGTTACAGTATCGAAACCGGTTACAACATCAAAGCCGTCAACAACAACGACAACATCAAAGCCGTCAACAACGACGACAACATCAAAGCCAACTACAACAACGACATCCAAACCAGCAACTACAACAACTGGATCTGATTCTGTTTCAAAGCCAGCAACTACAACAACATCAAAACCAAGTACTACTTCAGGAACAGAGAATATATCAAAACCAGTTACTACTAGTACTTCAACAATAATGTCGAAGCCTGTTAAAACATCAAAATATAATAATTCATTCAATAATAAAGGTGGTTATTATAGCGGTTATAGCGGTTATAATGGATTTTATGGTTCGCAAATGCCAATATCTGCATATAGTTCAAATAATTCATTTCAAAATGGAATTTGGATGTTAATTATGTATGATAATATTTTGGATGATGATGATGACGAGGATGATGAAGAAGATGAAGGTTGGTGGAACTAATATCTAATTAAAAAATGAAAAGGTTTAAAAGTAATAATTATACCAAATGGTATGTTATTACTTTTTTCTTTTTATAAATACTAAATAGCTTTTTTAAAAACCCAACTTGACATAAAAACATAATTGTGTTAAAATATCTTATATGATTATTTTAAATCCATATGAAATTTTAAGTGGAAGGTTAATTGTAAAAAAATAAATAAACAACAGGAGAAAAACATGCGAAGAGATTCAAAAAAAGATGCTCGGTTAATTTTAGAACTAGCTGAAAAAGGTATGGTGAAAAAAGACGTTTTGTTAAAATTGAATTTGAATATTACTCAGTTTAATTATTCTTTAAAATCAGCTTTTGATAAAGAAAAAGTAAATGATTTAAGATGGAAGTTTAAACAAAATGAGGTTCAAAAAAGTTCAACTAGCATTAAAAAAAGTGTAGTTAAACCAGATGTTAAACTTGATGACGCAGAAGTGGTAATAGAAAAAATTGTTGAAGAAAGAACAATTGATGAACAAACAACAATAGCTGTTACTGAAGAAGTAAAAAATGATCATCAAAAAATTGGTGAAGGTTTAAAAAAAGGTGAGTATGTTGTTTTGGATACATCAATAATAGGTATTGATGAGGTGGTTGAAATATTAAAAAACAAGGGTGTTATTTGCATATTTACATCAATTGTTATAGAGGAATTGGATAAGCAGCAAAAAAATCCGAATTCATGTGGATATAATGCAAAGAATTTGCTTAGACTAGCTCTTGAAGATGAAAGTTTAGTTATACCAATACCTAAAAAAACAAGTTTGGCTGGTTGGAGAGAAGAAAATTCAGATTCATTTATAGTGCAAACAGCATTTGACTTAAAAGAAAAATACAATCCTGTAGTTATTACTTCGGACAAAGTATTAGCTTTAAAAGCAAAATGTCAAGGATTACGTTTTCAGTATTGGTCTTTTGAATCAAATAGTAATAAATCGGTTGAATCTAAAGAATTAATATTAGGCCAAGATATTGTTAAAGTTGAAAAAGTTCGTGATTCAAATGAAAAGATAACGATAAATTTTTTTGAAATGAAAGGTGCAAAATATTTTTATCCTAAAAAAGGATTGCACAGATATTTTCTTTTTGATGAAAAGGGGCATCTGATAGAAAATGATAATGGTTTAATTCCATATAAGCCAGGTTATATATTGTTTAGAATATATGATCATTGTATTCAAAAAATAGAACTAAAAAATCATAATAAAAAATATAATTCACATTTGATATGTGAGGCATTTTTTGGTGAGGTTCAGCAAGATGTTAAAAAAATCAATATATTATCGGTTATTAAAAATAATGGATTATTAAAAAATTAAATATAAATTCACTAATATTAAAGTGAAAATATAATTTTAGTAATTAATCGAATATATTAAATAAAAAGTGGTAAATTAAATTTTACCGCTTTTATTTTTTAAATTTCAAAAATATCTTGATTTATTAAATAAAAACAGTTATAATTAAATTATATAGTTTGCGGGTTTAGTATAGTGGCAGTATAAAAGGCTTCCGATCTTTTGGCGTGGGTCCGATTCCCACAACCCGCTCCATTTAGAGATTAATTGAACTTCTAATAAGAAGTTCGTTTTCTTTTTGTAAAAAGTAATGTATAATTAGTATAGGTGATAAAATATGGAATGGATGTACAATGATTCGATGTATTTATATAAAAATAATAGAAAAGCTAGTTGCTTATTATTGTTACTATGTTGCATAGATAGCTTGGCAAAAAAACGTTTTTCAAATGAAAAATCTAATAAAAAGAGATATACAAATTATTTGCACGAAAAATTTATAATGACTTTTGAATTTGAGGAAAGTATTAGAGTAGAAGAGAAGAATAAAATTATTCCTCTTGAAGAAATTATTTATGAATATTTCCGTTGCAATTTAGTTCACGAAGGAAACAAATTGGAAAATTTAGACTATGAAATTATAATAGATTACGATAATTTTAGAAGAAAATACTTAATAGATATGGTGAATTTAAAATTAATTTTTGGTGCTGACTGGTTAATCGAGTTACTAAGTGAAATAATAAAAAAAGAGATATAAAAGTTTTAATGCCTGTTGGAAGATTGATCCACTTATTAATAAAGTGTTTAATAAATAATCAATTATAAAGTTTTAAATTTTAATAGTGTAATATATTAAAAATATATTTTTTACGAAAGGAAATAATTATTATGAATATAAGGTTAGCAAGAATTGATGATTTAGATAGAATTAATGAATTATATAAACGTATTATTGAAGATATACATAATAATAAAAAAATAAATATGTGGAATGATATTTATCCTTTTTGTGAATTTGAGAAAAATATAAAAGATAAAGACATGTATGTTTTAGAGGACGGTAAAAAAATAATTGGTAGTTTTGCTTTAACTGACTTTGATTATCCAGAATATCACGTTATAAATTGGAAATATAAAAATAAAAAGTTCTTTTATATCAATAGACTAGTTATTGATGTTGATTGTCAAGGTAAGGGATATTCTAAAAATGCTATGGATTATATAGAAAATTACGCAATAGAAAATAACTATGAAGTCGTGAGATTAATGCTTCATATAGATAATAAAATAGCAATGTCATTATATGAAAAATATGGATTTGAAAAAATAGAAGATAGTAGTTGGATTATAGATGATAAAAGGCTTATAGGATATGAAAAAGAAGTAAAATAGAGGAGTGTGAATATTATGGATTGGAAAATGCAATTAGGTATATCTATTGTAGTACCTGTTATTAGTTCTTTATTAACTTATTTAGCTGCAATTAGAAAGTCAAAAGACGATATAAAAGCAGTACAAATTAAGGCTGATAATGAAATACAAAAGATAATAGAAGCATCAGATAAAGAAATTGAAAGAATGAAAGTAAATACAGAAGAACAGATAAAATTAAAATTAGCAGAAAGAGATTTGGCCTTAAAAGAGAATGAAGAAAAAATGAAGAATGAAATGGCTAGCAAATTTTTAGGAGGATATTTTCAAGATCCACAAAAAGGTGCAGAAACACTAGAATCATTAGCTAATTTTGCTAAACAATTTGGAGTGAAAGAAAATAATAAATAATGATAAAAAAATAATTAAAAAGGTTTTATGCCTGTTGGAAGATTTCTTCAAATAAAAGAATTTAGATTAATAAAAATATATAATATATTAAGTGAGGTATTAATATGGTCGGAAAAATTGGACTTGGATTGACATTTATTGGAGTAGTTATTTCAATTATACAATTATATAAACAATCAAAACAACTTAAAACAATAGATAACAATCTAGAAAGTATAATTACGGATTTTGCTGAAGAACAATATTTATATACTAAATATGACAATACCGGATTTGAATTAATTATTAAAGAACAGAAATTAAAAGAAACATTTGTTAATGAGTTTAATGAAAAAGATTACATATCCAAATTGAATCAAGATAAAAAAATATGTGAAGGAGATCATAATGATATTAGATTCATTATAAATATAATAAATAATTCAAATAAAAGGATACAAATGTTTTCAATTGATGATTTAAAAATTAAAATTGAGACTGAAGTTAATTTGTTAGAATTTGAACCTATTGAAAGACAAAAATATATACAAATTGAAAAAACAGAAGGAAATAAGTACAATTTTACAATAATATTAAAAGCACCAAAAAAAATTATAAAGAAAATAGAAGAAGTAAAAACAATGGTATTAACTTTTGATTTAAATTTATTAAATGATAATAATATCGTGACTCCAAGCTGGAACGAGATAGCAATTGATAAGGGCGAAGAATATATGGGTGATAAAATAAAATATTTACTGCATACAGAAAAATATACTGGAAGGACTTATAGAATAAAAAATAGAAAAGTTTTTAAATTAAAAAATAAATAATAAAATACAAATAAATAAAAAGGTTTGTCACTTATTGTAAGATTGCTCCATAAAAAAATAAAAAATAGAAAATTTTAAAAAAACTATTGACAAATAATATAATTATTAGTATAATAATAATGCATTAAGGAACAGCAACATTAAAATAAATTAATGCGGGTGTAGTTCAATGGTAGAATTCCAGCCTTCCAAGCTGGCTGCGTGGGTCCGATTCCCACTACCCGCTCCATAATATACTTAAACTATTAAAGTTTAGGTATTTTTTTTTATATTTAAAATAATTTATAAAAGGTTGTGTGGAAATATGAAAAATAATGAAATATGTATTGAAGTTAAATGTTTTAACTTGAAAATAACTTTAGAATGTGGACAATGTTTTAGATGGAAAAAAGTTGATAATGTTAATAACTATGATCAATATTTAGGTATTATAAAAGATAGAGTTGTATTAATTAGACAAGAAGAAAATAAACTATATATAACAAGTAATAATATGAAAAATATAGAAGAGGTTATTATTAAATATTTTGATTTAAATGTTGATTATGAATCTATTGAAAAAAATATTATTAAAATAGATTATAATATAAAAAATGCAGTTAGAAATTCAACTGGACTTAGACTTTTAAATCAAGATTTTTTTGAAACACTTATTTCATATATAATTTCTGCAAACAATAATATACCAAGGATATCTAAATCAATAGAAGAAATATCAAAAAGATATGGTGAGAAAGTTGAATTTAGTGATGATTTTAATTATTTATTCCCGAATCTTGAAAATTGTTATTATTTATTTCCAAAGCTTGAAGTTTTAAAAAACATTACTGAAGAAGAATTCAAATCTTGTGGAGTTGGTTTTAGAGATAAGTATATAAAAAATGCAATTGAAAAAATTTCAAATGAAAGTATAAGTTTTGAAGAATTAAATAAACTTGAGACTTTTAAAATTAAAGAAAAATTACTTGAGTTTAATGGTATTGGACCAAAAGTTTCTGATTGTATATTACTTTTTTCATTTGGAAGAAAAGAAGTTTTCCCAATTGATGTTTGGGTCGAAAGAGTAATGAAAAAATTATATTTTGAAAAAATAAATGAAAATATTAATAAAAATATGATTTTGGAATATGCTAATAAAAATTTTTCAGATTTTGCTGGTATTATTCAAGAACATTTATTTTATAATATAAGAGAGAAATTAATCTAATAATATAATTATATACATTATATTATATAAAGTTTAAAATAAAGAGTTTTTTGTTTTAAAAAATATATAAGTATGATATAATTAAATTGAAGTTTGTTTTTAATTTAAAAATAATATAAAAATTAAAGAAAAAAAGTGTTAAAATATATAAAATCATGAAACCTTTAAACAAAACTTTATATTTGGTTGACAAATTATAAGTTTTATGTTAAAATATTTTAGCATACATGAATAAAATAACGTGGAGGTGTTTTTTAATGAGAGAAAATTTAACAATGGCATGTACAGAATGCAAACAAAGAAATTATGAAACAGAAAAAAATAAAAAAAATAATCCTGATAGATTAGAAAAAAGTAAATTTTGTAAATTCTGTGGTAAACATACTATACATAAAGAAACAAAATAGTAGTTGTAGTAGTAAAAGGAGTTGACTTTATATGGCAAGTAAAGATAAAGCAAATAAAGCAAAAAATGAGAATAAAAGCGTTAGTTTTTTAAAGACTGTTAAAGCTGAATTAAAAAAGGTTGTTTGGCCTACAAGAAAACAATTATTAAATAATACTGCATTAGTATTAGTATTAGTTGTTGCTTTTTCTGTTATAATACTTGGTTTTGATATGATAGTAGATTTCTTAAATACAAAATTATGGGATGTTATAACAAACAAGATAATAGCTTAATATAATAAGTTGTTTTATAAAGTTAGTTTATAATAGTTTAAGGAGTTGGTAATATTGGAAGAAAATAACAACAATGATTTAGCACATTGGTATGTTGTTTATACGTATTCTGGTTATGAGAATAAAGTAAAAGCAACTCTAGAAAAATTGGTTGAAAATAGAGGGTTAGAAGAAAAAATATTAGAAATAATAATACCTATGGAAGAAGAAATAGAAATAAAAGATGGAAAACAAAAAACATCTATTAAAAAAGTTTTTCCTGGTTATGTTTTAGTTAAAATGATAATGGAAGACGAAACATGGTATGTTGTTAAAAATATTAAAGGTGTTTTTAATTTTGTTGGAGTTGGTGATAAACCTTTACCTCTTACAGAAAAAGAAATGCAAACACTTGGAATAGATAATGTAATAAATCTAGATTATGAAGTTGGAGATAGTGTTAGAATAACAACTGAACCTTTTTATAATTATCCAGCCTTTATTGAAGAAATCTATAAAGATAAAAGAAGAGTTAAGGTTAAAATATCTATGTTTGGTAGAGAAACTACTGTTGATTTAGAATTTGATCAAATACAAAAAGTTTAATAAAATTTAATTTGTTTTTGAAGTTTTAGTTAAAAATTATATATATTTATTTATATTATTTTTAGTAAAATTTTAATATAATAAAATCCTATATTAAGGAGGTGAAAATGATGGCAGAAAAGAAAATAACACATATAGTTAAATTACAAATACAAGCTGGTAAAGCTAATCCAGCACCACCAGTAGGACCTGCACTTGGACCAACTGGTATAAATATAATGCAATTTTGTAAAGATTTCAATGAAAAAACAGCTAAAGATACAGGAATGGTATTTCCAGTAGTTTTAAATGTTTACTCTGATAAAACATTTGACTATATTTTAAAAACTCCACCTGCAGCAGTATTGTTAAAACAAGCAGCTAAAATCGAAAAAGGTTCTAGTAAACCTCATAAAGAAAAAGTTGCTAAAATAACAGTTGCTCAAGTAGAGGAAATCGCAAATTTAAAAATGAAAGATCTAAACGCATCATCAATCGATAGTGCTGTATCTACTATAAAAGGTACTGCAAGATCAATGGGGATTGTAGTTATAGATTAATATTGGGAGAATTTAAAAAATTCGCTGGAACCAAAGGGGGGAAAAAGAAAATGAGCAAAAGAATGATAGAAGCTGAAAAGTTAGTTGAACCAGGTAAACTTTATGATATTAATGAAGCTATTGATATAGCTTTAAAAATGCCTAAAGCAAAATTTGATGAAACAGTTGAATTACATATTAAATTAGGTGTAGATTCAAGACAAGCAGACCAACAAGTTAGAGGTGTGTTAGTTCTTCCAAACGGAACTGGTAAAACAAAAAAAGTTTTAGTACTTGCTAAAGGTGAAAAAGCTCAACAAGCACAAGAAGCTGGAGCTGATTTTGTTGGTGATGTTGACATGATAGAAAAAATTCAAAAAGAAAATTGGTTTGAATTTGACGCTATTATTGCTACACCAGATATGATGGCATCTCTTGGTAAAATTGCAAAATTATTAGGACCTAAAGGTCTTATGCCAAATCCTAAATCTGGAACTGTAACTGTTGATGTTGTAAAAGCAATCAATGATATCAAAGCTGGTAAAATTGAATATAGATTAGATAAAACTAATATAATGCATTGCCCAATAGGTAAAGTTTCATTTGGTGCAGAAAAGTTAAAACAAAACTACGCTGCTTTAATGGAAGTTGTAGTAAAAGCTAAACCTGCTGCTGCAAAAGGAACTTACTTAAGATCAGTTGCAATAACAACAACAATGGGTGCTGGAATAAAAATAAATCCATCATCAAAATAAAAAAAGATAAAACTTAAGACAGTAGGTGGTATTAACCATAATTCCTACCGAGGTTTATATTCAAATAAAAAGATTTAATTTTTGTTTGACACTATAAACGTTTAGGTAGTGTCTTACAAAAATTTTTTTTATATATTAAGGAGGTGTAATAAATGCCAAGTGAAAAAATCTTAAACAGAAAAAAAGAACAAGTTGTTATGTTGACAGAAAAATTAAAAAAAGCAAAAATGATTGTTTTAACTGAATATAGAGGTATAAGCGTTGAAGATGACGTTAAACTTCGTCAAACAATAAGAGAAGATAACAATGAATATATTGTTCTTAAAAATTCAATAATAACTCATGCTATGAAAGCAGCTGGAATTGAAGGAGTAGAAACTCTAGAAGGACCAACAGCAGTAGTTATAGGTTATGAAGATTATGTAACACCTGCAAAAGCAGTAAATGATTACATGAAAAAACATGATTTCTATAAAATAAAATTAGGTGTTATGGATCATAAAGTAATAGATACAACTGAAGTTAAAAAACTTGCAAACTTACCATCAAGAGATACATTATATGCTATGGTTGCATCTGCATTACTTGGAAATATACGTAATTTAGCAGTAGTTCTTGATCAAACAAGAGAAAAACAAACTGAAAACGTATAATTTAAATGTAAATTTAAAAATTAAATTAAAATAAATTCGAGGAGGAAAAAGAAATGGAAAAAATAGAAAAAATGATTGAAGAAATCGAAAAATTAACAGTAATAGAACTTGCTGATTTAGTTAAAGCAATAGAAGAAAAATTTGGAGTAAGTGCTGCTGCTGCTGTTGTAGCTGCTGGACCTGCTGAAGGTGGCGCTGCTGCTGCTGAAAAATCAGAATTTGATGTAATATTAAAAGATGCTGGTTCAACAAAAATAGCAGTTATAAAAGCTGTTAGAGAAGCAACTGGATTAGGATTAAAAGAAGCTAAAGAATTAGTAGATTCAGCTCCTAAAGCAGTAAAAGAAGGAATCGAAAAAGAAGAAGCAGAAAAATTAGTAGAAGCTTTAAAAGCTGCTGGTGCTTCTGTAGAAATGAAATAGTTTAAATTATTAAACAAATTTTAAAAAGTCTTTAACTTTAAGTAGTTAAAGGCTTTTCTTATTTGACAAAACCCAAGTATTATGGTAATATATAATAGATAATTATTTTTATAATTATCTTGTTATGGAGGAAAAATTATGGCAGATTTAAAAGAATTAAAAAAAATACGTGAAGATAAAATGAAAGTTATGGAAGAAGCCGGAATAAAAACATATCCTGATAGATTTCCAGTAACTCATTATATAGCACAAGCAATAAAATTAGAAGATGGAATAAATGAAGTTTACGTTGCAGGTAGAGTTATGTCTAAAAGAAAAATGGGTAAAATAACATTTATAGACATTAGTGATATAGAAGGTAAAATACAAGTTATAATCAAAAAAGATGATATAGGTGAAGAATTATACAAAAAAGTACATGAAACGCTTGATATTGGCGATTTCATAGGTATAAATGGTGAAATATTCACAACAAATTCAGGTGAAAAAAGTATTAAAACTAAAGAATACACTTTTTTAGGTAAATCTTTAAGACCATTACCTGAAAAATGGCATGGTTTAAGTAATCAAGATGTTATTTATAGAGAAAGACATTTAGATTTAATAATGAATCAAGATGCTAAAAAAAGATTTTTACTTAGAACTAAATTTGTTAGATTACTTAGAAATTTCTTAGATAATAATGGATTTATGGAAGTTGATACTCCTGTACTTCAAAATACAGCTTCAGGAGCAACAGCAAGACCATTTACAACACATCATAATACTTATGACTTAGATGTATATCTTAGAATATCACCAGAACTTACATTAAAAAAATTAATACTTGGTGGATTCAACAATGTATATGAAGTTGCAAGAAATTTTAGAAATGAAGGTGTTAGTGTAAATCATTTACAAGATTTTACTATGGTTGAAGGATACAGTGCATATTGGAACTATGAAGATAATATGAAGTTTATGGAAAAAATGATAAAATATATAATTTCAGAATTATTTGAAGGTAGTTTAGTAGTAAAAATTGGAGAAAAAGATATTGATTTTGGTGGAGAATGGAAAATTGTTAGCTTTAGAGAATTGTTAATAAAAGATTGTGGCATAGATATAGATAAATATCCTACAGCAAAAGAATTATTAACTGAAATAAAAGCAAACAATATAGTATTAGAAGATCCTGATATTGAAAAATTAGGTAGAGGGAATTTAATAGATACTTTGTATAAAAAAGTTAGTAGACCATTTATAATTGAACCAACATTTTTAACAAAACATCCACTTGATTTATCACCACTTGCAAGAGGAAATGATGATGATAGTTCAATAGTTGATAGATTCCAACTTATTGTAAACGGACAAGAAATAATAAATGGATATTCAGAACTTGTTGATCCAAAAGAACAAGAAAAAAGATTCATAGAACAAAGTGAATTAAAAGCTGCTGGTGATGAAGAAGCTATGAGTATTGATAATGAATATATTAAAGCTATGGAATTTGGAATGCCTCCTATTTCAGGATGGGGACTAGGAATTGATAGATTTTTACAATTCTTAACTAGTAGTTATAGTATAAGAGATGTAGTTTTATATCCACTTTTAAAACCAAAAGAACACAGTGAAGATGAAGAAGACGAAGAATAAACATAAAAAATAAAAATATGATATGTAAAAAAACGCTTAATTAAATTTAAGCGTTTTTTGTTTAATAATTTAATAAAATAATAAGTTAATAAAATGAAAAATATAAAAAAATAAAACGATAAAAAGTTACGAAATCTCGTAACTTTTTATTGTTTTTTGTTAAGTCAACGTCTTTTTTCAAAGTAAAAAGAGTCGACATTTGAGAAAGGATCATCCCCATGATTATGTGTTATTAAGTAATTTGGAAGTGGATTTTCGTCAATTTCAATTGCTTCTTCAAGTGTGAAATTGATTTCATCTTCCAATACTTCGATTTCTTTTGCTTTTTTACATTCCTTAGCAAAAAGTCCAGCTAAAAGTTTTTCTGGGTCTGGAATTTTGAACTCTTCCCAAAGACTTTCAAGTGAAGCAAGTGCTGCTTCCTTTGATACTTTAAAATGTTTAACATATGAATCAATATACATTAAACATGTCTTTTTTTTAGTTGGAATCAAAATCATTTTTTCATCTTTTTTCTTGATTTTCCAACCTTTGGAGGCAACATTAAGTACTAAGTACTCCTGTTCATTGAATCCTGCAATCCGTTCAATACATTCAGCTTCTGATTTCATAATTTTGTTTTTCTCCTTCTTTATTTTTTAAAAATGAATATTTAATATTCATTATTTAAAGCGATAATAAAATAATGTGATATATATTTATTTAAAGTAGAATGAAACATCTTTTTTATTAAAAAAATTCTTAAATCAAATATTTCTTAAATTATATATTTAAAATTTAGTTATGTCAAGAAAAAAACACAAAAAGCTATTTAAAATAGCAAAAAAAATCTAAACATAGAGTTTAGATTTTCAATACTTTTCCAGATTTTGAAACTAATAACAAAATTTAACTTAAATCAATTGTTATTTTAATATCATTTGAGAATTTACGGTATGTTATACCACAAGTATCAAATAATCTTTTTGAAGCAATTACGCTATCTGTATCAGCATATTTATCTGATAAATATACTACTTCTTTTATTCCTGCTTGAATTATTGATTTAGAACATTCATTACAAGGAAATAAATCCACATAAATTCTAGAACCTTTTAATTCATTTTTGCTTCCACAAAAATTATGTATTGCATTTGTTTCGGCATGACATACGTAAAGGTATTTAGTTTCTAAAGCTTCACCTTCTTTTCCCCAAGGAAAACTTTTATCTTCAAATCCATTTGGTGCACCGTTGTAGCCAATAGATAATATTCTGTTATCTTGGCTTACAATACAAGCTCCAACTTGAGTAGAAGGATCTTTGCTTCTCATTGCTGAAAATTTAGCAATTCCCATAAAATAACTATCCCAGTCTAAATAATTTTCTCTTTGTTCCATTATAATCTCCTTTTTAATATAAAAAAAATAAAATTTGAATTTATTTTTAGATTATATAATAAAATAATTGTTATGTCAATTAAAAATATAGATTTTATATAAATATTTACAAAAATACTTTTAAAAAATATTTTTTTATGGTATAATGTTAATATATGGGGATGTAAGGTATCGACAGTTATCTTGAAGTACAAATAGCGAGTAGTGGATTCTCGTGGGCCACTATAAAAACGAGAAAAATATTTAAACGCTGATAACAATAAGTTAGCTTTTGCTGCCTAAGTAGGTAGTGTGTGTTTTATTTTTTAGCTAGAGAGGAATAAAAGGCATCAAATAAATCTAGCCAACGAAACTAACAATGATTGTACGTTAGGGGGTATTTTTCAATTTAGTCTATATACAGTTTTGTGAATGTTAGAGTATACGGATGAAATTTAAACATTTACTGCACTCGGAGAATTTTGTATGAATAGGTTTCTGGACGTGAGTTCAATTCTCACCATCTCCACCATATATATTTAAAAAATAAAATTGAAGGGAGCTTTATGATTGACTTACATATACATACTAAAAGATCTGATGGAACAGATAATTACATTTCAATTTTAGAAAAAGCAGAAGAAAAAAAATTAAGTTATATATCAATAACTGATCATGATAATTGTTACATATATGAGGATTTTAATAAAATTAATATATCTGATTATTATACAGGAAAGATTATAACCGGAGTAGAGTTAAAAACAATAGTAAATGGTATTCCTATTGAACTTTTAGGTTATGGAGTAGATCCAGTTATTATAAATGAAGAAGTTAAAAAAATTTATACTAATAAAAAACAAAAAGATTTAATCAAAATGGAAAGATTATATAAAAATTGTAAAAAAGTTGGTGTTAAATTAGAAGAAAATATTTTAGAAAAATATGAAAATAATTATACATATTCTACAACATTTTTACATGAAAATATAACTAAAAATGAAGAAAATAAAAAATATATTTTAGATGAGGCTTCTTGGAAAGACGATACTATATTTTTTAGAAAGCATATGTCTAATCCAGATAGTTTATTTTATGTTCATTTAGTTGATTTAATGCCTTCTTGTGATAAAATAATTGAACTTATAAAAAAAGCTGGTGGGTTAGTTTTTATTCCTCATATATACATATATAGGGATCATGCTAAAAATATATTTAACACACTTGTTAATGATTATAAAATAGATGGAGTAGAGTGTTATTATAGCTTATTTAAAGACGAACAAACTAATTATTTACTAGAATATTGTAATAAGCATAATATATATATATCTGGAGGAACAGATTACCATGGTGCAAACAAGAAAAGTATTAGTCTTGGAATTGGAAAAGGTAATATGGATATACCAGAAGATATAACATATGAATGGATAGATAAAATAAATAATAAATTTATTTTAAATAGTGAAGGAACAACGGAAAAAAAAGAAGAATTAGAAGTTAAAACAAATTCAACAGAAGATATAAGATATGGTTAAATAAAGGGAGTGTAAAATGGCTCAAAGTAGTGTTGTATTTTTTTGCAAAGAATGTGGATATGAGAGTGCAAAATGGTTAGGTAAGTGTCCAGGATGTAATAGTTGGAATAGTTTTGTAGAAGAAAAAATAAATAAAAAAACTTCTAAAACAAATAGTTCAAGAAGTTTTTCTGATACTTTTAATAATAAATCACAAGTAAAAAAACTAAACGATATACAAATTTCTAATACATCTAGAATAAATACTGGATATGAAGAATTAAATAGAGTTTTAGGTAGTGGATTAATTGAAGGTTCAATGACTTTAATAGGTGGTGAACCAGGTATTGGAAAATCTACATTAATAATTCAAGTTTGCAATAATTTAAGTAAAGTTGGTGAAGTTTTATATGTTTCTGGTGAAGAATCTGATGTTCAAATAAAAATAAGGGCTGATAGATTAAATATAAAATCAGATAATCTATTGTTTTTAAGTGAAACTAATATTTCAGAAATTGAAAATAAAATAGATAATATAAAACCTAAATTTTGCATAATAGATTCTATACAGACAATGTTTGATGAGGATATATCTTCTGTTCCGGGAAGTGTTTCTCAAGTAAAAGAAGTTACAGCAAGACTTATGTATTTAGCTAAAAGATGTGGTTTAACAGTAATATTAATTGGCCATGTTACAAAAGATGGTGTTATAGCAGGACCTAGAATACTAGAACATATGGTAGATACTGTTTTATACATTGAAGGTGAAAGATTTTTTACTCATAGAATAATTAGAGGTGTGAAAAATAGATTTGGTTCTACAAATGAAATTGGTATATTTGATATGCAAGATGTTGGAATGGTAGAAGTTAAAAATATAGCAGAGATTTTTTTATCAGATGCTAGTAATAACTTACCAGGTACAGCGATAGTAGCTACAGTAGAAGGAACATCTACAATATTACTTGAAGTCCAAGCATTAACATCACATTCGTATTATAATATGCCAAGAAGAGTTGCTAATGGAATAGATTTAAATAGATTAAATATGATAATAGCAGTTCTTGAAAAAAGATGTAAAATAAGTTTAGGAACACAAGATATATATTTAAATGTAATTGGTGGAATGAAAATTGATGAACCAGCGGTTGATTTAAGTGTAGCAATGGCAATAATATCAAGTTTTAAAAATAAAACAATAAATAGCAAAACTGTATTTATCGGTGAAATTGGACTTACAGGTGAAATAAGAAGTATAAATAATTTTGAAAAAAGAATAAGAGAAATGGCTAAAATGGGATATAGTAAGATATTTGCTAATAAACATCAAATTGATTTAAATTCTAAAAATATATCAGATTTAGATATTAAATTAATAGGTATAAATACCATAGAACAAGCTATTTCACAAATTTTTGAATAGGTAGGTGAAAAGAAAAATGCAACAAGAAGAAATGTTAGAAATATTACAAATGTTAGCTCCTGGTACAAAATTAAGAGAAGGTTTGGATAATATATTAAAAGCTAAAACAGGAGCTTTAATTATATTATCTGAGAGTGATCAAGTTATGAAAATAGTAGATGGTGGATTTAAAATAAATCAAAATTTCACACCAGCTAATGTATACGAACTTGCAAAAATGGATGGAGCAATTGTAGTAAGTAAAGATTTAGAAAAATTAGTAATGGCAAACGTTCAATTAGTACCAGATCATAAAATCAAAACATTTGAAACAGGTACAAGACATAGAACTGCTGAACGTGTAGCTAAAGAAACAAATGAACTAGTTATATGTATATCTCAAAGAAGAGGTATTATTACAATATTTAAAGGTGATTTTAGATATGTAATAAATGAAACATCTTCTGTAATAATGAGAGCAAATCAAACATTACAAGCTTTAGAAAAATACAAAGTAGTTTTTGATAATATGTTAAATATATTGAGTGAGCATGAATTTGATGATATTGTATCATTAGAAACTGTTGCAAATACAATATATAGAAGTGAAATAATAATGAGAATGGAAACTGAAGTTAAAAGAAATATAATTGAACTTGGTGATGAAGGTAGACTTGTTAATATGCAATTAGAAGAATTAATTGCTAATGTTGAATCTGAAGAGAAGAAAATTATAAAAGATTATATGATTATGAAGAAAAAAAGTACTAAAACTCCAGAATCAGTATTAAAAGAAATAAGAAAATTAGATAGAAAAGATTTAGTAAATGCAGAAAAAATAATTAAAATACTTGGATACGAAATTGATACTAATGTTTTAGATTTAAATGTATCACCAAAAGGATATAGAATACTTAGCAAAGTTCCTAAAATGCCTGTATATGTAATAGAAAAAACTGTAGAAGCATTTGGCTCTTTACAAGGAGTTTGTTCTGCTACAATTGATGAATTAGATGATGTTGAAGGTATCGGAGAAGTTAGAGCAAAAATAATAAATCAATCGTTAAGAAGACTTCAAGAACAATATATATTAAAAGGATATAATATATAGTTAAAAACTAAAGAAAAACTGAAAAAACAAAAAATAATGATTAAAATTATGTTTATTTGAATACAGTTAACATTTAGAAAATACAATAAAGTACATATTTCGGAAAATAAGTAACATAAAACAAAATAAAGTCTGTTTATCAGACTAAATATTGTCAAAAACTTTACTTTTGTTGAAAAATGTGATATAATTATAGTGTATTAAATTATTTTGGCGAGGGGGGATTACCATGTTTAATATAGGAGATAAAGTAGTATACCCAATGCATGGTGCAGGTACAATAGAAGATATACAAGAAAAAGAAATGTTTGGGAATTTTGAAGAATATTATATTATTAAAATGCCTGTTGGAGGAATGAAATTAATGGTTCCAAAAAGTAAGGTTGAAAATATAGGTGTAAGAGAAGTTTCGGAAAAAAAAGTTTCAGAAAAAGTATTTGAAGTTTTATCAAAACCAAAAGATCCTTATGTTCATGATTCTAATTGGAGCAGAAGGTACAATTGTAACGTCGAAAAAATTAAAACAGGTAAAATATTAGATGTTGCTGAAGTAGTTAGAGAATTAGCTCATAGACATACTGAAAGAGGTCTTTCTATAGGTGAGAAAAAAATGTTAAATACAGCAAAAGATATACTTTTAAGTGAATTAGTATTATCTCAAGAAATGAGTCATGATGTAATTGATCAAAAAATAGATTTAATTATTCAAGAATCATATGAAGCTGGTTTAGAGTTTGTAGTTGAAAATAATGTGAATAATTTAGAAATCATAGGTAATGTTACTAACTTATAACATAAACATAAATATAATAAAAAAGAGATAGATTTGTTAAAAAATCTATTTCTTTTTTTATTTGTTTTTTATAGCCATTGATTTTATAATAAAATTAATATATAATAAATACATATTAATTGGAGGTAAATTTAATTGAAAAAAATAGAAAAATATATAGAAATTTTAAAAGAAAAAAATCAAATAATTAATTTAGAAGAATTAAATGAAATGACTATTCAAAATTTTGATATTGGATATGTTACATATAATTCAAATGAAGTTTTACAAAATACGCTTTTTATTTGTAAAGGTCAAAATTTTAAAGAGGAATATTTAATAGATGCAGTAAATAAAGGTGCTATTTTTTATGTTAGTGAAAAAAAATATAATGTAGAGATACCTTGTATATTAGTAAAAGATATAAAAATGTCACTTTGTATTATAGCAGATGAATATTTTGATTATCCAGCTAAAGAATTAAATATAATAGGTGTTGGAGGTACAAAAGGTAAATCAACTACTTCTTATTATATTAAATATATATTAGATGAATATGCAAGTAAAAATAACTTAAAAGATACAGCTATAATTTCATCTATAGATACATATGATGGTGTATTAAATTTTGAATCACATATAACAACACCCGAATCATTAGATTTACAAAATAATTTTAAAAATGCTGTTAATAGTGGTATAAAAAATTTAGTTATGGAAGTTTCATCTCAAGCATTAAAATATGATAGAGTTGGAACATTGGAATTTGATTATGGGATATTTTTAAATGTTTCAGAAGATCATATTAGTCCAATAGAGCATATTGATTTTGAAGATTATTTTAATTCAAAAATGAAAATGTTTGCTAAATCAAAAAAAATATTTGTAAATTTGGATTCTGATTTTAGTGATAAAATATTAGAAAAAGCTAAATCTGATTCTAAAGAAGTTTTTACTTTTTCAAAAAATAATTCAAATGCAGATATATATGCTTATGATATTCAAAAAAATGGATTTGATACTGTATTTAAAATAAATTTAAATGATAATAATATTGAGTATAATGGGAAAGAATTTGTTTTAACAATGCCAGGTCTTTTTAATGTAGAAAATGCTGTTGCTGCAATAGGTGTTGCTATAAAAATGAATATACCATATATACATATATATGAAGGTTTAAAAAAGGCTAAATCAAGTGGTAGAATGGAAATTTATCATAGTAAAGATAAAAAAATAATAGCTATAGTTGATTATGCTCATAACAAATTGAGTTTTGAAAAATTATATGAATCTACAAAAAGTGAATATCCAGATAGAAAAATAATAACAGTGTTTGGGTGTCCAGGTAAAAAAGCATTCCTTAGAAGAAAAGATTTAGGTTTGCTAGCTGGTAAAAATTCTGATAAAATATATATAACAGCAGAAGATCCTGGAATGGAACCTGTTTTAGATATTTCAAAAGAGATCGCAAAATATGTAGAAGAATATACAAAAAATTATGAGATAATAGAAGATAGAGGCGAAGCTATAAAAGAAGCTGTTAAAACAGCAAAAGAAGATATTCAAAAAACTATTATTTTAATAACTGGAAAAGGTAATGAAACAAGACAAAAAATACGGAACTGAATATGTTCCATGTATAACAGATGTTGAATATGTAAAAGACTTTCTAAATGAGTACGATAAAAGTGCTTATATGCATTAAGTAATAGTATATAAAAAAATTCAACCAAAATAAAGATGATTTGATTTTTTAAACCATCTTTATTTTTTTATTAAATATAATAAAAAATTGTAAAAAAATATAATATTTTGGTTGATTTTTTTTTGTTTTAATGATAATATATAGATTATAAATATAATGAAATGTTTTTTAGGGGGATAAAAATGAATAACGAAAGAAAAAAAATGAAAAAAGGTATAAATTTAATTGTATTAGTTATAACGATTATTGTTTTAATAATTTTAGTAGCTGCTATAATGTTTATGTTTTCGGGTAATAATCCAATAAATGAAGCTAAAAAAGCTAGATTTGTAATGGATGTAAGTTCTTTTAAAGATGAACTTGAGTTATATAAAGCACAGCAATATGCTACAACAGGAGGAACTTTTTCGCCTGAAAGTTTAAATGCAGATACTGATGAAGAAGTAGTTGCAATAATAAAAAGTTTAGGTAATAAAGATGAATATGAAGGGAAATTTCAAATTGTTGATGGTGGTCTTTGTCTAAAAGGTGGCGATAAAGATGAAAATAAATGGGGGACTGATGTACCAGGTTTATTAGTAGTTGCTAAACCAGATTTAACATTAGTAACAGCAACTGACGTTCCTGTAAAATCTGGAACAAATGTTGATTATTATATGGATATATCTTCAGGTGTAGAAATAACAGATGTAATATTAAATGGAAATATAAAAGTAGTAAATGAATCGGGGACAGAATTGTCTACACAACCTTCAATTACATTAGGAACAATAACAGGTACAGAAAATTCTAAAGAGGCAACAATAACAATAAATACAACAGGAATAGCAGATGGTAAATATAAATTAAAAGTATTAGCGGGAGCGGTAAAAAATATTGGTTATGATAGTGTAGAAACTATTTCAAATAATATTTTTGAATTAGATAGCACTGCACCACAAATGCCAAGTTTTGAAATGACACCTAGTGTATTACCATCTTGGATGAATAGTAATATTACGGTTGGAATAACAAAAGATAATGCAGATGATGAATTATTCTATAGTTTAGATGGAGTGACATATCAAAAATATACTATGAATTTAACAATAACAGCAAATACAAAAATATATGCTAAATTAATAGATAAAGCACAAAATGTATCAAATATAGCAATACTAGATATAACAAATATAGATAAAGTTTCACCAGTAGTAACATTTGGAACAAATGGTGGAAGTAATATGTCTCAAGCAAGTACAGTAACAACTGTAACAGATACAAATGGAAGCGGAATAAATACAGCACAATATATCTGGTCAACAAGTACAACAGAACCATCAAGTGGATGGACAGCATTTACAAGTGGATCAACGCTAACATATGCACAAAATGGAACATATTATTTATGGGTAAAAACAGCAGATAAAGCAGGAAATATAACAACAGCGAGATCAAATGTATTTTCATTAGATATAACACCACCAACAGCAGCTTCAATGGAGACAAGTTCAACAGCGTGGACAAATGGAAATGTTACAGTAACGATAACATATTCTGCAGATTCAGTAACAAAACAATATAGTACAGATGGTACTAACTGGTCTACATATTCAACATCAGTAGTAGTTGGTACAAATAATACAACAGTATATGCTAGAGGATATGATGCATCAGGAAATATAAGTACAATAAGTACCAAAACAATAACAAATATAGATAAAACAGCACCAACAGTAGCATTTAGTCCAAATGGTGGAAATGGAACATCTATAAGTACAACATCAACAGTAAATGATGTTGGAGGAAGTGGATTAAATACAAGCACATTACAATATGCATGGTCAAATAATACTACAGAACCAAGTAGTGGGTGGGTAGCATTTACAAATGGAACAGCTTTATCAAAAAGTGTTGATGGAACATATTATTTATGGATAAAAGCGACAGATACAGCAGGGAATTCAAGTACAAATAGATCAAATGTATTTACAGTAAGTAGCGATGTAACACCACCAACAGCACCAACAATATCTTCATCGCCAACAACATGGACAGCTGGAACAGTATCTGTAACAATAACATATTCAGGTGATTCAACAACAAGACAATATAGTACAAATGGAACAACATGGAATGAATATACTGCACCAATAGCAGTGAGTACAAATAGTACAACAATATATGCAAGAGCGTATGATGCAGCAGGAAACATGAGTACATCAAGTACAAAAACAATATCAAATATAGATAAAACAGTACCACAAAATGCATCTTTAAGTGCATACAGTACAACAGGTACATTAAATTGTAGTATAACAATGTCAGATAGTCAAAGTGGAATAAATGCTGGAGCATCAAGGTATATAGCAACAACACAATCTACAACATATGCAACCGATTCAACAATTTGGAATAGTGCAAATGCATTAAGTTCAACTTCACAAACAGTTTCAGTGTCGCTATCAAATGGAACATATTATTTACATGTATTATCAGTAGATAATGCAGGAAATAAAACAGCAAATGTATCAAATGGTGTAAATATAATAAATGGAGTATCAAGATCTACAACAATGTATTTCTCAGATTATTCACAAAGTCAAAGTCAATCAACAACATTACCAAATTTAATATCAGTTAGTAGTGTATCAACTAATAATGGTGGTGTTGGCTATTCAACAAGTGGAAATACAATATATGTAAATGTATATAGTGGATCAGGTTCATCAGGAAGCTCAAGTAGTTCACAATATGCAACAACTACACAAGGTCCACAATCTACTAATTCATTCCCATCAACTAAATATTATACTTCAGGTTCATATAGTGGGAATTTATCGTATCAAAATGTTACAATAAATACAGTATCAACACCAACTTATACTTATCCTACAAAAACACTTACAAACTGGGTAAATTATCAACATGGTAGTTTATATAATCCAGGTGCAGGATATCCATGGTCATATGATGATGGAACATATAGAGGTACAATTTATTTTACTGGAAATTGGTCATCTCAATCTGGAATAGCTGGGGATGGTAAAACTGTAATACATTATGCATTATATTCTGGAACAGTAACAAAAAAAGTAGCAGATGTTACTTATACTAATACATATAATTATACTGGTAATTATGCTGGATATATATATAGTACAAGTTATTATACATATTATCCATATACAGTTACAATATATTATTTAGCAAGTTCATAATTACAATTTAAATTAAGTTTTAATTCAAAAAAATGTATAGAGTTATCTATACATTTTTTGTTTTTATTTTATTAGTAAATCAGCAAAATTGTATCAAAAAGCTTACAAAATTAATTGTAAGCTTTTTGATATAATTAAAATAGTTTTTTATTATTTTATAAATAGTTTTTTATTTAAATTATTCAACTGTAACTGATTTAGCTAAATTTTTTGGTTTATCTATATCACAATTTCTAAATTTAGCAGTTTCGTAAGAAATAAGTTGTAATGTTGTTATAACTAGTAAAGTTTGAGTAAACTCAGTTGTTTTTGGTAATATAATATTAATATCAGCAAATGAATCATTAGCATTTATAGAATTAGATATAAATATTATAAACGCACCTCTAGCTTTTGTTTCTAATGCATTACTTATTGTTTTTTCGTATAATTTATCATCTGTAGCTATTGTTATTACTGGAGTACCATCTTCTATTAAAGATATTGTTCCGTGTTTTAATTCACCAGCTGGATAAGCTTCGCTATGTATATATGAAATTTCTTTTAACTTTAAAGAACCTTCCATACAAGTAGCATAATCTATACCTCTTCCAATAAAAAACGAATTATTTTTTTCATACATTTGAAAAGCAGCTGTTTTAAATTCTTCATTTCTAGCAATTATATCATTTAATAAAACATCTATATTTTCAAATTCTGTATATATTTTATTTTTTAAATCATCTGATAACATGTTTTTTTGTTTCATAGCCTCTAAAGCAAGTATTGTAAGCATAGCAACTTGTGTTGTATAACCTTTTGTAGTTGCAACTGCAATTTCAGGTCCAGCAGAAGTATATAAAGTGGTATGACATTCTCTTGCAATTGTTGAACCTACTGCATTCACTATTCCAAGTACATAAGCACCTTTTTCTTTTGCTATTCTAAGAGCAGCAATTGTATCAGCTGTTTCACCAGATTGTGATATTATAATTACAAGACTATCTTTAGATAAAAGTTGTTTATTATATCTATATTCTGAAGCAACTTCTACAAAAACTGGTATTTCAGCATTATTTTCAAATAAACTTTTACCAACAAGACCAGCATGCATAGCACTTCCACAAGCAACTATTCTTATATTTTTAAATTTACTAAAATCTATATCAATATTTAAATCATTATTCATATATCTAGTAAATATATTTTTAACAACTTTTGGTTGTTCATGTATTTCTTTTAGCATAAAATGATCAAATCCATTTTTTTTGTATTCCATAGCATCCCAATCAGCTATTTTACAATCTTTTTCTATTTTTTCTAAATCATTGTTGTATATTTCTACTAAATTATTTGTTATTTTAGCAAATTCATTATGTTCTAAAACTAAATATTTTTTTGTATAATCAAGTATAGCAGAAATATCTGAAGCTATAAAATTACCATCTTCAGAGATACCAATTATTAAAGGACTATCTCTTCTAACAGAATAAATTGTATCTAGCTCATCTTCAAAGATAATTCCAAATCCAAAAGAACCTCTAAATTTTTCACAAGCTGTTTGTATACATTTTAATTTATTTTTTTCTGTTTTATAAATATAATCAATATATGCACAAGCAACTTCAGTATCTGTTGCAGATTTAAAAATCACACCTTCTTTTTCTAAAAAGTTTTTTAAATCTGAAAAGTTTTCGATAATTCCATTGTGAACTAATGTTACACTTCCAGATTTATGAGGGTGAGCATTTATTTCATTAGGTTCACCATGAGTAGCCCATCTAGTATGAGCAATAGCGATACTTGAATCAAGACAATTATTTTTTAATGAATCTTCTAAATTAAGTATTTTACCTTTAGCTTTATACATATTTATTTTATTATTTTCAACTGTAGCTATACCAGAAGAATCATATCCTCTGTATTCTAAATTTTTTAAACAAGATATTGTTATATCTTTAGCTTTTTTCGAGGTACCAACGTACCCAATTATTCCACACATATTTTAAACCTATATAATATAATATTACTAATATTATATCCCTTTCTATTTTTAATTTCAATTTTTTAGTTCAATAAATTAGAATTAAATATTTGAATTTAATTCTCTTTTTAATTATAATAATTTAAATTTTAAAACTAATTAAATTTAATTGTTTTTTTTACTAGATTATATAGCTTTTTGTAGTGATAGATAAATTTCACTCTTTGTACTATATATTACGATACTAGATTACCGTGATAGAATCCGCTGATTTTTTCGACAACTATCATCCTCGTCAATACATATTTATATATATAATATATATTCATGCGCTATTTTTAAACTTAAATACATTTCACCTCCAATTTAAGAAATAAAAATTTCAATTGAATGTATTATATATTAATTATGAAATTCTGTCAAGTTAAATAATATTAAGTCTTGAAATTTTTATTGCATTTGATAAAATTTCACAATGAAAAAATAAGCTACTAAAATTATTTTAGTAGCTCTGTTAAAATATGTTTTGTTTCTTTTTTTGATATTTCTAAATATGATTCCATTTGGCTATTTTTTATTAATTTCAAATCTTTATAAATGATTTTTTGTATTTCTAAATTATTTATTAATACTTTTTCTAAATTTTTATTAGGTAAATTATCTATTAGTGTATTTTTTAATTTACTATTAATTTTAAAATCATTATTTTTTAATAAATTAGTATCTAATAAAGCATAATCAGAATAAATATCTTTAAGATATTCATTATATTCGTGTAAGCTTCCATCGTTGTATTGTACCGGACAATTTCTATTTTCATAATTTGTAAACATTGGAATAAAGTATTTAAACCAAATTTTATCTTGCACTAAATGTGAAAAATAACCTAATTTAATTTCATTCTTTAATAAGTCAGGGTTTTTTGAAGCATAATTTTTTAAATTTGGTAAATAAAATGTTTTGTTGCTTTGTTCGATTTTTTGTATATAATGAGTATCATTTCTTTTTTCACCATGAGCTTTTAAAATATCAGGTAATAGTGCACCTGTTAAAAATTTATCACTAAAATCAAATTCTTCTTTTATATAATTTGCTAAATACAAATGTGTTATTATAGAACTCATAAACACTCCTTTAAATTATTTTTAATATACATTGAATTATACTATATACATTAAAATTGTGCAAGTTTTAAATAAAATAAAACATATTAAAATCAAATCTATGAATTACATAGATATTTATCAATGTAATTCGTACATAAATACTTGACAATGTTTGTTTAAAATGATAATATATGTATAAGTATGAATATATAGGAGGTTTTATGGAAGAGATTTATATTGAAAATTCAAAATTATTTAAAAGTTTTTCAGATCCAAACAGATTAAAGATAATTGAAATACTTTCTTGTGGTGAAATGTGTGCTTGTACAATACTTGAAAAATTAAACATAACTCAACCAACATTATCACATCACATGAAAAAATTAGAAGAAGCAAACGTAATTAAAATTAGAAAAGATGGATTGTGGACATATTATAGTTTAAATAAAAAACAAATAAAAAACATGATGATATTTATGCTTCAAATATCTTATGATAATGATGAATATATAAGTAATTGTAATTAAAAATAAAAAAATGTATAAATTAAAATAGAGGAGTAGTGATTATATATGATTAAAATGGAAATATTTGAACCAGCAATGTGTTGTTCAACTGGAGTGTGTGGACCAAGTGTAAATCCACAATTATTAAGGATAACAACAGTTGTAAATAATTTAAAGAAAAAAGGAATTATTATCCAAAGATATAATTTAAATAATAATCCTAAAGAGTTTGTAGCTAATAAGGAAATAAATGAATTAATAAAAAGTAATGGGATAGAAATTCTTCCTATAACAGTTTTAGAAGGTGAAATTGTACAAACTAAAAATTATCCAACAAATGAAGAAATAGCAAAATATTTAGATATAAAAATAGAGGATGTTTTAAATAATAATGAAACTAAAAAGAAATTTAGTCTTGGAAATTTAAATAGAAAGTAGGTTTGAAATGTTAGAAAAAATAAATTTAGAAAAAATAAAATTAACAAAGTATTTGTTTTTCACTGGAAAAGGTGGTACAGGGAAAACTTCAACTGCATGTAGTATTGCTGTAAATCTTGCTGATAGTGGAAAAAAAGTTTTTTTAATAAGTACTGATCCAGCATCAAATTTACAAGATGTATTTAATACAAGTTTAACTAATAAAGCAAAAAAAATAATAGAAATTCCAAATTTATGGGTAGCAAATTTAGATCCTATTATTTCTGCTGAAGAATATAGAGATTCTTTAATAAAACCTTATGTTGGAATTCTTCCAGATGTCGCATTAGAAAATATGAAAGAACAGTTATCTGGTTCTTGTACAGTTGAAATAGCATCTTTTAATGAGTTTTCGCACATTATAACGGATAAAGAACTAAATGAAAAATATGATTATATTATATTTGATACTGCACCAACAGGACATACTCTAAGAATGCTTACGTTGCCATCTGCATGGTCAAGTTTTATTGATACTAATAAATTTGGTTCTTCTTGTTTAGGCCAATTAGCTGGTCTTGGAGAAGAAAAAGAAACATATTATAATGCTATGAATATGTTAAAAAATGAAAACCAAACAACTCTTTTCCTTATAACAAGGGCAGAGGAAACTCCCATTAAAGAAGCTGCTAGATCTTCATATGAATTAAATCAAATTGGAATTGAAAATCAAGTTTTAATTGTAAATGCTATAATTGAAAAAGCAGATGATGAAATATCAGATGCAATATATTTAAAACAACAAGAAAATTTAAAAAAATTACCTATAGAATTACAATCAATAAAAAAATATATGATACCTTTAAGAGGATATAATGTAGTGGGTATAGATAATATACGTAATTTAATAAATAGTGATGAATTTATTGAAAGTAATGATAAACTAATAAATGATGAAATTAAAAGTTTAAAAAATATAATAGATGATATTGAGATAAATCAAAAAAAAGTAATATTTACTATGGGAAAAGGTGGCGTAGGAAAAACAACGGTTGCTTCAGCTATAGCTTTGGAACTTAGTAATAGAGGAAAAAAAGTTGTTTTAGCAACAACAGATCCTGCAGATCATTTAAAATATGTTATATCTAATAATGTTAATTTAGAAATTATAAAAATTGATGAACAAGAAGAGCTTCAAAAATACAAAAATGAAGTTATAAATAAAGCAAAAGAAAATAATATATTAGGTGAAGATTTAGAATATATTGAAGAAGATTTGAGATCACCTTGTACTCAAGAGATAGCATTATTTAAAGCTTTTGCAAAAATTGTTGATAAAGCTGATGAAAAAGTAGTTGTTATAGATACGGCTCCAACTGGTCATACTTTATTATTACTTGATACTACACAAACATATAATAAAGAAATCTCAAAAACACAAGGTGAAGTACCAGAAGAAGTAATTAAATTGTTACCAAGACTTAGAAATGAAAAAGAAACAGAAGTAATAATAGTTACTCTTCCTGAAACAACCCCAGTATTTGAAGCTAATAGGCTTATGGAAGATTTAAAAAGAGCAAAAATATATACAAAATGGTGGGTTATAAATTCAAGTATATATTTTTCTGGAACTACAAATAATTTATTAAAGAATAGATCTATTAATGAAATTAAATGTATAAATAAAGTATACGAATTAACAAATAATAGTTTTGCAATAATTAAATGGGTAAAAGATAATTTAAAAGAATCTAATTTAAATAAAATATTATAAATATTATAAATAAAACAGTATTAAATTTAATACTGTTTTATTTTGTATTTTTCATATTCACAAAAAAATTAATAAATATGAAAAAAATAATTCTATAAAATTGTAATATATTCAAATAATAAAACAATATTACAAAAATGTAAGTAAAATATTAACATATTGTATTTTAATTTTAAATAAAATGATGTATAATAAAATATATTAAACTAAAAAAAGAAAGGGGAATAAATTGGAAGCGATTAAAAATAAAGAAAATCATAAAGTTGAAATAATAATACATTGTATTACAGCTGTTGGAACTATTCTTGTTTTGTTGTTTATATATTATGGAATGAAAAATAATTTATTTACATCTGAAGAAGCACTTTCTGGTTTTTTAAATAGAGTTGGAATTTTTGGACCTATAATATTTTTATTTATACAGTTTGTACAAGTAATAGTACCAATAGTGCCAGGTGGTGTAAGCACAGCAATTGGTGTTTTAGTATTTGGTCCTGTAAAAGGTTTTATATATAATTATATTGGTATAGTTTTAGGTTCAATAGCTGTTTTTTTTATTTCAAGAAAATATGGGTTGCATTTAATTAAAGCAATGTTTGGTGAAAAATTAATTCATAAATATATTGGTTGGTTAGATAAGGAACAAAAATTCGAAAAAATGTTTGCTCTTGCTATATTTTTACCAATAGCACCAGATGACTTTTTATGTTATTTAGCTGGAGTTACTAAAATATCAGTAAAAAAATATATTTTAATAATTGTATTGCTAAAACCTTTTACAATTCTTGCATATAGTTTTTCTGTGTTATATCTTGCTAAATTAGTATCACAAATATTTTAGTTAGTATAATATAAGTATAATAAATTTAAAAAGGAGGATATATATGATTAAATATAATATTGATTATTTATATGCTAATAGTGAAAATTGGTTAAAATATACCATATCAAAAACTTTTTATAATGAAAAAAATAAATTTATTGGGTATAATGGCAAGGAATATCTAAAAGAACAGAACTTATTTTTAAAAGAAGAAATATTAAAAGATGATAAAATAAAAAAATATCTAAAAGATGTGAATGATTTTCATAGTATTGTAGTTAGTGGTCATAAAAACCCTGATCTACCTATTCATAAATTATTATTTTTATTAGATATTGGACTGGATACATCTGTAGTAGAAATTAGTAATGCAATAAATGAAATTTTAAAGCATAAAGATGAAAATGGAGTATACCAATCTGTTTTAAATATACCAAAGCATTATGGTGGTAGTGGAGAAAAAACTTTTGGATGGGCTTTATGTGACGCACCTTTATTGTTAATTGCTTTGCAAAAAGCAGGAGTTGATTATGATAAATATATTAAACAAGGGGTGGAATATTTAGTTTCCATATTTAAAGAACAAGGATTTTTATGCACTGTTTCAAAAGAACTTGGTAAATGGAGAGGTCCAGGAAAAAAAGATGATTGTTGTCCCTACGCTACGTTAATTATGCTTAAATTATTTTCGGTAATACCAGAATATAAAAAAAGCGATATAGCGTATAAAACTTCAAAAGTTATACTTGAATTATGGAAAGATAGTTTAGAAGTTCATCCATATATGTTCTATATGGGAAATGATTTTAGAAAATTAAAAGCGCCAGCAATGTGGTATGACATTGTTAGTGTTTTGGATATATTAAGTGAATTTGACACTATAAAAGAAGATAAATATTTTTTAGAAATGTTAAAAATTATAGAAAATAAACAAGATGAAAATGGTTTGTTTACTTGTGAATCAGTTTATCAAAAATTTAAAGAGTGGGACTTTGGACAAAAAAAGATACCATCGATGTATTTAACTTTTTTATGTTTGAGAATATTTAAAAAAATAGAAAAAGGTTTAGAAGGTGGAGATTATGAATAATATAGTAGAAAAAATAAAAGAAGAAGTAATTAAAAAAAGTGAAATTTATGAAGAAAAATATAATTTTAATTTTTGGGATGAACATGTAAAATATGTTGTAGAAAATTCAATTGATTTAGCTAAAAGATATAATGCAGATATTGAAATTGTTCAATTAGGAGCTTTGTTACATGATATGGCAATGATTTCTGAATATGGAACTAGAGAAGAACATCATATATATGGTGAAAAATTGGCTGAACAGTTATTAACAGAGTTGAAATATCCAAAAGATAAAATTGAACAAGTTAAAAAATGTGTTTTAAATCATAGAGGTAGTGTAAATAACCAAAAAGATAGCATAGAAGAAATGTGCGTTGCAGATGCTGATGTAATTGCTCACTTTGATGCAATTCCTTCTTTATTTGAATGTGCATATGGTGAGAAAAAAAGATTATCAACACAAGATGGAGCAAATTGGGTTAAAGGTAAATTAGAAAGAGATTTTAATAAATTAAGTCCTATGTCAAAAGAATTATTAAAGGATAGATATGAAAATATATTAAAAGTACTTTTTGGATAAAATTATATATGTAATTAATAAAAAACAAATCAACTAACAATTGGTTTGTTTTTTATTTATTTAAAATATATAATAAGAAAATTATAATTAAAAATATATAGTCAAGTTTTTTCATTGAAAAAACGCTATAAATATGGTAAAATATAATAAAAGTTTAAAAAGGAGAGTTTAAATGTTACAAAAAATAATAGGACAAGTAAGAAGAGCTGCAGCTGATTTTAATATGATAGATGATGGAGATAAAATAGCAATAGGTTTATCGGGTGGTAAAGATAGTTTAACTTTACTACACGCATTATATTATTTAAGGAAATTTTATCCTAAAAAGTTTGATATAATGGCAATAACTATACATCCAGGAAGTAGTACTTTTAAGACTGATGAATTAGAAGAAATGTGCAAAAAGTTAGAAATAGAATATATTGTATATAATTCAAATATAGCAGAGGTTGTTTTTGATATACGTAAAGAAAAAAATCCATGTTCATTATGTGCAAATATGAGAAGAGGAATGTTAAATAGTATAGCAATTGAAAATAATTGTACTAAAATAGCATTAGGACATCATAGTGATGATGTAATGGAAACGTTTTTAATGAGTGTATTTTTAAATGGGAAAATACATACTTTTTCACCTGTTACATATTTAAGTAGAACGGATATAAAAGTTATAAGACCACTTGTTTATGCAAGTGAAAAAGAAATTAGAGCAGTCGCCAGAAACAATAATTTTCCAGTTATGGGGAAATGTTGTGAAGCAGATGGTTTTACAAAAAGAGATTATATGACGGATTTAATAAAAGATTTACAAAAAGATATTCCAAAAGTTAAAGAACATATTTTTGGAGCTATAAAACGTTCTAATATAGAAGGTTGGGATATTGAGAAAAATAAAAATGATAATCAATTAAGTGAATAGTTTGACTATAATTAAAATTTTTGGTATAATTTACACCAATGTAATTTTAGTAGAAAAGGAGAATCTTATGAAAGCAATAGAAATAAGAAATAAATATTTAGAATTTTTTAAAAGTAAAGGACATTCAGTAATATCAGGTGCAAAACTTGTTCCAGAAAATGATCCTACTGTTTTATTTACAACAGCAGGTATGCATCCATTAGTACCTTACCTTAGTGGTCAAAAACATCCAGAAGGAACAAGACTTGTGGATTTTCAAAAATGTTTAAGAACAAATGATATAGATGAAGTTGGAGATAATAGACATTTAACGTTTTTTGAAATGCTTGGTAATTGGTCTTTAGGAGATTATTTTAAAGAAGATTCTATAAAATATAGTTATGAATTTTTAACAAAAGTTTTAAATATATCAAGTGAAAAAATATTTGTAACTTGTTTTGAAGGTGATGAAGATGCACCAAGAGATGAAGAAGCAGCTTCAATTTGGAAAGAATGTGGAATACCAGAAGAAAGAATATATTTCTTTGGTAAAGATGATAACTGGTGGATAGCTGGAAATACTGGACCTTGTGGACCTGATACAGAAATTTTTTATGATACTGGTGTAGAAAAATGTTCTGATGAATGTAACCCTTCTTGTGATTGTGGAAAATATATAGAAATATGGAATAATGTTTTTATGCAATATTACAAACAAGAAGACGGAACTTATGAACCTTTATCACAAAAAAATGTAGATACTGGAATGGGACTAGAAAGAATTACATATGTAATGCAAGGAAAAGATAATGTTTTTGAAACAGAACTATTTGCTCCTGTAATTGAAAAAGTAAAAAGTATGTCAACAAAACCAGAAGATTCTGCTTTAAAAATAATAGCAGAACATATGAGAGCTTCTTCTATGCTTATAGCAGATGGAGTTATTCCAAGTAATGTTGATCAAGGATATGTTTTAAGAAAACTTATTCGTAGACTTGTTAGAGCAATGAGAAAAATAGAAATTAATCCAGATAATATTTTAGAAATATGTGAAACTTTAATAGAAAATTCAAAAAATATGTATCCAGAATTAGAAGAAAATAGAAATACTGTAATATCTGAAATAGTAAAAGAAAAAGATAAATTTATGAATACTTTAGTTCATGGCGAAAAAGAATTTATGAAAATAATTTCTAAATTAAAGTTAGAAAACAAAAATCTAATTGATGGTGCTAACTTATTTAGATTATATGATACTTATGGTTTCCCTCCAGAAGTTACTAAAGATTTAGCAAAAGAAAATGGTTTTGAAGTAGATACTCAAAGTTTTGATAAACATTTTGAAGAACATCAAGAAAAATCAAAAAAAGATGTAGTAGGAGTTTTTAAAGGTGGTCTTGCAGATGATAGTGAAACTACAACTAAATACCATACAGCAACACACTTGATTTTAGAATCTATGCAAAAAATATTGGGTGGACATGTTAATCAAAGAGGATCAAACATAACATCTGAACGTATAAGATTTGATTTTTCTAATCCTGAAAAAGTTCAAAGAGATGTTTTAGATAAAATAGAAGCTATGGTAAATGAACAAATAGATAAAGGTTTAGAAGTAATATGTGAAGAAATGACTATAGAAGAAGCAAGAGAAGCTGGAGCTAGAGGAGTTTTTGGAGATAAATACGGAGAACGTGTAAAAGTTTATTCAATCGGTGATTTTTCAAAAGAAATATGTGGTGGACCACATGCTAGTAATACGTCTGAATTAAAACATATAAAAATAAAAAAAGAAGAAGCTGTATCTAGTGGAGTAAGAAGAATAAAAGCTGTATTTATTGAAGAATAGGAGAGAGTAAGATATATGGAAGAAAATTGTTTGTTTTGTAAAATAATAAAAAGAGAAGTGTCAGCAGATATTGTATATGAAGATGATTATGTGTTAGCTTTTGAAGATATACATCCAATGGCAATGGTACATATTTTAGTAGTACCGAAAATTCATATAAAGAGCATGAATGAAATAACAGAAGAAAATGTAGAATATATGCCAAAAATATTTTTAGCAATAAAAAATATAGCAAAAAAATTAAATATAGATGAAAGAGGCTATAGAGTTATATGTAATTGTGGAAAAGATGGTGGACAAGTTGTTAATCATATACATTTTCATTTGTTAGGTGGACAAGAATTAGGTCCTAAAATAGTTTGTAAATAAGTATAATATATTATAGTAAAAGAGAAAGAAAAAACATTTAAACTTTCTCTTTTACTATTTTTTTGAAATTTTTGTGAAATTCGTGACTTTTTAGATAAAATGATGTATAATACTATTATATAAATATTTATAATATTTTGTATAAATAATTAAAAGGGGGATTTTAAAATGAGTGAAAAAACTAAGAAAGAAATGGAAGAAATCACAGTGGATGAAAGCATCAATAATGTAGAAATAGCTACAAATTTAAACATATCAGAAGATGTAATTGGTATAATAGCAGGTCTTGCAGCATCTGAAGTTGATGGTATAGCAGGAATGACTTTAGGATTTGTTGATGGTATCAATCAAATTTTAGGTGGAAACAAAAAATATTCAAAAGGTGTTAAAATAAGTTTAGATGGTAAAAAAGTTAACATTGATTTATTTGTAAATGTTAAATATGGTGTTAAAATACCTGATATTGCTTGGGCAGCTCAAAATGCTGTAAAAACATCAGTTGAAAATATGACTGGTTTAGAAGTTAGTGCTGTAAATATTAATGTACAAGGAATAACTTTTGAAAAAGATGAAAAAAAAGAAGTAATTGAAACAGAAGAAGTGTAACAATTAGATATTGGAGGTTTAAGAATGAGAGGCTTTGAAAAATTTATATTGATAATATTTTCTATAATAGTTATTGTACTATCAGTATTTTTTATATTATTTTCTACTGAGATGATCTCGATTGATTCTATAACTAAAATAGTTGAAACATGGGTTATTGCTAATAGAGGAATTGTAATAATAACTTCTACAATATTTGCTTTATTAGGTCTTGTTGGTATGTTTTCATCATCTGAATCAGCTGATGAAAAAAAAGGCGGACTTGCTATTAAAAATGATACTGGAGTAGTATATATTACAAAGGATACTTTTGAAAGTATTATTGTTGGTATAACAAGAAATTATGCTGAAATAAGGAATGTTAAAGTTGACATTGTAGTTTCAGAAAAAGGTGTAATTTCAAATGTTTATGTTATGATATTACCTGATACTATAGTTCCTACACTTACTTCAAAATTACAAGAAAATATTAAATCAAGTGTTTTAAAACAAACTACAGTTGAAATATCTGAAGTTAATATTAAAGTAAGAGGCGTGTATGAGGAGAACTTGAAAAAGTAGGGTGTGATTTATATGAAAGATTTTATAGAATATATAAAAAAGAATAAATACGTAATCGTTTGTGTTACAATCGTTGTTATTATGTACGCTCTTGGAATAGTTGAATTTTTAACAAAAGCAATTATTTTATTAGCATTAATAGCTTTAGCTATTTTTATAGGAAAAAAATTACAAGATAATGAGAATTTTTTAAAAGACTTATTTAATAAAATAAGAAACAAAGATAGTGATGGTGTATATTATTATCAAAATAAAAATGACAACAAATAAAATGATAATATATTTAGGAGTAGGAGAATAAAAATGGGAAGAAAAAAAGCAAGAGATAATGCCTTTAAATGTGTTTATCAATTGTCATTTATGCAAGATGATGATTTAAATAAAATTTTAGAAGTTTGTTATGATGAAAATGGAAATGATGAAGAAGAACAAGAGTATATAAAAAGTGTATTATATGGAGTTAATGAAAATAAAGAAGTAATTGATGAAATAATACTTTCTAAATTGAAAAATTGGACAATGGATAGGATTGCAAAAATTGACATAGCAATTCTTAGATTGGCAATTTATGAAATAAAATATGTACAAAATATACCTAGTAAAGTTACTGCAAATGAAGCAGTTGAACTTGCAAAAACTTATGGTAATAATGATTCTAAATCATTTGTAAATGGAGTTATAGCTAAAATAATAGAAGATAAGGATGAGAATGTAGATGGATAAAGTATACAGTGTATCTCAATTAAACCGATATGTAAAGATGATATTTGACAAAGATGCTTTTTTGTCAAATATCAATTTGCGTGGTGAGATTACTAATTTTAAAGCTCATTATACAGGACATTTGTATTTTACTTTAAAAGATGACACTTCAACTATTAAATGTGTTATGTTTAAAGGAAATGCCGTTAATATAAAATTCAATCCTAAAGATGGAATGAAGGTTGTAATAAATGGACAAGTAAGTGTTTTTGAAAGAGATGGCGCTTACCAAATATATTGTAAAAGTATGATTCCAGAAGGTTTAGGTGAATTATATTTAGCTTA
>CAZZFS010000003.1:0-92846 GCA_964653805.1 uncultured Clostridiaceae bacterium | reverse complement strand
TCTGTTACTAAATATCTGTTATTATTCTCACTAACCACACTATTTTTAACATATTTAGCTCCAACTTGTTCATAGATATTCTCAACTAATTTAGTGTAAAATATATTCATATCATAATTTACTTTTTTAAAAAATTTAGTTTCACCATTTTCAAAATCTATTTTACTAACATTTTTATTTATTTTAGTTTTATTCATATATCCCCCTATATTTAATAACAAAAATTGTAGTCATCATTAAATATTTATCAACTGCTTATTAAATGATTATTTAATACTTATATATATAAAATTTTAACATAAAAAATAACCTTAATCAACAATTGATTAAGGTTATTTTTATTAAATCACAGTTTCTTTTTAAAAAAAGCCTAGTATTTACCACTATTTCACTAATTTTTTCTATTAATTCGATTAATTTTAAAACTATTAATCCTTTTATTAATTAACTAAATTTTAATATAAAAAAATATATAATATCAGACATTTTCATGCCCAAACCATAACAAAAATTTATATATAATTCAATTATATTATCAGCATTTACAAACATAAGAAGTATTGCAGCAATTACTATAAAAGGTCCAAAAGCAATATATCCATCACTATCTTTTTTACTTATTTTATTAAATATAAGTACTCCTCCACCTATTACTGCTCCTACAAAAAATGAAACTAACGTAACTACAAGAATATATTTTATTCCAAATAAGAATCCAAGAGCTGCCATAAGTTTTACATCTCCAAATCCCATTCCTTCTTTTTTTAGTATCAAAAGAGCAATTAAGTTTATTGAATAAAATATAGCTCCACCTATTAAAGCACCAAGTAAATAATCCCACCATAAATTCAAATTAAATATTAAATGTATAAGTCCTGCAAAAGCTATAACTAAATGTGTTTCATCTGGTATTAACTGAAATCTATAATCAACTGAAAATACAACTGCAAGTGAAAATATTGTAAGTGCATATACATATGAAAGATATGTATTTCCAACAAAATATATTAACATATTAAAAAATATTAAAAAAATTATTGAATATTTTATATCTAATTTAAAATCTTTTTTTAAATCACTAAAAAATTGTTTATATGTTATATCTTCATTAACAAGTGGCGGTATTTTTCTGTTTATATGATAAGCTAATTGCCCAAAAACTAATGCCAAAACACTCATTATAATGTAAGGTACGTAAAGTAACATTATTTTTCACATTCCTTCCCTTTTTCATATTCTTTTAAAATCATTTTTTCTATTGGTCTTTTTATTTTAGTAAGAATCCACTCTTTCTTATGTATTGGTTTTACAAGTATAGTTTTCATTCCAATTCTATTTCCACCCCAAACATCAGTAAAAAGTTGATCTCCTATCATAATACAATTTTTAGCATCCACTTTTGAATCTTTTAAAACATATTTAAATCCTTTTAAAAATGGTTTTGATGCATTATAATAAAACTTCATTCCAAGTTCACTTGCTATTTTTTTAACTTTTTTACCAACTGGGGAATTACTTAAAATATATACTTTTATATTTTGTTTTTTTAATTCTTTAACCCATTGTTTTAATTCTTCACTATATATATATTTATGATTAACAAGCGTATTATCCATATCAAAGAAAACAGCTTTTATATCTTCATTAGTTAATAAACTAAAAGGGATATCTTCTACTTTTTCAAATTTATATGTTGGATAAAATCTTCTGAAAATTTTTCTTAATACATGTGTTTTTTTTGTTTTAAATGCTTCATTATATTTTTCGTATTTCATTAATTCTACACATCCTTTTTTAATCATTTTTTTATACTATAATATTACTATATTTAGCTTGATTTTGCAATCTTTTTAGGATTTTTTGAAAATCTTTTTTAAAAAAACTATAAAAATTAAAATTTTTATAGTTTTTTTACTAAATATCAATTAATTTTGTACTTTTATTATATATACCAAATCATCTTGATATATTAATTCATAACCATTAACTTCAAAAATGTTTTTTGCTAAAGCACTATCCTTATTTATTAATAAATATTCTATATTATATTTTTTCATTATTTCATTAAAGTTTTTTTCACAATTAATAGCACCAACATAATCATTTGCAACAGTTACACCAGGATTATATTCTTCCGTGTATAAGTCACAACGCGAATCAATAAAACATTTTATATTGTTAAACATAAGGCTTGTTCCATAAAAATATTCATTAAAAATTCTTTTATCACTTCCTATATTTTCTTTTATATATGTTATTGCTTTATTTGCATATACACTATCTGGTAAAAAATCATATTTTTTATTAGTTGCTTCTTTTATACTAACATTTAATATAAAAAAACCAACAAAAATAATTACAGTAACATCTAAAACTTTTTTTCCTTTTTCTATAATTCCTTTATGCATATTTTCTCTTATACTAAGAAGTACCTCTTCAATATATGGTAATATTAAAACAGATGTAACTATAAAAACAGAAAAATGTCTATTAGCAAGTAATGCCATAAAAATAGTACCTAAAAACATACAAAAATGATGTGTTTTAATTTGTTTTTTAGTTGAAATAAATACAAACATTATTATAAAAATACTTAAATATGCTATACTCCCCATTAAACCTTGAGTTATATTTAGTGGTAAAAATTCTGCTATATTTTTATTTATAAAATTATTACCTAAAGTTTTAATTGCATATGTTATTAAATCAATTCCAAAAGGATTAATAAATATAAGAAACATACCTAAAACAAATGGTAATATAAGCCTTTTTAACTTTTTATTTATATTTTCATCAAACTCTATTTTTAAAAAAATTATTTTAAAATAATTAAGTGCGTATACTGTTATTATTATAAAATAAAAATATATCATACCTGCATGGAAATTAATTAATGCAAGAGGTATTAATGTAAGTAAAATTGTATATAATATCTTTTTGTTTTTTGTACTATCTTTTAATAAGTTTTCTATAAATATAATTTCAAGTAAAATTAGTATATAACTGTACATTTGAGCTCTAACAGATATAAAAGGTATCATCAAATATAATTGTATAAATACAAAAATATATGATAACAACTTACTTTTTAAAAATTTCTTATTTGCAGTAAAAAATAAAACAGCTAAAATAATAGCAAGAATTACTTCTAATATATATAATCCAATAAAATTAAATTTACTATACACAAGATATGTTATTATATTTACTACAAAATGATGTGATACATATTTTAAACCTTGATGTATAGAAAATGTATCTTCTGTAATAACACCTTTATTTACATATTCTTCTCCCATTTTTATATCAAACAAAGTATCATTTTGCAACTCTACTTTAGTAATACAAAAAATGTATAATATCAAAAGTATTGAACATAAAGAATATATAAATATATAATTTTTTTTCTTGTTTTCTTTAGTTATATTTTCTTGTTTTTTTTCTATTATATTAGCAGATTCTTCATTTATTATTTCTTTATTTGATTCATCATTTAATTCTTTTATCTCCATATTCCACCTTTTTCATTTTATATAATTATTTACAAACTATTACTTTTATCTATTATTTTTTGGTATATAACTTTAATCCACGGTTCTTTTGATATACTAACTGCTTCATTTATATCAACCCATTTAACACCACTGTTTTCATCTTCTTTTACATACAAAGTTTCATTTTCATCAGCTTCTAATAAAAATGTTAAATTCATATGTAAATGTGAAGATACATATTTTTCTCTTTTAACATGACCATTAACACATATAATTTCTAATGAAAAAACATCTTCTACTACAGGATTGACATTTTTTATACCAGTTTCTTCACAAACTTCACGAATTGCAACATTTAACAAATCATCTTCTCCATCTGCATGACCACCAGTCCAAGTCCATGAATCATATATATTATGATATATCATCAATACTTTTGTTTTTTCTTTATTTACAACCCATGCTGAACTTGTAAAATGACCAAATTCATTTTCCCTTGTTAAAACATCTTCAAAACTATTAATAAATTTCAACATAGTTTCTTTATCTTTTTGCTCTTGTTCATTACAAGCATTATATTTTGTTATTTGATCTATTATTTTCATAAAATCCCCCCTTATACTTATTTAATTCTTTTGTTATTTACCCTTGAAATATATCATAAATAATGCATAATTTCAATATATTATTACTTTTTAACAACAGTTTTTATACATTTTTTTGATTTTTAAAATTTCTCTACTCTATTTTAATTTTTTTCTTTAAAATTTCTATATATTATGATATAATTAATTATAGTAATTCAGTTATTATACTTGTAGTACTAAATAACTTAAACAAATTAAAGAAGGTGGAATTTTATATGAATGAAGAAAACAAACAAAATAAATCAATATATGATGTATTAAAAGAAAGAGATTTAATAAAACAAATAACATTTGAAGATGAATTTAAAAAATTAGTAGAAAATGAATCTACTTCTTTATATTTAGGAATAGATCCAACAGCAGACAGCATACATATTGGGCATTTTATACCATTAATGCTTATGTCATATTTTCAAAAATGTGGACATAGACCTATTTTATTAATTGGTGGTGGTACTGCTTTAATAGGTGATCCAAGTGGAAAAACTGATATGAGAAAAATGCTTACAAAAGAAGATATACAAAATAACGTAGAAGAAATAAAAAAACAAGTTAGTAAATTTATTTCATTTGAAGGAGAAAATGCTGCTATTATAGCAAATAATGCGGATTGGATTTTAGATTTAAATTATATGGATTTCATACGTAATTATGGTGTTCATTTTAATGTAAACAGAATGCTCGCAGCAGAATGTTATAAACAACGTTTAGATAAAGGACTTACTTTTTTTGAATTAAATTATATGCTTATGCAAAGTTATGACTTTTTACAACTTTTCGAAAAACACAATTGTAGAATACAAATTGGTGGAGATGACCAATGGTCTAATATGTTAAGTGGAGTTGAATTAATACGTAAAATACATAAAAACGGAAGTTTTTGTGTTACTTGTCCATTACTTTTAAATTCAGAAGGTAAAAAAATGGGCAAAACAGAAAAAGGTGCTTTATGGTTAAATCCTAAAAAAACTTCACCTTATGAATTTTATCAATATTGGAGAAATATTGCTGATAGCGAAGTAAGAGATGTTTTAAGAATGCTTACTTTTATGCAAATGGAAGAAATAGAAAAATTAGCTAGTTTAAAAGATGAACAAATAAATGAAGCTAAAAAAATAGCAGCTTTTGAAATAACTAAATTAATACATGGTGAAGAAGAAGCAATTAATGCAAAAAAAACATCAGAAGATTTATTTGAAAATCAAAATAACAATGAAAATATGCCAATAGTAACAATAGAAAAATCTGAAATAAATAATGAAACTGGTATTTCTATTTTAGATATTTTAGTACATTCTAAATTAGCACCATCAAAAGGACAAGCTAAAATATTAGTAACTCAAGGTGGTATTCTAATTGATGATGAAAAAATATTAGATATTAATCATATTGTTAATTTCACTGAATTTGATAAAGGTTTTGTTGTAGTTAAAAAAGGTAAAAAAACATTCTTAAAAATAGAATTAGTATAAAAGAAAAAAGAAAAAAACAATAATTAATTAAATTTAATTATTTTGTAGAATATATTATTATATATAAAGAGAAGCAAATGGAATTACCCATTTGCTTCTTTTTCTTCATCATCTAAAGTACACCAACTTGGAATTTCAACGATTTCTAAGTCTGAAACATTCAAACAACTAATTATTTCTTTATGTTCCTTTGAACAAATCATTTTTACAGCTGAATTACAAACATTACCATCTGTAGAATCAATATCAATGTGATGATGAAAACATTGACCACAATATACTACTGGAATTCTTAATTCAATAACACAAACTTTAGAATCAAGTTTTTTTACAGAATACTGCACTTCTTTATTTTCAATCCGTTTTATCAAATCTTCCTTCATTCTCATGTTACAATTCTCCTTAAATTTATTAAAATACTACCCTAAAATATAACATATAATTAATTATACCATATATATTTATATTTTCAAGTACTTAATTATAAACAAAAAACACTAGAATTAACTCTAGTGTTTTTTGTTCTATAATATATGTTGGAGTGTAATTTACACCTCAACTATTGACAAAGAGACTTAATCTTCCATTTTTTTAAAATTAGCTGTTATTTGAGCCGTTATCATGAGATTTTTTTCTAACTATACTTTACTTTTTCAATTGACCAATTTTATATTATAGTATTTTTTCCATATCATTAAGAAAATCAAAAAAATCATTATAAACCTCATCTTTTTCTATTCTACCTAATTCATGATTATAAATAGCTATATTTTCTGAATTAATTTCACATAGAACGGGGTCACCTGTTGATAAGCACCCAATTACTATATAATTACTATTTGGCCTATCCTCATCATTTACATCAATTAATGGTTTATGTGCAACACCATATACTTGAATACCAGCAGGTAAAAAGAACTCACCACCATCTGAAAATAGTAACCATTCTTTATATTTTTCAGGTAATTTTATATCATTTAATTTTTCGAATTCTATTATTTGTTCTTCTGTTGCCTTTGGTAAAAACGATGTTTTTCCTTGCTTTTCTAATTTACCTATTATTAAATTTAATTCATTATTAAGTTTTTCCATTTTAACACCACCACTTTTAATATTTGAAAATTTACTAAACCTTCTTTTATTATTATATTGTATTTTATACGAATAGTCAATTTTTAATTAATTTTAATTTACTCTTTTTGAATATTTGTATTAATCTATTACTTTTTTGATTTTTAATGAATATTAGTACCATTAGGTAATTCACCTGCATTACTATCAAGTATTAATAATTTAACAATATCATCATCACCAGCAGCAAGTAACATACCTTTAGACTCAACACCTCTTAATTTAACAGGTTTTAAGTTTGTTACAACTACTATCTGCTTATTTAAAAGTTCTTCGTCAGTATAGTACTTTACAAGCCCAGAAACTATAGTTCTTTCTTCAGTTCCAATGTCAACTGTAAGTTTATATAATTTATCTGCTTTTTCTATTCTTTCTACTTTTTTTATTTGTCCGATTTTTAATTCAACTTTATCTAATTCATCTATTGTAATTAAATTATCTACTTTTTCAACAGTTTCAACAACTGCTTCTGTTTTTTCTTGTTTTACTATTTTTTCTTCCACTTTTACAGTCTCCTTTTTAATGTCTATCCTTGGAAATATATTATCGCCTTTTTTAGCAATTGTTCCGTCTTTTAACATTCCAAATACTTTTGCACTTTCCCAAGTTTTTAAATTTTCATCTATTCCTATTTGAGCAAATATTTTTTCAGGTGTTTTTGTCATATACATTTGTAAAGCAACAGTTACTATTCTTATTGCTTCAACTAAATTGTATAAAACAAAATTTAATCTTTTAGTATCTTGCTCTTTAGCTAAAATCCAAGGTGTTGATAAATCAATATATTTATTTGCTTTTGAAATAACTAACCATATTTCTTTTATAGCATCTTGAGTTTTTAAATTATCCATTTTATCTTCTAAAACAGTTATTAAATTAGATGCTCCTGTTATTAAATCATTATCAATTTCTTGCATTTCATTTTCTTCTTTTACAATAACCCCATCGTTGTATTTTCCAACCATTGCAGTTACTCTACTTACTAAATTACCTAATCCATTAGATAAATCAGCATTTGTTTTTTCTAAAAATATTTCTTCTGAAAAATTACCATCTTGACCTAAAACAACTTCAGAAAGTAAAAAATGTCTTAGTGCATCTGCAGATGTTAAATCAATATATTCTCTTGGATCTTTGTAGTTACCTAAAGATTTTGATATTTTAGCACCTTCAACAACAAGCCATCCATGTCCAAATATTTTTTTAGGTAATTCTAAATCTAGTGCCATTAAAAATGCTGGCCAAATTATAGCATGAAATCTAAATATTTCTTTTCCAACTAAATGTAAATCTGCTGGCCAATATTTTTTCATTAACTCATCATCATCTGTTAAATATCCAAGTCCAGATATATAGTTTACTAATGCATCTAACCAAACATATACTGTGTGTTTTTCATTAAATGGAACTTTTATCCCCCAATTTATTGTTGTACGAGATACACATAAATCCGTTAAACCTTTTTCAAAGAAATTTTTAATCATTTCATTTTTTCTAGATAATGGTTCTAAAAACTCACTATGTTCATTATAATATTCAAGTAATCTTTCTTGATATTTTGAAAGTTTAAAGAAATAACTTTCTTCTTTTACTATTTCTATTTCTCTTCCACAATCAGGACATTTACCATCAACTAATTGAGTATCAGTCCAAAAACTTTCACAAGGAGTGCAATATTTACCTTCGTATGAATCTAAATATATATCACCTTGATTATATAATTTTTCAAATATTTTTTGTACACATATTTTATGTTCTTCATCTGTTGTTCTAATATATTTATCATAATCAATGTCTAATATCTTCCATAACTCTTTTGTATCTGCTACTATATCATCTACATATTGCTTAGGTGTTTTTCCTTCTTCAAGAGCTTTTCTTTCTATTTTTTGACCATGTTCATCAGTTCCTGTCATAAAGAAAACATCATATCCTCTTAGCTTTTTATATCTAGCAATCGTATCTGCTATAACGCTACAATAACAATGTCCTACATGAAATTTCCCACTAGGATAATATATTGGCGTTGTTATATAATATGTTTTTTTCTCCATCTTAAATCTCCTTTATTTTTTGTTTTAATTATTTACTTTTACAACTGCCATAGCAACTGCTGTTTCTTTTATATGCGATATTGTTATATCTATTTCTATATTATTTTCTTCTACCATTTTTTTAATATCTTCATTTAAAATAATAACTCTAGGTCTATTTTTTAACTCTTCAACGTTTTCTATTTCTATATCAATAAAACTCATATTTAAATTATTTTCAACTAATACTTTAGAAATTGCTTTGTAAAAAGCTTCTTTAGCAGCAAATCTACCTGCGTATCTTTGATATTTCATTTGACATCTTATACGCTCACAGCATTCTATTTCATTATTTGTATATATATTTTCTTTAAATCCTTTTGTATTATTTATAGCATCCTCTATTCTAGTCACTTCTATTATATCTGTCCCACAGTATATTTGCATCTTGTTCTCCTTTAATTTATATTTTTCACATATTTTTTACGCATTATTAATTATACACTAATTGTCAATATATGATTCTATTTTATGTTTTATCCACCTAACTGAAAAGAATATTGGATACATCGAAGCAGAAATTATCATCATTAATATAACAATAAGTTGAATATTTTCTATATTTAATTTACTTAGTATAATTTGTATACCTGCAAAGAATATATTAACCAAATATAACATGATTACTAATACATTCATTTTTTCTTGCCCATTAGCTACAGCATAATCATAATATTCCATATATTCTTTTTGTACTTCTTCAAAAAGTTCTGGAAGTTCAAAAGCTGTTTGCCATCTTTTCCAAATATCCATACCATTTTCAGAATTTGTTATTTGACTAAACCAACTAAAATGAGTAAATTCAGTAAAATTCTTTTTTAATAATTTTACTTTAGTTTTATCTTTTTTAAGCAAATCTTGTGAGAAATTTATAAGGCTCATTCTTTGATAAAAAGCAAGTAATAACATATATAAATATTTTTTCTCATAATCATAAGGCATTTTAGTTATATTAAATTTTTCTTTATCTGAAACTAGTACAACTCCACTTTCTCTTGAAAAACCAAACATAGAATATTGCCATCTTGAATATCTATCTTGTTTTAATCTTTCACAATCTTTATTAAATAAAGCACTGTTTTTACTATTTATTACATATTGATATTTATAGAATTCATTTTCAAATTTTGAAAAATCATTATCTTCATTCCAACCATCAATACAAACATATGAATATGTAAACATTTTATCATAGTATATTTTTTCTAAATCATTACTTTCATAACCTTTAGTGATAGATTCTATGAATTTAGCAATATTTTTTACATCATCTATTTTTTTACCTTTTATATTTGATACTTTATCTAAACTTGATACTGCTCTTGGTGTTAAATCTCTGAAAAAATAATTAAAATCTAATATTTTATCAAAATCTATTAATCTACCAGCTTCATCAATTTCAGCTTTTATATCTAAGAAACAATTTCCTTGTTCAAAACAAACTAATTGAATACTAGATATATCAAAATGAATTTGATCATATTTTTCATCTAATATTTCTCCTGTTTTTATACTTGATAAATTATATTCAAATGTTGAACATGATAATTTATTAAGTGCATATGCTTTTTTCAAAGGACTTAACACTTTAAATTGTTTTATATAATCTTTACTCCAAAAAAGTGTTGGAAAAAGAAATTTTCTCATATATGGTAAGAAAAAATTATATAATTCTCCATCATTTTTTTGTTCATCTATTTTTAATTTCCACAATTTTTCTTTTGATAAAAGTGACTGTAAAAAACCTATATTTTTATTTTCCTCCACTACAAATGGATATATAAAATGTGTATAATGATATTTTGCTTTAAGCTCCATATAAAAACCTCCTATTTTTATTATACATATATATTATACTTTTTTGTAAACAAAGTCAATATAAAATGTGTTTTAAAGGCTATTTTAAAGATAAAAAAACAAATAAATTTAATATTTAAAATATATGTTTTAATGCTAACTAATATTAGTAATATTTAAAAAAATTTCGCAAATTAAAATATTACTAATAAAGTGTTACTTTTTTATCCCTTACTTCAATATAAATTTCAAAAAACATTGATTTCGTTTACATAATATGATATAATAAATATTGTTAAAAAATTATGAAAGGTAAATAATTTTATCTTTGTTATAAGATTATTTACTTTTAAAAAAAAGAAGGAGGACATTAATATGTCTTTTAAGGTAACTGTTCCAAAAGTTGTGTTGTCGGTATTTTGTTTAGGATTTTTCTTTTTACAAAAGTGGTTGTTATTACCAGCTGCTAGTTTATCTTATGATATTAGCTTTTTATTCTACGGAATATCATTAGTTTTTTTTGTTGCAAATATTTCTTTATATCTAAAAGAAATTGATGATTTAGAAGACCTTGGTAAACCGCTTGCAATATTATTACTAGGTACTTTATCTGTTTTTGTAATCTGGATGATCGGTAGTTTTATTGGTTCAAGTGTTTTTAATAGTACAACTAAATATGAACAACTTGGTACCATTACAGAAAAAAACTATACTGATGAGATCGCACCAATTGATCTAACACAAGTTCCATATGTTGATACAGAACTTGCTCGTAAACTTGGAGATAAAAAATTGGGTGAAGACCCTACTTTAGGTAGCCAAGTAACTTTGGGTGATTTTACTATGCAACAAGTAAATGGGAAGCTAGTATTAGTTGCTCCTCTAGTGCATACAGATTTCTTTAAGTACAATGCAAATAAAAATGGTACTCCTGGATATGTAGTTGTTTCAGCAACAAATCCTCAAGATGTTCAACTTGTTCAAAAATTAAATGATCAAGACATCAAAATCAAGTACCAAATTGATGCATTTTTTAATGAAGACTTAAAACGACATGTTAGAAATTCTGGCTTTACTTCTGAAGGTTTAACAGATTTTTCATTTGAGTTAGATGACAATGGTTATCCATACTGGGTTATTACAACTTATGAAAATACAACTTTCTTCGGTACTAGTGAAGCAACTGGAACTATAATTGTTGATGCAATGAGTGGTAAATGCGAAAAGTTTAGTATTGCTGATTCTCCTGCTTGGGTTGATATAATTCAACCAAAAGAATTTGTAGCTGAACAAATTGACAATTATGGTAGTTTAGTTCATGGATGGTGGAATCCAAGTGATGAAGGGAAAATTAAAGCTACTGAAGGAATGAGTACTATTTACAATAATGGACATTGTTACTATTATACTGGTCTAACCTCTTTTGGTAGTGATGATTCAACAATTGGATTTATGCTAGTTGATAGTAGGACAAAAGAAACTATAAAATATGCTATGTCTGGTGCACATGAAAATGCTGCCATGCGCTCAGCTGAGGGAAAAGTACCAGATTTAGGGTATAGAGCAACCTATCCATTACCTGTTAATATTGATGGTGTTCCGACATACTTCATGACACTAAAAGATGCTGAAGGTCTTGTTAAAATGTTTGCATTTGTAAACATTAATGACTACGGTACATTGGGTGTTGGCGATTCTATTATACAAGCAAAGAAAAATTATTCTGCTGCGTATTTAAGTGGTGGAAATGCTTTTGCTTTTTCAAGTGAAGCTTTCTCATACAACATTGAAGGTATCATTGATAGAATAGCCTATAAAGTTGATAATGGTTCTACCATTTACACTTTTACCATTCAAGGTAATGATTTGCTATTTATTGCCCCTTCTACATTAACAGAAGAACTTACATTAACACAAAAAGGCGATACTGTAAATTTATCATATGTAGATGAGAAAAACTTAAGCGTTATTGTTTCAGCTTTTGATAACTTACTTATTAACACTAGAAAAAGTGAAGAGCAAGTTAAAACAGAAGAACAAATTAATGCTGCAAAACCAAGCACAAATACAGTAACTGCTGTAGATCCTAATTCAATAAATTCAAAATGGGATCAAATGAGTGATGAGGAAAAAGCAAAACTCCTCAAATAACAAAAAAATAAATAAAATTAAAAGTATTTAAATTAATACATCTCAAGATTTTTTTCTTGAGGTGTATTTTTTATTTTCTATCAAACATTTATTTTTATGTAAAACATTTGACTTTTATAACTAAACAATATATAATATAGCCTGTACATATTTATATATTAAAACAAAATACTAATGAATTTTGGAGAAGGAAAAATGAATGAATCAAACGAATTAAAGATTTATATTGCTGGACCTGGTGTATTCTTACCAAATGCAAAAGAACACGGAACAATTCTAAAAGAAATCTGTAGAAAATATGGTTTTAAAGGTCTTTATCCTTTAGATAACGATGTTTCATTTACTCGCAAAAAGCCAAAGAAACAAATTGCTCGAATGATAAAAGTTGGCAATACAAATTTCATAAAAGAAGCTGATATAATAGTAGCTGACTTAAATTCTTTTAGAGGCTTTGAAATGGACAGTGGTACTGCATACGAATGTGGTTATGCTGATGCATTAAACAAAAAAATCTTTGGTTTTATGACTGATATAAGATCAATAATAGAAAAATATCCAAACGCTAAGAAAAACAAGGAAAATGTTATCGTTGATGAAAAAGGATTTTCTATTGAAGATTTTGAATTACCTATAAACTTAATGATTGGAGTTTGTGCTACAATTATTCAAGGAGATTTTGAAGATTGCATAGAATATATTTCAAGAAATTATGTGTAAATTCAAAAAAACATTATGAAATAACTAAAAAAAACATCTTTTTTAAGATGTTTTTTTCTATTCTGGAACTAATAAAATCCAATCATGTACAGAACTACTTTTTGGAAAACAATGTTCTATTGCATCAGGAATAATTTTGTAACAATCTGGTTTAAAAGCTTTAAAGTTATAACCGGTTAACATTTTCAAACTTTTAAAAGTTTCTTTTATACTCCCATTTTTAACCTTTAAATCCCACTCAGTGCTTATTTTCAAAGCAAGTTTTTCTTTTTCTTCTAATGTTTTTAACTTTGTATAAATAACATAAAGATCACCACAACAATCATTTAATACCATATAATATCGATACATTTTTTTCCTCCATAAAAATTATTTTTAAAGTAACGTTTTTTTTCATTATATTATATATATATTGTTTTTTCAATACACTTTTTGTTTTTTATTTTTTGTTTTCATTTTTTTCTGATTTTTCAGTTAAAAGTGTTATAAATTCTTTAGAAGCAAATCTTATATATTCATTATTTAAAACAGCTATTCCTATTTTTCTACTTGGAATCTCTGGTTTGATTTTTATTTCTATTAAAGTTCCAGCTTCCAAATCCTTTTTCATAAAATCTTTTGTTCCATATCCAATACCTAATCCTATTTTGGTAAATTCAAATACTAAATCATAGCTAACCACTTCAATTTTAGGCTTAAGAATCACTTTATTTTCTATCATAAAATTATCTATAAATAAACGTGTATTAGAAGGTGATTTTTGAAGTATTAATGGATAATTATTTAATTCATTTACTTTAATACTCTTTGGTATTTCTTTTATATATTTACTCCCTACGAAAAAAGTATCATGAACTTCTTTACATGATATTATTTTTATATCTTTTTCATAATCTGTTGGTAAATTTAATATTACCATATCAATATTACCATTTCTAAGTTCATTAAATAAGTCTTTTGTTAATCCATTTACAATTTGAATATCTATATTTGGATATAAATTATAAAATTGTTCTATGTATGGCATTAAAAAATATTTTGTAAGTGTTGAACTAGCACCAATTTTAATTTTGCCTGTTTTTAAATTTTTTAATTCATAAAAACTATTCTCAGCATTTGTTATTGCATCCATTCCTTGTTTTAAATTAGTATATAATACCTCTCCTTCTTCCGTTAAACAAACACCATGCTTAGTCCTTATAAATAATTGAACTCCTAATTGTTCTTCTAAATTATGAATTGATTTTGTTATTGCAGGTTGTGAAATAAGCAAAAACTCAGCTGATTTTGTTATACTTCCAATTGAAGCAACTGTACAAAATGTTTTATATAATTCTAAATTAATATTCATAATATAACCTCCAGTTATTTAATACATAACAAATATATATTTTATTTATACCATATTTTCTGTTATAATACAATTAGTTAATTAAATTATTTAAAAAATATAATTATTTTAAAGGAGAAAAACAATGAAAAAGAAAACTATTGTAATTGGTGTAACTGGTGGAATTGCAACATACAAAGCACTTGAAGTAATTAGTAAATTAAATTACTTAGGTTATGAAACTTTTGTCATTATGACAAAAAACGCAGAAGAATTTGTATGTCCATTATCATTTGAAACGCTGTCTAAAAATCCTGTAGCAACTAATATGTTTGAAAGCAAAAAAACTGTCGAAGTAGAACATATAGCTTTAGCACAAAAAGCTGATTTATTTTTAATAGTACCAGCTACAGCAAATATTGTAGGGAAAGTTGCAAATGGTATAGCAGATGATATGCTATCTACAACTATTATGGCTACAGAAGCTCCTGTTTTATTTGCTCTAGCAATGAATGAAAAAATGTATAAAAATGCTATTGTTCAAAATAACCTATCAAAACTTTTATATTTTGGTTATAGTTTTATTTCACCTGCAGCTGGAATGTTAGCATGTGGAGATGTTGGAATTGGAAAACTTGCAAAAACAGATGATATTGTAAAACATGTACAATATATATTAGAAAAAAGTGAATTAGAAAGAAGTGATGAAAATGCTTAAAACTATTGTTATAACTGCTGGTGGAACTTCTGAAGAAATTGATAAAGTTCGCACAATCACTAATATGTCTACTGGAAAATTAGGTGCTAAAATTTGCAATAAAATCTTAGCTGAAATACCTGAAAAAATATGCAAAATTTACTATGTTTGTTCGTCATTATCTATTAAACCAATTGATAATGACAAAATCGAATTAATAATTGTAAAAGGTGCATATGATCTCAAAGAAAAAATCGAAACTTTACTAAATACAGTAGAAGTGGACTTTTTTATACATAGTATGGCTGTTTCAGATTACACAACAGATTATGTATCGAGTTCAAATATGTTGGTTGAAGAATTAACTGAAAAGTTAATGGACCTTAATAATTGTTTTGTTAAAGAAGATATACAAAAAATTATTGAACAAACACTTACTAATCCAAAAAGTGAAATTCCAAGAAATAAAAAAATGTCTTCTAAAGAAGATGATATTTTTATCAAACTCAAAAAAACACCAAAAGTAATTTCAATCATAAAAAAAATCCAGCCACATTTAATATTAGTTGGATTTAAACTTTTAAATGATGTTTCAAAAGAAGAACTTTCAAATGCTGCAACTGGATTATTAATAAAGAATGATTGTGACTACGTTATTGCAAATGATTTATCAGATATAAAAAAAGGGAATCACAAAGCTATTATATTTAATAAATATAATAGTAACACTATCCAAGTAAATGGAAAAGATGAAATTGCTGGTTTGGTAAAAAACATTATACAAAACAGCAAATAGCTAAAATATGAAATATATTTATTCTAAATATGCAAAACTAAAAAAAACTTGTAGAATATATCTACAAGTTTTTTTATAAATGTGTAATTTTTTTCTTTTATGATCAGAATCAAAATATTCAATATCAGCAATACTATTTGTTATTTCTAATTTTAAACATAACTCTTCTGGCTTAACAACCAACTCATCTAAATCACATAATTTATCAAATATAATTTCATTTGGTTTATCATAAAAATAAAGCAAATGTCCGTAATTGATAGCATATCCAAGTTCCATTGCTGTACTAAATCCAATATATCCGTCAAAGTCACAAACATATATTATATCAGCTTTTTTAATAGCATCTAAATGAATGTTTTCTAATTCTGAAGGATCAGTAGTTTCATCATCTTTAAATATAACAAACTCTTCATTTGGATTTAATATTTCTGATTTTTTTGGAGATAATACTACAAATCCTCTTTCTTCAAATATTTCTATTACTTCAATAATCTCTTTGTAATGTTTCCGAAACGATCCACATATTGTAATTGTTTTTACTTTATCTGAATTATATACCAGCATTTTCTCCTCCTAAATAATTTTATTTTGAATCTTTTTTAGTTTTTATTTTGATTTATTATATCACAATTCCCCTGTAATATCAATAAAGCATTGATATTACAGGGGAATTCATATTTTTAAAATTTAAATTAACGTTTTTTCAAGTTTTTCAAGTTCTAAATTTATATCTTCAAAAAAACATGTATTAGCAGCTAAATCCAAGTACCATTTTTTTGTTTCTGCAATATACTTTTTCTTAAAATTAGTATTAGCCAAATGTGACTCTGACAAATTGTGCAACCTATCTGCTAATTTAACCATCTTAGCAATATCATTATTATTTATACCTGACATATACTCAGCCATAATATAATTTTTTGATTTTGTTAATAATACCACCGCATCTGCTACCGAAATATTACAAAGTTTTTTTATATCCTCATAACTTGTATCAGTATCTTCAAGTAAATCATGACATAGTCCTGTTGCTAAATAATCTTCATTAAATCCATGATCCGCTAAAATTTTAGAAACTGCCATTGGATGGTAATAATATGGTGTTCCTTGAATTCTTTTTTGAGCCCCATGTTTTTTTATTATAAATTCTTCTACTAAATCTAATTTCATAATCTATCCTCCTACAATTAATAATTATATATATGAAAATATTAACATATATACATCAACAAGTCAATTAATGATACATTTAAAATAATTAAAAGCCTGTCAATATGACAGGCTTTTAATTATTAACTTAGCAATGGTTTTAATTTTTCAATTGCTATTTCGAATGTTTTTTCACAACAAATATCGGTTGTGTCAATGTATACATTTTTAGTCGATGCAAATGGAGCAAATAAAGGATTAACACCTTTCACAAGTTCTTCATATGCTTTCCTTGTTTCATCATGCTGCACTTTCATATGCTCAAGTGTTTCAAACTTGTCACCTTTTGGATCATTTTTAATCCTGTCATATGCCACTTTATAATCCGCATTAAGATGGATTAAAATATCACACTTTTCAAGTTCATGTAAACGATTAAGTTCAGCAACTTCCTTGTATGAAAATCCTTGAACAGAACCAAAAACAAAAGAATCAAGAAATCCTCTTTGAGATATTAAGAGGTCGTATTCTTCTTTCCAACCTTTTATATGATAATTGACAATTCGATTATCCAAGACAAAAATTAATCTATCTGTGTAATTGTCTTCAAAAGCTTTTCCACCGCCAGAAACATCAAGTAAAGATAATAAGTGTTTATCATAAGGTAACTTAAAATCTTTTACATTTTCGCCCCGATTAGAAAAATGCTCCACCAAATTTTTCTTAAGTGTAGTTTTACCCGAACCATCCATTCCAGTAATTACAATCCATTTACTCTCCAATTGTTTATACCTCCTAAATTTTCTTGGTATATTAAATTTTTAAACATGGGGCTATTATATATTCTTAAATCTTAAAAGTCAAGTCATTCCATCCAATTTTTTATTATATCAGTTGGCACTTCTAAATTACCAAATCCACTTCCCATAAAAACATTTTTCTTAAAATCACCATGATAGTCAGATCCACCAGATTTAAACAAATTATTATCTTCACATAATTTATTTAAATAATTTATTTTTTCTTTTGAAAAAGTTGTATAAAAACATTCTATTCCATCTATTTTAATATTTTCTAATATATATTCTAATATTTTACTTGAATTTTGGCCATATTCGAATATATGAGGGACAAATACTAATCCTTGGCATTCTTGTATAACTTCATATATTTCCTCTATATCAGGTACTATATCATTTGTATCTACATAAAATAAACTAGTAGGTTCAGACATATATTTTCTATAAAAATTATTGCTATTTTCAAAACACTCTTTATCTATATATTTTCTATTGCTTTCATTTTTTGTTATACTCTCATGAATAAATTTAGAAGCATACATTTTAGAATCATATCTTTGTATTATATTTTCATCTATTTCTATACCACTTTTAATGACTTTTTCTATCAATCTAGTACATTCTATAACATTTCTTTCTTCAACAGATATATATAATTTTTCTAATTTCTGCTTCATTTTATCTAAGTCAAATTCATACGAAAGTATTTCAATAGGAACACCTAATACTTTTGTATTTAACTCGACCCCTCTTATTACTTTTCCAGAATAATATTTTGCTATATCTATATTTTCTAATTCATAATATGCATCTACATTATTATGATCCGTAATAGATATATACTCTAATTTATTTTCCTCAGCTATTTTTAAAATATCAATTATACTATCTGTTCCATCCGAATATTTACTATGCATGTGTAAATCTATCATTTTAAATTCTCCTTTTTAATATTAAAATATTAACATATATATGCTTTATTTTCAATACAAAAAATACAGAATTTATTTTTAATAAAACTATAAATCAAATAAATCTTTAATTACTATTTTATATTTTAGATTAATTATTTTTTAAAATAGTATAACCTCTAGTTAAAAACTAATTAATATTTTTTGAAAAAATAAAAAAACTCTTGATTTTAGATTTATCATATGTTATAATACAATACGTATCAAATAATATTTCGGGGTGTAGCGCAATTGGTAGCGTACGTGGTTTGGGACCATGGGGTTGCAGGTTCAAGTCCTGTCACTCCGACCATATTAGAGGCTTTTAGCCTCTTTTTTGATGTCCATTTAATATAAAAGAGTTGAAACATAGTCATTTAAGGCAAATGTTCCAACTCTTATTTTTCGTTGATATATCAATATTTCCAACTGTTTTTGTTTTTTAGAAAACTGTCATTTCCGTCTGGGTAACTGTATTGTAACTGTCAAATAACTGTATTTTTAACTATTTAAAAAGATAGTTATTTGATATATAAATGTTTGTTAAAATATTGAACCTGTGAGCATTGTATCCCAAACTACAATTATTTTTTAGTTAAACTAATTAATAGTATTATTAAAATATTATGTTGTTTATATTTCAACTTCTCTTAATTTTTTATAATTAACATAAACATTTAAGAAAAATGCATATATATAATCATACCACTCTATTAGTTCTTTTTCTGTTAATACCGCTACTTGCTCTTTATAATCCTTACTTTTATCATTAGTATTAGGATGTCTTAGATCAAAGTTATTAGAATAAAAATTTATTCTCTCTGATGTATTTTTTCCTAACATCTTTCTTATAGACTGTTCTTCTCCATATAATATTATAGCTAAATTTGTTAATATCTTTTTCTTGTTATGTTTATCATTTTGCTTTCTAAAATCATAATAGCTCAACAAGTCTTCCTTTATATTTTCTTCTACTACTTCACTTAAATCAACTTTCAGGTCAGATGGTGTCAATTTACATATACCCTCAATAAAAACAAGTTTATAACCTTTTATTAACAAATAATTATCAACTGCTTTTAAAAACACTTTAAAATCTCCTTCATCACCAATATCTTTAGGTTTAGTAAAATTAAATATTGTTTCAATTATAGCAAAAACGTTCTCATCTGATATTTCTTTAATAATGTTAGAAAAATCAGATAAAGTATACTTATATCCTATTGAATTAAAATAGTCTTTAACACTATAATATCCATCATTAAGGTTGGAAGATTGAAAATTTCTATCCATAGTAGAAATAGCATAATTTCTACTCATCATAGAATATATTCTTCTAATAAAATTTGTATTTTCTATTTGAGTTGGTTTTTTATCTAAAATATGAATATAGCCCATAAATGCTCCTTCCTTAATATTCAGAATTTTTTTTGATATTTATTTTAACTTATAGCCATCAATATATTATTCGCTATTCTATTAATTACAGGTACAGATACAGCATTTCCTGCTTGCTTATATATATGACTATCACTTAAATTTGGTATTCGATAGTCTTCAGGAAATCCTTGAAATAACAAACATTCTTTTGGTGTAAGTTTCCTTATATCAAAATTATCTTTTATAAGCGGAACGTTATGTCCGTCCAGTACCCATATTAGCTGTAAGAGTTGGACAAAGTTTATTCTTATTTTCTCTTACATAAATTCTTCTCCATTGATATAATGTATCCGTATTTTTCATATTTTCTTTTAATTCATTATAGCATTTTGCGTTGTTATAGTAATACTTTTTATCAACTTCCTGATTTGTATTTACTATATCTAAAATTGTCTTATTAAGTTCTATCTTTTCAGGAAATTTGAAGTCACAAAAATCACTCTCTTCTTTGAATCCTACAATATATATCCTCTCTCTATTTTGAGGTATTCCTCCATATTCACAAGTGTTCATAATTTTATAATCTATGTAATAGCCCTCTTCTTTTAAACATTCTTTTATAACTTTTAATGTGTTTCCTTTATCATGTGATGCCAAATTCTTAACATTTTCTAATAGAAAAGCTTTTGGTTTAATATCACTTATAAATCTAAGAACATCAAAAAATAGGTTTCCTCTTTCATCATTAAATCCCTTTTGAAATCCTGCTATAGAAAAAGGTTGACACGGAAAACCAGCTACCAAAATATCTACTTTTGGTAAAGTTTTAGCATCAAGTTCCATTATATCTCCTTGTATTAAATTAACATCTTTAAAATTTGTTTTATATGTTAAACATGCATTTTTATCTATTTCATTAGCCCAAATAACTTTTGCACCTGCTTGTTCAAATCCTGAACAAATGCCTCCAATTCCAGCAAATAAACTACCAACTGTATACATCAAATCACCTCTTCTTTCATATTATATCACACTTATTTTCAAAAAGCAGCAAATTCACTCTAAATTTATAAAATTTTCATAAGCTCCACTTTTAGCAAAATCCATCTTATATTCTTCGTAAGAAATTTTAGTTATAACCACTGAATCAATGCCCAAATCTGATAATTTTTCATATGTTAATAACTCACCTTCTTCTAATTGCAAAACATCTCTTAATAACCATTCACCTAAAGCTGAATTAGGATTACTCATTAAAGCTTTTGAATTATCTTGGCAAACTTTTGCTGACATTTCCTTACCATCTGGTAATAATAACTTAAAACTTTTATCTCTGTCAGGAAAAAAGTTTTCATTTTCTCTTCTAAATTCTGCAGGTATATTTATATATATTTCATTAAAATTCCTTTTTCTACCAGACGCATTCCACTGATTTAAACCTGATTTTTCTGGAACATAATTTTTACCTATGGTTCTATCAAATGAATATAAAGGTAAAAAAGCAACTGGATATTCTATATTATCTTTTTCTATTACTAGTTTAGTTGTTAACGCATTAATTAATAATTCATATGGATCATCAACGATTTTAACTGGTAATTCTAACAAAGGAATATCAGTAATAAATCTCCTCATTAATACACTCTTCGAAACATTAAAATTATATTCGTTTATTCCATCTGTAAACATTATAGATTTATCATCATATTTTGTAATCCTAATATTAGCTATATCAATTCTATCCATCTCCACTTCAAATATATAAAATTTTTTTTGCTGTCTTGTAAGACAATGATAAATTGATTTTTCTAAACCATGTATTCTTTCTGTTACATTAATTCTTTCGTTTCTTAAATTTGATATAAGTTGTACTTTTAGTAACGTATCATCTATTTTTCTAATCTCAGTAGCTTTATCATTAAACTCCGCTACTTTTTGAAAAGTTTTTCCATTATTGTGTCGAAATGTCTTTATTCCTATACCTATATTATCTTTAGAAACATCAACAGAACAATCTAAACGAGATAAATTATTTCCATTAAAAGCTTTGCAAAATATATTTTCTACAACTCTATAATCCATATATGGAACGTCTGAGTCAGAAAATAAGTTTGACATTGCTCCAACTGTTTTTAATAATAAGCAATAATTTTCTTTACTTTTATCATTTTGTTTTTCATAAAACATATTTGTACACCTCACTGGAAAATTATATCATATCTTAAATTGATATTCAATTAACTTTCAAAACTTTTGTTCATTTATTTTTTTTATGAAAAAATTGCCATCATAAGGTATATATTCATTGTATTGCAACAATCAATTATTATTTATGCTCAGTAATCTAAATTGCAATAATAATATTATATAATCTTTACCATTTGGTAAACTTTTCATTATTTTTATTTCTGTTGTATTAAAAAAATCGTCCCTTAATTTCAACCAATAAAATTTCTTGTTTTGATTCAATTTATCACCTCCATTTAACCAACAAAAAAGTTACACTTTAAATTATAATAATTCAAAATATAACTTTTCTATTTCTGTTTTTATCTTTTTGATATTTTTTTTAATAGCTTTAAGCAAAAGCAGTATTTATTTTTAATATTTTGACCTTCATAACAAACTACTAATTATTTTGCTTATTTACATTTCTTAAATTTTTGTCAATGGTTAAGGGACAAATTTTTATAATAAAAAAGATATTTGACTGTCTTCTAAACTATTTTCAATTGATTTTGATTCAATATATTTTCTTATATCACTCTCAAATCTATCTAAATCTAAGTTTTTTTCTAGATCTAAAGTATTGTTAATAATTGAATTATTATTATGTGAAAGCATATATACAACTTTATTTTCTTTTATTGATTTTTTTACTGCTATCATAGTACCACTATTTTCAGATGCTTCTATAACTAAAATCGCATCAGATATAGCACTTTGTATCCTATCTCTTTTAGCAAAATTATACTTATTAACAACAGAACCTACAGAATATTCACTAATTAAACATCCACCGGTGTTAACAATGTCTATAGCAACTTTTTCATTGCTTTTTGGTTGAATGTTATTTAAACCACTTGGCAATACCGCTATTGTCTTACCTTTCGAATTAATACATCCTATATGTGCATTTATATCGCAGCCTAAGGCTAATCCACTTGTTATAACGTAACCTTTTTCACTAAAAATACCACTTGCCTTTTTAGCACAATTTTTAGCAAAATCAGTAGGTGTTCTCGTGCCTATTATTGCTATATTTTTTTGATTTATTAAATTTATATCACCTTTGTAGTATAAATATATTATTGGATCTCTAGTATTATATAGTTTTTCTGGAAAATCTATATTTAAAATAGTAATTATTTGTATTCCATGTTCTTTATTTTTGATTAATTCCTCTTTTGCAAAAAAGCACTTTTCTTCAAATTCTTCTTTGTTAACTATATTTTTGATATTTTCAAGTGATTTTTTATAATCTTTATTATTTAACAATATAAAATCTCTTACCTTTTTATTTCCTATTCCACTACATTTTAATAATGCAATTATTAAAATTTCTTTTTCCATATTAATTACTCGTCTTTCCAAACGCAAAGCAAATCACTTTCTTTGCTCCAGCATTTAATAATATTTTTTTACATGTATTCAAAGTAAAACCTGTTGTTGTTATATCATCTATTAATAAAATTTTCTTGTCTTTAACTGATATTTTTGGATTTATAATTATCGAATTTAAATGTACCACTTCATTTCTCACATTACCTTCTTCATAATGTGCTTTAATGGTCATCTTTCTTAGCAAAACTTGTGTTCCATCTGTGAAACTTTCCTTTTTAATTAATAAATCAGCAAGTTCATATAAACATCCATTATTATAATTACTACTAAGATGACCTGGTACTATACATAGCATATATTCTTTGCAAAAGAAATTATACTTTTTAATAAATCTATCTGTAAATTCATTTGAAAAATAATCTATTCCACTGAAATGCTCTAATTCTCTATAATTTATATAATTTCTTTTAAAAGCATCAATTAATTTATTTGATATACTTCCTTCTATATTTCTTTCAATACTATAATATTTATAAAAATGTTGAATATAATCATTTTTATTTTTTTTACTAAAATACGGTGATGTTTTCCTATTATAGTTATTATTTATTTTGTTTTTTGCTTCTTTATATACTGGGATAACATCCTTATATAATAAAATACATTTCTCATCCGTTTTTAAAATAGAATTAATATCACTATCTATTATCATTTTAGATATAATTGCATCATTTTTTATAGAATTCGAATCAATATTAATAGTTCCTTCTACAATTTCATTATCATCTATATATTTAATTTTAAAATAGCATTTTGTTTTTTCATAATCTATTTCTTGCATAAAATTACTCCCCATAAAAATATTTTTTAACTTATTATATCATTAATGCAAAAAATTCACAAGAAATTTCATTTTTAATTACTAATTATTATGAATTCCTTAGAGTGAAATTATATCTTAATTCTAAAACATTAATTTCTCCAATACTTATTTATTTGAATACATATTTTATAATATGTATTCTTTATATCTTTTAAAAACTACATTTTTTGAATCTTAAATAGAAAGATTTCATGCATATTATTATTTTATATCTAACTTTTCTAAACCTTTAATCTACTAAATTTTTATTTTTTCAACTCTCTCAAACTTTTTTTACATTAATTTTTTTCAAAAAACTGAGTTCCAAGTGCGTCCCACACATAAAAAAATAACACCTCAAAGTTAGATGTATCAAGCACTTCAACTTTTTAGTGTTTTGTCACTCCGACCATATTTTTTTGGGTGAAAAATATAGAAATAGCAAGGATTTTAATGTCCTTGCTATTTCTTTTTTATTAAAGTACTTCTTAAAACTTCAATATAATCGTTTTTTGTACAAATTGTAAATTCTAACCACAGAACTCCCATTGCAAAAAACTTCTTAAAAACTAGTCTTCACTATTTCAGCACTTTTTATATTTTTTGATACAGGTATAAAATACATATCTCCTGATCCATCTGCTGTGCAACCACTTGATCTTACAAAAATTTTCACCTTTGCAATTGAATTTTTTTCCGAAACCGAAATCAGCCTTGTTTTTAAAAACGGACTATTACTTTCAAAATAATCAATTACTAATAATGAATTATCAATAAAAAAATCATCATCAAATTGACTTACAAGACTATCACTTGGATAAACTTTACTTTTCACCTGATCCAATAATTTTGAATAATCTAAATGATTTGATACTATACGATACTCATTTTTTTCAGGAATAATTGGATTAAAACCTTTTATATCGCTATTATTTATCTTTGTTTCATTTTCTTCTGGGAAAGTTAAATCAATTATATTATCATATTCTCCACAAGTATCATATTCAATTTTTTGATAATTCCCATTATAACTTCGATTATGTATTAAAATAACTATAACAATTCCAATTATTGTACACATCAAAATAAAAAACACTTTTTTATTTATAATTTTTTTTCTTTCATAACACCCATCCTTTTTTTACTTTTCACATTTATAATTTAGCTTAATATTTTGCAATTCTTTTTTTATTTTACACTCATTAGGTTTATGTTTATTACAATATGCTCTTTTATAGTATATAAGAACTAAATGAGCCCACCAAGTTAAAACATTATCATTTGGTATAGTTATTTTACCTTCATAACCATTATTTATTATTAAAGGTTTTAAATCAAGTTCACTTATTAATTTTTCTAAATCATGTCTAAGTATTTCATGACCTATAGCACCCTTAACTTCATTAAATCCAATACAAGGTAAAAATGTATCTTTCATTCCACTATCTACTGGCATAACTCTAGATTCATAATATCCTTTTAAATAAAGAACACAACATTGGCCTACTTTATACGAAGCTCCATTTACTTCCTTATTTATTAAAACTATCAAGTCATTTTGCTTAATAGTAAATACTTGCTCTTTATATTTTTCAATGAATTTTATCATACTAGCTATATATTTATATCTAGCATTTATCAATCCTAAAGGTCTTATTACATTTTTTATTTGTTCTTCTGTATAAATAATTAAATTATCATATCCTATTTCAATCATTTTATTTATCACAGCTACATATGAATTGATCATTGAATAACCAACACGTGTAGACATACCAGATATTAATAACCTCATTCTATAATCTTTAACACTTATTGGCCACCATAAATTATTATCATGATTTTTAATAACGTTCTCTTTTACTATTTCATCTTGACTACATATATCTAATATATTATATAAATTTTCCTTTGATATACTCATTATATACTCCTTCATTCTTATCGATTAAAATTTTTATTTAATCAATAAAATCTTTTTCATATTATAACAAACAAAAACATTTAATTCAATATTTGCAAAAATTTCTTTTTCATTAATCAAATTAAATACTACTTTTAAAATTATAACCTTTATCAGTATTTATAAAAAAATTGCCATTATCAATTATTGATAATGGCTTCATTTTTCCAAATTTTTTTATTAATTAGATCTTAGTATATTTCCCATTATTTATTATTTAATTTCATTATATTCAACAAGTTTTATTGCACTATCTATTTTTTCTGTACAACATAATTTACCATTATTATCTACATATATTAAATCATATATACCAGTTAACTCTGTAATTTTCTCTATATTTTCAGCTTTAACTATAGAGTCTTTAAACTTATACTTTTCCTTTACCACTCTGATTTCATATCCTTCTCTTCGTGATTTGAAAATAATATATTTTATTTTATTTTCATTATAAAGTTTCATTGCTCTTTTATATGGCATTTCCCTATCTAATATCAAAAAACATTCTTTACATTCATCTATTTTTTTTCGAATTATTTCTGTTGCATCAACCTCTGCAATTGCATTTTTTATATAGATGTTCCAAAAGTCATCTGCTAATTTCAAAGCTTTAATAAAAGCCTCATCTTCAGATATTTCTTCATTCCACAATGGATTGCATAATTTAACAAAATCAGGAGATGTCTTGCTTTCTAGATATTCCATTTGCATATTATCCGTCGCATCTATATATTGTATTAATTCTGTATCTATATATTCAAATGTTTTATCTGGGTATGAAATATTAAGACTTTCTAAATATTCCATACCTAATTTTTCCCATAACAACCCAATTGATGAATAATAAATACCATTTTCTCTTTGTCCATTTTTATTTTTCTGATGATGATCAAATTCTCCGCAGTCCAATATCATAAACAATTTTATTTTCCACATTTTTATTTTTTAATGTAGCTGTTCTTAACAAACTAACTTCACTTATAACTTTGCTTATAAATATTGTAGATATTACATCATCTACATGAAATTTACCTGAATGTGTTATACAATTAGATTCATCTAATTCATTTGTTAATTTTATATTATTATATATTTCCATATCATCACCTTTTTTACTTTGTATTTATATTATATCGTATAGTAATACAAAAAACAAACTTTTTTTATTATTTTACATTTTTAACATTTTTTTACAATCGTTAGCAAAATATAAAATGTTGATATTTAAATGATAATTTATGTTTTACAAATGATTACAAAACTCATACTGATACCTATATTATTTACATAAATATTGACTTTTAAATACTATTGTGATATAATTATCTAATATTTTTTTAATATTATGTATAAAATTTTACTACATTTATAAGGAGAGTAAACAAATGATAATTCATAGTTCTCAAAAAAAACAAATTAATATTTATATAAATATTATTGTTTCAGAGCTAAAAAAACTATTTATCTCTGAATATCTTATTTTTTCTTTTGAAAAAAAAATTGAAAGTTCAGAATTTTTTATTAAAAATGATTTTTTCTTAACTGATGGTAAAACCGATTTTGAAAATGGTCACCCAACTGTACACATTTATTTAAAAAGTAATGAACATGAAACAATGCTTTTTTTCATGTTATGTCATGAAATTGCTCATATTCTTTTCTCAAGAAAAGATTATTTGCCTTTCTCAGACTTTTGTCCGACTGATAATAGTTTTTCTTTAAATGCTATTGAAAGATATCGTAAAGAAACTAATGATAGCTATGGTGAATCATTAGAAGAACTTATTTGTAATTATTTAAGCGTACTTATTACAAATAAATTAAAAACTAATCTCTCACTTGATTTATCAGTTATCAATGATTACCAAAAACAATATAATTTTATTGCTGAACTTACAGAAATATTTGAAAATGTTTCTAATTGTTTTAATCCTCTAGACGCAATTTTTTACGAAAATGATACTGGGATACCATATAATACTTTCTGGTATAATCTTGCTAATTACAATATTGGTCAAACTATTTTTTATTATGATAACATAATGGGAAATGAAAGTTGGATGTATTTAAATCTTTTAATTGAAGAGTTTTTCTTTAATGAGAAAAAAGAAACTAATCCAATTAATGAAATTAATCGTTTAAAAAAAAGATGGTCTAAATAATGATCATCTCTTTTTTTACCTAAAAGTAATAAAGAAAGTACAACACTTCTTTAAACTTATTTAATAAATAATCTTTAAGTAAAATAAAAAATATATAACTTATTTTTTGTTTTACGACAAAAAAGTCGATGAATTTTCATCGACTTTTTAAAATTATCACATTGCTAATAAAAAATCAGCCATTTTTGTAATATTTGCTAACTTAGCATAAGGTTTTTCAAGTAATCTGCAAGAGAAAAATTTATCTAATGCTTTATTAGATTTTTTATTTGCTAATATCTCTAACTCCTCCTGTCTTAAATATAATAATTTCAAATCAATAAGTAATGCTAAATTTTTAACGCTTCCAACTTCTTCTAAAAGAGATTTGGCATCATAAAAATTCAAACCAAAAGCTAACTGCGCTGCATTCATTTGTTCTAGATAATATTTTCTCCTAATTGATTTACTTTCTTTTGCTGAAATATTATCAATTTCAAAAATATCTTTGGCCGGATCTTCAATAAAAAATCGTGGTGTTTTCAAAGAATTATCTAATGATCTTTCCCATTTCAGACTATTGCCCTTATGTACAGAGATATTAGATTTGATACTGAAAAATTTTGAATTCCAGTATACATCAACCACATATCCAGAATCGGTATAGTAACTTCCAATATAGAAATTTCCAAAACCAATTTCTACACTTTTAGAAATTTTAAAAACCTCAAATGAAATTTCATTAAACGAATCCGGCTCGATAAGTTTTGATTCTATATCGAAAAATACTTCCAAGTTACCCACAATATAATCTTGCGGTGGACTATCATAATATGCCTTTTTGTGACATACAACAATAGCTTTTCTATTAATAATATCTGCCATTTTTTCAAAAATAGCTCGATAATCATTAATACAATTATTGTTGGAAATTAGTTCTTGAAGAACTTTATTCCGCCAACATTCGGCAATAGAAAGATCAGTTTCGTCTAAGCCTAAAGATTTTAGATAATCAATAGAAAAATTTTCACTTTCAAATTTTTTGTTTTCCAAAAATTTCTCTCTGTGAATACGAATTTCTTCTTTTTTTAGATTCAAAAGAAATTCATTTCCATCTAAAATAAGAAACTTTTTCAAGTCCAGCTCTATTTTACCACCAGATTTACTCCATTTATGATGATTTTCATCATGATAATCATAATCCATAGATATTTCCGTTGGGCATTCTACCGATTCAGCTAAGTAATATGAACCATTGTAGTTTTGACTTTCACGAAATTCATAATAAAGTCCTTCGTTTTCAACTACATGTCTTATTTTTTCATCAAAAGAATTTGAACCATAATAACAAGAATTTCCTTCTGAATAAATCAAATTAAATAGCATAATAATTCCTCCAACGTATTTTTAAAGCACGCCTGCTAAAATTTTAAGTTCTTTGAAACTATAATAAAATCATCATACAATTCTCTAATCTTATTATTTTCAAATAAATCACCATCAATTTGGAAATCTTTGCAATTATCTCGCACAAGATTTCTAATTTTCCATCTTGCTACTTTAATAACCTTATTAAATATTCCTTGGTTAATAAATTCACTTATTATTTTTTCTATATAAAAATCAACCAAATCACCTTTCCACTCATAATATTGAATACATAAATTACTATGAGTACCATAATATGCATTTATTTCCCTTATAGCTTCCAAACCATTCTGTTTAATAACTTCCTTGTTTGTAGCCTTTGATCCATATTTTAAATCCATTTGAATCAATAAATCGTATAATGGTTTTACTTCATAATAGGAAAACAAATCATTTAAAACCAAATCTAACATGTTAGGATTTTCACAAATCTTCCAAGCAATTTTAACACTAATACATTCAGCTTTTTCTTCATTTAAGCCATTTACCATTAAAACGCTTTTTAATTCTGTTTCAAGATAATCTATTAAACTTCCTGACCACCCCATAACTCTGCTATCTACTCGATCTTCACAAAAGCATTCAACTTCTTGATTATAAGCATTTAATATTTCTCCTTCTTTGGTTTTATACCAAATTTCTAAATCTTTTATCATTTCTAATTGATTTACAGATTCAGTATTTCCTTCAAACTGAACATTATAAAAAAATAAATTATCAGTTAATTTTAAATTTCTTATAGTTAAGTTTCTTCTTGATTCAAAACTATAATTAATTTTTTCCATTTCTTTCATAGCAATTTTTTTTAAATCCTTTTCCATCTCAAGACCTTTACTTGTTATAACAAGTTACTAAATTCTTAAACTATTTTTATATAGCTTAATATTTAGTAGTGCCTGTTTATTTTTGTCACAGCACTATAGACATATTTTGTGATATGTAGATAGAATTCTAAAATAACTACTCCAACTAAACTTCTTTACTACTTATAGTTAATACTCCTTATTAATTTAGATTTGAATACTTAAACCGAATAAATTCAAACATAATAAATATAAAAATCTAGTTTTTAATATAAAAGATTTTTATACTTTTCCAAACTCTACTTTACTTATATTTTTTCATTTTAAACACTCCTCCTCTCTTCAAATCTGAAGAGATATTTTTTTATTTGTTATATTTACATTATAAATGCAAACTATATATAAATCAAATAACTTTTTTTTATCTAATGTATAACAAAATATTATACGCATTCAATAAGAAATAAAAACTACATAAATAAAAATTATACTTAAACATAATAGAAAATGAAAATTGGATGTATTTAATTTTTTTAATTGAAGAAATTAATTATTTGAAAAGATATGGTTTAAATAATTAGCATCTTTTTTTTATTTTAACAAAAGAAAAACCAGCACAAATTTGTACTGGAAATTCATTTTTTTCAAATCACACCTTCTTCATATGCCTTTTCAAGCATACTTCTGTTGCCTTCTCCTAAAACTTCTATATAAAAATCAATAAATGTTTTTTTATTATCAGTTTTTTTGCAAATTCTCGCATGATTTAATATTTCATGAGAATCAAACCGTATTCCATTTTTACCTTTAAAATATTTAGGCTTTTTGCCTATATTTGAATTAACAGGTTTCCAATTTGTAATACATGTATAATTTTTCATTTTTAAAACTCCTCCTCTCTTCAAATCTGAAGAGATATTTTTTTATTTGTTATATTTACATTATAAATGCAAACTATATATAAATCAAATAACTTTTTTTTATCTAATGTATAACAAAATATTATACGCATTCAATAAGAAATAAAAACTACATAAATAAAAATTATACTTAAACATAATAGAAAATGAAAATTGGATGTATTTAATTTTTTTAATTGAAGAAATTAATTATTTGAAAAGATATGGTTTAAATAATTAGCATCTTTTTTTTATTTTAACAAAAGAAAAACCAGCACAAATTTGTACTGGAAATTCATTTTTTTCAAATCACACCTTCTTCATATGCCTTTTCAAGCATACTTCTGTTGCCTTCTCCTAAAACTTCTATATAAAAATCAATAAATGTTTTTTTATTATCAGTTTTTTTGCAAATTCTCGCATGATTTAATATTTCATGAGAATCAAACCGTATTCCATTTTTACCTTTAAAATATTTAGGCTTTTTGCCTATATTTGAATTAACAGGTTTCCAATTTGTAATACATGTATAATTTTTCATTTTTAAAAACTCCTCCTCTCTTCAAATCTGAAGAGATATTTTTTTATTTGTTCTATTTACATTATAAACGCAAACCACATATAAATCAAATAACTATTTATTATCATATATATATAACAAAATATTATGTGTATTCAATAATAAATAAAAATCATATAACGAGAAGTTATATCAAACATAACATTTAAACATTTGAATTATATTCAATTCACATTTATAATTTAAATATAGCAAAAAATTATATGAATTAAAAAATTTTGATTCATACCACTAATACCAATTAAGTATTAGAATAAAATGAAAGGAGTTAATTTTTATTTTTTGGCTATAAATTTTTCGAAAAAAGTGAGGATTTAAAAAATGCAAAAAAAATTCATTATTAATGGTTCTACAGTTACTGTAAGTGTTCTTGAGGATAAGATCTATTTAAATACTACACCACACGAAATTAGTATGGTTGATAAAAATGGTAAAGAATTCACAATTCCAAAATCAGGTATTTTATTAAATGCTACTCCAAACGAAATATTAATAAAGCAAGAAAATAGGATTGATTATGTTTCAACAAACTTTACACCTTCAAAAAACGGAATGGATTTAATTGAAAATATCAAAAATGATCCATATTTAAAAGATTCTCTAATAATAGGATCAATAATTGCGGCACAAGCTTATCCAGGAGATGTTTTGGGACTTGTTTCAGCAGATGGATTTGAACGTATGCCTCCAAATGAAAAAAAAATGAGGTTGGACAAATTCATAATATTTTAATTAAAATTTAACGCCTAAAGTTAATTAAAAAACTTTGGATATTTTAACTAACCAATCTTTGGTGAATGAATTCTGTAATTTACAGGATTCATTCATTTTAAATTTTATTCTAAAATAACTAAATCCAAATCATTTTGGTTAGAATAAAAAAACTTAATATTTTACGTAATATATATTTTTTTTATTTATTGCAACAAAAAAAACTTTCAAATTTGAAAGTTTTTTTGTTTGATACTTTAAAAATTATGCTCTCATTTTACTTAATTAAAGCCTCTCGGTATGGTAATAGATCTCTGTGCTACCATAAAGCACCCCAGCAAATCCTAAATTATTGTAACCATTACTAATACATATACTACTACGATAGAACATTTGATTATAATCACTATCATTAGAAAACGAACCACCACGACAGACTTTCCTAGATACATTAAAATTTTCCTGTGTCCATCTCCAAACACAACCGGCAAGACCGTATAAACCAGCTACCATATATTCGGGTTTTGTTCCTGTTTTTAAGAGTTTACCACTTTCATTATTATAGTAATTTCCCAAACGCTTTGATTCTTTGACTACTTCATCGAAAGTTGCTAAATCCCTATCAATTAATGATTGGCATGTGTAATCCCAAAGTTCACCATACTCTATACAGAATTTTGCACCATCTTTAAGTGTATCTGAATATTTTTTAGCTTCTCGAACTACATCTGTTTTCTCACAAGAATTTTCATAACAGATATTTACCCAAGGCTCTGCATTAGGAACAAATTTTGAAATATACTGTCTTCTTTTTTTACTTTTAGAAGCAGGAAATGTTGCCATGTAAAACCCACCATACATTCTAATAAAGTCATGAATTTCTTTGAGTTCATCAGTTATATCTTCATTAAAGTTTTTTTCATCAAATATATCATTACAAAGATTAAGTCTACCAAAGCCGTTTTCTATTATTTCATTAGATACTGGGACCCAAGTAAAATAGCTTCCATCAGCTTCATTTTGAATAATAAATTGATTCGGTGCAATGTCAAATACTCTTTTAAATCCAGTAAAAATAGGAATACCACTAGATTCTTTTGCTTCTTTTTCTAAAACAGTTTTATAAAACCGACCTTTTTCATCTTCTCTAATTCCACATTTTTTTTTTGTAATTTTTACCGCTTTCATCACAATTGTTCCTCCTAATAATTATTAATTTTGAAATATTTGTTCCTAAATATTAAATAGTATAAAAAATAAATTATCAGATAATTATACATTTTTTACTATTTATACTTAACTCACCTTATTAATTTAAATACTTCCACCAAATAAATCCCAACATAATAAATATAAAATTCTATTTTTTACTTTAACACTTCTCTCTTCAAATCTGAATAGAGATTTTTTATTATATATATTTAAATTATAAATCTAAAAATCATATAAAGCAAATAATTATTTTTTATTAAAGATATAACATTTTATTATGAAGACAGCACAAATTGAAAAAAGACTTCTGACTTTGTATATTTTTGTCAAAATTCTAACAAATACTATAATAAATTGTAGTATCTATAAGATTCATAGTTTATTTTAATTTACACAAAATATACTATATACTCTATTTTTTACTTTATTTTTTCATTGCTCATCTCATTTAATAACTCTTTTGATTGTTTTAATTTTTCTTTTAAAATATCTTTTTGACTTTTTAATTGACTTAAATTCTTGTTTTCTTGTTTTTCTTTAAAAAACTTTTCTACATCAATACCTATAGGTTCTTTTTCTAAAATACCTAAATCCAAATCATTTTGACTAGAATATTTAAAAAAACCTTGGCCAGGTTGAAAAACACTTTTATCATTATTTTCATACGAATTAGATATACTTGTAAACAACCAATTAGGTAACTTGCCACTTATATATAATTTCTTATTTGAATCTATATTAGGAATAGATATTTTTTCAATATCTTCAGGATTAATTCTATACTTCAATAATTCAAAATCAATCAAAATCGATTCTTCGTTTTCTTCAAAACTACTATATATATATTCACTATTTCTGCTTTTTTCATCATTTTTTTCTAATTTTTCCACATCAACATATTTATCTGTTGAAATATCAAAAAAAGATATTTTTTCGATTTCTTTTTCTTTAAAAACACTTAATAAATGTCCTGACAACCAATTAGCTCTTGACCCAGTTACTTTTAAATCTTCACTACTATTAATTTTAGAACTAACAACAGAAGCTATTTCTCTTATACGCTTATTATCATAAAAAATTTTTCCATCATTAGAAATCATATTTAATTCTCTTGCTATTTCATTCATATCTATAATATTTTCATTTGATTTTAAATTTTTTTCAAGATAAGTATTTTCAACTATTCTATCAGAAATATTATTAATAATTTCAGAATCTAGATCCTTTCCTCTTTCTAAATTTACTATTACACCTTCTAAACAATCATTTGTAGAATCTTGATATATTATATCTTCTTTTTCATTTAAATCAGATTTAAATTTCCCTATACATTCTAAACCTGCTTTTTCTCCAAATTCTTGCCATTTTTGAATTTCTTCATCTTGATTACTTAAAATTATAAAATTATCACAACATTTAAATATTTCTTCATTTTCTTTAGATCTTATACCTCCAACATCAACTAACAAAATAGGTAACGATACATTTTCTATTACTTTAATACATTCTTGAACAAATTCTTTATTAAATTCACCTTTATTTCTAACTAATTGTGTCATATGTTGATCTTCATTATTACTCCAATTACCTTCTCCATCTGGACAAGCCCTAAAAAGATATGTATATTCTGTAGGTAATTTTTTTAATAAGTTAGCTGCAAAAACACTTTTTCCAGAATGTGGCGGTCCACATAATATAATCTTTTTATCACTTGTTTTTTTCATATATTATTCCTCCGAAAATTCTTCTATAAAATCTAATAATTTCAAAGTTGCAAAATTAGATATTTCTTCTTTTAAAATAGCCACACCGATTTTATATTTAGGTATTTCATGCTTGAAATTTATTTCTATTAATCTACCTGATAATAATTCTTCTTTTACTAATTTTTTTTGTATTATTGTAGCACCTTTAGAATTTAGAAGAAATATTTTTCTAGTTGTAGAACTTGATATTGAATAATTGACATTAACACTAATATTGTTTTCTTTAAAAAAAACATCTAACATATTCCTTTCATTGGAATTTTCTTTTGGCAATATTAATTTAAAATCATTCAAATCTTCATATATTTTATCTTTATCAAATTTTATATTTTCTAAATACTCTTTTGTAGCTACTAAACACATTTCTTCTTCTTTTAATTTTTTTATTGTTATGTTATTATATGAACTATTGCATGGTAAAGTTAAAAGTACTAAATCAACTTCTCCTTTTGAAAGTGAATTTAAAGAATTTTTAGTAATTCCACCTGAGATTTCAATTTCTATCTCTGGAAATAATTCAATAAAATCCATTAATGGTTTATATAAAACTATATTACCTAATAAACTACCACTTTTTATTCTTATTTTTCCATATTCTAAATTTATATATTGACTAAATTTACTTCCGGCATTTCCTATTTGATCTATACTTTCATATATATATTCATATAATTTCTTCCCATTTTCTGTTAAAACAACTCCCTTTGGTACTCTATAAAATAATTTCCCATTTAATTGTTCTTCAAGCCTTTTTATTCCTTGTGTAACCGCAGGTTGTGTAATATATAAAGCCTCTGATGCTTTAGAAATACTTCCATATTTAGCTACAAAACAAAAAAGTTTATATAATTCTAAACTTATATTTTCCATATCTTTCACCTCTATTATTATCTACTATAAAAAAATCATTTTTTTTCTTTAAGTCTATTGATCTCTAAAATTTTTCTACATTTTTCTTCATTTATTGAAATAAGTTTTTTTAAATCTGCTATTTGATTTTGATATAATTTATTTAGTTTTATTTTTGTTTTTTCATCCATATCTTCTTCTTTTATATTACCATTTTCAAAATTTATTTGTTGTTTTAAAATATCTATATTATTTTCATCAATACTTAACTTCAAATTTTTTTTAAAATCTAATTTTTTTTCTATATCTAAATAAAAATCTTTTTTATATTCTTTTTTTAAATTTTTTTTAAATAATTTTCTAAAAAAACATTTAAATCTAAAAAAAATAGACCTATTTAATATTATTAAATCTTTTTGATTTTTATTTATCATAGTTAACCTCCTTTTATTAAAATATACTATCTATATAACTTAATCATTTTACAAATAAAATACTTTTTCAACCTTATGCCTATACTTTATATTTTGAGTATAACATGTTATACAATATTTTTCAATATTTTTAACTTTCTTTTATATTAATTGCTATCTCAATTCTATTTGTATTTGCTTTATAAATACTTTACATTTTCTATTTAAGTGTATTTTCAAATTCTTTAATTGTAAATATTGTATTTCTTTTTAATCTATATACAAATTATAACTTCCTAAACCATTTTTTCATTCATTCTCCTTTATATTAATTGACTAAAAAAGAATAATTGAAACATTTTAAATTTCAATTACTCTTTAATTTTGTTTATACTTTATTTTATTAATCTATCTATTAGCTCTTTATATTTATCTTGCATTGTAAGACAAGTATCTTTTTAAAAAGCCTTGTTCTTCTTTATATTCTTTTAAACCTCTATATGATTACTATTGTATGCAAATTGAATTTGTGCTATATGATATAAATTACCTTTTAAATTCATATTTTTTTGTTCTTTTAATATTTCTAATATATTTTTATTTTTCATAAATACATCACCATTTATACTAAGTAAATACAATATAAACAGATGACTTTAATTTCTCCAATTTAACATATAAATATAAATTCATATTCGTATTTCACTTTACATAAGTTTGACAAATATTCTATTTTATGATATACTATATACCAAAGTTTTATAAAACTTCGAATAAAATAATTCGGAGTGATTACTCCGAAAAAAGGAGAAGAAAATGTTAACTGAAATGAATAAAGAAATTAAATTTGTTATTAGTAAATGGTCAAATTTATCCAAAGTATTGGATAAATACAAGGAAGGCATAACTTTTGAAGATCTTCAAAAAATCGTAAAATTTTCAGAACTTTTAAAAATCATGGAACCTTTAAACGTTAGTATGGTTTTTGAAACTGATGAATTTATGGAATTTGACGAAGAGGAAGCTTTTTTAAGTATTATGAGTATGGCAGATCTCACGGAAACATTAGAAATAGGAGATCCTACAGAAGCTTTAGCAGGAATATATTTACGGAGAGCAGTTAGATTAATAGAGGAACTTATAAAGAAACATATTTCTCTTTTAGAAGAATTAAAAATTTATTTAGAAATTTTTAATTCCAATGTGGGACTCGTTACTGAAATTAAAGAAGAAAGTAAAAAAACTTTAAAACGAGAAATTGATTTCTTTGAAGTTTTTAATGAAGGTATTAAAATTTAATTACTTTGAAAAGATAGAATTGATTAATTCTATCTTTTTCATTTTTTAACTTTAAATAACTCATTTCATATAATTTTTCTTTTATTTAACTCATTTATTTCTTAGAGTAAGATTAAATTCAGCAGACATCTTAAAACAGCTTAGTGGCAAAATCACTAACCTATACTTTTTTATATTTATATTTATTTACTATATTAATTATCTAGGAAATTTTTAACAGATTCAAAAGAACTTTTTCTTACTTTTCCATCATTAAAAGCTTTGAAAATTTCTTCTTTTGTCATCCAAAATACATCCTCAACTTCATCTTTTTGTAATTTCATATCTTCTTTTTTATAATCTGCTTTCAGAGCTTTTCTATTACCTTTTCATCACTACTTTTTACACATTCGCTATTACAAAAAAAGTGAGAAAATAAATTTTCTCACTTTTTATATTCACTATTCATAGAACATCTAAAATCACAACTTTACTTCAAAGCTTACAATTTTTCATTCTAATCTGCATATTTTCTTTTATTCTATCTAAATTTTTTATTCTAAATTCAACTTTATCAGGATGATGTGCCTTCGCATCACAATACTGCATTTTTAACAATTTGAAATATATTTCTAAATCTTTATCTTCAACATAAGCTAACTTAATTAAAGAATCATGATTTTTTACTAAAAATAATATTTCATTAGTAAATTTAGAATTTTCATTTAAATTTGCTAATACATTTTTTGATATAGTTTCAGATACCTTTGGATGATCCCGAAAATGTCTTACTTTTTTATCTTGATATGAATGTGGCTTACCAATATCATGTAACAATAATGCAAGCCTTATATCATAATTAGGTTCACTATTTTGCATAGCTAATACAGTATGATTCCAAACATCTAAATGATGTTGTGGATTTTTGTGTTCAAAACCAATCATATCTGAAATTTCAGGTACAATTTCTAATAATTTTATTAAATTATTTTTATTTAATAATTTTTCACTTATGTTTTTAGACGTAATTAAATTTACAAACAATTCTTTCTCCACACCTATTTTCCTCCTTAAAATATTTATTCTAAAGTTCTTTTAAATTATATCGAAATTGCAACATAAATTATTTTAACACATCGAGCATCTCAGTGCGGTAACAAATTTCAGTACTACCATAAAGTACTCCGCCAAAACCTATGTCATAGTCTGCTTTACTAGTACAATAATCATCGCGATAGAACGCAGCATTTCCATAACCACCATCATTAAATGAACCACCACGACAGGCTTTTCTATTCATTCCAAAATGTTCCTGTGTCCATCTCCAAACACAACCAGAAAGACCATATAAACCACCTAACATATATTCAGATTTTGTTCCAGTTTTTAAAATTTCACCTTCTTCATTGTTATAGCAATTTCCAAAAAGATTTGATTTTTTAACTATTTCATCGAAAGTAACTAAATTCCTTTCAATTAATGATTGGCAGGCGTAATCCCAAAGTTCACCATACTCTATACAAAATTTCACACCATTTTTGAGTGTTTTTGTATATTTTTTAGCTTCACGAACTACATCCGTTTTATCAGAAGAATTTTCATAACAAATGTTTACCCACGGATATGCACCCGGAACAAATCTTGCAATTTCCTGTGTTCCTATCTTTCCTTTAGAAGCTGGAAATGTTGCCATATAAAAGCCACCATACATACGGATAAACTCGTGAATTGCTTCAAGTTCTTCAGTTACTTCTTCATGAAAGTTTTCCCTATCAAATTTATCATTATCAAGATTAAGTCTACCAAAGCCGTTTTCAATTATCTCCTTAGATACAGGAGCCAAAGTAAAACAACTTCCATCTGCTTCATTTTGAATCACAAATTGATCTATTGCGATGTTGAAGACTCTTTTAAATCCTGAAAAAATTGGAATACCACTAGGTACTTTTAATTGTTTTGCTACAGCTGTTATATAAAACCGACCGTTTTCCCCTTCTCTAATTTCAATTTCTTCACTATTATTTATAATAGCTTCAATTGCAAATTCTTTATGCGTAATTTTTACTGTTTTCAACGTAGTTTTTCCTCCTAATAATTATTAATTTTAAAGTATTTGTTTCTCCATATTAACGAGTATACAAAAAATATAAATTTAATAACATTATAACACAATTTAACCATATTTCCAATAACTTTATGTTGACTTTCGTTTACCTACTAAGTATATCTCTATTTTTGGGCATAAAAAAAAGCCTACACATTTTACTGTGTAAACTCATTTTTTATTATTTATCTAATATTCTCTCCTAAATATTACATTATCCTAAAACTATATCTCCATCATCAAATGAATCGCCACATTCAGGACAGAACTTTGGTGGAGAAGTTTTATCGTCTGGCTCCCATCCGCACTTATCGCATTTGTATTGTGGTATTCCTATCGGCTTTGATTTACCACACTCAAAACAAAATTTTCCTTTGTTATCAACTCCACAAACACATGTCCAACAATTTGTTGCAACATCATCAATAATTACGTCGCTAATTTCAATATCTTCTGCATCAATTGTTATAGTAGATTCATATTCAGCAAACTCTTTTGGTGACATATGTGCAAGTGTTGATAAATGATTTTTTAAGTTATGCGCCATAGGTTTAAATGTCACATATGTTAGACCACCAGAAATCGCACCACCAATTAAAGGAACTACTTTTGATACACCTTTAGAAAATGTTGTTTTCACCATTTTTTGACCAAGCATTGCAGCAATTTTCTTCACAATCGGATAATACCAAGTTTTTGTAAGCGCCTTAGCAGCAACATTTTTAGTAACAGCTTTCATTGCTGTTTCACCAAACAATTTACTCACAACCTTATTAGCAGCTCCTACACCTGACATTACACCGATAAATAAAATTATTTTTGATTCTGTAGCTTCATCAAGCTCATCTGACTCATTAAATATATTTTGGAAACCGTATATGTATGCAAGTTCTTGGGCAATACGAATTATAAAACCATAAAACTGTGCTAAATCAGCTGGAATCGTTGCTACCATAGTAAGCCCGCCCGGAATTCCTGCTGCAGCAGAAATGCTTGTTACTTTAAGTGTTTCTGCGTTAATCACAGCATTTGCAAGACTATCAAGTATTTCAATTGGAATATTCGCTTGAATTGTTCCATCTGAAATTGATTTTTCCAACTGGGTAGGCGTACATAGTTTACCTAAATTTCTTGTAAGAAACTCCTCACGATTTATGTGTACAAGTGGAAGTTTTGCGGCACTTTCTAATACCGATGTAAATGTTAATTCTTTTGTCATATTATTTCCTCCTTAATTTTTTATACTTTTTCAATATAGCGTATGTAAATCTCGCGACCTAAATTAAATGAAAATTACACTTTTTCATTATTGCCTCTATAAGCTTAGCATTAATTAAATTTATATTTTCATTAACCTACTTACTCTAAAATATTTTGTTAACAACTACCCACAAACATATTTTTCATAACTAGTATAACATATTTTTCAAAAATTGCAAATTCAATACAAATACAAATATAAGAAATATTTCATCCATATATTTCTTATATTTATATTTTACACTTACACTATTGTAAATTAAATCAAGATATGGTATAATTTAACATAATAGTAATATGCTACACTTTACTAAATAATTTTAGAAAGGAGAACTTATATCATGAGTGAAAACACAGCTGTACCAAGATACAACTTAAGTGGTATACAAACGCATACCGATTATTACAATAAACATGGTCAAAAAGTTGGATCTTCCGCAGATAGAACCGACTTAAGCGGTAAATATCACCATACCGATAATTATGATAAACATGGACGTAAGACCGGAACATCTAGCGATCCACAATTTGAAGATTAATCTTTACAACTTAAAACAACCTTTATATATATAACGGTTGTTTTTTCTTATATCAAATCATATGTTTTTTCAAAAACACTTTTATCACATATGTAAAATAATTTACTATTTTGACATATTAAATAATCACCAGCTTTTCCTTTTTGAATACCCCATATTGAATCTAAAGTGAATTCATCTTTTATTTGTATAACTTCTACAGGCATATATTTTGTTTTGTATATATCCCAATTATTAATTATAGTTTCTTTTTTCTCAACTTCTTTTTTATCTGTAAAAAATTCAAAATCTTTTATATTATAATCTACATCTGATATTAATATATTTACTTTTTCATATTTTTCATCAAATGATTTATAGTCATATGGATAAACTTCACCCTCTATACCTATACATATATAATTTCCTTTTTTAAACATTAGCTTTCCTTCTAAAGTTTCTATAAACCCACTTTGTTCAACTTTTTTTGCTCTTATAGTAATTAATTTTTTTACATATGTTTTCCATTCTTCTTTATTTGTTATAACAAAAACATTATTTATATTTATCAAACTCACACCTCTTCATAGATTATTTTAATACACACTATTATGTATTAAATAAATTTGCTAATTTAATACATTCTTCTTTTAACTCTTCATTCTTTTCATTTTTCAATCCTTTATTTTATACTTTATAATCCCCATTCCACTCTGTCAAAAACTCTTCAACAAATTCTTTCATGAAATTTGTTTTTCTTTCAGCCAATTTCTTTGCTGTATTAGTATTCATATTATCACCTAATTTAAATAATTTATTATAAAAATGCTGTATTGTTGACTCATCATATCCTTTTTCTTCTGAATAATCATCATGCATCTCCAACCCACCACTACTATCATACATTGCTATTCCTTGAGCTCCGCTATACAAAAATGTCCTTCCTATACCAATTGCACCAATTGCATCTAAATTATCAGCATCCTGTAAAATCAAAGTATTAATATCATTTTCTTTATTCGAAGGATTATTCCAGTTATATTCCTCATGAAATTCAATGCAATGTAATATTTTACTGATCTGTTCTTGTGATAAATCAGTTATAGACAATAATTCTTTTACTTTTTCTAACGAATCTTTTGGCGATACAAATTTTCCACTTTCATTTTGCATAATTCTATGTATATCATGTAAAAACGCTGATATTCCTACTATAACTCTATCTCCATTTTCATATTGTTGTATAAATAGTGCTGTGTTCATAGTACGCTCTAAATGAGTAATATCATGCCCACTAGAATCTTCTTTAAATAATTCTAAAACCTTTGGTCTTAATATTGATATATATTTTTCTAACATTTTTTATCCCCCTTATTTATATTATTATAACCTTATAATTTAGTTTTTCCAACATATTAATGATGCCAAGCATAAGGTAATATTTCACTTAATTTAATAATTTTATCTTTTTCTACCATAATCAGTGTATCCATATTATCTTTATTTACCATTCTTATTAATTCTCTACATCTTCCACAAGGAGAACAAACTTCTGTATCAGTAGCCGCAACTATTTTCATTATTCTAGATTCTCCGTTTTTTAGCATTTCGGCAATAGCAGAATGTTCTGCACAAAATCCAATACCACAATCAGCCACTATACAAATTCCTGTATATATATTACCTTTATCTGTTATTAAAGCACATCCAACATGCCCACAAGAAGCATGATCACTTAATTCTCTTACCCCTGTTAAACTTTTTGCTATACCATATAATTTTTCAAACTCTTTATCCATAATACTTTCCTCCTAAAATAATTTATAATTACTTTTTTACATTATATTTACAATAGAACTCTTCTAAAAATTTTATTTATTCTCTTTTATCCTCATTACGGCAACTATTGCATGTTCTAACAAAGAATCCACATCTGTTGATGATATTCCTAAAATATTTGGTGATGATAATTCATTTTTTACTTCTTTAAAATAATGAAATTCAACTTCAAATCCAATTTCTCCAAAAAATTTTATAATATGTTCTTTATTTTCAAATCTATCATTTATATTATTCCTTTTAGCCAACTCAGTTAATTCCCTATTAAATCCAGGTAGATTTTTTTCTTGTGATTTAATAAATTCTTTAGGAGTTACATCACAAGTTATCCATGCTCCTCCAAATTTAGATAAGGTATTAAATATATTTTTAGCAACAATTCTTTTTTCTTCAAATGTTAAATATCTTAATAATCCTTCATTTAAAATAACTACTTCTTTATTAATATCAAATATCTCTTCACATTTTTTATAACAATTAATATCTAGAGCATTTCCAACCGTAATATGTAAATTCCCATTAATATTTGTAAATGATTCTAATATTTTAATTTTATTATTAACAACTTCTGCTAAATCCATTTCAATATAATTAAAACCTTTTTGTGAATATATTAAACCTCTTGAAGAGTAACCAGATGCTAATTCAAGTACTTGATTAATTTTTAAATCATCTAATAATTTATTAGCTAATTTATATCTTGCTTCAAGTTCAGGAGCTAACATTTTATTTAATACTAATTTATAATCAATATTTTTCTTTATCCAATTGTATATTTCTTTTTCATAAGGAATATTAGTAAAACTTCTTGGATATGAAGTTACAATGGCTGTTGGTGAAATACTTTCATATTCTTTATCATTTATATTATTCATTATTTTTACTCTCCATATACCATTGAACAAATTTAATACATTTATCTTCTTCATTTAATTCTATTTCATATACCATATTGCATATATAACCATCTTTTAAAATTAATATATAATTAGCAATAATTATATTATTTTGAATTGCCATAATTCTATATTTTAAATCATTAATTTCTTGATTATATATATCATTCCATACATATTTTAAATCACTAATTTTTTGAAAAGGTGTTTCATAATATTCTACTTTATCGTAAAATAAATTTGTTATATTATCTATATCTTTACTTAACCAATATTTCTTTAAATTTTCACACCAATCAATTAAAATTTTATCCATATAAGCTCCTTTATTATTTTTTATTTATTATTTTTTTAATTTATATATATTTTTTTATTTGATATTAAGTTTACTATATACTTATGGTTTTTTCAATGAATTTACACATTAAACTAAAAAAGATACCATAATTTAAATTATAGCATCTTTTTTAGTTAATTTTTTATTTTATTTATTCCATTATTTTTACATAAGCATTTCTGTAATCACAAAACTCCTTACCTCGAATATGGTACGTTGATACAATACCCGTAGCAATATAATTTTGACACCCACTAAGTATCATATTAAACTGTATGGCAGGATTTTCAACATCGTCAACATCTATTGGTTTATATGATATTTCAATTGGCTGACCTTTGCTTAATAATTCCATGCATTCTATACAAGCAGCAATTATAACTCCTTTATAATAAATTTCATCAGGATTTTCAATAGCAATATCCATCATTTCTTTCCAAGCTTCAACTAGTTCTGTTTTTACAATTTCAGCTCCTCTTTCCTTAAATTCATTAATTTTTGCCAATATTTCAATTGAACGTTCAGCCTTATTCTTTTTACGTTCATCTGTCCAATCAACACCTAAAATAACACCATTGCAGTGATTTATTAATAAACCACCAACATTAGCTTGCATAACTTCCATTTTTTCCTCCTATTTTATAACGGAGGTCCTTACACCCCCGAATATTTTATTCGAGAGTTATTTTTAAACTCTTCTATGCAACATTATACCACCGCTTTTATATTATGTCAACATTAATTCTTTTAACTATAAATATTATGGTGTTTGATTTTATTTTAATATTTTTCATTATTAATTAAAACTCTAATTCCATATACTTATACTTGTTTTAATCATATATTTAATATATAATCATATACAAAAAATAAGCTAATTATTTAAAACTTTTTGATTTTATAAATCAAATTATAGTTTTAATAAAAAAGGAGAATTAAATTTATGAATGAAAATTATATAACAGAAAAAAATAAAAATATAGGTTGGAAAAGGGATTGTATGAATCGTGATTTTATTGAAGAAGATTTTGATATTGTATCTTGGGATAGACTGTCAAATAACATAGATTTAATAACAAAAGAACTTTCAGAATATATTAATTTAAATAATCTTAACATTAAATATATAGTACCTATTATGTGTAGTGGATTAATACCAGCTGTTATGTTATCGGAAAAACTTAATATAAAAGATATGTTACCCATACAAATTAAATATAATTACAAAAAATGTACTCTTGATAAAAAAATTAATTTTACAAATTACAATTCTCTATCTTTAAATGATAATGAATGTATTTTACTAGTTGAAGACAAACATGTAACTGGAAAAACTGCTAATTTAGCAGTGGATATGATATTAGAAGTTTTACCAAATGCAAAAATTATTTACGTTACAATATCTAGAGATCATTATTATAAAAATTGCGTTAAAAATGTAATTTTAAATTTATCAGGATTTTATACTAATGAATCTATGAATTTAACTAATGAAGAATGTAATTTTTTAAAAATAGATTCAAAAAAATTAATTACTATTTTTCCTTGGGAAGATGTAAACGAAAAAATAAAACAATTAAATTCTTAATTTATATATTGATTTTTCAAAAAAATCCAAAATTCTCTGTCAAAACTTGTATTATTATGTAAATCATGATATAATGTAAGTATAGTTATTTATATTAATCACATTGTAATTTTATGTGATTAAAAACAGGAGGAAGAAAAAAAATGGAATTCATCAAAAGATTCAAAATGTTGTTAGGGTTTAGTGGAGTAAACTCTACACCAATTGATGGCTCAATGCCATCTAATGGTATTCGTGTTGAAAGTCAAGAAATTGATTTACAAGCACAAATAAAGGAAAATTTGGCACGGAAAGCAAATTCAGCAAAACTAGAAAGAACTGTTTTTAACGCAATGTTTTTAGTTATAAAATTTATTTCTAAAATATTTGCTGGCGCTATTATTTTTATTGTTTTAGCACATTTTGTGCCAGAACTTAGGGAACAAGTCCCCTCCCTTTACAAGTTTGTGGATCTTATTATGAATGCAATGGAAGCATTGTTTGCTAATTTTTGGCAAACAATAGAAAAAATTATTTAAATGCCTTAGTTAAACACTATCAATTCAAATTTGAATTGATAGTGTTTCTTTTTTATTCACACTTTCCACATTCACTGCAACCATTACAAATTAATTTGCTACTGCATTCATCACAATGTTTCTTATATATTGGAATATATAATTTTTCAAGTGTTAATTCATTTCCAATTTCATCAAAAAGTTTAAATTCTATATCTTTACCTTTATAATTCATATTAGATTTATATGCCATTTTACTTTGTATATTTTTTTTAGCTATATAATATTTTTTTCCATCCTTTACAAAATTAGTTCCTGTTTCAATAAAACAAAATGTAACATCATATTTTTTACATTCTTTATTTAAATTTTTTACCCATTCAAAATCACAAATTCTTGAACCATCATAATTTTCTCCACCACAAATAACTTGTTCAATTTGACCTGTTTTTAAATATTTTTCTATACTTATTTCTCCTATAAAAGGTGCTATCATTATCCCTTTATGTTTAGCTTCAATATCTAGTAATATTTGTATTCTTTCATCTGCTCTTTTTTGATTTTCACAAGTTACATTTATTATAACATTTTCATATCCACTTCCCCAATCTTCAGGTAAATTTTCTTTTATTCTATTAGCCCTTTTTGTGAGTATAAAAAACTTAACATCACTTCTTTTTTTTATAATTACCCAAATTTCTTTTCTCCAATTATCAGCTTCTTCTATAAAAAAATCAGATGTCATACAAATTCTAATCATTTCTCCACTTTTTATTTTGTAATTACCTTTTTTATCTTTATGCAGTGGATAATCAAAATTCTTTTTTGTTTTATATATCAAATCTCCACTTGTATTTCCTCTTACTCGATCTAAAAAGTACATATAACAATTTTGACATCCTTCACTTATTTTCTTACAACCATGCCATGGATTCCAAATATCATGCATAATTTACTCCTTTTTATTTATCCATATTATATCATAGAAATCTGAATACTTACAATACTCATTATTATTTAATTATTCTAAAACGATTTTCTTTTATTTGTTTAATATTAGGATATTCACCCTCTACATAACCTAATGTTACAAAAACTCTCGCAATATAATTTTTTGGAACTTCCCATTTCTCTAGTACTTCTTTTCCAAATTCATTATCAAAAGTTTCTTCTGCTCTTGCAATAATGCAAGAATCAATACCTAATTCTTTAGCTTCTAAAACTATATTTTCAGCTATACAAAAAGAATCTGGAATACTATATAAAAAATTAATTGGTCCAAATATAACAATCACTGTTGGTGCACAATAAAATCCACTTTTTATATTTGAATCATCAATAATACTTGGTTGTTCACTTGAAACATAAGAACCTATTAAATTATTTTTATTAAATGAATTTATGTTATTTTTTCCTATTTTTTCATTCAATTCTTTATTTTGACAAGCATATATAATTCCTCTTTGGCCTCCACCTGCATTTGGTGCATACAGTCCTGCTTCAATAATTTTTTTTAAATCATCTTCAATTATTTGTTTATTTTTATATTTTCTAATACTTCTTCTCATTTTCATTAAATCCAAAAGTTCCATTTTATACCTCTTTCCAACATTGTGGATCATTTAAATACATATTATGTTTTATTCCATAACTTACAGCTGGACATCCTCTACAAAACCTCAAAAGTTCACATTTAGAACATTTCTCAAATTTTTTATACTGTCTATACTTATTCATTTCTTTACTTATAAATATATTATAGATATCTTTTTCAAATATATTCCCAACTTTACTTTTCATTCTCCTGCAAGCATAAACATCGCCTGTAGGTAATATTGTCAAATGTGATTTTCCACAATTACAACCATCATACATAGTATCTTTTTTTAAACCTTTAGGTATTTTAAAAAGACCTTTTTCATACAAAAATAAAGTCCATAAGTGATCTTTTAAATTAAAACTTGTTTCTTCATCTTTATATTTTTCGAATTTTTCCCAACAATTATTTAATAATTCTTTATATTCCTTTGGAGTTATATGTACATCTTTTTCTTGACTAGTTGGACAATATCTTGCAAATGCAAATATATCTACCTTATTTACAACTACTAAATCTATTATATCTGGAATTTCTTTTATATTTGTTCCTGAAACTGTTGTCATTACAACAGCTTTAATGCCTGCATTTTTAATACATTTTATTTTAGATATTGTTGTATCAAATGATCCTTTTTTTCTTATACTATCATGGGTTTTTCTCATCCCATCAATGGAAAGTTGATACTTTTGGCATCCATATTCTTTTAGCTTTTTACACACTTCATCATTTAAATGAAATGGATTTCCTAGTATTGTAAAAAGAATATGTTTTTCTTTTAATAAACCTAACAAATTCCAAAACTTTTTATGAAGTATAGGATCTCCTCCTGTTATATAAAAATAAGGTAACTTATTTATTTTTACACACATTTCTATACAATTTTCTAAAACATTTTTCATTTGATTTAAGTCCATTTCTTTTAAACATATATTATTATTTTCAGAAAAAATATAACAATGTATACATCTTTGATCACAATTATCAGTTATATGCCACTGAAAAGCAAAATATTCCATATTCCCCCCTTTTTATATCTTAAATATTTTAAAACTAAATTTCTAGTTTTTTTAATATATTCACTCTAATTTATATTATTATACATATATGGTACAGTATTCTTAATTAAATATTAAGAATACTGTACTTTAACTAGTTAGATGCTCCACATGCAGAACCACATGCACTTGACTTTGGTTCTTCTTTTTTTGTATCATCTCCAGCTCCACACGCAGAACCACATGCTGAAGTTGCCATTGCAAATTTAGGAGCATTGAAATAACTTTGTGCAGTTATCCTAGAAATATATCCCTTAAACATATTATCACCTCCTCTTATAAAATTATAGTATACTTATATTCAAATTTAAAGTAGGCACTTTTTAGTTATATAGTTACTAAAAAGACACTATTATTGATTATACTAATTTTAACAACTATTGATTTTTTATTTTTTTTTGATATAATTATATAAAATTTAAAAGGAGTTGATTTTATGAAAAAAGATTTGCCAGAGTGTCCTGTTGAAATAACATTAGGATTAATTAGTGACAAATGGAAAATTTTAATAATACGCGATTTATTAAATGGAACAAAAAGATTTGGAGAATTAAGAAAATCTTTAAAAAATATTTCTCAAAAAGTTTTAACTAATAATTTGAAGGATATGGAAAAAAGTGGACTTGTAAAAAGAAAAGTATATGCTGAAGTTCCACCAAAAGTTGAATATTCATTAACTGAAACTGGTCTTTCACTAAAACCAATAATATTTTCTATGGTTGATTGGGGAAATGAATATAGAAATTTAGAAACATAAAAATTAATAAAAAATATTTAGATTATAAAAAAATAAAAACGCTGTATAATTCAATTGAATTATACAGCGTTTTTTTAACTTTCATTAACAATTCCATTATATTTATTTAACGAATAATTTTCTATAGCAGTTAACATTTCATTTGGCGTAGATTTATCAAAACATTCTAGCAATTTTTTGTTATCTTTACCTTCTCTAAAATCCACTGTAATTCTTGAAAAGTCATCAAAATTAAGCAATCCACTTTTATTATCATATATCTTGTAATTGTTAGTAGAATTTCTACAAGGATCATTTGATAAAGATATTAAGTGATTTTTTATATCTTCATTTGTATCATGAGAACTTAAAATATCAAAACCATCAGTTGCTAAAGTTAATTGATTTGGTTGTGTTTCAAGTTCTTTAATAAAAATACCACCTTCTTTGATAGCTTTTTTTGTATCTAAAAAACCATCTAATACAAAATAACCAAATTCCATATTATTTGAATTTTGAAAATTAGGTTGGATATTATATAGTGGTACAAGAACTTCATTAAGAATAGTTGCTATTTTTGTTGTATCTTCTTTGTAAAGTTCTTGTAATTTTGGAGTAACCACTTTTTTTATTTCTTCATACATAATATCAACTTCAAAAGATCTATTATATACATCTTCATCAATCACAAAATTATGCTCCGTAATACTTGCAACAGTTCCATATTGACCTATATTTGGTAAGTAAAAAGTGATTGTTGCTGATGGGCGAATATTTGGATTGATTTTAGCTTCTTCTAAAGTTCCACCCATCTTATGCCAGTTTAAAATAGCGTCATTTAAATCATTAAATAATTCTATCACAGTAATGTTTGGTTTTTGGGCACTTATTATTTTTAATCTTTCAAGTATAAGTTCCATAACAATTCTACCTGGTGTTTTTCCATCAAACAATCTTGTTGTCTTACTACTAGCACCATCAATTACCGCAACCAAATTAGTTGAAAAAAACACAGCATCCTCGGTTAATCTCCCACTTTTTTTGGTTAGTGAAAATCCATCTTTTAAAAACATAATCATTTCCTCCATTATTTTAAATTTTCCACTTAGTTAAGTTTGATATATATTTGACATATTCGTTATATCATATTACGTTTTTATGTTAATTTTTATATTACTTATTGTTTCTATATTATTTTCAACATTAATTTTCAAATTACTTTTTTCAGCAATATATTTTACTGTTGCAATAGCTCTATTAGAATTACTAGAATATATAACATCAGTATTTTTAAATTCATTTAAATCACTTAATTTCTCTGCTTTTTTCTCACCCTCTACTGATAATATAATTCGTTCACTTTGAAGTTCAAATTTCAAATTTTCTATATTATTAAGTTCAACAAAAGGACCTGAGTGCCTTATTAAATATATTTCTTTTTTCATTGTGTATACTCCTTTAATTATTACATTTTATTTATACCATAACAAATACAATTTTTCAATTATATTACTAAAACAAAAATACAAAAGAGAATTAATTTATTAAAAATTCAACTTTCTTTTGAAAACATAAAAAGAGAAAAAAATATTGTAAATTTAATTACAATATTTTTGGTTCTATAATATATATTGGGTTGTAAAAACAAATCTCAATATTATTTTTTTATCTTTTCCGTCTTTTTCATAAATAAAGTTTTATATGAAAGACCTATTACAAAAACTGAAGCTATACCAATCCCAGCAAACAAATACGGATATTGAACGCCTATATCACCTGTTGTGAAAATACCCCTTGAACCTATATACGCAACTGGTATCATTATAATTAAAATCAAAATAAATATTATAACTTTTTTTAACATAAATTTCACCTCCGTTTAATATATTATATATTTTATTAAAAAAATTTTCAACAATTAACTGTAATTTATGTAATTTTTTTGTATTTGATTTTTAAATATATTAATTTAACATATTTAGTTGACAATAACTGTAAAACAAAGTATAATACTATTACAAAAATGTGGTAGGCTTATCTAAAAACATATATTTTTAAGTTATGAGTGTAATTCCTAAAGAAGAATTGCACTCCATTGTCGTTGTATTCATTGAAGGGAGGATATTATAATGATAGAATTAACAAACATAACGAAGACTTACAAAATAAGAAAAAGGTCAGCAGGTTTAAAAAGTGCATTTAAATCATTTTTCAAAAAAGATTATGAAATTTTAAAAGCTTTAGATAATATTTCTTTTAAAATTAACGAAGGAGAAATGGTAGGATACATCGGTCCAAATGGCGCTGGAAAATCAACTACTATAAAAATAATGGCTGGTATATTAACACCCGATAGTGGAGATGCTAACATTGCAGGATTAAATCCATGGAAAAAAAGAACAAAATATGTTAAAGATATTGGTGTTGTATTTGGCAACAGAAGTGGTCTTTGGTGGGATGTACCTGTAGATGATAGTTTTGAACTTTTAAAAAATATTTATAAAATACCAGATAAAGAATATCTAGAGCAAAAAAATAAATTAATTAAATTACTAGATATAGAAGAAATAATTAAAACACCTACTAGACAATTAAGTTTAGGTCAAAGAATGAGATGCGAAATTGCAGCAGCATTTTTGCATAAACCTAAAATAGTATTTCTAGATGAACCAACAATAGGTTTAGATGCTGTATCAAAAATAGCTGTAAGAGAATTTATAAAAAAAATAAATAAAGAAGATAAAACTACAATAATACTTACAACACATGATACACAAGATATTGAAGCGCTAACAAATAGAATTATTTTAATTGGTAAAGGCAGTATATTACTAGATGGTAATTTATCCGATTTAAAAAAGAAATTTAGTAAAAAATATCTAACAATATCATTTAATGGTGAAATTAATAACTTATGCGAGGGACTTGTTTTAATAGAAAAATATAACAATAGAATAAAATTAGAATTAGACGAAAATATATTAACATTAGCTAAAGCTATAGCCTTTTTATCAAGTAAAATTGAAATTCTTGATTTAGAAGTTGATACGACATCTATTGATGATATAGTTGTAAAACTATATGAGGAGCATGGCATATGAGAATATATTTAGCATATTTTAAAATTAAATTTTTAAATGAATTACAATATAAAATTGCTGCATTAGCTGGTATAGCAACACAATTTGCATGGGGATTTATGTACATTATGCTATATACAACTTTTTTAAATAATTCAACTATAGATACAATTACTTCTTCTCAAATAGTAACATATATTTGGTTACAACAAGCTTTCTTTATGTTATTTGCATTTTGGAGTGTTGATAAGGATATTTTTGATAGTATAACATCTGGTAATTTAGCTTATGAACTAACAAAACCTATTAACTTATATAACATTTGGTTTATAAAAACTTTATCTCTTAAATTATCAAAAACGGCCCTTAGAGCACTACCTATAATATTAATATGTTCACTCCCATTACTTGGTGAATTCGCAATGACTGCTCCTGTAAGTTTTTTAGCAGGATTTTGGTTTTTAATAACACTATGTCTTAGTACTATTCTTGTTATCTCATACGTTTTAATTATATATACTATAACTATAAAAGCAATATCCCCACTTGGTGTTAAAATATCATTTTGTTTAGTGGGAGATTTTTTTAGCGGTGGTTTACTACCTATTCCACTTATGCCTGATATGTTACAAACAATAATTAAATTCACTCCTTTTTATTATATTCAAAATATACCTTTTAATATATATAACGGATATTTTACTGATAATTTAGAAATCATAAAAATAATTGGTATTCAACTATTTTGGATTATTGTTTTAATATCATTTGGTAAATGGCTTATGAATAAATCATTAAAAAAAGTAGTAATACAAGGAGGTTAAAATGTTAAACATATATCTTACATATTTGAAAATCCACTTTAAAAGCTTATTACAATATAAATTATCTTTTATATTGACAGCTATTGGACAAGCTCTTACTTCAATGTTTTCACTTCTTGCTATATATTTTTTATTTGACAAATTTGGTAATATCCAAGGTTATACTTTTGAAAATGTACTAATATGTTTTGTAATATCTTATCTTGGTTTTTCAATTAGTGAATGTTTCTTTAGAGGTTTTGATAATTTCTCTACAATTATTTCTAATGGTGAATTTGATAGGATTTTAGTAAGACCTGTAAGCACTATGTTACAAGTATTAGGTACAAAAATAGAATTTGCAAAAATAGGAAGAGCAATACTTGCTATAATTATATTTATAATACTACTATTTTATTGCCCTTATTTATTAACTATAGATAAATTTATAACTATATTATTAATGCTTTTTGGAACAATAGTAATATTTTCTAGTTTACATGTTTTAAAAGCAGCATTAACTTTTTTTACAATAGAAAGTTTGGAAATAATGAATATATTTACAGATGGTGGTAGAGATTTAACTCAATATCCTTTAAATATATATAAAAAATGGGTACTTGACTTTTTCACTTATATAATACCACTTTCAATGGTTAATTATTATCCACTATTATATATAATAGGAAAAAGTGATAACTCTTTATATATAATAGCTCCACTTATTTCAATACTATTTGTACTACCTTGCTATCTTATTTGGAAAATAGGTGTAAAAAAATATCAATCAGTAGGATCATAAAGATAGGAGCATTTTATTAATTGTTTTATTAATTATTTTTAATTTAGTTATTATACATACAAAAAACAGTTGGCATTAACCCAACTGTTTTTTATATTTTTATTCTTATTGTTATTTTTATTTTTATTGTTATTTTTTTATGTGTATTTTTATCTGTTTTTTTATTACATTTTGTTTTTTTCATTATTTTTCAAATAATTGTTTATTAAAAACATAAAAGTATATAGCTCGTAATTATTTCTAAGTTCAAGACTAAACTTACTTTTATTTTTTTCAAAATTTCCGAAAATCCATTCTTTTGGAAACCCATAAAACCAACTTTCATCTATTTTTTTATTTCCATCAAATAATCCCATAAAATCACATAATATTGGAATTTCTGAATCAATTGAAATCTGCCAATTATAAAAATCACTTTTTATAACCATATTAAGGTTATAATTTTCATAATGTAATTTATACACAGGCAACAATACCAATTTTGAAAAATGAGTAGATATTACCATAGGCAAAAATGATTCATACTGCTCTAAGGTTGCTTCTATCAAATATTTCAAAGTTCCCTTTACAAATGAAACTTGATCATGAAAATAACTTTTACTACAAATCTCTTTTTGTAGTGGTATGTTTACAGCTGCCCAAGCATCAATATCCACTGGTAAATTATTGTTATAATACTCTTTTAAATAAGCCAGTACCTCTTCATCTGTTTTACTAAAACTTCTTTCATATTCCTCCCGACAAAAATCAGGAATATATTTTTCCATTTCCTCCAACACAGCGTAATATACTTTCTTCTTTTCCATATAAACTCCTTTGTATTTTATCCACATTTTCCACGTTTTAAACTTTAAATACTTCTTTTAATCTATCTTTATATTCTAGTTGTGATATTATATTCCTCCTCTTTGCAAGATTTTCAAGTTCAAGAGAACATATTGCAATGTTATAATAGTTAATTATATGCTCCATAGAATAATTTGAACTTATATGATCAATTTCTTTTATTTCTAAATCTTCACGCGGTGTTTTAATACCTCCAATGTATATATGCATTGTTTTATTGCCTTTGTAAAAACAAGATTCCCCAGTTATTAATTCAACATCTTTGTAAACAAACCACAAACATTCTTCTTGATAGGGTTTAGTAGCAATAACAGCAGATTTTTTTATTTCTACATTTGGATTTAATTGAAAACACCAATATGCTTCATATTCACATTCCCTAGTTACAATACTACAACCTTTTAGGTATATTTCTTTTTCTGTTTTAATTATAAAATGTTTTGAACCACAAGTTCTTTGATCATCATCAAGTGATGAATTTAAATTATCAATGAATAATTTTATAGCCCAGTGATACATCTCTATGTTGTTTTTTATTTCACTTTTTATTTCTTGAATTTCAACTTCTTCCCGCTTCATTAAATTTACCTCCACTTTTATATTTTTTATATAACGCTAATTATATCACAAGAAAAAATAATTTTCAAGTTTTATGTAAAGTTTATTTTGTGCTTAATTTTCATATAAATAACATTCATAATATATATATATTACGTATAAATAAAACTGATTTTTAATCAAGACTATATAAGATTAGATTTTACTATTAAAAAGCTCTTAATATTGATATTTAAAGCTCTTTATGGTATAATAAATTAAATTCTTTGAAGAGGTCCAACAAAAATTTTTAAAGGAGATTTAAAAAAATGAAAAAACAAAAAAGTCTAGTTGAAAAAATGCTTTTGTTGTTGGGTGGACCTGTGGTTATTTTATTAATTCTAATGTTAGGTATTATTTGGTTTACTGTAAATCAATATCCAGAAAATTCACAAACTGTGATATTGATAACAGGTGTTATTGGAATAATATCTATATTAGGTATAATTATTTTTGGTACTAAACAAATTTCGAAAAAAGTATCAGATTTAATTACAGAAGTTGAACGGTTTATAATTGATGATTTAAATTCAAATTCTACACATCAAAGTTCAAGTGATCAATTAGATGAATTGAGTGTGACAATTTCAAATTTAATTGAGAAATTTAGAACTTATTCAATCTTTGTAAAGACAATGGCAAATGGTGATTTATCTGTTGCAATTGATTCAGGTATTGAACAAGATGATTTTATTAGCGATTTGGTTGTTATTAGAGATTCTACCAAAAGATTTGAAACAGACACTGCAATGCTTATAGACTTAGCAAAAAAAGATATCTTTGATAAAAGAGATTTAGCTAATGATCTAAAAGGTGACTTTAAAAAAGCTATCTTAAATGCTAATGCGGTAATGGATATTGTTGTAGATAAAATATTTTGGTATCGTGGCATTCTTGATGCTATTCCATTTCCAGTTCATGTTATAGATAACAATATGAATTGGGTATTTTTAAACAAAGTATTCCTTGAATTAATGATCGCTAATGGCGTTGTAACTGATTTAAATGATGCATGTGGTAAAGCTTGTAGTAGCGCAAACGCCACAATTTGTAATACTAAAAATTGTGGTATCAGACAATTAGTTGATAATGGTATAACTGAAACATACTTCGAGTGGGTTGGTAGAAATAACAAGCAAGATACTGCTTACCTACTTGATAAAGATGGTGAAAAAGTTGGATACGTTGAAATTGTAACTGATTTAACTTCAATTGTTAGTGTAAGTGATTATACTAATACAGAGGTAAAAAGACTTGCAAATAATTTAATGAGATTAGCTGATGGAGACTTAAACTTCGACATGCAAATTGAAGAAGCTGGAGAATATACAGTGGATGTTAGTAACCAATTCCATGAAATCGGTGAAAACTTAAATAATGTTAAAAACTCCATAGGCAATCTTATCGATGATGCTACTTTAATAACGGATGCTGCAATTGAAGGAAACTTGGATGTACGGGCTGATGCATATAAATTTAATGGTTCTTGGAAATCACTTGTTGAAGGTATGAATAACATTCTTGATGAAATAGCAAAACCACTTAGAGAGGTTGCTAACGTAATGAATGAAATGTCTAATGGCTACTTAGAAGTATCAATTACAGGTGATTACCACGGTGAATTTGACATTCTAAAAAAATCTGTCAATTACACTGCATCAACCATTAAAAATATTGTTGATGAAATTGCGGTTGTAACAAAAAAAATTGCTGATGGCGATTTTTCACAAGAACATTTAAGTGAATTTAATGGTGACTTCAAAACAATTTCAGATTCACTAAATGTAATACTTGATTCTCTGGGTTTAATGCTTGGAAAAGTAAATGATTCTGCAGAACAAGTTACAGCTGGTTCTACTCAAGTTGCTGATGCAAGTCAAGCACTAGCACAAGGTTCTACCGAACAAGCAAGTTCTATTCAAGAATTAACAGCATCAATCTCAGAAATAGCAGATCAAACAAAAAATAATGCCGTTAATGCTAATCAAGCAAGAGATCTAACTCTTGATGTTCAAGAACATGCAAAAAAAGGTAATGTTCAAATGAGTGAAATGCAAAAATCAATGTTAGAAATAAACAAATCATCCGAAAATATATCAAAAATAATTAAAGTTATTGATGATATAGCTTTCCAGACTAATATTTTAGCATTAAATGCAGCAGTTGAAGCAGCAAGAGCTGGACAACATGGTAAAGGTTTTGCAGTAGTAGCAGAAGAAGTTAGAACATTAGCTGCAAGAAGTGCTGAAGCCGCTAAAGAAACAACTGTATTAATTGAAGGTTCAATTGAAAAAGTAGCATCTGGAACTAATATAGCAGATCAAACTGCTAATGCACTTAATGAAATTGTTACTGGAATTGAAAAAGTTACTAACTTAGTAGCAAATATTGCTGAAGCTTCTAATGAACAAGCATCTGGAATAGCTCAAATTAATGTAGGAGTCGAACAAGTTGCTCAAGTAGTTCAAAACAATTCTGCAACAGCTGAACAAAGTGCTGCTGCCAGTGAAGAATTATCTACTCACGCTGAATTACTAAAAGAAATGATGAGACAATTCAAAGTAAAAAGATAATAAACAACAAACTTTAAAAAGGAGTAATTCAAATGGCTGAAAAAGATTTAGAGACAGATGTTTTCATTGAAGACACTCAGCATGGCCGGTATTTAATTTTTCATTTAGACGAAGAAGTTTTTGGCATTGAAATTAAATATGTAATAGAAATTATTGGGATACAGTCAATTACAAAAATTCCAGAATCTAAGCAATACATAAAAGGAATTATTAATCTAAGAGGTAAAATTATTCCTGTTATTGATATGAGAATTAAATTTGGAAAAGAAGAAATTGATTATACCGATAGAACCTGTATTGTTGTTATTGATATTGATTCAGTATTTGTTGGTTTAATTGTAGATGGAGTTGAAGAAGTTCTTACAATACAAGATGAAGAAATATCAACACCACCATCTAGTAGAACTGGATTTGAAAATAACTACATAAAAGGTATTTCAAAAGTTAATGAAAAAATTCAATTACTTCTCGAGTGCAAAAAATTATTAAACACAAGTGAACTTGAATTAATTGAAGAACAAAACAACTAGTTTCAAATGAACTTTAATACTAAAGATTTTAACAAAAAAAGCAAGTCTTAATTTAAGACTTGCTTTTTACCATTTCAAGTAATTTTTCTGTTAAATCACGCCGCTTGGCTAGTTCTTTTATTTCGAGTGCACAACTTACAACATTTTCAACGTTAAAAATCGAAACATTTTTTGAATTGCTATTTATACAATCAATCATTCTTGTAAATTCATGCTGACGTGGTAAATCTACACCAGAGATAAATAGTTTAAAAAATCTTTTACTACCATCACTAAATGTATCTTTTTTTCTTTCGGTATCAGAATACACAAACCATAAACATTCTGTTTGAATAGCATAATCCCGTAATAATCTAAACATATCAACATTTACTTTAGGGTTTAACTGAAAGCACCAATACGCTTCATAATCATAACCTTCAGCACTAGTATTACCATCATCTTCAAAACAATAAAGTGCATCGCTTCTTAATATATGCTTTTGATTACTACAGATTTTTTCACCATCTTCGAGTAAAAAATTTAAATGCTCCATAAATGCACTTACTATTTCTTCACACTCTTCAATCCGCTTTTTCACTTCACTCTTTATTTCTCCAATTTGAATTATCTCTCTACTCATTTTATACTTCTCCTTCTAATTTTATAAAATTTTAAATTCAACTCTAATCCAATCATCACTTTTCCGTAGATTAATTAATCATTCCTTTATTATATAAATTTGAAAAAATTATACCATACCATGCATTAAAAGTCAAGTTTAGCAACTGTCGAATTGACATAATGCTGTTTTTGTGGTATAATTATATTAAGAAATTTTTATTATCTAAATTTAATTAAAGGAGGATTTTTTAGTATGAAATTTCTAGAAAAAATGTTTGTCCCCGGCAAAGGTGTCTTTATGACATCTGCAATTATTGTTTTAAACATATGTGTCGGTGCTCTTGCACTGGTATTTATGGGATATGAAAAACTTTGTAATCTACTTGAAAGATTCGCTCTTTCAAAATTAGATGCAAAATATGCAACAGCAATAAAAGCAGGGAAAATTTTCTTTTTGTATTTACTTCCACTTATAATTGTAGCTATTGCTACAGGGTATGAAGTAGCATTAATGCTACTAGGTTGTTATGGTCTATATAGATTATATAACATTGGAAAATCCAAAACAAAAAGAAAATATAAATGAAACTAAAAACTCTAAGCTAAAAATTTATGCTTAGAGTTTTTAGTTTGTAAATTTTACTTAAACAGCATAACTTACTTTTAATATTTCAGGGATACTAATTTCACTTTTTCCCTCTTTTACCAAACCAATTTGATTAATAAAATCAACTTTATATTTTCTGCATTCATAATCTAAAATAAGATGTTGATTTTTTGATTTTTCTTCCTTTGACATTGCATTGTAAGTATCCACTATTTTATCAATAGCTTGTACTTCTTCATTAAATTGTTTTTCCAGCTCTTCATCTGAAAAAGCCATATACTTGTTATAATCAATTATCCATTCCATACTTTTAAAGAAATTGATTTCTAACGGTTCTTCAAACTGGACAAAATCAAATCGATTAGAATCATCAACAATTACAACACCACTAAAAACTTTTGTGAAAATTGAAGCTGGTATTGCAATATCTGTAGCATTTGATAAAAATGCAATATCATTTATTTGTACATTTACCACTTCTTTACCATTAACTTCATTAAATACTTTCATTTTTTCCTCCTAAAAAATTTTTTTTATTACTCGGATATTATTTTTTAAGATTATATCATTTTTTATGTAACTTTGCAATCGTTTTAGTTAAATATTTTCAATAAAAAAACAAATATACTTTAGTTTTATACTAACATATATTTGCTTTTATTTATTTTTTATTTTTTTGTTATTTAAAATCATTTGAAATTATTTAAATATATTTATTATTTACTCTTTGAAAATTTAAAAAATGCTGATGGTCTATACCCACCACCTTTTTTAAATTTATCTGTTTTTACAACTTTATTTGCTATTATTCTCCTAAATGCAGCGTCTAATAATTTTTTACCTAAAATCACTTCATATACTTGTTGTAATTCACCTAAAGTAAAATACTCTGGCATCATATTAAAAACAATATCTGTATATTCAATCTTGTTTTTGATTCTAGATATTCCATAAGCAATAGCAAGAGGATGATCAAAAGCAAGTGAAGAATTAAGTATTGTAGTATAATCATATATATCACTAAAATTATCTTTTAAAATTTTATTTACAGAAAATTCTAATTTTTCTTCACCATTATCAAGTATAAATTCCATTTTATTTTCATCTTCATTTAATGTCATATCAAACCAAGATGCATCAGCAGATAATTTTTCTTTACATTTACTTTTATCAATTAATGCAACATATGTAGTACTTATTACTCTTGTTCTTGGATCTCTGTCAATATCACTAAATGTATATAACTGTTCTAAATAAATATTTTTCATATTTGTTTCTACTAATAATATTCTATTTGCTGCCTCTTCTAAAGTTTCCTTCATACCAACAAAACCGCCAGGTAAACACCATTTATCTTTAAAAGGATAATTATCTCTTTTTACTAATAATACACTTATTTTTTTTTCAGATAATCTACGATAATTTTCTTTATTATGAGCAGAAACTGAAAAAATAACAATATCAGCAGTTACTGAAGGTTTTTCAAACTTTGATAAATCATAATTTTTTAAAAATTCTTCTTCTGAATTATATATTTCTTGCATTTAGATGTCCCCCTTATTTTATATTTAATTTTGATGTTAATTTAATTTTTATTATTTTTATTATTTTTATTTTATTATATCAAATTTTTATATTATATACAATATCCTATACCATATATCATATTAATATACAAAAAAACAGCTAATTATAGCTGTTTTTTGCATATTTTTATTTTTTATTAATGTTTTTTAGGTTGATTTTAATAACCAATGATTTCTCTAATTTCTTTACAAGAAGCAATTATACAGCGCTTTGTTAAGCCTTGTAAATCAAAATCTCCATATTGTTCTTCTGCAGCATTTACAAAATAAAGATATGGTATTTCACTCCATTTTTTAGAAAAATTAAAAAAATTATCTAAAAAATCAAATTTAAAATCCAGTTCTTTAGTTATATCCAAACTAACATTTATTTTGTCACTTTTATTTAAGTACGCTAAAGAATGCTCTCTTAAAATTTTGTCAATCGTTAATTCAAACACTTCGTTTTTAAATGAAACCTCACCATATACTCTGGCTTTTGATACATATTTTGTATTACAATTTGATTCAGCATATATTATAAGGCCTTTTTCAACATTATAAAAAAGCATCATCTTTTCTTTGTTAAAATCACTATTTGTAGTATCAACAAATGTTCTACAAAATCCTGGTAAAAAACCTCTCCTTTTTATCTTAAAAATTAAATCATCCCATTTAATAACGTCAGTTAATTCACAATCAACACTAGACTTTTCTGGTCCAATTACTTTTTCTTCTTTTATCTTAATTTCAATGATTTTTGATTCCCGAAAACCATTTTGATTTGGTAAATTATTAGCAATAATATTACCAATTTCAACTAAAGAATCAATGTTTTTTACACCACTAACAAATACATTCATTTTTAAATTTCCTCCTAAAACAATAATCATTATTTTTATATTTATTTTTTTATCTATTATACCATATTAAAATGTTATTTTCAATATTTTATGTAAAGTTAACTATACTTTTAATTTATTTATCCAATCTTCCATTTCTTGTACTGATATTTGAATATCATTTTTTTCAAAAGGTATTTCTATCCAATTTTCAATAATAGATTTTTCACAAAGATTTTTTATATCTTCTATACTATGACCTAAACCATATCCACCATTTGTTAAAAAAGGTATTATTTTTTTACCTTCTAAATTATTTTTATATAAAAATGTTGCTACTGGAGGTGCAATTGTATACCACCAAGTAGGCGAACCTATAAAAATAGTATCGTATTCTTCTACATTTTCTAGTTTAGTAATAATTTCTGGTTTAAAATAATTATCAACCTCTTCTTTACCTTGATCCACAACATAATTGAAATCTTCTGAATACGGTTTTAATGTTTTAATCTCAACTATATCCCCACCAATTTTTTCATTTATTTTATCTGCTATAAATTTTGTATTTCCAGTATATGAAAAATATACCACAAGAACTTTTTTATTATCAACTTTCATTATTACATTCCTCCTTTAAATAATATATACTACATTTTATTTATCCAATCTTCCAATATACTTTTTGACTCTTTAACACTTCCACCATGTATTGCAAGACCTTTTTTCACTTCTGCATTTTTACATATTTCTTTAATATGCATTTCACTATTACTTAATCCACTTCCTTCATGAGTACAAAATGGTAATACTACTTTATTTGAAAAATCATACTTTTCTAACAAAGTATATAAAGGCATTGGCATTGTTCCCCACCAATTTGGATAACCTAAATAAATAACATCATATTCATCTATATTATCTAAATATTCTACAAGTTCTGGTCTTTCATTATTTTTAAGTTCTTCCTTAGCAACTATTGTACTATCTGTGTAATCAAGTGGATATTCATTAATTGCTTGTACTTCAAATAATTCACTACCAGTTATATCACTTATCATATCTGCAACTATTTTTGTATTTCCAACCGGTAAATCTACGATATTTCCATTTACAAAATTATTTCCTTTACGAGAAAAATATATAACCAATCCCTTTTTATTTTTTATTTCCATTTTTATTCCCCCTTTTTTAGATTTTTTTCACTAGATATAACTAAATCATCATATCTATCTATTTTTATATTTAAACGATTTATTGTTTCTTCTATTGCATTCTTTTTTTCAATTAATTGTTTACGTTGCTCAATTAATATTTCTTTTCTAGCTTCTAATGTTTCTTCACCTTTTTTAAATAACGTAACATATTCAATTAATACTTCTATGCGAAGTCCTGAACTTCTCATGCATTTAATAAACTCAACCCATTTGCAATCTTCTTCTGTATAATCTCTTACTCCACTTTTATTTCGATTCACTTCTGGAATTAATCCAATACGTTCATAATATCTAAGTGTATCTGGTGTAAGCTCATATGTTTTACCGACTTGCGTTATTGTCATTATTTTATCACCTCCTTACCATTTACAAATTTTATTTTAAATATATTATATATAAATTTTGATATAATATATGTTTTTTCACTTTTTCCTATTATACTACGATATTTGATATAAAGCACCCTTTTTAATGAAATTTTACATTTTTTTACTTGTTTTTTTGTATATAATCCAAATTTAAAGCTCTTTTTGCTTTAATTTCTGTGTATTTTTCTAAATATTATATCATATCTTTAATTTAATTACACTACATTATACAACTTTAAGTTCACTCAAAGTCAAGTGAAAAATATAAAAAAATGATAATATGAAATTAAGAAAAAAGTATCAGTCAATAAAAAAGAAATGATATTTGTAAAATATCATTTCTTTTTTATTACTCAATTCCGACAATTCGTCTTAAACCAACATCAGAACGTTTTAATCTTTCAACCGCTAAACTAGCTAGATTCTCTTTGTTATTTTCAGTTTCAAAACAACAGGGCATGTGGCAAGTCTTATTCCAAATAGAAGATAATTCAAAATGCTCTGAAATTAATTCAAGTAATTCAAGCAAACCATTTTTAATACCCAAATTAAAAGTTATTGAATCTTTTGTTTTACCATTTTCTTCATATTTTATTTTTAGTTTTTTTAATATCTCTTTTTGAGTTTTATTAAAACTCTCAAGATTTCCTAAAATCTCACCATAAACTTTTATACGACTCACATAAACCATATTCATATATGATTCAGCAAAAAGTACAAAACCTTTTTTTTCATGATAGAATAAACAAATTTCATCTTCAACTTTTTGATTAAAAATAACATTAAGATTTTGTTCACTATAACCAAGTTTAAAGCCATAGTCCAACATCAAATCTTTAAATTTACTCCATGAAATCCGTGAATACACATCCCTGCCAACAATAAATCTTTTTGTCTTCATAAATATACCCTTCTCCTAAAAAATAAATTTTTATTTCTTTTTTTATTCTTAACGAGAGTATTATAACATAATAATTTGTGATTTTCAACATTTATGTAATTTTTTTATGTATTTTAACATTTCTTTAATATGCTTCATTGTATAATTTGATTATTTCTTCAACATTTGTACTTCTTGGATTACCACCTGTACATATATCATCAAAAGCTTTTTTAGCAAGCATTGGTATATCTTCTTCTTTTACATTAATATCTTTTAATTTTTCTGGTATACCAACTATTTTTGAAAGTTCAAATATTTTCGTTACTAAAGTTTCAATTACTTGTTCTTTATTTAATTCTTTTGTATCAACATTTAAAACTTCTAATATTTCTCTATATTTTTGCTCACAAACTTCACCGTTATATCTAACTACATATGGTAATAATAAAGCATTTGCAACACCATGAGGAGTATCATAAACAGCACCTAATTGATGTGCCATAGAATGTACTATTCCAAGACCAACATTAGAAAAACCTTGTCCAGCATTATATTGAGCCAGAGCCATAACTTCAATTGCTTCTTTATCTTTTTCATTTACTGCTTTTTCTAAATTATCAAATATAAGTTTTATAGCTTTTATATGAAACATATCAGTCATTGTCCAAGCAGCTTTTGTTATATACCCTTCTATTGCATGAGTTAGCGCATCCATTCCAGTTGCAGCAGCAATTGATTTTGGCATTGATTCCATAAGTTCAGAATCAATTATTGCAACTACAGGTATATCATGGGGATCAACACATACCATTTTTTTAGTCATTTCTTCATCTGTTATAACATAATTTATTGTAACTTCTGCAGCAGTTCCAGATGTTGTAGGAAGCGCTATTATAGGTAAAGATTTATTTTTAGTATTTGCCACTCCATCTAGAGATTTTACATCTTCAAATTCAGGATTTGCTATTATAATACCTATTGCTTTAGCAGTATCTATAGCAGATCCACCACCAACTACAACTATTGAATCAGCATTAAATTCTCTACATTCTAAAACACCATCAACTACATTTTTAATTGTAGGGTTAGGTTTTACTTTTGAAAAAACTTTAAATTCTATATTATTTTTTTTAAGTTCATTTGTAACTTTATCCGTTACTCCTACTTCTAAAAGTACTTTATCTGTAACAACAAAAACTTTTTTCAATTTCCTTTGATTTAATTCATTTCCTAAAACCTCTCTTGAACCTCTTCCAAAATATGAAGTTTCATTTAAAATAATTCTATTTATTGACATATTCATCTACCTCCTTAAATTATATGTATAAATACATTAAAATATGTTATCATATTTTTTCAAAAAAATCTAGTTATTTAGATTAAAAAAATCACATACAATGACTAAAAATGATATATTGACTTTACTTGTAAAAAGATGTATAATTTTAATATAAAGAAAGGAGGGTTTAATATTTTAAAATTAATTAAGTATGTTTTAAACTTTTAATTTAAGTTAAAAGGAGGTGAGGAAAATGAGATTTCTACCAAAAAACATTTACTTCGATGACATTTTAGAAGATGTTGCCCAAACTGAAAGTATTTCTGATTTAAAATGCAACATATACGAAAAAGATGGTATTTACAATATAGAAATGGATTCACCAGGATTTAAAAAAGAAGATGTTACAATTGACTTTGATGATGGTTATATAACAATAAAAGCTTTAAAAAAATCTGAAACTGAGGAAGAAACAAAAAACTATATTAGAAAAGAAAGAACTTCTAACGAATATGTAAGACAATTTTATTTAGGAAATGTTGATAGTGCTTCAATAAAAGCTAAACTTGAAGATGGTTTATTAAAAATTGAAGTTCCTAAAAAAGAAGATTTAATTAACAAAAAGAAAATAGAAATTGAATAAATAAGATAATTTAATTTCTTAAAAATACAAAAAACAAATATGAGACTCCTAGTATTTATACTAGGAGTCTCATATTTTAAACTTTGCATTACGCATTATATATTTTTTATCAATATATATTTATCTAATTATCATAACTTTTAATAATATTATCAAATCTTTCTTTTTTTTCTAAAGATTCACTAGAATCTATAAAATCTATTTCATGAGAAATAGATTCATTTAACAAATCTTTTATTGTTAAAATATCTTTTAAATGAATAGCTAAATTATATGCTCCATCAAAAAATGTTACATTTCCTAACACTTTTTCTATTTTATCTTTTATTAGTGGATAATGTGTACAACCTAACACAACATTTTCAACATTGCCTTGATATTTACCAATTGTTTTTTGTAAATAATCATCTATTTCTTCAAATTTGTTTTTTTCTATTAAGTCTGCAAGTCCACTACAAGGCAATAAATATGTTTTTTGATTATTATATTTATTATATAATTTATTAAATTTTTCACTTTTTATTGTTCCTTCAGTTGCCATTACCAAAGTAGCTTTATTATATGCAAAATCATGTACCATTTTATATGCTGGTTCAATTGCAACAATAACTAAATCAAGATATTCATCTCTTAACCTATTTGCTATTTTTGCACTTGCTGTGTTACAAGCAATTACAACTGCTTTGCAACCTTTTTCTATAAATATATTAATTATATTACAACTAAATTCATATATTTGATCATCACTTTTATTTCCATAAGGATTATTTAAAGAATCACTATAATATATATATTTTTCATTTGGAAGTACTTTTAAAATTTCTTTAAATACTGTAACTCCACCTATTCCAGAATCAAATATTCCTATTTTATTATTTTTTTCTATTTTATCCAATTTAATCACCACTACATCTAAATATTTTTACTCTACCTCTTTTTTCTTTTTAAATACTACATATATTCCAACAATCCAAAATACTAATGAAAAAATAACTATCTCAAATTGATTTGATTTAATTGCTAAATAATCAAAAAGTATTAAAAAACCACACCAAAATACAAGAAATGCAACCTTAAATATGTTTTTACCTAAATTATCAAAATTAGTTATTTTATTTTTAAAAACCAAATCAATAACACCTTTTATAACTAAACCAATACCTGCTATAGCAAAAGGTATTATTACAATTCTAGTAAGATCATCTTTTGTAGCTGTAGCCACCCATACACAAAAAACTGCCATAGATGCACCTACTAAAATATTTCTAATACTATTAATATTAATGTCTATATTTTTAAAAAATATACCTGTTATGCCCTTTGCTGCAATCCCTACTCCTGTTAATAAAAAAGGAATTATCACAATTTTAATAAAATCATAATTCATTGTTATAAAAACATTTATAGCAATAATAGTCATAATGAAACCAAATATAATTCTTCCTATATTATTTATTAATTTTTCTGTGTCTGTATAATTACTTTCATCATATCTATTATATCTCATATATTTTCTTCCTCTCTTTATTTTCTAATAATTGTTGTTTTATATACACTTTTACCAATATATTTACCTGTAATTTTATCAAAATCATCTTCAGAGTCATAAGTAAATACAGTTAATTCAATTGGCGAAACTACATTTACAGTTTCTTTATATGCAACAATTTTTATTGATGTATATATTGTTTTATCAGTAACTTCAGGTTGTGTCATATGATAATATCTTCTACCTGGCATTGGTGTAACATCATCATATAAATAAAGTTGTAAATTAGAAAACAAAGATGGTACATCATCTGGTTTTAAAATTTGCTTATCTATTATATCCCCACTTTTTAATGTATATTTAATATTATATCCTATTTTATATTTATCTATATTAGTATAACTTTGATAATATTCTTTCCATGAAGAAGAAAAATTACTATTTACTTTTTCTTTATTTGTATATAACACATAAAACATTCCAATTATTTCATCTCTGTCCCAATTTGAATTGTACTTTGGTGTTAAAACTTTGCCACTATTACCTTGAGTATATAATCCAACAGTTATAGGGTTATCATCTTCTTTTACATTATTTGTTTTTTCTTCTTCAGTTACTATAACTTTTGTCTCATTATTATTACTACCTGTTTTTGTTTCTGTATTTTCAGTATCTATATTATATATATTTATTTCTTCATTTGGTATTATTTTATCTTTAAAATATTTATATCCAAAAAAAATACCTACTGCAATACAAATTAAAATACAAAAAACAAATATTGATATAATTACTTTTTTTCGTAAATTTTTTCTTACTTTTTTATCCATGGCACAAACCTCACTTTATTTTATTTTCAAAGTAAGTATACTATATTTGATTTTATGAATCAAGTATATTTTAAATTTAATCTGTTATTTTTTTCTTATTTGTAAAAGTTTTGTCTAATACTTCATTTGGATAATATTTATCCATTAAAATATCTACAATACCATTTGCTTTTACATTATCTAATCTTTCTCTTTGTCTATATGCAGCGATACATGAAATTTCTATATTAATAATCATAAAAATAACAACTAAAATAGTAAAATATTTAAACTCTTTCTTATCTAAATGTGGTGAAATTTTATACAATATTGGCTTTACTATTATTGCAAAAATAACACTTAATATACCCCAATACATAATATGTAACATGCTAGTTCTACCACCAAAATTATATGGTAATTTACTATAATCCCAAGAAACAGTATCAAAAAGAAATTCTTGCATAAAAGATGCAATATATTCTACAAATCCACCTACAACCATTCCTAATAAAAAAACATATACTAATTTTTCAGCTTTTTTATTAATCAAAAGTAACATTACTGCTCCAACACCGTAAATAGGTATAAAAGGTCCATACAAAACACCTTGTCTATTTACAAAATGACCGTATTGTAGCAAGGCTACTATTATCTCTAATAAGTATCCAAAAAGACTTCCTATAACAAAAATCCATACAATTTTAATAATTTCGTTTAAATAATCTTTCTTTACCATTTTAACACCTCAAAAGAATTTATTTACTCTTTCTCAAATAACAACTAAAACTATATTTTAATAAGATTATTTTTTATATAATTATATCACAAAGTTTTAATTATTCAATACAAAACGTACAAAAACATTATGTAAATATATATTGACTATTTATGCATTTAATTATATAATCAATAGAGATAATTTAATTAGATAAAGGAGATTATTTAAATGAAAAATATAGTCATATCAGGAAGTACAAAATTAGAAGAAAAAATAATTTATTGGTTAGATTATTTTAAAAATAAAAAATATAATATTTTAGATTATCCAAGACCAATAAAAGAAAAAGTTTTTTTAGAAGAATATCCAAATGTTCATAAAAACTTTTTTAAAGCAATTACAAATTGTGATGTTTTATTTATTATGAATGAAGATAAAAATGGTATTTCTGGATATATTGGACCTGCTACTTTTTCTGAACTTGCTTTTGGAATAGTCCAAAATTTAAATTATAATAAAAATATAGAAATTATATTACTAAAACATCCAGATAAAAATATTCCATCTTATGATGAAATATCACTTTGGTTAAAACTTGGTTGGATTAAAATATACAAAGAACACGAATTAAATTAATAATTCGTGTTCTTTGTATTTGTATTTATTTTCGTTTTCTTTTTTCTAAAATAATGTTCACTAAAGTAATAGTACCTCCTATCATTAAACCACATATAACAAAAGTTTTTGTGAAATTTTTATCATCTTCAATTTCTACTTCTTCTTGATCAAGAAGTTTGTCAATTTTGACATTCACTTCTTTGATTTCGTAGAATCCATCTTGATATACCTCATCTAAACTTATAGTCTTTTTTTCATTTTGTTCCAATGAAATATATTTTTCCAAGTGTTTTTCTTTATACAGTTCAGTATTTTTAGGTATAAAAGTTAATTCAACCCTTATTGATTCTGATTTAAAAGACGATTGATTACAAACTAATATACTATGAAAATCTTCTTGAAATTCATATGTTATTTTTAAATCTTCTTTATAATTTTGTCCTTCACAAGATGTGAAAAAAACTAAACATAGACACAAAAAAACAAGTATCGCAATAAACCGAATTATCTTTGACATATCTACATATCCTCCATTTTTTATTTATCCAATCAAACTAAAAAATAAAATAATTAAACATATGAAAAAAAATATTGAAACAATTATATTAGTTGTCATATCATTTATTGATCTATTTTCAGATTCTGGTATTAATGTTTCAAAAACAATATTTGCTTCCGAAACAGCATAATTTTCTGGTATTTCTTCTGTAAATGTTATTTTTTTAACCTCTTTTGGTTCAAAAGAAATATCTTTTTCAAAATATATATTTTGAAATGTTTCTTTTTTTTCAGGTTCTATATATACTTTCATCCTAATCATATTAATTTTCGAATCTGATTGGTTAGAAAGTATTACTGTACGAAAAGAGTCTTCAAATTCATACTTGATGCCACCTTCATCTGCTTTAACTTCAATACAACACATACATACCAAGAAAACAGTAATTACAAAAATAATGTAAATCCGTTTATCCAACTTACTAATTAGTCCTTTCATTTTAAAAGCCTCCACTATTTTTATTTTACATAATTATATCATTTTATTATGTAAATGTCAAATAAAAAATATCAACATTATTCAAATTATATAACACTAACTAAATTTACAATTATGCTACATAAATTGACAAATTGGCCAAATCGTGATATAATTATGTAAATTTGTATCAAAGGAGGTTCTTGCTAATGTGGTCTTCAGTATTAAAAAATAAGTTTTTACGGATAAGTTTTGTTATCCTAAGTTTGGTATTATTTGTTTTAATTTTTACTGGTTGCGGTAAAAATGTTCCAGTAGATTCAGCTTTTTGTTTTGGTTTTGGTACAGGTTCAAAAACTGTTACTATATATAATAATAGTAAACAGAAAGTTGATAATTTAGATGTTGTTTTGACAATAAAAGGAGAAAATTTTGATTCTTTAACAATCAGAAAAAAAATAACTAATTTAGCTCCTCATGAAGAAAGAATAATATCTTTTAAAGAAGATATTCCAGAAAACTACAAAATAACAAATTCGCTTGTCGAAATTAGAAATCCAACTGTTTGGAAATGGAACCAATAATTTAAAACCAAAAAGAAATTGATTTAAAATTTTAAATCAATTTCTTTTTTTATACTTATACTTATATTTTTTAAACATTTATAATTATTTAATCTTCTTTGTATACTTCTTTAGGAGTATATTTTGTGTGCAATAATTCATGTGCTTTTTTACCATTTGCTACTCCAATAAAATCTTTATATATTTGTTTTAATTCTGGATTTTGATGTGATTTTCTATATGTAGATTTTTCATCAGCATTATATAAAGCTTTTGCTCTTAATAATTTGTAGTTTATTTTACTAGCTTTTGCTTCTTGAATTATTGGTTGTCCACCACCATTTATACAACCTCCAGGACAAGACATTACTTCTATAAAACTATATTTACTAGTTCCATTTTGAATTTCATCCATTACTTTAGAAACATTAGCAAGTCCTTGTGCAACTGCTATTTTATATGTTTTTCCTTGTATAGAAATTTCAGCTTCTTTTATCCCTTTTAATCCTCTAATTTCTTTAAATTCAATTTTTTCAACTTCTTTTTTTTCAATCAAATATGATACTGTTCTAAGTGCTGCTTCCATTACTCCACCTGTTGTACCAAATATATGACCTGCACCTGTTGCAACACCTAAAGGAGTATCAAATTCTTCATCTTCAAGTACTGATAAATCAATATTTGATTCTTTTAAAAGTCTAGCCATTTCTCTAGTTGTAACAACATTATCTACTGCTAAAATTCCATTTTCTAGTTTTAATTCTTCTCTAAGTATTTCAGCTTTTTTAGCAGAACAAGGCATAAGTGCAACAGAATATATATCTTTTGGTTCTATATCTACTTTTTTAGCATAATATGTTTTTATTAAAGTACCAAGTATCTCCATTGGTGATTTTGTTGTTGATAAATGTTTTAATGAATCTGGATAAAATTTTTCTGCAAAATCAATCCAAGCACTACTACAAGATGTTATCATAGGAAGTGTGTTTCCTTTTTCTAATCTAGAAATAAACTCATTTGCCTCTTCAATTATAGTAATATCTGCGCCTAAATCTGTATCAAATACTTTATCAAAGCCAACCTTTTTAAGAGCTGATACCATTTTACCAGTTACTAAAGAACCAATTGGCATTCCAAATTCTTCTCCAATAGTAGCTCTAATTGATGGTGCTGTTTGTATAACTACATGTTTAGTTGGATCTTCTATTGCTTTAACAAGTTCAGATATATTAGTTTTTTCTGTAAGTGCTCCAACTGGACAATTTATTACACATTGTCCACAACCAACACATGTTGAATCTTTTATTCCTCTATTAAAAGCAACACCTACTTTTAAATTATATCCTCTATTAACATTAGATATAGCAGAAACACCTTGTACTTTTTTACAAATATTAATACATCTTTTACAAAGTATACACTTGGCTGTATTTCTAATAATACAATCAGATGTTAAATCCATATCAGTTTTAGGCATTTCACCTTCAAATTCTATATCAGTTATTCCAAATCTTTTACTTAAATCTTGAAGTGAACAATTTGTATTTCTAATACAAGTTAAACATTTTTTATCATGTGCAGATAATATTAATTCAAGTATTGTTTTTTTAGTTTCTATTAAATCTCTAGTATTAGTTTTTACTACCATTCCATCTTCTGCTGGATACACACACGATGTTTTATATCCTTTTACACCATCTATTTCAACAAGGCACATTCTACAATGTCCAACTTCATTTATTTCTTTTAAAAAACAAAGTGTTGGAATATCTATATTTATTTTTCTAGCTGCTTCTAAAATACTAGTTCCTTGTTTTACACTAACTTGCTTTCCGTCTATAGTCAAAGTTATATTATTTTCTTTCATTATTTACCTCCTTTTTAAATTAAATACTTTTATTTTGATATTGCTTTAAAAGGACATTTTGATATACAAACCAAGCATTTTATACATTTATCTTGATTTATTTTAAATGGTCCTTGTCTTACTTCCCCATCTATTGCTCCTACTGGACAACTTTTTGCACATATTCCACATTGTTTACATTTGTCTGGATCAATTACTACTTGAGTAAGTGCTTTACATTCTCCAGTTGGACATTTTTTATCATAAATATGAGCAATATATTCATCTTTAAAATATTTAATTGTACTAAGTACAGGATTTGGTGCTGTTTGTCCAAGTCCACAAAAAGATCCTTTTTTTATTGTATTAGCAAGTCTTTCTAGTTTTTCTATATCGCCATCTTTTCCTTTACCTTCAGTAATTCTTGTTAAAATTTCAAGCATTCTTTTTGTACCTATTCTACAAGGTGGGCATTTTCCACAAGATTCTTCAACAGTAAATTCTAAGAAAAATCTTGCAATATTCACCATACATTTTGAATCATCCATTACGATAAGTCCACCTGAACCCATCATAGAACCTATACTTGCAAGAGATTCATAATCTATTTTTATATCTAATTCTTGCTCTGGTATACAACCACCACTTGGTCCACCTGTTTGAGCTGCTTTAAATCTTTTACCATTTGGAATTCCACCACCAATATCATAAACTATTTCTCTAAGCGTAATCCCCATTGGTACTTCTACAAGTCCAACATTAGTTATATTTCCACCAAGTGCAAATACTTTTGTACCTTTTGAAGTTTCAGATCCAATTTCACTAAACCATTTGCTTCCGTTTAATATTATTTTACAAACATTTGCATATGTTTCTACGTTATTTAAAACAGTAGGTTTTCCAAACAATCCTTTTACTGCTGGAAATGGTGGTCTAGATTTTGGTTCTCCTCTATTACCTTCAATAGAATTCATAAGTGCTGTTTCTTCACCACAAACAAAAGCTCCAGCTCCAAGTCTAAGTTCAATATCAAAAGAAAAATCACTATCAAATATTTTTTTACCAAGTAAACCAATTTTTCTTGCTTGTTCAATTGCTATATTTAATCTATTTACTGCAATTGGATATTCAGCTCTAACATAAATATATCCTTGTTTAGCACCAATAGCGTATCCAGCAATCATCATTGCTTCAATTACACTATGAGGATCTCCTTCTAAAATACTTCTATCCATAAAAGCCCCAGGATCTCCTTCATCAGCGTTACAACATACATATTTTATATCTGATTTAGAGTTTTTTGTAAACAACCACTTTTTACCTGTTAAAAAACCAGCGCCACCACGTCCTCTTAAACCAGAATTAATCATTTCTTGTATAATTTCATCACTAGACATATTAAGTGCTTTATATATCGCTTTATATCCATCTAGCGCTATATATTCTTCAATCTTCTCTGGATTTATTCTACCACAATTTTTTAAAGCTATTCTTTCTTGTTTTTTATAGAAATTAAGTTCATCCCATTTTTTAATAAACTCATCATTTTCTTTAGGTAATAATCTTTCTACAGGTTTGTTATTTATAACATGGCTTTCAATTATTTCTTTTGCATCATCTACAGATACCATTTCATAAAAAATTTCTTCTGGTTCAATAACAACAATAGGACCTTTAGCACAAAAACCAAAACAACCTGTTTTTTCAACAATAACGTTTCTTATTTTATTAGCTTTTAATTCTTTTTCTAAATTTTCTATAATTTTATCACTTTTAGAAGAAGTACAACCAGTACCAGCGCAAACCATAATTCTTTTTTGATTTAATAAATCTTTATTTTCTTCTCTGATTTTTTCTAATTTTTCTAATAATTTCAAATATCTCACCTCTATTTCATTTCTCTATATTTAACTAAAAGTTCTTTTACTTTTTCTTTATTCATTTTCCCATATACTTCATCATTAATAACGATAGCAGGAGCTAAACCACAAGCACCGATACAACGAACTTGACCAAGCGTAAATACTCCATCTTCTGTAGTTTGACCTTCAGTAATTCCAAGTTCACTTTTAAATTCATTTATAACTTCTTCAGAACCTTTTACATAACAAGCTGTACCCATACAAACTTGTATGTTGTATTTACCTTTTGGCTCTAATGTAAATCTAGAATAAAAAGTTATTATTCCATAAATATCTGCTACAGGTACATCTAAAGCATTAGATAAATATTTTTGTGCATCTACTGGAATATATCCATAATGATCTTGTACTTCATGAAGAGCACCTATTATACCACCTTCTACATTTTTAAATTTATCTGCTATTTCAACTAATTTTTCATCAACTTTACCTGCTTTACAACCTTGACAATGATTCATATTATACCTCCTAAATTTTATTTATATTATTATATTTTTTGTTTTTTATTAATTATTTTATTAATCACCATAATTATATAATATTTAAAAATATAATTCAATGATAATTAAAAAAAATGCAAAATAAACATTTTGTAAAGTCGATTTTACAAAAACTAAAATTATATGTATTTTGTAAAGTAAATTTTACAAAAGTAAAAAAATATAAAAATAAGTTAAAAAAAATCACATATATAAAAACATGTGATTTCTTTTATATTTATACTTTTAATTCTTCTGATATTTCAACTTTAGGTTCTTTTTTTATCTCTGCTTTGCATACTTTATTTAATATTGGACTAACTATTGTACCTAAAACATCTAATATACAAAAAACGCCTAATAATCTATATATATAATTATCTATATCCATTTCACTCCATATTAAAAACATTATTATTGAACTTGCAACAAATGCAATAAATATAGTTGTTTTTACAATTACATTTACAAATTTCTTTGTATTATTTATTAATAAAAGTAATGATGCTTGTGCTAAAACAATTGATGTCATAATCAAAGATACTAATATTTTATAATCTAATATATAGTTATTATTATTATACAAAGCATATTCATCATATTCTACTTGATATATAACAGATCTTATATTCTCAAATACATCCCATATTAAACAAGTTGAATACAAAAAACTAAATACTGTAACTATTAAACCAACTATAGAAATTATATTTTTATTTTTTTCATAAAGTGCAGAACAACAAATACCTAACAAACTAAAAAATCCTAAATTTAATGTAGTTACAAGTATTCTTTGTTGTAATTCATCAAAATCACCTATTAAAAATATTACTATTCCTATTAAAGCACTTAGACAAAATGATATAATCATTGATATTAAAAATTTTCTTTTCATTTTCTCACCTCTCATTTAAAATATACCATATATGTAAATTAAATGCAATATTTTTTTTATTTTTCATTTAATATTAAATTTAATACAAAAAAAATAAAACTTCAAAAGTTAATTACGCTTTTAAGTTTTATTTTTCATATTATTTATCCTTTATATTCAGTATTATATCCATTATTTTCACTAGGTCTTTTAGCATTTGGATACATTACATCACTGTATATATCTTTTTGTAATTTTTTCACTATATTATATACTTCAATATAATCTGAAATACTATTAATAGATACTGAAGCTGTTCTATTATCTGTTGAAAATTGACTTGATGTAGTTATAATATCACCAACATTAAAAATTTGATCAAATATACCTCTATGTAAATTTACATGAGATAATTCTGCAAAAGGTTTAGTATTAAATGTTTTACTAAAAATGCCTCCTGATACATAGATAGCATTATCTGTAACTATATATTCTGTATTCTTATATCTTATAAATGTAAGTAATGCCCCACCCAAATAAATCCAAACTGGCATTAAATGCAAAATCATAAATGGTATCATAAAAAATAATATCTCACTAGAATCGCTTTGAAAAAATGATACTCCAATAATTCCAAAATCAATAATAGCCCAAATTAATGCAAAAGGTAATAAAGGATTAAATATACTTTCAAATATAAAGCATTTTTTATTTGGCTTCCCTTCATATAAGATTTTTTCGTTTTCTCCAACTAATTTTTTTAATTCATCTTTCATATAAAAACTCCTCTTAATTATAATAATTTTTTTAGTATTTATTTTCTTTTTATATAGGTTTACTAAAAAATATAATTCATTATATCATAAAATATATTTTTCTCAATAGATATTAATTATTTCGTATTTAAAAACCTGTTTTTTACACATATTTCCTGTTTTTATCCAAATTTACTAAAAAACTGAAAATTTCTTAAAATTTTTTCAAAAAAATCTCAAAACAAAAATCTCAGTATTAGCAATACTTTGACGTTACTTTTGTCAAACGACAAAACAACTATTTTTGTTTTGTTATTAACTTTTTGTTATTAACATATTGACAATAACAAAATATAGGAGTATAATGAAATTACAAACAAACTTCAAATTACTTTTAAACTTAAAGTAATGGACTAGCATACATATAAATGTATGTAATAATTTAAAAGGAGAAACTAAAATGAAAACAAATGTTAAAACAAGATTCGAAGAAATTGTTGATGTTGGTAAAATTGCAACTACCGAAGAAGGTAAGAACATTATTGATATTGTTGCTTTAGCAAACAATGAAAATTTAAAACCTGCGGCGGCTGATGTAAAGAAGACTTTGTTACTTATCATTGATCCACAAAACGATTTTATGGAAGGTATTGGTTCACTTGCTGTTCCTGGTTCAAAAGGAGATATTGAAAGACTTACAAAATTCATTTATCAGAAAATGGATACAATAACACAAATTATGTGTTCAACTGATACTCACTCTTTAGCACAAATCTTTCATCCTTGCTGGTGGATTGACAAAGATGGTAATAACCCGCCGCCCACTACTATTATAACATCTGCGGATGTTGAAAATGGTACATGGACTCCAGTTTTTTCACCTGTTAATTCTATCAAATATTTAAAAGGACTTGAAGAAGGAAACAAAAAAAAGCTTATGATTTGGCCATACCATTGTTTAGAACAAACAAATGGTGCAAAAATTGAAAGCCAATTAGCAAACATGATTTACTTCCACAGCAGTGCAAGAAAAACAAAACCTGTATTCATTCGAAAAGGTGATCGACCACTTACCGAAATGTACGGTATCATCAAGGCTGAATTTGATCCTGGAAATGGCGCATTTTTAAACATCGCTGTTCTTAATGCAATTGAAAGATTCGATGAAATCTTAATTGCTGGTGAAGCTAAATCACATTGTCTTCTTGAATCTGTAAAACAAATCTTGGAACACTATGAAGACCGACTTGAAATAACAAAAAAAATTACAGTTCTTGAAGATGGTACATCTTCTATTCCAGGCTTTGAAGATGAAACAGAATTGTTTTTTGAAAATTCTAAAAAGCAATATGGTATTCAAATCAAAAAAACAACCGAACTTCTTTAATTGTTCAAAAAACAAAAAAAGATTTAAACACATTATTACAAATTAAATATTTGGAGGAAAAAACAATGAAAAACGAAATTTTTGGAATGGATGATAATTTCAACGTAAATGATGTTGGTATTGATGAACTTGAATCAGAGCGACAATTGATTTTCCAATTTGTCTTTGACAAATCATCTTCTATGTTTCGCTACGAAGATGTTGTTCGGAAATGTTTGAATTTGTACAAACAAGCTTTACTTGATTCTAAACAAACAGATGAAATGCTTGTTTCAATAACAAAATTTGCAACAGATGTTGAACTTGGCGGCTATACTTTGGTAAAAGATATGCCAGTTGACTACAAAACAAATGGAACTACCGCTCTTTATGAAGCTATTGTAATGTCAGCTAATCATTTGATTACTGAAAATGAAACTGGCTATATGGATACCTTAAGAAAAGGCGGCGTAAACGTAAGAGCAATCTTTATTGTATTCTCTGATGGATATGATAACGAAAGTAAGAATTTGTTGAGTGAAGCAAAAAAACAAATTGCATTTTTGAATAAAAAAGAAATTACAACCGTTTTTGTTGAATTCGGCGATGAAGCAAAAGGAATTGCAGATTCTTTAGGATTTAATAACATCCTATCTACCGATGCTACTGAAAGCGAACTGCGAAAAATTTTTAATGTCTTATCAAGAAGTAGTATTTCAGCTTCTAAAAGTGCAGGCAACATTTCTCAAGATGCATTTTTTGTATAGCATCTAATGTAAAAAAGGTTTAAAGGGTGTGGCTAATTCCATACCCTTTTTTTATATCTAAAACATTTTAAAACATATCATTAATATAAAAATAAAAGGAGATTACTTAAAATGAAAAATGTTATTAATAAAATTGGGATGGATCATTTATGGTATAACAAAAACAATCAAGATTATTTTTTAATCATTGATGAATTCGAAAAAAATCCCAAATTAAAAATGGTCTTGGATGGTTGTGGTAGCGGTGAATCTTCAGAAGTTGGTGTTAAATTATTTACTCAGCTTTTTAACGAATATTTTTCTAAAGAAATATCCCTAGAAAAATTCGAAGAACAAGTTGATTATATAATGAAAATGTTGATAAATATATCTTCAAATACACAGTTTATTTTCAACAATTTATTCTTCACAATAGTATGTGTGTTTGAATTAGAAGATAAATTTGTTGTAAAGGTATGTGGAGATGGTTATTTAATTCTTCAAAACATAAACAACTCTATTGAATATGTATCTTTTGAAAATGGAGAATATCCTAAATACATTTTGTATAATTACCTTGATAATGATACTCGTGATATATACAAAGATGGTGTTTGTTTTGAAACTATAGAATATCCAAAAGATAAGTTTTCGAATGTTTGTGTGGCAAGTGATGGATTAAGATATATTTACGAATTACCTGCTACTGAAAAGTATAAATTTGAAGAATTGATACTTGAGAAAAAAACTGAAAAAATAAAAATGTTAATCAACCGTAATCATTCAAAATTCAAAGATGATATAACAATTTGTATTTGAAATTTTGTATCTAAAAAATACACATTAGGAGGCACTAAAATGACTGTTTTTTTGGACAACTCTGATCTAAAAGATCTTGATTATTTAACCGAAGGCGGCGAAGCAATTATTTATGATTACAGCTCCGATTTACTTTTTAAAAAGTTTAAACCAAATGTAGACTTTAAATTAAAAGAAAAAAAGGTTGATTCTTTTTTAAAAGTAACAAGAACAAACAATCTAATATTCCCTGAAGACAAAGTCTATGTAAATAATACTTTTTCAGGGTACCTTACAAAAAAAGTTCCTTCTCCAGAAGTATTTGGTATGCTTTCTAAAAAAAACTATTTAAAAATCATGAACCTTTCAAATAGTGATATTTTAGATATTTTAATTAAAGCTTCCACTATATTTGAAAATATCCATAAAACTGGTTTTGTAATTGGAGATATAAGTGATCAAAACATTTTATTAACAAAGACCGAACCCTCTTTTATAGATATCGATAGTTATGGTTTTGCAAATAAGTTTTTACCAGATGCATACACAGAATTATTTACTGATCCAAATGCTTATGCAAAAAATTCGTCAATACTCCAAACTAAAGAAACAGATAAATATGCATTTACTTTACTTGCTTTTAAAATATTAACAAGAATGCATCCATTTAGTGGAGTTTATCCAAAAGATGAATTTATGAATACTGTTGAGCGGATGAAAAACAAAATCTCTGTACTTGGTAATCATAATATTACAATACCATCTATGATACCTTCTTGGAAATGGATTTCACCAGAACTTTTAAATGTGTTTTTTGAAACATTTGAAAATGGAAAAAGAGTATATATAACAAATTTACTCTTGGATTTAAAACAAAATTTAAAATTTTGCAAAGATCATGATGGTTATTACTATGGTAAATACAGCGATTGTCCTGTTTGTAACGCAAATGCAAAAGTTTTTGTAAAACCAAAAGTAACAAAAACAACTAACAATGCTCTCAATTTGTCTGTCTTATTTGAAAATGATAATGTAAATTTAATTATTGATTTTACAAAATATTTATCAAATAACGGTGAAATTGTAAACATTCAAACAGGTACAAAGAAAAAACTCAATGTACAATCCAAACTTGAATTTTTAAACAATGGCTCTGCTGTTATTGAAATATTTGATGATACTATTAATGTATATTTTGATGATTTTAAAAACATTACAAATTCTTTTAAAAGAGCATATAAAACTCCTTATGAAGTGTTTGACAATTCACTATACTACATTGATAAAAATTATCATTTATGCAAAGCAACTATAACAAAAAAAGGGAATCTTGTTAAAACTCTTCTTCCTGTATATACTAATACTATTTTTGCACTTGCAAAAGATGATTCTTACTGTGCAGTTTTACTTTACCAAAACAAAGGTATAATTGCTATATCTTCTGCTCATATTCCTTTTGAGTATAACGATAAAATTACAGAATACGCCTTAAAATATGATGATATAACTAAAAATTGGTTATTCATTTATCAAACTAATAAAGGTGACTTTAGAACTATCGTTATACAAAATAATAAAATAGCTTTTGATAGCAACTTATTTGTATATAGTGCTAGTCCACTTTCAAATATTTGTTTTGCTAACAATACTATTTTCTCACCTTCAAAACAAAAAATTGTCGGTATCAATTGGATGGAAAATAGGGTAAAAGAATTTGATTTAGACATTATTACTGAAGAATCAAAACTAGAATTTGTCAATGGTGGTTTTAACATTACCCAAAACAACAAAATTTATCGATATGGAAAATAAAATATTTGTAGAATTTAAAGATTAAAAAACAAGCAAATTAAAATTAATTTGCTTGTTTTTCTATTTTAATATTTATATTATGGTACTAAAGTTTGTGAACCATTACTATTACTAGTAGAATTAGATGCTGTACTTGTATCATCAGCTTCTAAAACAATTTTTATTTCAATTTCTTTACCAGCTCTATTTACTGTAAGGGTTAAAGTATCACCAACTTTTTTACTGTTTTTTAATGTATTTAAAGCATCCATAGTTTTAGTTTCTTTACCATCAACTTTAACTATAACATCACCTTTTTGTAAACCGGCTTTTGAAGCTGGACTATTACTTGTAACTTTTGCAACATAAATACCTTCTACTATATCATTTTTCTTAGCTACAGCAGCATCTACATTTATTCCTGATAAACCAATATACGGTCTCACTATTTTTCCATTTGCTATAAGTTCTTGAATAACTGGTAATGCATCATCAACTGGAATTGCAAACCCAAGTCCTTCTACTTCTGTTGAACCTATTTTAACTGTATTTATACCTATTACTTGTCCTTTTGAATTAACTAATGCTCCTCCACTATTACCTGGATTTATTGCTGCATCTGTTTGTATCAAATTATATGATCTTCCTGATGTTGTAAGTTTTCTATTTAAAGCAGATATATATCCAACAGTAACGCTATTTGCTAATTTTTGTCCTAATGGATTACCTATAGCTACTGCAATTTCACCAACTTTTAAATCTGTTGATTTACCAAATTCAGCTTTAGCTAAACCTGTTTTTTCTATTTTTATAACAGCTAAGTCTGTTACTTCATCTCCACCTACTATTTTCGCTTCTATACTTTGTTCTGAATCCGGTAAAGTAACTGATATAGTTGCATTAGAATTTCCAATAGCAGATTCTATAACATGATAATTTGTTATTATATATCCATCTTCACTATATATAATTCCTGTACCTTCTTCATCTGAAGTATCTAAAACACTAAATTCATTTTGATTTAATGATTTTATACTTATACCAACGATAGATGGACTAGCTTTTTGGGCTATTGCTACAACTGGACTATCTGTACTTTGTATTTCATATTTAACTGTATTATTTCCATTTGCAGTTTGATTAGTAGCATTTGAATATTTATTTTCTAAAATAAAATATGTACAAGCACTACCTAATACACTTCCTATTATAGTTACAACTAGAACTATAACTGCAATAGGTGCTCCTTTTTTTTCTTTAATAAACATTTTTTCATTCATAAAAAAAACCTCCCCTTTATTTAATTTTTACCTGCTGCATTTGCAGTAGAAAACGCAATTTGTAAGTTAAATCCTCCTGTATAAGCATCAACATCTAAAACCTCTCCTGCAAAATATAATCCATTTACAAGTTTAGATTCCATTGTTTTAGGATTAACTTCTTTTATATCAACACCACCACAAGTTATTATAGCGGCATCTAAAGGCATTAAATTTGTTATTTTTATTTGTATTTGTTTTATACAATCAGTAAGTTTTTTTCTTTCAATTTTATTTATTTGATTTACTTTTTTATTTTCATCTATTCCACATAATTTTATTATTTCAGGTATTAATTTTTGTGGTAACAAATCATTTAAGCTATTTTTAAATTCTTTATTTGCATTTTTATCAAAATCTCTACATATTCTTTTATCTAACATATCAAAACTTAAAGCAGGTTTTAAATCTATACTTGCATATATTTTACCACTTTTTAATTTTTTTTCTAAATCTTCTACTCTATTTAAATTACTACTAGAACTCAAAACAACTGGTCCTGTTAGTCCAAAATGAGCAAATAACATTTCACCAAATTCATTATATATTTCTTTTTGAATAGTTGCAGATTCTTTTTCAGTTAATTTAAATCTAATATTTTTTAATGTTAAACCTTGTAGATTCTTACAAAGAATATCAGTTGATTTAAGTGGTACAAGACCAGCTTTTATATCAATTATTTTATGACCTAAACTAGTAGCTAAAGTATATCCATCTCCTGTACTACCTGTCACTTTATAACTTTTACCACCTGTTGCAATTATACATTTATCACATGGTATTTCTTTACCATTTTCTAAAGTTATACTTTTTATTATTTTTTTATCATTTTCTTTTTTAGTATTTATTTCTTTAACACTTGAATTAAATAAAATCTTTACTTTATATTTTTTTAATTCAATACTTAATGCTTTAATAATATCTTCAGCATTATCTGAAACAGGAAATATTCTTTTACCTCTTTCAACTTTTGTTTTAACTCCTAATTTATTAATATATTCTACTAAATCATCATTTGTAAAATTAGTAAATGAACTATACATAAATTTATAGTTTTTTACAATATTTCTTTTAAAATCATTTATATCACCATCAAAAGTAAGATTACATCTTCCCTTACCAGTTATTTTTAATTTGTTTCCTAAACTAGAAGTTTTCTCTATTAATACAACTTCATTTCCTTCTTTTGCAGAAACAATAGCGCTCATTATACCTGCAGCACCACCGCCTATTACTACCACTTTCATATCTTAACCCTCACTTATACTATTTTGCAAAGCTTTACATATTGAAAGTTTTGCAGATTCAAATGTTAATCCACCTTGTAAATATGCTATATATGGACTTTTTAAAGGTCCATCAGCAGACAATTCTATTGTGGCACCTTCTATAAAAGTTCCAGCTGCCATTATAACTTTATCTTCATATCCTGGCATATCCCAAGGATGAGGTATAACATTACTTTCTACTGGACTTGTTGCTTGTATTCCTTGAATAAATTTTATAAATTTATTTTCATCATTAAATTTTACAGTTTGAACAATATCACTTCTTTTATCAAATACACCTGGATATATATCAAAACCCAATTTTTCCATTAAAGCAGCTGAAAATACAGCTGTTTTTAATGCATTTTTCACTATAGTTGGAGCCATAAAAGCACCTTGTAATATATTTCTGTTTTGACCAAGTGTTGCGCCACATTCTTTACCTACTCCTGGACAAGTTAATTTATCAGCACAAAGATCTATTAAATTCTTTTTACCAACAATGTATCCACCCATAGTAGCTAATCCACCACCCATATTTTTAATAAGGCTTCCACAAATAATATCTGCGCCAACATCAGATGGTTCAAGTTTTTCTGTAAATTCACCATAACAATTATCTACCATTACAATTATATCTTTATCTATTTTTTTTATAATATTTACAACTTCTTCTATATCTGAAATATATAAAGCTTTTCTAAGTTCATAACCTCTTGACCTTTGTATATGAACTAATTTAACTTTTTCTTTTTTTAAATAATCTTCTATTTTATCTAAATCAAATCTTTCTTTATCTATTAAATCAATTTGATCATATTTAACACCATAATTTTTTAAAGATAATGGGCTTTCATTAATACCAATAACATCACATAATGTATCATATGGTTTACCACTTATAGCAAGCATATTATCACCTGGCATAAGTAGTGCTTGTAATACAGTTGCTATTGTATGTGTTCCACTTACAAATTGAACTCTAACTAAAGCATCTTCTGTATTAAATATATCAGCATAAACTTTTTCTATTATTTCTCTACCAACATCTCCAAAACCATATCCAGTAGTACTACCAAAATGAATTTGACTTAATTTGTTTTTTTGAAACGATTTTAAAATTTTAGCTTGATTGTATAAAGCTATTCCTTCATGTTCATTATATAATTCATTTATTTCTTCTTCACATTCATTAGCTAAATTTATTATTTTATCACTAATACCATACATCTTATATGCATCATTCATTTAATATCACCATCCATATTATACCACAATTTTAATCAAAAAAAAACAAAAATAATTAAATACACAAATTTTTCACATTTTACATAAAATCATCATAAAAATTGTATATTTAATTATTTAATTTATTGTTATTTATTATTATTTATTGCTATTTATTATCATTACTATTTTATTAGTTATTAATTTTTTATCTATCTTTCATCTTTATTTAAATATAACTGATTTAAATTTTTTTTCATATCATGTCCTTTTGAATTTATAACAACCTTTTGATGTTCTTTTAAATCATTAGGCTTTATTTGAGAAAGTAATAATCCTTTAACACTTGTTTTTTCATTCATAGCTAAATCATATTCATAATCTTTTACTTTACAATATTGTTTCAAAGCCTCTTCTTGATTTTGACTTATATGCCAAGATAATTGACCAACTCCAGGTAAATCAGCTATAAAAAGTTCAGTGTTTTTTTTATTACTTCTATTTTTATCATGAGCAACTCCAATAGTAGCACCTGAATTTCTAACTTCTATATTTTTATTAAAATCAGTTGCAAGTCTTTGGATAAAATAATCCTTTTTATATCCCAAATCAATTAATAATTCATCTAATTTTTCATCTTCTTCTATTGTATAATCTCCATTTTCATCTTTTTCTAATTCTTTTTTTCTTTCAAGACAAGAATGCATTAAATTATTTACAATATCAATTGTTGTTGCCATGTTTTTTACATATACTCCAGGAGTTCTATTTTCTTTTTCTGTTTTAGCAAAATTAATTAAACTTTGCACTTCATCTTTTACATTTAGTAATCTTTCTTTTGTATACATTCCACGACTTTTTATATTATCACAAACTTCTTTTGAATCATTATATAGATACTTTACGACTTCCATAAAATCATTCTTAAAATCTATTTTATTATTTTTATGTGAATTTATAAATATTTCATTTATTTCACTTTTCATTCCCTTAATATTCATATATCAAATACCACCCCAAAAATCAAAAAGGAACATCTATTTCAGATGTTCCTCTTCTAATAATTTTAAAAAGTCCTGTTCAAGTTTTTGATACATTTTGATAGCTTTAGCTACACTACACCCATCTATCACAAAAACTTCCTCAATACCTATATAATGACGATATAAAGGCATAAACTTTCTCATTTCTTGAGAATCAGAAACATCAAAATCAATAATGTTATATATCTCTATTATATCATTAATTTTGTTTTTTGCAAGAGAATTATTTAATTCAATAAGATTTATACTTATTTGACTTTTTAATAATTCTAATGCTGTTTCAAATTCACCAGTCTCCAAAAACTTTTTGTAATCTTTTTCTAAATACTGATATTGCATAAACTCTCCTTTCATTTATTAAAACTAAAACGGCCGTTAATTCTTTTACTTGCAATATTATACTATAAAAAAGTAAAATTGTCAAGTTATGTAAACTTTTAAATGTTTCCATACTATATTTTTTTTATTTTCATATCTTATATATAAAATAACTGTAAGTGGATTTACCACTTACAGTTATTTTGTGTTTATTATATTATTTTGAATTATTTAGTTTCTTCTTCTTCTTCATCTTCTAATTCTTCTTGTTGTTTAATGAATTCGTCAAATACTTTTTTTGCTAATTCATCATCAACAACTGTATCATAAACTTCTTCACCATCTTCTTCAGTTATTTCAAGAATTACAACTTCTATATTTTCAACAGCTTCATCTTCTTGAACTTCTGCAACTACTAAATATTCTTTTTCTTCTAAAACAACAACATCTAATATTTCAAATTTAGAATCTTTACCTTCATCATCAGTAAGTGTTATTACTGGTGAAAATTCAGATAATTTTTCTTCATGACTGTGGTCTGATCCACATCCTGAACAACTAGCACAAGCTGAAGGTGCACATCCATTTATATCTTTTTCATTTTCCATTATTTTTTCCTCCTTAAATTTTACATATACATTATACATTATTTTAAGCATTTTGTATATAGTTTTTAATCAATTTCCATTTTTTGATTTGTTTTTTCATCAAATATTCATTATTTTTTTATTTATTTTAAATAATTCTTTTATAAATATAATTTTAACTATTAGATATACTTTTTAAATATCCTTCTAATATATATGTAGCAGCTAATTTATCAGCAAATACATTTTTTTTATTTTGTTTAATATTTAAATCTCTCATAGTTTTATATGCTGAAACCGTTGTAAGTCTTTCGTCCCATTTTTTCACTTCAACATCTAATTTTTCTTCAATAAGCAATATTAATTCATCTATTTTTTCTGCTTTTTTAGATACTGTACCATCCATATTTTTAGGATACCCTATAACAATAGTATCAATATCATATTCTTTTATTAATTTTCTAATTCCACTTATAAAATTTTTATCACTTTTATTTATAACTAAATTATCAATTCCTTGAGCAGTTATTCCTAAAGGATCTGAAATTGCAAGACCAACTCTTACATCACCATAGTCAATACCTAATATTCTTTTCATATTACACCTAAATATCTAGATATTTTCTTATCATTTCTTGTAATAAATCATCTCTTTCTATTTTACAAATTAAAGCTCTTGCATTATTATGAGATGTTATATACGTTGGATCTCCTGATAAAATATATCCTATTATTTGACTTACTGGTTCATATCCTTTGTCTTTTAAAGCTTCTACTACTTCTTCCATTATTTCTTTTACTCTTTTTGATTCATCTTTTTGAGGTGTAAAAACTGTTGTATTTTGATCCATACTACTCACTCCTTCACTCTTTAATTATTACTTACTAAAAACATTTTAAATAACGCTTTTAGTATATAACCTTTTATATTTTTATTTAACAATTCTTTTTATTATAATATTTTTATAGAATTGTTATCTTTAATTTTATTTGTATAAGAAACCATTTTTTGAATTTCTTTTTCTATATTACTTTGTTTTTTTACTGTGTGTAATAAAACGTGTAAATCTATTGAAACTTTTTTATCTTCTACACATTCGTATTCATTTTTTGCTCTTTCAAGTAATTGCTCACATATTGGTTGTATACTTTCAGCATTTTTATCTGGTGTTATTATTAAAAGTCTTCTTCCACTATATCTTATAAATAAAGATTCATTTGGAAAAACTCCTTTAATTAATGATGATAGTTTTATTAAAAGTTTATTACCTAAATTTATACCAAACTCTTCATTTATTTCAGGTATATTTTTTAAAAATATCAATGTAACACAACTATTATTATATTTTGAAAGTATTTTTCTTGAATTCGAATACATATACATATTATTATAATAACCTGTTTGTATATCAGTATTTTCAGCTATTTCTAAAGTACTTTGAAACCTTATATTTTCTAAGAAAACACCTATATTATGCTTTATTCTTAAAAGTTCATCTTTAGATATATGTTCAAATGCATTAGATTCTGTATCTTCTAACACAAAGAATCCCATATACATATTTTTATGATATATTGGTGAATATAACACAGATTTTATTTTTCTTTCCATAGCACTTTTATATATCAAAGATTTATGACCATGACTAGTTAAGTATTTTGAAACACCTCTTTTAGTTATGAATTCTCTTTGATTTACCATATCTGCTATACTTGGAATATATTCTTTTTCAACGTTTGTTGCTTGTACTTTTAGTTTTTCACCATCATAAAGAACAATACTTGAATATTTAATATTATATGCTTTTATAATAACATCATTTAATTTTTTTATTTTATCTTTTGTTTCAACACCAGCACCCATTATTTCAAACATTTTTTCTGTTATTTTCATATATGATTTTTTCTCATATATCATCTTATAATGTTTGACTTGTCTATACAGTATTGCGATACTTATTGTTATAATTATTAATATAGCAGCATATATAATTACTTGTAAATCTGTCATATATTATCCTCTCTTTTGTTTATTTTATAATAAATTTTAATTAAAGATTTTAATTAAAAAATTTTCTACCTCTTGCAGTTGAAGGTCTAGTTGTTACTCTTACAGTATTGCTATTTTCTATTGGATATATAGCATTTATAAGTTGAGCTAAACTATCTTTAAAATCATCTGTAAAATATGCAAATTTATTTTGATATTTAAAAATCATATCAATGTATTTTTTATAATTTTCAACATCAAATGGTATTATATAATATGGTATTGATGAAGAATTAAATAATTCATCAAACATTTTTAAATCATAACTTGCATAAGTTGCTATACCATCTAAAATATCTCTTGCTGTAAGTGTACATCTAACATGTTTATTTATAACAATTTTTATTTTAGACATTGGTATACCTCTGCCTTTTAATTCTCTTAAAAACATAGTTGTTTGATGTATACTTAAAACATCCATATCTTGAACTATGTATATTTCTTGACAAAGTCTAAAGAAATCATGTGGTGTAGAAAAATCTGCATCTATTAATATAACTTTATTATAACATATTTTGAATTTCTTTTCATCTCCAAAGC
>CAZZFS010000002.1:0-162977 GCA_964653805.1 uncultured Clostridiaceae bacterium | reverse complement strand
TCTTGATTAGTATCTTTATCAGTATCAAGATTTAAATCGTTTAAATTCATTTCGCCACCAAACATGTTGTTTATTTGAGAAGACATATTTTCAATATCTTCTTCAGACATTTTGGCCATTTCATTCATTATATTAGATAAGGGATCAATACCTTGTTTTTTAGCACATTCTAAGCAAAGGCCATTAACTTCTTCTTGTTTATTACCATCTTTATCTAATTTATTTATAAATATAACAGCCATATTTTTTTTACAAATTGAACATATCATAATTATCATCTCCATCATTAATTAATTTATTATATATTTCAATATTTTAAATATAGTGTTATATATAAATATTTAGCATATAATATGCTTAAATTATACCATATTTTTAGAATATATACAACAATTTAGCTATTATATTATGATATCTAAATCATATAAAAATAGAGGGCAAAGAGCTGTGTGAAATGTTAATTGAAATGAAAAACCAAAGAAAATTAGTACTAAATAGATATAACTATTGACATAAATAAAAAAAGTTGTATAATATTAAATATAAAAAAATATGTGGTGTAAATAAATTTTTAAACCAAAGGAGGCTTAAAGTGGAGTTTTTTAAAAAGAAGAAGAGAGTATTTCTAGATACTCAAAATGCATGTGTTGTTAGTATTGTTAATGATAGAACATTGGAAAGAGATTACAAAATTTGTGAAACAGTTATCAATGAAGTTCCACGGAGCTTATTAAAGCAAAGAGTTTCAAATGTTCCACCAGGATTTAAAAATCAAAATTTCTTAAAAAATGTCTCACGTATACAATTTATTTATGATAATAATATCATAATAAATTATTTTTTCGAAATAATAAATGATAAATTTGTATGTATTAGAGATAATATATACAAGATTCAATATTATGTTGAAAACGAAAGTAATGGTGATATGTTTAAGGTAGAAGCTGTATATTATCTAAATGAGCAATTATATATTACTTTTTATGATGCTCAGCAAAACATTAAACATTCAGTTAAAATTTTAATAGAAAATGGTGAAGTTAAGATTGTTTTAAGTGAAGGGGATTTTCCTGAAAAAAAATTATTAATCGGTTCGGATATACCAAAAGTTCCAGATGAAGACTTAATTGTAATGACATATAACATAAATAATTTACTAAATGAAAAGATTTTTTAAATTCATCTATTAATTTATTTGGATTTTTAAATAAAAAAATTAAAATGTTTAAGGAGGAAAACATTGTGATTAATTTTAGAAAATCAGACAAAAAAATTATTTCTTCAAAGGTAAAGGTAAATCATGAAGATGGGATAACAACTTATCTTTATGAAAATGGCAGAAAAAATTATCGGATTATTGAAAAAAGTTTAGAAATTTCACCAGCAAGAATGAAGCAGCTTAGAAAAACTTTTCCAATAGGTTTTACTGGAGAACATTTTGAAAAAATTTCATATAATGGTCGTTTTGACATTTATTTACCAGCGATAATTGATGAATACACAAAAAAGTTTGTTTCAAAAGAGCCAGAAATCGATTATATTCGTTATGAATCTTTGGATCCAAATGAAGTCAAGCAAGAACTTATTATATTTAATGATAAGGAACTGGGAGGTATTCGTATTGAATATTCTTATGGAGACCATTTCCTTGAAATTATTTATATAAAAGTTGTTGAAGGCAATATTCAAATTGAAAGAATCATCGATTCTAAACAAAAAGCAATTGTAATACTTGCCAATGCTAATCATAATCAGTATGATGTTACTTATGATTTGATTGATTGTAGAGGTAAAAAATTGGCTCATAGCAATTACAAAGTTGAAAAAAGCGAGTTAGATTTGGTTAAATTATTTGCTTTGTGACAAAGCAATTGGTTGGCGAAACAAAGAAAACATTAAAAATAAAAAAACAGTTCAAATTTGAACTGTTTTTTTTGTTGTGTTTGGAATTTAATAATTCCTTTGTTTATAGTATGTTGTAAAATGATTAGTACGGAGTTTTTAAGTTTTTTGAGTTTTTCTTTGTTAACCCTCAATCACAATAGGTCGGTCAGATTTGAAAGGTTGCTTAATAGCAACTTTTTTTTCTTTATCGTCACTAAAGGCAAAACAATGAATTTGATCAAAAGGGGAAATTTCTTCAACTGAAACCAATGTTAAACTTTTTGGGATGTTTTCCCCAGCAACCACATAGCCATTTACTTTAACTTCCATTTTTTGTTCTCCTTCGTTTTCCATATTATTAAAACATGGATATTTTTATATTTTATTTTAATGAATTATACACAATGTTTTTTAATAAAGCAATACAAAATATTAAAATTATTATAAAAAAAGCAAAAATATAGAAAAAAAACTAAAAAATTATTAATATGTAGAAAAAAAACTAATTATTTGATATAATACAAATTATGAAATAAAAATGAAATGGAGTGGAATAAATGGAAAATTTAGATAAATTAGATAATATAGTTGAAGCAATAATGTTTGCACTAGGAAGAGAAATATCTGTAGAAGAACTTTCAAATGTTTTAAAAATAGAAGAAGAAGCAATTGTTAAAGCAATAGAAAATTTACAAAATAAATATAACGAAAATAGTGGTGTTGTAATAGTAAAAGTAAAGGATTGTTATCAATTAGTTACAAATAAAATATATTATGAAGAAGTTAATAAATTTGTTGAAAATACAAAAAGACAAAATTTGTCAAATTCAGCACTAGAAACACTTAGTATAATAGCATATAATCCAAAAATAACTAAATCAGAAGTTGAAAGAATAAGAGGTGTAAATAGTGACTTTGCTGTAAATAGATTACTAGAATGTGGACTTGTAGAAGAAGTAGCAAGACTTAATTTACCTGGAAGACCAGCAGCATACGCTGTTACAAATGATTTTTTAAAATCTTGTGGAATAGATGATGTATCTAAATTACCAGATTTTGAAACTATAAAAATAAAAGAAGAACAAATGTTAATAACTGATTATGAAAAAGAAGAAAATGTTGAAAAAGTAGAAAAAGTAGAAAAAGATGAGAATAATACAAATAACTAAAATAAGTTTTAAATAGGAGAGTATTTGATGGATATTTATTTAGGAAAATCTAAAACTGGTAAAAGTAAATTTATTTATGATGCAATAGATGAAGATATAAAAAACAAAAAAAATGTAATTCTTTTTGTACCATCTCAATCTAGAGTTATAACAGAAAAACAATATATGACATATCAAAAAAAAGAAGGTATTATAGGGGTTAATATAACAACTATAAGTTCATATATACAAAAAAACATAAAAAAAACAAATTTACATTTTGACGAAAACTATATGACGAAATTGGACAGGAAAATAATACTTACAAAAGTAATATTAAAAAATCCAAGTGTTATTAAAGTTTTTAAAAATGCAAAATCAAAACAAGGTTTTTTAGATTTACTAGATATATATATGGATATATTAAAAAAAAGTGATTACGATTTTTCAGAATTTGAAAATATTAATTTTAAAAATAAATTAATGGAACATAAAATAAAAGAAATTGTAAAAATATATAATAAATATTTAGAAGAAACAAATGGTAAATATGTTGATAGTATAGATGAAATGCAAATATTTATAAAAAATATATTAAATGGCAGTATAGAACTTGAAAACACAAAAATATATTTTGATGGCTATAATAATTTTACTAATTCAGAATATGATTTTATATCAGCTTTAATAAAAAATAACAATGATATAAAAATATCTTTAACAACCGATATAACTTGCATAGAGGACATATATTCAAAAAACACTAGTAACAATTTTGAAATATCAAATTCTACATATTTAAAATTATTAAAACTTGCAAATGAAAATAAAAAAGAAGTTAATACAAAATTATTTTATAATAATTATTCAAAAGCATCAAAAGATATTGTTTTTCTTGCAGATAGACTATTTCAAGATGATAATAGTTTTAAAAAAGAATTAAAAGACATAGAAATCATTTTAGAAACAAATAAATATACAGAAATTGAAAGTATAGCTAAAATAATAAAAGAAAAAATAAAAAGAGGATATAAATATAGTGATTTTTGTATATATACAACTAATATAGAACAATATTCAAATATTGTTTCAAAAATATTTTATGAATATGATATAGCTTTATATATAGATGAAAATAAAAATATTGAACTTGTTAAACTCGTAAAATATATACAATTATTAATGGAAATAATAATAAAAGATAAAAAATTAGAAACTGTAATTGAAATGTTAAAATTAAATTTAAATGAATTTGAATCAGAAAAAATATATGAATTTGAAAATTATATACTAGAGTTTAATGTAAATAAATATAATTTGTCAAAAGAATTTTATATAAATAATCAAGATAAGACATATGATTTACAAAGTTTAAATGATACGAGAATACAGATAAAAAGATTTATAGAACAAATAGAATTTGAATTTAAAATAAAACAAGAATCTAAACAAATAGTAGAAAAATTATATAATCATTTAGTAGAAAACAAAATATTTGAAAACTACTTTAATAATTTAAATAATGAAAATCAATCATATTTTGATGAAAACTTTGTTTTTGATATAAACACACAAAATATAATAAATGATATAAATACACAAAAATTAGAATCACAAGTATGGGTAAAAATAAGTGAAGTATTTAATTCTATTTGTAAAGTATATGAAAATGAAGATATAACATTAAAAAGATTTTATGATGTTTTTAATATGTCAATAAAAAATATTAATTTAAAAGGAATACCACCAACAAAAGATCAAGTTAATTTAATAGATATAAATGTATCAAGAATTGATATGAAAAAACAAGTCTTTTTTGTCGGAGTTAATGAAAATGAATTTCCACAAAAAATAGCACAGGATATATTTTTTAGTGATGAAGAGTTACAAAACATAGAAGAAAAAGGGATAAAATTAAAAGAAACATCTATATCAAAATTAAATATGCAATTATTTAATATATATTTAGCAATGAATAATATTTACGAAAAATTATATATATTCATACCTTCAGCTGATGTTTCAGGAAAAGCCTTAAGAAAATCAAGTTTAATAACACTTATTCAAAGAACAGCTATATTGGATATAGTAGGTAATGTAATAAAACAAGAAGAAATAGATGATCTTGATATTAAGAATTTTTTATCAAAAGATAAAGTATTTGAACAAACAGTAGAAAAAATAAAAGAAATATTAAAATTAAAAGATAATAATTTAAATATTGATGAAGTTATACAAATATATTCATTATATAAATACTTTTTAGAAGATTCAAAATATAAAAAGATTTTAAATTATACAAAAAAAGATGAAAATTTAGATAAAGAAACTTTAAAAACAATTTTTCAAGATACTTTTAAAACAAGTGTATCTAAATTAGAAGCTTTTGAAAGATGTCCATTTTCGTATTTTATGGAATATGTATTAAATATAAAACCAGAAAAAAAATATGAGATTTCAAATATGGATGTAGGAAGTTTTATGCATAATGTATTAGAAAAATTTTCTATGTATTTACTAGAAAATAATATTGTATGGCATGAATTAACTAAAGATGAAAAAAATCTAGAAGAAAAATACAAAATAGTTTTATATGATATTATAGAAAAAGAATTAGAATATTCATTGAAAAAACATAAAGAAAGTGTAAAATACAATGTTTTAAAGAAAAAATTAATAAATACAATGACAAAAGTTATTGTGTTAATATCAAGAAGTTTTAACCAAAGTGAATTTACACCTTATGGATATGAAATTGAATTTAAAGAGGGTGCAATGTTTGCACCTATAGAAATACAATTAGAAAATAAAAAAATGCATTTAATAGGTAAAATAGACAGAATAGATACATTAGAATATGAAAATAATATGTATGCTAGAGTAATAGATTACAAATCAAGCGCAAAAGACTTAACTTTAGAAAATATAAAACAGGGAATTTCATTACAATTAATAACTTATTTAACCGCTTTTATTGATAATATAGATGAGATTAATAAAAAACAAAATAAAAAAATTCAAAAAGTAATACCTTCAGCTATGCTATATTTTAATTTATCAGATAAAATTATAAATTTATCAAATTATATAGTTGATAAAGAAAAATTAGAAAGTGAAATAATAAAAAAATTAAGAATGAAAGGTATCTTTTTAAATGATTTAGAAATAATAGAAAAAATGGATAAAAAATTAGATGAAGGCGATAAAAGATTAATAGAAATTTCTAAAAAAACTTTAAAAGGTAGTACAAAAAGTAATAGAATTTTAGATGAAGAAGAATTTATAAATCTTTGTAAAGAGGCAAAAATAATATTAAAAAATATTGGTGAAAAATTGGTATCTGGAATTGTAAAGATAGAACCAAATAAAAAGACAAAAGCATGTGAATATTGCAAATATTCAACTATATGTAGAAAAGGGTTATGTATATAAGCAAAAATAACTTCAAAACCTTAGTATAACTAATAAGTAAGAAAATACGCAATTTTTTTGAAACAATTTTGCAAAAAAAGTTTAGAAACACTTGCATTTATAAAAAAACAGGGTATAATATAATTGTATTAGAAATTAAGATAAAGCAAAAGAAAAAACTAAAAAATAGCAAAAATAAAAGCAAAAAAATTAAGGAGAGGATTAAATATATGGCAGATATAGTTGTAAGTTCTAAAAGAAAAATAAATCTTTTCGACAGGGTAATACAAAGCGTAGTAATAATGGTTAATATGAATAAAATGAACAAAGCAATAGATGAACATTTAGCTGTTATTCGTAAAACAGAAAACGATGAAAAAAGATTATACCAAGAAAATATATTAAGAGAAATAATATTTGTAAAATATCAATATGATATAATGCAAAGAGAAATGTACGAATTAAAAATAGCTTATTCTAAAGATATAACTGAAAAAATAAATTCAACAAATAAAACAGAAAGATTAGAATTACAAAAAACTTTTCTTGAAATGGAATATGATAGAATAACAAAAGCAAAATTTAAATCAAGAGAAGAAGTGAAATTTAATTTGTTAATAATTTCATCTACAATTGACGAAGTAAAACAAAATATAAAAGATGAAGGTAAAGCTCAAAGATATAATAAAGTTATAAAAGTAGCTGAAGAAATTGATACAAAAATTCAAACAGAAGAATATGAAGAAGATATGTATAAAGAATTGTTTGATTGTATTGATGAATATGTTGGATATATAAATGATAATTATGATATATCTAAATTACCATCTGATGAAAGAGAATTAATTGAATTTGTAATAGAAACAATGATAAAAGGAATTGAATCAGATATAGATAGACATATGTACGAATATAATTTAATTATTAACATTTGTAAAAATTCATATAGATATTTTAAAATAATAGATAAAATTTTCTTAAAAATACAATCTATATATGATGAAAGTGTTGAAAATGAAATACTAAAATTAAAAGATTATGAAAAAATATATTTTGAAATATATGAAATGAAAATTAAAACTATGGTAAATGATGTTCATAGAACGATTAAAACAGAAGATGAATATTTAGAATTTTCTAAATTATTAGCGTCAGAAGAAAGTGAAATTTTACAAAAATTCATATATGAAAGAATATTAGAAACAACTGAATCTGAAAAAGTAAAATCTTTAATAAAAGAAGAATTAGAAGTTGAAGAAGAAGAACAAGAAGAAATAATTGTTAAAGAAATAGATGAAGAAATTGAAATAGAAGAAATAGAAGAAGAAAAAGAAACACTTTTACAAAAAGTGAAAAAAGCAATAAAAAAACCTGCAAAAGCAGATAAAGAAAAAAAAGTTGCAAAAAAATCAACAACTAAGAAAACTGCAACTAAAAAAACAGAAAAAGAAAAAAAAGCAACTAAAAAAACTACAGTTAAAAAAACAACTGTAAAAGACAAACCAAAAAGCACAAAGAAAGAAAAAGTAGAAAATTAAAAAGTTTACACCAAAATGGTTTGTTTACAACTGTTTTGGTGTAATTTAAAATTATATTTAATATAAACAAAAATGAGATGTTGTAAAATATATAGTATTAGAAGCAGAAGAGGTGTATAAATATGATTTATAATAAATATATACAAAAAAACAATATTTATGAGAAAATATCAGTAGTAGTAGATTCTTTAAAAAAGATAATAAGTCCTAAAAATATAATATTTATGATTTTATCTTTTATAATGGTACAAATTAATGTTTTGAATGAATTTTCACCATTTAGCGTGGTTTTATTTGGCGTAGCAAGTTTTTTAAATATACCGTTGTTATTAGTTTTAATAGCATCAATTTTAGGTATTCTTTGTTCAACGGTAACCTCTGTAATAATACTTAAATTATTTATTTTTTTCACATTATTTACGTTTATAACAGCATTTATAAATGTAGAAGGTGTTAGTGAAAAAACAGGAGTATATATAAAATTAATAATATCAACATTAATAGTAGAATTATTATTTGCATTTATAACGGGTCAAGTAATAATGAGCTTTTTTATAATTGTAACTAATTTGTTATTAGTTTCGATATTTTATTATATATATGTTGAAGGAATTAAAGTTTTAGTTGATTTGGGTAAAGGTTATATACATTCAAAAGAAGAAAAAATAGCAATGATATTAGTAGTATCAGTAGCATTAACAATAATATATAAATTTAATTTATTTGGATTTTCTATTTTTAATATATTAACATTTGCTTTGATTTTAATATATGGATGGAAAAATGGTTTAGTATTAGGAACTACAGTATCAATAATAACAGCGTTATTATTAAGTTTAACAGTACCAAGTATATCTGATATATATATAATTTCTTTAATAGTCTGTGGTGTTGTTTCAGGTCTTTTGAGTAAAGTTGGACGAGTAGGGGTTATAATTTTATTTATAATAGGAAATATATATGCGATAAAATATCCACGTTTATTACCATTAAACATTAATGAGATTTTAATAGCATTAACAAGTTTAATGTTTATCCATGGAGCTTATAAAATAAAAATAAAAAAAATATTTGATAAAAATAAAACATTACCAAATCCGTATAATAATATACTAGGAGCGGCAAAAGATATAAGAAAAAGAAATGATTTTGATGAAATATCAAAAATTACTTTAGAATATACAATGGAACAATTAAAAGAAAATAGAGAAATAATAAAAAAATATTTATTAGAATATTTTGATTGCAATTGTATTGATTGTAAAACAAAAAATAATTGTGAAAATAACCCAAACATTGATTTAATGGTTGATCATATAGCAAATAAATTGGAAAAAAATGAAGTATTAAATAATTCAACACTAACATTAAATTGTGAAAAGAAAAAAGAAGAAAAAATATTAGATGATATATATGATATATTTACAAGTATGAAACTGATGAGGATTTTAAAAGAAAAAGAAGAAAAAGATAGTTCGAATTTGGTAAAAAAATATAAAGAATTATCAAAAATATTATCTAATGAAAATAAAACAAATTATAAAAAAATAACAAATAAACAACAAGAAAAAATAAGACAAGAATTAAAATTTTATGGTTATAAAATATATGAAGATGAATATTTAGAAGAAGAAAAAATAAAATATACATTTACAACAGATATTTTAATAGATATAAATACACAAAAAATTGAAATATTAAATATAATATCGAATATATATCAAAAAGAATTTGCAGTAGATTTAATTCTTAATAGTAGCAAAAATGAAAAATCAAAAATTAAGTTAATAAGTAAATAATAGTAGGATATAAAAACACCCCCTAGGGCTAACTTTGTAAAAAGTTAGTTAGGAGGTGTTTTTATAAAGTTAGCCCTAGGTAGCAAGAATCATCTTAAGTATTGATTTATCAATTCGATTGCTGGGTTTTCTTAGCGGTTGGTGATAAAATCTCATTATTAACATACTAATTATTAAGGTTATTTCTTCTATCGTTAGTACATTTAAAGTAGTTGTTTTTTTGTTGTAAACAGAAATTTTATTTTTCATTACTTTAAAAATTTCTTTTTTAAAATCATCTACTGGTATTTCCAATTCAGAAAGATTTAAAGATTTGTATAGATTTTCAAGTTCTATATCTAAGTTTTTTTCTATTGAAAAGAATAGTTTTTTATTTAAATTTAACTTAATCTTTTCAAAACCACAAGAGTTTAAGATTTTATTTAACTTTTGATTGTTGTGTGATGAAAAAGAATATGACAGAACGAAGTATTCAAGTTCATTGCAATTACGCTGTTTTATAATTTCTTTGTTTATTTCTAAGTAAAGAAATTTTTTTAAATCCATAATCCGCGAATCATTATTTGTTAAATCAAACATTGATTTAACTTCCGTAGAAATTGCATTTTCCAAAGATTCTGTACCAAAGTTAAGCAATGCTTCTTCTAATTTGAAAGTTTTCATATTAATGTTCTCCTTCTTTTTTAATTTTATCACATAATTTGTGATACTCCCCTAAAATTTGTATTTTACCATTATAACACCGTAAATTTACTATGTCAACCTTGTTTGACTATAAATACTTAAAATAAATTAATTTTGTTTTTAAGTATTGCAAAATTGGCGAAAATATAGTATCCTATAGTAGTAAAATAGGAGAAAAATATGAGTGAAAGAATAGATGATTTAGGTATAAATAATTTAAAATTGATTCAAAATAAAAATTATTTTTGCTTTGGAACAGATAGCACATTATTAGCAAATTTTGTAGAATCTAATTCTAGTAAAAATAATATACTTGAATTATGCAGTGGTAGTGGTGTTATTTCTTTAATAATATCTGCAAAGAAAAAATATAATAAAATATTTGGTGTAGAATTACAACCAGAAATGTTTGATCTTTTAGAAAAAAATATAAAATATAATAATTTAAATGATGTGATAATTCCTATAAAGGAAAATATAAAAGAATATAATAATATAAAAAAAATAATAGAAAAAGAAGTTGATATAGTAGTTGTAAATCCACCATATAAAGCTGTTGGAACAGGTATTTTACATGAAAAAGATGTGAAAAACATAGCAAGACATGAGATAGAATGTACATTAGAAGATGTTTTTTTATCTAGTTCTAAATTATTAAAACATAAAGGAAAATTATATATTGTTCATAAGCCAGAAAGATTAGCTGATCTTTTAGTAATAGCTAGGAAATATAAATTTGAACCTAAAAAAATTCAATTGGTTTATCCAAGGATTGATTTAAAACCGAGTATAGTTTTAATTGAATATATAAAAGATGGTGGAAATGAATTGAAAATATTAGAACCTTTGATTGAATATAATGAAAAAAATGAATATACAGAACAATTTTTAAAAATATATGGCTTAGGAGGTAATGAAATTGACAGATAAAGGTATTTTATACATAGTTGGAACACCCATAGGTAATTTAGGTGATATAACATTAAGAGCTATTGATACGTTAAAAAATGTTGATGTTACTTTTGCTGAGGATACAAGGCAGACATTAAAATTATTAAATCATTTAAAAATACAAAAATCTTTGATAAGTTATAATAGACATAATGAAGATGAAAAAATAAAAAAAGTAACAGAATTATTAGATGAAGGTAAAAATATAGCATTAGTATCAGATGCAGGTATGCCGATAATATCAGACCCAGGTCAAAATTTAATAAAATATTTAGTAGAAAATGATTATAAAATTGAAACAATACCAGGTGTAACAGCTTTAACAACAGCAATAGTTAAAAGCGGATTAGATAGCACTAGGTTTACTTTTGAAGGTTTTTTATCAATAAATAAAAAACAAAGAAAAATTAGATTAGAAGAATTAAAAAATGAAACAAGAACAATGATATTTTATGAAGCACCTCATAAAATACTTCAAACATTAGAAGATTTTTTTGTCGTTTTTGGTAATAGAAAAATATGTATAGCAAGAGAATTAACAAAAATGTATGAAGAATTTATGTATATAAATATAGAAGATGCTATTTTAAAAATAAAAGAAAATGGTATAAGAGGTGAAATAGTACTTATTTTAGAAGGTAAAGACAAAAAAGAATTAGAGCAAGAACAAGATGAAATTATAAATAAAAAATCCATATTAGAAATGGTTAAAGAAGAAATGATAAATGGATTAGATAAAAAAGAAGCTATAAAAAAAGTAGCTAAATTAAGAAAAATAAATAAAAATGAAGTTTATCAGGAATGTATGGATATTTAAAGAAAGAGGTTTTGAATTTGAATGAAAAAGAATTAAATAGAATAAATCATATGCAAGAAATAGAGAATGATTTGTATGAAAAAGGATACAAGTATGTATGCGGAATAGATGAAGCGGGAAGAGGTCCTTTATGTGGTCCAGTAGTTGCAGCAGCTGTTATTTTACCAAAAGATATATATATAGAAGGCATAAATGATTCTAAAAAATTAAGTGAGAAAAAAAGAGAAATAATATTTGAAGAAATAGAAAAAAAAGCTATAGCAATTGGTGTAGGAATAGTTGATGTAGATGTTATAGAAGAAAAAAATATATTAAATGCGACAAAAATAGCTATGAAAAAAGCACTAGAAAATTTAAAAATAAAACCAGATTATGTTTTAATAGATGGTAATCAAATGATAGATATAAAAATAGAAGGTAAAACAGTTGTATCAGGAGATTCTTTGTCACATTCAATAGCTGCAGGATCAATAATTGCTAAAGTAACAAGAGATAAAATGTTATATGATTTTGATAAGCAATATCCAGAATATAATTTTGCAAAACATAAAGGATACGGAACAAAAGAACATAGAGAAGCAATATTAAAATATGGACTTTGTCCAATTCATAGACCAAGTTTTTGTAAAAAAATATTAGAAGGAGGGGGCAAATGAAATTAGTATCATGGAATGTAAATGGAATAAGAGCAGCAATGCAAAAAGGATTTGCAGATTTTTTTAAAGAAGTAAATGCAGATGTTTTTTGTTTACAAGAAACAAAAATTCAAGCAGAACAATTTGATTTAGAGTTTGAAGGATATAAAAAATATTCAAATAGTGCAGAAAAAAAAGGATATTCAGGAACAGCAGTTTTTACTAAACAAGAACCAATTAATGTTGTATATGATATGGGAATAGAAGAACACGATAAAGAAGGAAGAATTATAACATTAGAATATAAAGAATTTTATTTAGTAAATGTATATACCCCAAATTCAAAAAGAGAATTAGAAAGATTAGATTATAGAATGACTTGGGAAGATGATTTCAGAAAATATGTAGTAGAATTAAATGAAATAAAACCAGTAATAATATGTGGAGATTTAAACGTAGCGCATAAAGAAATAGATCTTAAAAATCCTAAAACTAATAAAAGAAATGCTGGTTTTACAGATGAAGAAAGAAATAAAATGACAGAATTATTAAATACTGAGTTTATAGATTCATTTAGATATTTATACCCAAATAAAGAGGAAGCATATTCATGGTGGTCATACATGAGAAATGCAAGAGAAAAAAATACAGGCTGGAGAATTGATTATTTTCTAGTTTCAGCAAAACTAAAAGATAAAATAAAAGAAGCAACAATAGAATCACAAATATATGGCAGCGACCACTGCCCAATTACCCTAGGGCTAACTTTGTAAAAAGTGGCCCTAGGTCCTTTTTACAAAGTTAGCCCTAGGGAGGCATGTGTAGAAATTGTCGAATTTTGCGATCGATTTATTAGTAAAATGTATTGACTTGAGATGGGATTTTGTTTATAATTTGTTTGTATTATATCACTGTAGGTCCTACAGGTAGAGCTTACTAAATTTATATTTTCATAATATATTACGTAAGAAATTGTTTTTTCAATAGGTCACAAAGTTAGCCCACTAACGGCTTTTTTTCTAAAAAATTAATTCAAAAAGGAGTTTTTTCTATGCAAAAATTTATAACTTATACTTATAGGATATATCCTAATAAGTCACAAGAAGCTTTAATAAATTATACATTTGAAGCTTGTAGAATTGTGTACAACACATTACTTACCTCAAGAAAATCTATATATCGATGTTTTAGTAAATATCAAAATTCTTGTGAAGAATTAGGTATTATTCTTGATAAAAATAATTTTAATAAATTAAATAAAGAACCAAGTATTCCAAAAATAAAAGAGAAATTTCCTTTATTAAAGGATGTTGATAGCTTAGCACTTTGTGCTGAATGGAATAATTTAAATAAAGCTTTTTCAAATTTTAATTCTAAAAGAACAAATTTTCCAAAATATAAAGATATAAAAGATAAAAATACTTATACAACAAGTATTGTAAATAATAATATTAGAATAGAAAATAGTAAAATAAGATTGCCAAAATTAGGTTTTATAAAAATAAAATTACATAGAGAATTACCAAAAGATCTTAAAATTAAAAGAGTAGTTGTAAAAAATGATAAATGTGGTAGATATTATGTAGCAATTGTATTAAAAAATTCTATTAAAATAAAAAAAGAACCAGAAATAATTAAATCAGTAGGTTTGGATTTTAAGATCGGAAATGTATTTGTTTTTAGTGATAATCAAATGCCAGATCCTTGTATGCCATATAAACTTTATTTTATAAAATTGAAAAAAACAGAAAAAAATTTAAATTCAAAACAAAAATTTTCAAAAAATTGGTATAAGAATTTAAGAAAAATCAGGAAATTATACATAAAGATTTCTAATAAAAGAACATATTTTTTGCACAATTTAAGTAAAGAGATTGCTCAAAATTATGATTTAGTTGGAGTTGAAGATTTGTCTTTAAGTAAGATTTCTCAAAATTTAAATAAAGGTACTAATTTATATGATACAGCTTATTACAGTTTTTTGAAAAAACTTAATTATAAGTTAGATAGTCAAGGAAAACAATTTGTAAAAATTGATAAATGGTTTCCTTCTAGTAAAAAATGTAGTAATTGTGGTAATATTAAAATGATTTTTAGTTTAAGTAGTAAAATGTATTTTTGCAATAAATGTCATGTTACTATTGATAGAGATTATAATGCAGCTATAAATATTAAAAATGAAGCAATAAAAAAAATCACATGTAATTAATAAAATGTCGAATTTTGTCGAATTTTGCGATCGATTGTTGTCATAAGTATATTGACAAAAGTAAAAAAATGGTTTATAATAGAAAATGTAAATTAAATATTTTATTTGTTTTGAAAATATACAAAAAAATTAATTTTATTTTTAAATTAATTGGACGGGTATTTATTTCGTAGAGTACAAGTTTAATTCAAAAAAGTTTTTATTCAAAAAATTCTGTAAAGTTTTCATATCAAAATATAATTTTCATTTTTAGCTATAAATTAACTTTAATAAGTTTAGGAAGCTTAATAAAAGACTTTATAATTAATTTTATAGGGGAGATTTCTATATAAAGATCTTTTTTGTGGAAAATGGAAAGTTTATTCTAAAAAGTATGTTTTCAAAAATATGAATTTAAAAGTAATAATTTACAAAAAAGGATATGCAGATACGTTATATATTTATAATGTATCTGTTTTTTTGTTAATGAAAAAATTATAATTAAGTTACTAATAGTAATTTTTATAAAGTTAGCCCTAGAAATAATAATTACTTATTCAAGTCTTGCAATGGTTGTTTAAGTATAGTATAATTGAGTTATATAGTTTTTTTAGGAGGGGAAGTTATGGCTTTGGGCAGTAAATTAATTGAAAAACAAAAAAATGAAATTTTAAATCAAATTAAATCATATTTGTATATTGATGTGAATAAGGAGAAATTTGATGTTAACAAAGCTTTTTTAAAGAAAGATATTGTTACTAATGAAATTTTAAAATCATATAATGCTAGAACGGGAACTGATTTTCAAAAATCTTTGATTAGTATGATATCTCCTGTTGTTCTTGAAAAATTAAATGATGATATGATTGAAAAATCTCAAAATGAATTAGGTATTGAAATTGATGCTTCTAAAAAAGAAGAGTTAAAGAAAAAAGATGGTGTTCTAAGTGAAAAAGATATTAAAAAAGAAATTTTAAAAGCTACTTATGAAACTGTTTTGGGAAAATATAATAATTTAAGAGAAAAGATTTATGTTGAAGGTTTTGAAAATCAAATTTCTACTGGTAGTATTTCTGTTGGTGAAAGAAGAGGATTAGAACTTATTAATTATGAAAAATTTATTAAAACAATAGATTTTAAATATATGGATTTAGAAGGTAAATTTATTGCTGAAGATAATGAAGAAATAAAGGAACAAGAAGAACTATATATGTTAAAAAATAATGAAAACCAAAAACTTGTTAATGAAAAATCAGAAATTAATAATAATAAAATTGAATTTCTAAATGAAAAATTAGAACAAAAAATGGATGATATAATTGAATTAAAAAATAATTATGATACTATGGATGAGAAAAAATACCAAAGTCAAATGGAATATTTACAAAAAGATTATTTAGATACACTTACAGAACTTAGATATTTAGAAGTTGATGTTTTAGATATTAGTACTCAAATTAAAGAAAAACAAGAATTTGAAAAAAATAGAGAATATAATGAACTTGATAAATATGAAGAGAAAAAAGAAAAAAAATTAAATCCAAGCGTTACTAATTTAGATGAAAAGCAAGAAGAAAAAGAAGAAGAAAATTTCGAAGATAGTAAAGTTAATATGTTTGAAACAGAAGAAAATATTCAAGAAGCAGCGGTTGAAATTGATGCTAATGAATCTATAAGGAAAGAAACAGCTAAACAAGTAAGACCAATGTCTGAACAAATTGAAAAATATAGTGAAAGTCTTACAACAGAAGAAAAAAATAAAGATAAAGTTTTAGAAATAAATGAGGGGAGATAATATATATGGGTCTTGTAACAACAAAAGAAATGTTTGAAAAAGCTTATGAAGGTGGCTACGCAATAGGTGCTTTTAATGTAAATAATATGGAAATAATTCAAGGAATAGTTGAGGCTGCAAATGAGCTTAATGCTCCTGTTATTTTGCAAGTTTCTGCTGGTGCTAGAAAATATGCTAATCCTATATATTTAAAAAAATTAGTTGAGGCTGCTATTGAATGTAATAAACAAAGTGGTAAGGATATACCAGTTGTTCTACATTTAGATCATGGTCCTGATTTTGAAACTTGTAAAGATTGTATCGATGCTGGTTTTACTTCAGTTATGATTGATGGTTCAAAATATACTTTTGAAGAAAATGTTGAAATAACTAAAAAAGTTGTTGAATATGCTCATCCAAGAGGTGTTGTTGTAGAAGCTGAACTTGGTAAACTTGCTGGTGTAGAAGATGATGTAAATGTTGCTCAAGATGATGCAATGTATACAGATCCATCTGAAGCAGTAGAATTTGTTAAAGCAACAGGTTGTGATTCTTTAGCTATAGCTATAGGTACAAGTCATGGTGCTTATAAATTTAAAGGTGAAGCAAAATTAAGATATGATATTTTAGAAAAAATTTCAAATGAATTACCTGGTTTTCCAATTGTTTTACATGGTGCTTCTTCAGTTCCTCAAGAATTTGTAGAAATGTGTAATAAATATGGTGGTAATATTCCAGGTGCTAAAGGTGTTCCTGAAGATATGCTTGCAAAGGCAGCAAAAATGGCTGTTTGCAAAATAAATATTGATAGTGACATCCGTTTAGCAATGACTGCTAATATTAGAGAATGTTTTGTTAAAACACCTGAAGTTTTTGATCCTAGAACTTATTTAGGTCAAGCAAGAGATGCTGTAAAAAATATGGTTTCTCATAAAATAAAAAATGTATTAGGTAGCGTTGATAAAGCATAAATATTTTTTAATATAATATGATTAATGAAATAAAAATGGTAGAATTTAATGAAAATTGAATTTTATCATTTTTTATTTTGATTAAATATTTAAGTGATTGACATTAAAATGAAAAGATAGTATAATATTGACATAAAAATGTGTGTAATACAAGAAGAGTTTCTTGTTAAAAAAAATAAAAAATAAAAGGTGGTGGTTTTAATGAATTTCCAACAAAAAAACATTATTGATGAAAACTATGTGAGTGAACTGTTATTTGATATGATTAATTTTTTAAATAAAAATAAAATTATTACCAAAAGGAGAATAAAGGAAATAAAAGATGTAATTAAAAATGTTCATATATCCATAAATGATTTTGAAGATGAATATATTGATTATGAATTATTTTTAGATAATGGTGAGTATATTGAATTGAAATTAAAAAATAATAATACTTCTAATATTACTAATTTGCCACCTCAAATACATGAATCAGAAATTTTTAAAATTTATCCGATAATGAATTTGATGCGGTTGAGTAGTTGTGAAGAGTTAAAGAAAACAATATTTCATGAAGCAAGTCATCTTTTTTCACTAAGTGATTATTCAATAAAAAAAGTTGAAAACAAAATCGAATTAAGTTATATTGGTGGCATTGAAGAATTTTATTATGAATATTTTAACTTAAAACAAATTAATTTTTCAAAAACTGCTGTTATGAATTTAAATGAAATTTTTACTGATATTGTTGCTGAATATTTATATAATAATATTTTGCAAAAGAATTATTATTATTATGATCAAAAAAAATATAATCATAATATAGAATCAATGAAATTCATTAAAAAATACATAGGTGCTGATATTGATTTGTTTGTTAAGAATTATTTTGAATTTAATTTGAAAGGGAATTTGGATTTTTTTAATGCTGATTTTAGTTGTTTTGAGGATTTAAATGTTCATATATTAACAAATAGCATTAAAAATAGATAAGTTTACATTTATTTATACAAAAAGATGTGAATTTGTTTACAAAATAATGATAATATGGTATAATCTGTATAAATAAAAAAAGAACCAAAAAAAATTTAAAAGGTGGTAACAAGATGAAAAAGAATGTTGTTGAAACAAGTCGGAAAAAAAGTTGTGTAGTTGTTGATGTAGAAAACATGGTAGTTCAAAATCGTCGTTACGAAAATTGTGGTAATTGTGTTTATTACCAGCACAAAGAAAATGGAGCGGGGTATTGTCAGAGTCGAAGAGAAAATACAAAAAGTGGTGAATACTGTAGTGCTCACGCACCTATTAAAAAATAATGATTTAAGTTGTAAATAACTTGAATCAAAAAACAAAAATGAACTCAAAATATTTGAGTTCATTTTTTATTTTGAAAAGCAAAACCATAAATTATGAATTTTATATTTTCGTAATTTATGGTTTTTATTATGTAAAACCACATCGCTGAAAATCTAATTAAACTAAAGTTAAACTATAATTAAGCAAATTTTTTATAAAAACAAAGCATAATCATTTAATTAAAAACTATTTATTTTTATGTATTATGCTTGAAGAATTTTGTATATTATAGTATAATATATCTTGTATAAGAGGAGTAATGTAGTAATAATTTGTGAGTATAAAAATCACTATATTTAGAAATTATTATTACATCCTCTTGTGATAAATTGAAGGAGGAAATTTTTTATGTTTAAAAAATATGAAACAACTTATGCTGGAAAGCAACTTGTTGTAGAAACAGGTAAAATGGCTGGACTTGCAAATGGGTCTTGTCTAGTTAGATATGGTGAAACTGCTGTTTTAGTAAATGTTACTATGTCAAAAGAACCAAGAGATGGTATTGATTTTTTACCACTTTCTGTTGATTATGAAGAAAGATTATATGCAGTTGGTAAAATACCAGGTGGATATATAAAAAGAGAAGGTAGACCTTCAACAAAGGCTACTCTTGTATCACGTGTTATAGATAGACCTATGAGACCATTATTTCCAAAAGATTATAGAAACGATACTTCTATAAATGCATTAGTTTTAGCTGTTGATCCAGATATATTACCTGAGATTCCAGCTTCTATAGGTGCTGCTATTGCACTTAATATATCAGATATACCATTTGATGCATTAGTTGGTTTTATAAAAGTTGGACTTGTTGATGGAGAATTAATTTTAAATCCAAATTTTAATCAAAGAGAAAGTTCACTACTTGAACTTACAATTTCGGGAACACCTGAAAAAATATGTATGATTGAAGCAGGAGCTAATGAAGTTGATGAAAAAACAATGTTAGATGCTATAAAATTAGGACATGAAGAAATTAAAAAATTATGTGCGTTTATGAAAGAAATAAAAACTGAAATAGGTAAACCTAAATCAGAATATAAATCTTTTGCTGTTCCAAAAGAATTAGTTGATTATGTAGATGAAATAGCAAGTGCTAAATTAAAGGAAGCTGTTTTAGAAAAAGATAAGGTTACTAGAGATTTAAATGTAGATGCAGTAAATAAAGAAGTAAAAGATTTATATATTGAAAAATATGGTGAAGAAGAATATAAAAAGAATAAATCTATGATATCTGAAGCTTTATATAAAGCAGAAAAAAAAGCTGTTAGATCTTTAGTTATAGAAGAATCAAAAAGAGTTGACGGAAGAAATTTAGATGAAGTTAGAGAATTAAGTGCTGAAGTTGGTTTATTTGAAAGAGTTCACGGTAGTGCATTATTTTCTCGTGGTCAAACACAAGTATTATCAATGGTTACTCTTGGTAGTGTTTCAGAAGAACAAAATCTTGATGGTATAGATGATGAAGTAACAAAAAGATATATGCATCATTATAATTTCCCACCATATAGTGTTGGTGAAGCAAGACCATCTCGTGGTCCTGGAAGACGTGAAATAGGACATGGGGCTTTAGCAGAAAAAGCTTTAGAAGTTGTTTTACCATCAAAAGAAGAATTTCCATATACAATAAGAGTTGTATCTGAAATTTTAAGTTCTAATGGTTCAACATCTCAAGGTAGTGTATGTGCTTCTACATTAGCATTAATGGATGCTGGTGTTCCAATAAAAGCTCCAGTAGCTGGAATATCAACAGGATTATTTACTAAAAATGGAGATACTTCAGATTATATAATGGTAACTGATATTCAAGGTATTGAAGATTTCTTTGGAGACATGGATTTTAAAGTTGCTGGTAGTAAAAAAGGTATAACAGCAATTCAAGTAGATATCAAAGTTGATGGACTTACTTATGAAATAATAGAAGAAGCTTTTGAAAAAACTAGAGTTGCTAGAATTGATATATTAGATAGAGTTATGCTTAAAGCTATTGATAAACCAAGAACTAAATTATCTAAATATGCTCCTAAAGTTGAAATATTAAAAGTTAATCCAGATAAAATAAGAGATATAATAGGTGCTGGTGGTAAAACTATAAATAAAATTATAGATGAAACTGGTGTTAAAATAGATATAGAAGATGATGGAACTGTTTTTGTTGCTGGTGTAGAACAAGAAAATATGGATAAAGCAATTAAAATGATAGAAGATTTAACAAAAAGTATTGAATTAAATCAAGTTTACATGGGTAAAGTTACAAGATTACTAGCATTTGGTGCATTAGTTGAAGTTTTACCAGGTAAAGAAGGTTTATTACATATTTCAAAAATATCTAACGAAAGAGTTGAAAAAGTTGAAGATGTTTTAAAAGTTGGTGAAGAACTATTAGTTAAAGTAATAGAAGTAGGAAACGAAGGTAAATTTAGTTTAACAGCTAAAGATTTAATGAAAGTATAAGGTGAATTAATTATGCAATTATACGCATTAATTGGTAAAACAGGAACAGGTAAAAGTTATAATGCACAAAAAGTTGCAAAAGATAACTCAATAGATTATATTATTGATGATGCAATACTTATAAAAAGTACTAAAGTAATAGCAGGCAAGTCAGCTAAAACAGAAGCTAGTAAAATAGCTTCTGTAAAGTCGGCTATTTTTTTAAATGAAATTCCAAATAAAGAAATGAAGAGAATTTTGAAAAAAGAAAAACCAGATAAGTTATTAATACTTGGTACATCAGATAATATGGTTGAAAAAATAGCTAAAAATTTAGATTTAGGCGATATATTTAAAAGAATATATATAGAAGATATAACTACTCAAGAACAAATTGAAAAAGCTAGAAATTCAAGGGTTAATGAAGGTAAACATGTTGTTCCAGTTCCAACATTTGAAATAAAAAAACAATTTTCAGGATATTTTTTAGATTCTTTAAAAATATTTGATATATTTACTAATAAAGAAAACGGAACTAATGTTATAGATAGTACTGAGAAAACAATAATAAGGCCTACATATAGCTACTTAGGTAAGTATTATATATCAGATAATGTAATAAATGCTATAATTCATCATGTTGTTGAAAAAGTTCCAGGTGTAACTAAAGTTATGCATGTTTCTACTGAAAAATATATTGATGGAATGAAATTAGATGTTGATTTAGAAATAAAATTTGGTGTAAATATTCCTAAAATTAGTTCAGGTGTGAAAAATACTTGTGTAGTGGCAATAGATAAAAGTACAGGGATTAATTTATTTGGAATAAATATCAATATAAAATCAATAAAATATTAAATTTTATATTTTAATAAAAAAAGAGGTTGTTAATATATATAATATAATAAATTTATCTTAGTGAGGGTGATAAAAAATGGAAACAATGAGATATAATGAAACAAAAAAAAGTTCAAAAGGACCAATAATTGCATTAATACTTTTTGTATTAGTAGGTGGTGGAATAATATTTTGGGCTATTAATTCAGAACAAGAACCAGTGGTTGTTGGTGAAACAAAATCAGATGTTCAAAGACTTGTAGATACTGAAAGTTCTGAAGTGATAACTCAAAAAAATGCTGCTATTTCATATGAAGTTAAAGATAAAACTAGTTCAGATAAATCTAATAAAAAAATAAAAAGTAATATAACTGTACCAGAAATATATATTTCTGGTGAAGCTTTAACAGAAAAAAATGCTGAAATAGAAAAAAAATACACTGATCTTTTTGCTGGTTTAAAATCTCAAATGAGTTCTGCAACTAATAGTTTTACATATACGGTGTCATATAGTGCTTATGATAATATGGTAGGTGTAGATAAGATATTATCTTTAACTTTATATCAAAGAGTAACAGATGACGCTGCAAAGAAAAATACTACTGAAAAAATAGAGTCATATAATATTGATTTAGCTACAAAAAAAGAAGCTACTCAAGAAGCAGTTGCTTTAGAAATATTAGGTAAAGATTATAAAACAAAGATACAAGATACTGTTAAAGAATATGTAGTTTCTAAAAAAATGATTTCAGAAAGTAATTTTTCATATACAATAACAGGACTTGAAAACTTTTATGTTAAAGAATCTAAATTTCATATAGTGTTTAATGAAGGTGAATTAGTAGATAAAAAATATAGTGTTTTAGATATAATAATTGAATAGAGGAGGAAATAAAATGGTAGATTCAATGGAAAAAATAGTTAATTTATGCAAAGCAAGAGGATTTATTTTTCCTGGCTCTGAAATATATGGAGGACTTGCTAATACTTGGGATTATGGTCCTTTAGGTGTTGAATATAAAAATAATGTAAAAAAAGCATGGTGGAAAAGATTTGTTCAAGAAAACAAATTAAATGTTGGTTTAGATAGTGCAATTTTTATGAATCCTAAAACTTGGGAAGCATCAGGACATTTAAGTGGTTTTTCTGATCCTTTAATAGATTGTAAAGAATGTAAAGAAAGATTTAGAGCAGATAAAATAATAGAAGAATTTGCTTTTGATAATAAAGTTGATATTAAAGTTTCAGATGGAATGACAAATGAAGAGTTAATATCAATATTAAATGAATATAATATATGTTGTCCAAGTTGCGGTAAACACAATTATACTGATATTAGAAAATTTAATTTGATGTTTAAAACTTTTCAAGGTGTTACAGAAGATTCTTTAAGTACAATATATTTAAGACCAGAAACAGCTCAAGGTATTTTTGTTAATTTTAAAAATGTAGCAAGAACAACTAGAAAGAAAATGCCATTTGGTATTGGACAAATAGGTAAATCGTTTAGAAACGAAATAACACCAGGTAATTTTACATTTAGAACAAGAGAATTTGAACAAATGGAACTTGAATTTTTTTGTAAACCAGGTGAAGATTTAAAATGGTTTGAATATTGGAAAGCTTATGCAGTACAATTTTTAAATGATTTAGGAATGAAAGAAGAAAATATTAGATTAAGAGATCATGAAAAAGAAGAATTATCACATTATAGTAATGCGACAACTGATATAGAATTTAGATTTCCTTTTGGTTTTGGTGAATTATGGGGAATAGCAGACAGAACTGATTTTGATTTAAAAAGTCATATGGGATTTTCAAAAGAAGATATGAATTATTTAGATTTAGAAACAGGTGAAAAATATGTGCCATATTGTATAGAACCATCACTTGGTTGTGATAGAGTAGCGCTTGCTTTTCTTTGTAATGCATATGAAGAAGAAGTTATATCAGAAGATGATACAAGACTTGTTTTAAAACTACATCCTGCGCTTGCTCCTATAAAAATAGCGGTATTACCACTTTCAAAAAAATTATCTGAAGGTGCGGATAAAGTTTATGAAATTTTATCTAAAAAATATAATATGGATATGGATTTATCAGGAAGTATTGGTAAAAGATATAGAAGACAAGATGAAATAGGAACTCCTTATGTAATAACTTATGATTTTGAATCTGAAACAGATAACTCAGTTACTATTAGAGAAAGAGATTCAATGGAACAAGTTAGAGTGAAAATAGAAGATTTAGAAAATTGGTTTGAAGGTAAATTTGAATTTTAAAGAGGTGAAATAAATGAATAAGAAAAAAAATATTTTAAAAGTATTATTAGTAGGTTTTTTGATTTTTGGAATGGTATGTTCAGTATTTTCTGTTTTAATATACGCTGTTCAAAGCGCTGTTTAAGGGGGATATAATTATGTTTCAACAAGTATGGAATACTTTAGTAGAATTTTTATACAGATCATCTGAAGTTTTGGATTTAACTAGTCCACTTAGAGTTATAATATTAATCATAGATATTGTTATAGTATCAATGATATCATTTTATATATTTAGATTTATAAAACAAACAAGAGCAGAGCAAATATTTAAAGGTATTATATTAATACTTGGATTAGTTATACTTGCAAATGTATTTAATATGGTTATACTTAAATTTATATTAACTAATTTCATGACTTATGGTGTAGTTTTACTTATAGTTGTTTTTCAACCTGAACTTAGAAATGTTTTTGAAAAGTTGGGAAGAAGTAAAATAGTTGATGTATTTGATATGGATGATAACATAATGGTTAAACATTCTATATCAGAGGTTGTAAAAGCAGTAGAAATAATGTCATTAAAAAAAATAGGTGCGTTAATTGTAATTGAGAGAGTTACTAATGTGTCAGAAGTTTTAAAAGAAGGTATAGGTATGTCTTCAAAAATTTCTAGTGAATTATTACAAAATATATTTATGCCAAGAACACCATTACATGATGGTGCTGTAGTTATTTCTAAAACACAAATTTTAGCAGCTAAATGTATACTTCCACTTGCTTCTGAGGTTTCAGTACCAAAAAGTTTAGGGACAAGACATAGGGCAGCTGTAGGTATAACTGAAATATCAGATGCTTTAGTAATTGTTGTTTCAGAAGAAACAGGTATAATATCGCTTGCAGAAGATGGTAAGTTAACAAGAGATTTAACAGGTGAAACATTAAAAGAATTATTATTAAAAAAACTAGATAGAACAAGAACATCAAGTGTTATAGCGAATATGGTTAAAAAATAATAATTAACTTTAAACTTGACAGGTAATATATAATATATGTATTATAAAAAAAGGAGGAATTTAAAATGGAAGAAAAAGAAATAATCCTAACGGAAGAAGGACATAATAAATTAGAAGAAGAATTAAAAATATTAAAAGGACCAAGAAAGATGGAAGTTGCTGAAAGAATAAAAATAGCAAGAGAATTTGGTGATATATCTGAAAATTCTGAATATGATGAAGCTAAAAATGAACAAGCTTTATTAGAATCAAAAATATTAGAAATAGAAAATAAATTAAGACATGCTAAAATTGTTGAAGAAGATGAAATATCTACTAGAAAAGCAGGTATAGGAACTTTAGTTACTGTACATGATTTTACATATGATGAAGAAATAGCTTATGGTATAGTAGGTGCAACAGAAGTTGATATTGCAAATAATATTATATCAAATGAATCACCAGTTGGAAAAGCTCTTATTGGTAAGAAAAAAGGCGAAATTATAGATGTAGAAACTCCTGGTGGAATAGAGAAATATAAAGTTATATCTATAAAAAAATTGTAAAATAGATACTAATTAAAATGAATGCAAGATTGATTATTATTACAATCTTGTGTTTTTTTGTATAAAAAGGAGAATGATATGTTTAATTTTTCAAAAATAACTAGTTATTTAACAATTATATTAGCATTATGTACAATTGCAATAACAATTTATACATCAAAATTAGAGCTAAAACCATATTTATCAATTTTTTTTCTTATTGCAACATTAATAAGTTATTTGATTAGTAGAAGTTTAATATCGAAAGAATTTTTTTCGAAAGATAAAAAAACAAAAGAAATATTAGAAGAAATAAAGCAAAATAAAAAATAAAATTGCTAGGTGGGGCTTTGTAAAAAAAATTATATTTTTTTTACAAAGTTAGCCCGAGTGAGGTAGGATTTTATGTGATTATGGTAATTTGAGTTGAAATTTTGCTTTAAGTTTTGACTTTTTGTTAAAAAAATGTTAAAATGTAATGTAGTAGAATTAAAATTGTTAATAGTATTAGATGTATTTTAATAAATTTTAGATTGTGAGGAAATAGAATGGGTAAAAAAGTAGTTGCAATAGTAGGTAGACCTAATGTTGGTAAATCTACACTTTTTAATGTTTTTGCAGGAGAAAGTATAGCGATAATAAAAAACACACCTGGTGTTACAAGAGATAGAATATATGCAGATTGTTCTTGGAGAGATACTAAGTTTCAAATAATTGATACTGGTGGTATTGAACCAATGTCAGAAGATATTATATTAAAACAAATGAGAAGACAAGCAGAACTTGCTATGGATATAGCGGATGTAATTGTTTTCATGACTGATTTAAAAGAAGGAGTTACACAATCAGATGAAGAAGTAGCTCAAATACTTAGAAGAACTAGAAAACCAGTTTTACTAGTTTGTAATAAATCTGATAGAATAGGGCAAACACCAGAAGAATTATATGAATTTTATAGTTTAGGTTTAGGTGATCCTATAGAAATATCTGCTGGTAGAAGGTTAGGTATTGGTGATTTATTAGATGATATATATAATAAATTTGATAAAATAGAAAATGAAATTGAAAGTGAAAATACAATTAAAGTTGCAATAATAGGTAAACCTAATGTTGGTAAATCTTCACTTGTAAATAAAATACTTAAAGAAGAACGTGTTATAGTTTCAGATATAGCTGGAACAACAAGAGATGCTATAGATACGTTTTTTAAAAATGAGTTTGGTGAGTATATATTTATTGATACTGCTGGTATTAGAAGAAAAAGTAAAGTTTATGAAAAACTTGAAAAATATTCGGTAATAAAAGCAAAACATGCTATAGATAGAGCAGATGTATGCCTTATTTTAGTTGATGCAACTGAAGGAGTTACAGAACAAGATGAAAAAATAGCTGGACTTGCTCATGAAGCAGGAAAAGGTGTTGTAATAGTAATAAATAAATGGGACGCTATTGAAAAAGAAAATCATACTTTTGAAGCATATAAGAAAAAAGTATATGAAAAATTTTCTTTTATAACTTATGCTCCAATTATATTTATTTCTGCTTTAACAGGTCAAAGAGTAAATAATATTTTCCAAGTTGTTAATGAAGTAAATGAACAAAATGCATTAAGAGTACCAACAGGGTTACTTAATGAAACATTAGCTCAGGCAATAGCTATAACTCAACCACCTTCTGATAAAGGTAAGAGATTAAAAGTTTATTATATGACACAAGTTTCAACAAGACCACCTACTTTTGTAATATTTGTTAATAATAAAGAAATAATGCATTTTTCATATTTGAGATATATAGAAAATCATCTTAGAAAACAATTTGGTTTTAAAGGAACACCTATACGTATGATTGTTAGAGAAAAGTCTAAAGAGTAAATAAGGAGGCTTTAAATTGAATGTATATGTTATAATTATCTTTTTTGTTACGTATCTTATTTGTAGTATTAATCCTGCAATAGAGATTTGTAAAAGAAAAACAGGTGAAGATATTAGAAAATTAGGTAGTGGTAATGCTGGAACAGCTAATGCAATGAGAGTACTCGGTAGAGTACTTGGAACAATTGTTGTAATGCTTGATATTTTAAAAGTTTTATTAAGTTTTAAAATAGTTGGATTTTTAATGGATATTTTGAATTATGAAAATATCTTTGTTATACAATCTGTTTTTATAATTGCAGTAGTTATAGGACATTGTTATCCTATATATTACAAATTTAAAGGCGGTAAAGGTGTTATTGTTGGAATTACAGCTGCATTTTTACTTAATAGCCAAATAGCTATTGTTTGTATTGTGGCTGGAGTTTTAATATTATTACTAACTAGAATTGTTTCAGTAGGAACACTTGGTGGATTAGCACTATATTTAATAATGTCAATTGTTATGATGCCACAATATTTAGTTGCGGTTATTATTTCAAGTTTAATAGTAGCTTTTAAGCATAGAGCAAATATTCAAAGAATAGTAAATAAACAAGAAAATAAATTGTGGTAAAAAATATTTAATATAAAAATAAAATAATAAATTGGAAGGGGAAATAGTAAATGAAAGAAATTTTGATTTTTGGACATAAAAGTCCTGATACAGATACTACAACATCTGCAATTGTTATGGCAGATATTGAAAAAAAATTAGGAAATGAAGCTAAAGCTTGTGTTTTGGGAAAAATAAATAAAGAAACAGAGTATGTTTTAAATTATTTAAATATAGATGTACCAGAATTTTTAGAAGAAGTAGTAGAAGGTCAAAATGTAATACTTGTAGATCATAATGAATTTAGTCAAAGTGTAAAAGGTATTGAAAATGCTAATATTTTAAAAGTTATTGATCATCATAGAATATCTGATTTTAAAACGGATTCACCATTATATTATCGTGCTGAGCCAGTTGGATGTACAGCAACAGTGTTATATAAATTATATAAAGAAAATAATTTAGAAATAGAAAAAAAATATGCTGTTTTAATGTTAAGTGCAATAATTTCTGACACTTTACTTTTTAAATCTCCAACTTGTACAAATGAAGATAAAGAAATTGCTAATGAATTGTTAAAATTAGTTGATATTGATATTAATATTTATGGTATGGATATGTTAAAAGCTCGGAACAGATTTAAGTAGCTTTTCTGAAAAAGAATTATTAGGTATCGATGCTAAAGAAGTTATGTTAAAAGAAATAAAAACTGTTATAGCTCAAGTAAATACTGTTTCAATAGATGATGTAATGAAAAGAAAAGAAAATATTGAAGAAGAAATAAAAAAAGAAATAGAAGATAGAAATTTAGATTTATTTGTTTTTGCAATAACAGATATTGTAAATGGTAATTCTCAAGTAATTGTATTTGGTGAAAAAGCTAGTATAGTTGAAAAAGCATATAGTGTTAAATTAATTGAAAATAGTGCTTTTTTAGAGGGTGTGGTTTCTAGAAAAAAACAAATTATACCGATATTAACTAAGGAAGCTTAAAAATAAAAAACGTAAAGTAACGTATATTTAGTATATGTTACTTTTTTTGTTAAATTATACATAATAATATTAATAAAATATATCAAAAATCTCTGTTTATTAAGGTTAGATAGTTTTATTATTATTGGTGACGATGGTTAATATTGTAATTGCTATAATGTTATATTTTAATTTAGCAAAAATATTTTGTAAATATTTAGAATTTTGGTCAGGAATTATATTTTAAAATATATAATTGTAAGAGAAGATAAAAAACAAATAAAACGAATATAGTTTTTTTGATTATTTTTTTGATATTAAGTAATATTATTGGTTACAAATATCAAAAAGTATATTATAACACTTATAACATATATATATATATATTGTTTCAATGATATTGCGAAAATATTACAAATTAATTACAGATGAAAAATCCATTGACAAAGGTTGAATTATGATATAAAATTATTCTAATATTTGTATAAAATATTAGAAGGAGTGGTATATATATATGGGAACAAATGTAAACAAAAAAACAAATTTTAAAAGAGGAATCGCTAAAAACACAGCAATTTTAATAGTTGCTATTGTAATTATTATAGTGATGGCAATAATTGTGATTATTGTTAAAAACAAAAATACAGTAGAAAGTTCGCAAGATGTAGTTGGGAGTGTAACATCAGTATCAACACCAGCAAATTTTCAAGAAGCAAGTGATGGAAGTAAAACAAACACAAGTACAAAAGTAGCACAAACAAAAAAAGTAGGGAATATAACAATAGAAGAAACAAAAATAGTATATATAAAAGGGATTACATCAATAACAGCAAAAGTTATTAATGATGGTACAGAAAAAGAAAATATAAAATTAAAAATAAAATTAATGAATTCAGATGGAAGTGTTAAAAAAGAAATTGAAGCACAAGCAGGAAAAACACCAGCAAATGCAACAAAATATATTAAAACAAGTATAACAGAAGATTTAGTAGATGTAAATGATATAACTTATGAAATAGTAGAATAAATTTTTTACAAAAAACAAAATGATAATATTTTTTTAATTTAGACTATATTTTTTAAATATAGTCTTGATTTTTAATAAATAATTTTAGCAACGCATTATATTTAAAGGGGGAAATAATATATATGAATATTACATTTTATGGAGCAGCAAAAACTGTAACAGGTTCTTGTCATATGGTAGAAGTTGGTAATAAAAGATTTTTAGTAGATTGTGGTTTGTTTCAAGGTAGGTTAGTTGATCAAATGTTAAACTATGAAGTTTTTCCGTTTGATATATCTAAAGTTGATTTTGTTATTTTAACGCATGCACATATTGATCATAGTGGTAGAATACCTAAATTATATAAATATGGTTATACAGGTACTGTTTATGCTACTAAAGCTACAAAAGACTTGTGTAGTATAATGCTTGCTGATAGTGGTCATATACAAGAAAAAGAAATAGAATGGGTAAATAAAAGAAGAAGAAGAGCAGGAAAACAAGAAACAGAAGCTATGTATACAGCACAAGATGGTATGGATTCAATGAAATTATTTAAATCTTTAGATTATAATCAAGAAGTAATTATTGATGAAAACATATCTTTTAAATTAATTGACGCTGGTCACATGTTAGGTTCTAGTATAGTTGAATTAAATATTAAAGAAAATGATGAAACTAAAAAAGTTGTATTTACAGGAGATTTAGGTAATGTTAATATGCCTATTATTAATGATCCATCATATATTCATGGAACTGATTATCTTGTAATGGAATCTACTTATGGTGATAGATTACATGGTAAAATGGAAGATCAATCAAGTAAGTTTATTCAAATAATGCTTGATACTATTGAAAGAGGTGGTAATTTAATAATACCTTCTTTTGCAGTAGGAAGAACACAAGAGATTTTGTATGAAATAAATATGTATGCTGAAGCTAAAGGTATGAAAGAAAAATTAAGAAAAATACCTGTTTATGTTGATAGTCCATTAGCAGTTAATGCAACAAAAATATTTGAAAATAATCCTGAATATTATGATGATGATGCTTTAAGATATTTATTAAAAGGCGATAATCCTTTAGAATTTGAAAATTTACATTTTGTAACAACTGCAGATGAATCAAAAGCTTTAAATGAAGATCCTACTCCAAAAGTTATAATTTCGGCAAGTGGTATGTGTGAAGTTGGAAGAATTAAACATCATTTAAAACATAATTTATATAGACCAGAATCAACTGTTTTATTCGTTGGTTATCAAGCAGAAGGAACTCTTGGTAAAAAAATAATGAGTGGTGAAAAATTAGTTAAGATATTTGGTGAAGAAATTGCTGTTAATGCAGAAATTAGATATTTAGATGCTTTTTCTGGACATGCTGATAAAAATGGTCTTTTAGATTGGATTGAAAAAATGGATAAAAAACCAGATAATATATTTTTAGTTCATGGTGAATATTTAAGTCAACAATCTTTAAAAAGTGAAATAATTAATAAATTTGGGATTTCAGTATCAATACCTGATTATGAAGATACATATAGCATAAAAGGTGAATTATTAAAAAGTGCTGTTTCAACATATACTTCTACAAGATTTGATATATTAGAATTACTTTCTTTCTTAAAACAAGATGTTGATGATGTAACAAATAAAATAAAAACTGATCTTAAAAATAATATAAAAACAGAAGAACTAGATGAAATACAAAAGAAATTAAATGAAGTAAAAGAAAGTTTAAAAAGAGTAAGTAATAGATAAAGTAATAAAGTGGGTTAGGTAAATAAAGTTTGATTTAAACTTTTTTATTCTTATCCACTTCATTTTTATAATATAATAGTTTTTTTATATAAATATTATAAAATTTTATTATTAATTTAATGTTAAAAAATACATATTTAGTTTATATTTAGAAATACTTTAACAAAAAGTATTTGCTTTTTTTTGTAAATAGTGTATAATATATAAGAGTTAATTAGTTTGAATATAAATATATATTATTTAAAACACATATATTTACAATAACTATTTAAACATATATTAGAGGTGAAAAAATGGACAAAAAAAATAAATTAAGTACATCAGGAAAACCTAAAAGTAAAAAATTTGGATTTAAACAATCTAAAAAAGTTGATACTGAAATAATAGGAAATGATGTAACAAATTTTAATTCTTCTAAAGATAAAAATGATAAAAATGGCAAGAAAAATAAAAATAAAAAAGCAGGATGGAAAATATTTAGAATATGTTTATTCGTGTTTTTAGCTTTACTTATAATTGGTACAGGGATTATTGTAGGTATAGTAACAGGTGTTATAGATAAAACAGAAAGTGTTGAATTAGAGGATTTACAATTATATAAATTAACATCTTTTGTTTATGATAAAGATGGTAATCAAATAGGGACTTTATTTGATTCTGAAAATAGAGTTACAACTGAATATAAAAACATACCAGTATCGGTTGTGGATGCTATAACATCTATAGAAGATGAAAGATTTTTCCAACATCATGGTATTGATGTAAAAAGAACAGTTGGTGCTGTTGTAACATATGCTTTAAATGGTGGAGAATCAAATTTTGGTGGTAGTACAATAACTCAACAGTTAATAAAAAATGTAACATCAGATAATGAAAGTTCATGGACAAGAAAAGTAAGAGAATGGTATAGAGCAATTTCTCTAGAGAAAAAAATATCAAAAGAACAAATTCTTGAATCATATGTAAATACTATATATATGGGTGATGGAGCTTATGGTGTAGAAGTAGCTTCTGAAAATTACTTTGGTAAATCAGTAAAAGAAGTAAATATTGCCGAGGCAGCAGTTTTAGGTGCTATAATACAATCACCTGAATCTACTAATCCATATAAAGATGAAGAATCAAAAACAAAACTTCTTGAAAGACAGAAATTAGTTTTAAGTCAAATGTTAAAGCTTGGTAAAATAACTCAAGAACAGTATGATGAAGCTATAAAATACGAAATTGTATTCAAAAAAGAAGTAGTTAACTTAAATTCAAGTGTTCAATCATATTATGTTGATGCAGTTGTAGAACAAGTAATAGCAGATTTACAAGAAGAAAAAAATGTATCCCGTGGTGTTGCTATAAAAATGTTATATAGCGATGGATATAAAATATATACTCCTCAAGATGCTTCTGTACAAAATGCTATTAATGAAGCATATAATAATCCTAAATTATTTTATACTGACAAACAAGGTGAATTCATGCAATCTGCAATGGTTGTAATTGAACAATCAACAGGAAATGTTGCTGGTTTAATAGGTGGAGCTGGTGAAAAAACTGGTGATTTAACATTAAATAGAGCAACACAATCATATAGACAACCAGGTTCTTGTATGAAACCATTAGGTGCTTATGGACCGGCATTTGAGCAAGGTGCAACTTCTCCAGGTGGTGGATTGGATGATACACAATTTACACAAGGAAACTGGACTCCAGGAAATTATTATGGATATTTTAATGGTTATGTAACTGCTAGACAAGCAATTGCTAAATCAATGAATATACCAGCTATTAAAGCTTATCAAAAAGTTGATCCAGATTTTGCATATAATTTTGCTAAAAATACAGGGTTAACTAGTTTAGTAGAAGCTGATAAAAATGCTGCTTCACTTGCACTTGGTGGTGTTACAAAAGGTTTCACACCTCTTCAAATGGCGAATGCTTATGCAACTATTGCAAATGGTGGTGTATATATAAAACCTAAATTATATACAAAAGTTTTAGATAGAAATGATAAAGAAGTTTTAATAAAAGATTCAACAGCAAAAAAAGTAATGAAAGATTCAACAGCATATATGCTTACAAATTGTTTAGAAGAAGTTATTAAAACAGGAACAGCAGCGGGAACAGTTAAAACAGCAAATGGTAATATTGCAACAGCTGGTAAAACTGGTAATACAAATGACGATTATGATCAATGGTTCTGTGGATACACTCCATATTATACAATTGCATGTTGGAATGGTTATGATCAAAATAAAACAATAAATAGAGCTTATCCATACTTTTGTATGAGATTATTTAATACAGTTATGAATAGTATAACAACAGGTAAGGAAGCAAAACAATTTGATAAACCTGATTCTGTAACAACAGCTGCACTATGTAAAACATCTGGCCTTGTAGCAACAGATGCTTGTAGAGCAGATCCAAGAGGTGATCAAACAGGTACAGATTTAGTTGCAAAAGATTCTATTCCTACTGATACTTGTACAGTTCATAAAATGGTTAATATTTGTAATGTTAGTGGTAAAGTAGCAACAGAATTTTGTCCATCAACTACAAGTAAATCATTTATTACAAGAGATGGTAATCCAGCTGTAAAATCAAGAGATTGGGGATATATGTTGCCAAGTGGTACTTGTGATGTTCATACATCTGGTTCTGGTTCTTCAACAAATAAATCAAGTACATCAGTTGTTAAAATATATTAAAAAATATTAGATAATTATAAATATAATATATTAAAAATTTGAAAAATAAAAAGTGTGTGATTTTTATAAACCACATACTTTTTTATTTAATAATAAAATATATATATTTAAAAGGTTGCAAATTTCATTATAATTTGATAAAATATTATAGATTTAGTAATATATAATGTTTTGTATACTATATATTAAGAAAGAGGTTTTTATTAATGAAAAAATTAAAGATAATAATTTTATTTGTTATATTTGAGTTGATTTATATACCAATATTATCAGTAGCATTGGTGTATTATGGACCATTTACAAATACTAAGGAAATGCTTGTAACAACAGCGATGACAACAATGTCACATCAATATTTTGCTACATGGTTTTTAAGTCAAGATGAAATAAATAAAATACTTGAAAAAAATAGACCTAATGAAAATATAGAAGATCAAGCAGTTACGGATATAAAAGTAGATGAAAATGTAACTGATGGTATAGAATTAATTGATGTTAGTACAAAAACTTTTAAGGGTTATTTATTAGTTATTGATGATCCTTCAAGGGTAAAACTTGCTACTTCTCCTAGAATGGGAAAGGTAGGTGCTACAACATCTCAAATAGTTGAAGAAAATGATGCCGTAGGTGGAATTAATGCTGGTGGTTTTGCAGATGATGCATTAGGTACTGGTGGTAAAGCAGATGGTATTGTTATAGCAAATGGTGAATTAAAAAATGGAGGACAACAAACTTCATATAAAACAGTAGGAATTGATTCTGAAAATAGAATGGTTGTTTCAAATTCTATGACGTATACAAAAATGAAATCTTTAGGTTTGAAAAGTGCTGTTTCTTTTGGACCTGTTATAATAATTAATGGTCAGACTACTATAAAAAGTGGTGATGGTGGTTGGGGAATTCAACCAAGAACAGCAATTGGACAAAAAAAAGATGGAGCTATTTTAATGCTAGTAATAGATGGTAGACAAGCAGGAAGTATAGGAGCAACCTTAAAAAATGTTCAAGATATATTATTACAACATGGTGCATATAACGCATTTAATTTAGATGGTGGAGCATCAAGCACTATGGTATATGATGAGAAAGTTGTAAATACTCCAAGTGATATAATGGGTGAAAGATATGTTCCAAATGCATTTATAATAACAAAACCAAATGCAACAAAGTCTGAATAGGAAAAGAGGAAAAGTATGAAAAAATTAAAAAAGTTTTTTATATATATTTTGATATTTGCTTCGGTAGGTACTATTATTGATGTTATTGGTTTAACACTAGTAGATAATTTTATATACAATCTTGGACAAAGTAGTGCTGTTGACGGAACTACTGTAACTAATGATTCAAAAACTAATGAAAAAACAGTGGCTAAATTAAAAATAGAAGAAGGATCTACCTTACTTCAATATTCTTTTAATAATAAATATTATACTTATTTAAAAGATAAAAAAATATATATAAATACTGTAGAAGATGCTAAAAATGTTGATATAATTGAAGAAGATAATCCTATATGTTATTATAATTTATTATATGATAAAAATCTAATATTATATTTTACACAAGTTGAAGGTGATAATTCTTCAAAATTACAACTTAAAACTTATGAAATTAATACTAAAAAGAAAATGTCATATAATACATTTACAGTAAATAATTTTTCTTGTATAAAAGATATGAATATGTCTCCAATAATAAATATGATATATATCAATGTAGAAACTAAAACAACAAAAGCAACAAATAATATAATTTATAAAGTAGATTTATTTAATAGTATGACACAAGTAAAATCTGGTATTCTTATTGATAAAATGATAATGTTACAACATACTGATAAAGTTTATTATGAAGATAGTAAATCAAATATTTATGTTGGAAATACTTTAATTTCTTTATTTAAAGAAAAAGTTGATATGATAGGTATAGATTATGATGACAATTTATATTTTATGTCTGAAGAATCAAAAGATAAAGTATATATTGTTTCAAATAATAAAATTAAAGAAACTATAACGTTAAAAGATACTGAAGTTGTAAAAACATATTCAAATAACGAAGGTGTGTATTTAGTTTATCCAACTTATGTAGTTAACGTTGCAAAAGATTCTAATGAAAAAATTGGAAGAGTATCAAATTTTGTTAATTTTGAAGCTATAAAAGGTGATACTATGTATTTAAAAACACAAGATAATTATGTTTTAAATACAAAAATTTTATTAGATGAATAAAAGGAGAAATATTTTATGGATATAATACATGCAATAGTTTTAGGAATATTACAAGGAATAGGTGAGTTTTTACCTATTTCTAGTTCTGGACATTTAATAGTAGTGCCATATTTATTAAATTGGCAAGAACATTCATTAGCTTTTGATGTAGCATTACATTTTGGTACATTAGTAGCAGTACTTGCAGTTTTTTGGAAAGATTGGTTTAATTTAGCAAAAGGTGCAACTGAAAAAATAATACATAAAAAAGATTCATTTGAAAATAAAATGTTTTGGTATTTAGTTATTGCAACAATTCCAGGAGCATTAATAGGTAAAATTTTTGAGAGTCAAGTAGAGTCTATATTTAGAAATCCAAGTTATATATATATAATAGCTATTTCACTTGCTGTTATGGGATTATTTATATATTTAGGTGATAAATGGGCACAAAAAAAATATGAAGGTAGTGAAGTTAATTATGAAGATTTAACATTAAAACAAACTTTAATAATTGGTTTATCACAAGCTTTAGCTGTAATTCCAGGATTTTCACGTTCAGGAACAACAATGCTTACTGCAAGACTTATGGGGGTTACTCGTGAAGCTGCAGCTAAATTTACATTTTTGCTTTCAGTTCCAATAATAACAGGAGCTGCATTACTTAAATTGCCTGATATGATAGAAGGTTTTAGTATAGAATTGTTAATAGGTATGATAGTTTCAGCTATAGTTGGAGTACTGAGTATTAAATTCTTACTTAAATATATTAAAAATCATGATTTTGCAATATTTGCATATTATAGATTTATAATTGCAATAGTTATTTTAGTTAAATTTTTTATATTTAGTTAAACAAAATAATATAAATTGAATAATAATGAAAACAAATCATTTAAAATCTCGTAACTTAAGTTTAAAAGTTATGAGATTTTATTATATAAAAAATATTAAATTAAAATGTGTTTTCGACAAAATTCGACATTTTTTTTAAAAATAAAATGATATAATATAAAAATAAATGTTTTATGAGGTGAGAAGATGTTATTTGAATTAAAAAATGAAGAAAGAAAATATTTAGGTTTAAGACTAGTTGAGAAATCTTGGGAATGTATAAAATTTAATGATACTATATATTTATATTTTGATAAAGATAAATTAGTAAAAAAAATAGAAATTACACAAGATAGTTATTTAGAAGTTGAATTAAATGAATTTACTATTGAAAATAGAACTATTATATTGCCAAAAACATCAAGAGGAAAAAATAAAAAATTAAATTTTACTGCATTGGAAGCGATGAATGCGGTAGGTGTATATTTTTATTATAAAACAAGAGTTTTAATTGCTAATTTTACTACGCAAACAACTTTTTATTCTTCTGATAATGATAGTAGAAGTTTCACTAAAGGTTTAGATGGGTTAAGAGAGTGGCTTGATTGGTGGATAAAATATAGTACAAAAGAAGATTTGAAAAAACTCTTTGAATTTAAAAATTCAAAGAGAAAGCATTGTAAATTTAAAGAAGGTGATTATTTTATTTTTAGAGTTGGAAGACGTCAATATGGATATGGTAGAATAATGTTAGATGTTTATAAAATGAAAAAAGAAATCGAAAAAGGAGAAATTGAAGAAAAACATCTTGGATTAATGGATTTAATGGGGAAAGCTTTAATTGTTAAAATTTACAAAAAAATTAGTGATGAAATAGATTTGAATTTTTATGAATTAAAAAAATGTGAAGCTATTTTGTCAGAACAAGTTATGGATAATATATTTTATTATGGAGAATTTGAAATTATTGGTAATGAAGTACTAGAACCTTTTGAAATGGATTTCCCTATATTTTATGGTAGAGCTTTTGACGGTACAAAAAGAAAAAATGTATATTTGCAATATGGGTTGATATATTTAAAAACGGAAATATCAAATAATAGTGAAGAAGAAATTTTTTTGAAAAAATATTTTTGTGATTTTGGAATAGGATTTGGAATACATAGTAGTATTAATGTTTTGCTGGGTGATGGTAAAAATATTCAATACAATAGAGATTTGAGAAATATTAAAAATATAAAGTATAAACGTGAAATATTTAAACATTTTGGATTGGATGCAGATAAAAATTATTATGAGAATTATAAAATTTTTTTAGGGATTAAAAAATAATATAATATTAAACATTTGACATAAATCAAAGTAAATGGTATAATAAAAAAACAAAAAAATACTGTTTTTAGCTATAATTAGCTACTGTTTTGTTTTTCATTAAAAAATTATTGGAGTCAACTGCCGAAAGTGTTGAATAGAAGGAGAAAAAATGATTGAGTATCGGAAGTTTAGAGTTGCTAACATTGTAATAACTCAAGAGGGTGATAATTTAATTTTTGATGGTGAAAATCATGCTCAAAATCCAAGCTATGTAATGTTTGCAATGCTTAAAGTATCAAGTTTTCTTGAATGGTGGAAAGTTGAAAAAACAAGAAGTCCCATTCAAAATGTATTTTTAAATACTGAAGATATTGAATGGGCTACTTGGAAAGGCTTAGATTTATTTGATTTGCAAATTTCAAATTCTAAAATTTTTAGCGATTGTAATTTCAAAAAAAATAATAAAAGCCGGACTATCTACATCGATGGTGTTGAAAAAATGAAACTTTTTAAAACAGGTAATGTAAAGTTTGCTTGTTTTAATAAAAAAGATTTTAAGCCTCTTGTAAATAGCATTTTATATAATGCTAAAAATGCTCAAAAAATCTTTTTAACAAGATTTTCAATTGATGTTCTTGATTTTTTGAAATTGGAGCGAGTGGAATTGAATTTTACAGCTCAAAAAATGCCGAGGGGGAATTTTGATACAGGTGCTAAATTGGTATACAAAGTTTGCAATAATATGATTAATAAATTTAATCAAGATGTTACTAACCTTGAAAATTTTTGGAGTTATCAGGACAAAAACAAATTAAATATGGGGAATTTTGATTTAAAAGAGTTTAAGGATAAAATTGAAATAGAGAGATATAATTTGTTTGTGGAGAATGAAATGAAAAAAATTCAAAAAGAACATTTCCCTGTTGCATATGAGGTTACTATGTAGTTAACTGAAGTAATTATTTTGTTTTTGTTAATCAATTAAATGTTTAGTTTAAAAAAAGATTCATAATGAATATTAATATATTTTCATTATGAGTCTTTTTTTTTCTTTTTGTTATATATTTAGTATTGAAAAAAAATCTTTGTATGGTATAATATAAACATACAAGGAGGTATATAATTATGGAATTAAAAGGTAGTAAAACAGAAGAAAATTTATTAAAAGCTTTTGCTGGTGAATCACAAGCTAGAGTTAAATATGAATATTATTCATCAAAAGCAAAAAAAGATGGTTATGAACAAATATCTGAAATATTTGATGAAACATCAAGAAATGAAAAAGAACATGCAAAAATCTGGTTTAAATTATTACATGATGGATGTGTTCCATCAACAGAAGAAAATTTAAAAGATGCTGGAAATGGTGAGAATTTTGAATGGACAGATATGTATAAAGGGTTTGCTGAAGTTGCAAAAGAAGAAGGATTTGATCATATAGCTTATCTTTTTGAATCTGTTGGTAAAATTGAAAAAACTCATGAAGAAAGATATGTAAAATTACTTAATAATATTGAAGAAGGTATAGTTTTTGAAAGAGGAGACGTTAAAGTTTGGAAATGTAGAAATTGTGGACATATTCATATGGCAATAGCTGCACCGGAACTTTGCCCTGTTTGTGAACATGCTAAAAATTATTTTGAAATTGAAGCAGAAAATTATTAAAAATAATAAATAGTTAATAAAAATCTAAATAAAATAGTTTAAATAGACATAAAAAACATAAAAAGTGTATCTTTTTATGTTTTTTTGTGGTATAATATTAATTATGCAAAATAGACATGTTAGAAAAACTAAGTAATTAATAAATTACAATTAAGTATTTGTAATTTATTTTTTTTTGTAAAATATGAAAATATGAAAGGGTTAAAATGAAGAATTTAAAATTTAGTGAATTAAATTTATCTAATGAAATACAAAGAGCATTAGATGAAATGGGGTTTTGTGAAGCTACTCCAATACAATCAAAAGCTATACCAGAGGTTATGACAGGTAAAGATGTTACAGGTCTTGCTCAAACAGGAACAGGGAAAACGTATGCGTTTGGAATACCTGCTATAGAAAAATTAGACTTAGAAGATAAAAATGTTCAAATATTGGTACTTTGTCCAACTAGAGAACTTGCTATTCAAACAAGTGAAGGTCTTGAACAATTAATAAAATATAAAAAGGACGTGAAAATAGTTTCTGTTTACGGTGGTCAACAAATAGATAGACAAATTATGGCTCTTAGAAGAAATCCACAAATTGTTGTTGGTACTCCAGGAAGAGTAATGGATCATTTAAGAAGAAAAACTTTGAAATTAAATAATTTATCAATGTTAGTTTTAGATGAAGCGGATGAAATGTTAAACATGGGATTTAGAGAAGATATTGATATAATATTAAAAAGTGCTACTTCTGAAAAACAAATTGTACTTTTCTCAGCTACTATGTCAAAAGGAATTATGGATATAACAAATAAGTATCAAAAGAAAGATGCTATTGTTATTAAAGTATCTCAAAGTCAAATGGTTACTCCAAAAATAGAGCAACATTATTTAAAAATACATGAAAACTTAAAATCAGATGCATTAGTAAGAATATTCGATTCAATGGAATTAAAATTAGGAGTTGTATTTTGTAATACAAAAAGAAAAGTTGATGATGTTACGGCACATTTACAAACTAATGGATATAAAGTTGATGCACTTCATGGTGATATGAAACAATCTCAAAGAGATGTAGTAATGAAAAAATTTAGAAGTGGTACTATTAATGTTTTAGTAGCAACTGACGTTGCAGCTAGAGGAATAGATGTAGATGACGTTGAAATTATAATAAATTATAATATACCAAGTGATGAAGAATATTATGTGCATAGAATAGGTAGAACAGGAAGAGCTGGTAAAGAAGGCGTAGCTATAACTTTTGTTAATAATAAAGAAATGGGTAAAGTTAGAAATATTGAAAGATATACAAAAACAACTTTAAAAGAATATAGTATCCCAACAGCTAAGGATTTAAATGACAAGAAGAAAAATGAACTATTAGAAAGATTAACAAAAGAATTAGAAACTTCAAAATTTGAAGAAGAAAAAGCTATCATAACTGAATATATGGAAGTTAATGATAAATCACCAGTTGATATTGCTGCAGCTTTATTACATATGAAATTAAGAAAAAATAAAGTTAAAGAAATAGAATTTGCTGAAGTTAGCAGAAGTGCTGCTAGAACTGGTAAAGGTGATAATACTAGATTATTTATTACTCTTGGTAAAAAAGATAATTTAAAAAGAGCAGATTTAAAAGATTATATAACAAGTACTGTTGGTATATCAAAAAATGATATATATGATGTAGAAGTTTTAGATAAATTTTCTTTTGTAACTTTAAATACAAAAGTTAGTTCTAAAGTTATAAATGCTTTAAATAATACAAAATATAATGGTAGAAGAGTAGCTATAGAAATTTCTACTGGTAAAAAGAATTAATAAATAGTGTATAAAAAAATATTAATTATAATATTAAATTATATATTAAAAAAATAAAATAAAAAACAACTGTAAACTTAAAATAATGAGTTTACAGTTGTTTTTTTGAACATAAATTTAAATTCTTTAATGAATATAAATTTCTTTAATATACTTAAATATCATTTGAATTTATTGCATTTTTTTACTCTTTGTGATATATATAATGTATGGAATAAATAAAAAAACATAATAAACGAAAGGAACTAAAAATGGAAATAATAATAGATAAATTAGCTTTAGAGTTAGGAATAAAAAAAAGTCAAGTAATAAGTACAATAGAACTTATAGAAGGAGGAAATACAATTCCTTTTATAGCAAGATATAGAAAAGAAGTTACAGGAAATTTAGATGACGAAATTTTAAGAAAATTAAATGATAGATTAGAATATTTAAAAAATTTAGAATCTAGAAAAGAAGAAGTAATAAGATTAATTGATGAGCAAGGAAAGCTTACTGATGAATTAAAAGTTAAAATAATAGGTTCAAATATTTTAGCTGAGATAGAGGATATATATAGACCATTTAAACCTAAAAAAAGAACAAAAGCAACAATTGCAAAAGAAAAAGGTTTAGAAAAACTTGCTGAAATTATAATAAAACAAACTTTAAAAGAGGGCGATATAAATAAAGTAGCAGAAGAATTTGTAAACGTTGAATTAGATGTTAAAACTCCAGAAGAAGCTATTTCAGGAGCTCTTGATATAATAGCAGAAGATATTTCAGATAATGCAAATTATAGAAAAAATATTAGAAGAATATCATATATGACAGGTAAATTAGTTACTGTTGCAACGAAACCAGATGAGAAATCTGTATATGATATGTATTATAGTTTTTTTGAATCTATAAATAAAATACCTAGTCATAGAGTACTTGCTATTCATAGAGGTGAAAAAGAAGATTTTTTAAAAGTTAAATTTGAAGTTGATGAAGAACAAATTCAAGTATACTTAGAAAAAGAAATATTAAAAGGCGAAAGTATTTTTAAAGAAAATATAATAAGTGCAATTGCTGATTCATATAAAAGACTTATTAAACCTTCAATTGAAAGAGAAATAAGAAGTGATAAATTTGAAGAGGCTTCTGAACAAGCTATAAAAGTTTTTGGCGTAAATATAAAAAACTTACTTATGGGCGCGCCACTTAAAAATATGACAATAATGGGATTTGATCCAGCATATAGAACAGGTTGTAAAATAGCAATAATAGATGAAACAGGTAAATTACTTGATTATACAACTATCTATCCTACACAACCACAAAATGATGTTGTAGGTGCTACTAAAATAATGATTAGTTTAATAGAAAAATATAATGTTGAAATGATAGCAATAGGAAATGGAACAGCTTCTCGTGAGGCTCAACAATTTGTTGCTTCTGTTATAAAAGTGTTGAAACAAAAATTGTATTGTGCAAGTGTAAATGAAGCAGGAGCATCAGTATATTCAGCATCAGAACTTGCTACAAAAGAATATCCGGATATAAATGTATCAATAAGAGGTGCTATTTCAATAGCAAGACGTTTACAAGATCCAATGGCTGAACTTGTTAAAATAGATCCTAAGAGTATAGGTGTTGGGCAATATCAACATGATGTAAATCAAAAAAGATTAGATACCACTCTTACAGGAGTTGTTGAAAATGCTGTAAATAGTGTAGGTGTAGATTTAAATACTGCAACTCCGTCATTACTTTCATATGTTTCTGGTGTAAATGCAACTGTTTCAAATAATATAGTTAAATATAGAGAAGAATTAGGTAAATTTTCTAATAGAAAAGAATTATTAAAAGTACCTAAACTTGGAAAAAGTGCATTTTTACAATGTGCAGGATTTTTAAAAGTACCAGAATCAAAAAATATATTAGATAATACTATGGTACATCCAGAATCATATAGTATAGCAGAAAAATTAATTAAATTAATTGGTTTTGATATTAAAAAAATAAAAAATGAAGATATAGATAAAATAAAAGTTAAATTAGATACAATTGATTTAGAAAGTGTTTCAAAAGAATTTGATGTAGGTGTTGTAACAATACAAGATATAATTTCTGAATTAAAGAAACCAGGAAGAGATCCAAGAGATGAGTTACCAAAACCAATTTTAAAAAGTGATGTATTAAAATTTGAAGATTTAAGAGAAGGTATGGTTTTACAAGGAACTATAAGAAATGTAATAGATTTTGGTGCTTTTGTAGATATAGGTGTTAAAAATGATGGTTTAGTTCATATATCTGAAATAAGTGATAAGTTTGTTAGAAATCCAATGGAAGAAATTTCAGTTGGTGATATTGTAAATGTTAGAGTTATAAAAATTGATAAAGAAAAAGCAAAAGTTAGTTTAAGTATGAAAAATATAGAAAAATAATAAAATATATTTTTAGAAAGGTGGTTGTATATGGAATTAATAGCAAAATACATTGATCCAGATTTATTACTTATAATAGTTGGAAGTGCAATAGCATTTTTGATTTTAAAACTAATATTTAAATTTGTTAATGGTTTTAGAATATTAAAGATAATATTTACAATACTTGTAATAGGTTCAATAATTTTTATGTCTGTTAAATATATAGAAAAAAATGAAGAAATATTTTCTAAGCAAAGTAATTATTTTGTTTATGGTAAAATAGATTTTATGTCTAAAACTTTAAAAGAAATAAAATTAGATTCTATAAGATCTTCTTATCCTGCATCAGGAAAAGGTGAAATTTTAATTAAAGTAAATAATCTTACTTCTTATAGAGATAAAACCAATATAAATAATAATCAAATAAGTTTAAATGATATAGATAATGGAGATATTGTTTTAATTTATTGTGAAGAAAAAAAAATAAATCCAGAAGCTAAAGAACTAACAGCAGTAAAAGTTATAAAAAAATATAATGCTAATTCATTTTATTAAAAATTATTATAGGGGGAATTGTTGTGAAAAAAGATTATTCTTTTGATGAAATTATAAAAAACAAAAAAATCTTAAAAACTTTATTATTAACTTTTATTATCATATTAATTAGTATTACATTTTCAAATGTAAAAGGTGCTGATTATAAAATAGAAGATTATAAAATAAATGCTATTGTTAAAGAAAATGGTGATTTAGAAGTAGAAGAATTTTTAAAATATAAATTTTCTAAATCTATGAATGGTGTTTTTAGAGAAATAATGTATAAATATAACTATAGTAGTCAAAAATCTGATATGGAACCAACATCATCAAGATATCAATCAAATGGTGTGTCTGATGTTAGTGTATATACATCAGATATAGGTTTTGATAATATGAAAGAATCAAAACTTAGTGAGAATTTAGTTAATGGTATGAGTGATTTTTATTCAATGCAAAATTTATCAAGTGATGGAGATAAAGTAGAACTTAAAGTTTATTCTCCAGTAGATAATGGAGAATATAAATATGTGAAATATAAATATACATTAGATGATGTGGCAGTAAAATATACAGATAAAGGTGAGTTATATTGGAATTTTCTTGGTAAGGACTGGAAATGTTTAATAGAAAATTTAAATATAAATATTTCTTTTGAAAATTCTGTTAATTTAAATGAAGTTTTGGTATATCCACATGGTTATGTTGGAGATATAAGTAGTTCAAAAACTGATTCAAATATATCAATTAATGCAACAAATATAAATAGTGGTATAGCAGTTGATGCAAGAGTTGTATTCCCAGTAACAACTTTAGGTGAAGTTAAAAAAAATATAGTTAAAAATTATGATATTAATGAATTAAATAAAATTGAAAAAAAGATGTCTTCAGGAAATAAAAGCTATTTTTTATTTATAATTATTAATGTTTTATTGGTGATTTTTGCTTTGGTAATAGTTGTGATTATGATTGTAAAAATGAAAAAAGTTACATCTAAATATGTTCCTAGAAAAGAAGAAATTGGTTATTACACTGAACCTTTAGAAGGTAGAGAATTAGCTGAATATGCTATGATAACAAATAAATTTTCTGGTTATGGTGATACAAATGTGTTACTTGCTACAATACTTGATTTATCAAATAAAAAATATATTAATTTAGAATGCTTGAAAAAAGTTAAAAAAGGTATCTTTTCTATGGGAGTAGATTATGATTATTTTATAACAATAAATCAAAAAGCAAATCTTGAAGAACTTACTGAATATGAAAAATTAGTTATAAATTATATATTTGAATATAAAGCATCTAGTGTTTTAGACATTGAAAAAATAATTAATAAAAAAATAGAATTAAATGATACATTTGAAACGTTAGCAACTAAAACTTCTGTTATAACTAAATATAACAAAAATGTTTCAGAAATGAGCAGTAATAAAGAACCTTTAATTTATCAAAAAATATCAATGAAAAATTATATGAGTGTTATTATTATGTTGATATCTTTAGTTTTAATATTTTTAATAAATAATATATTTATATCTCCACTTACAGATAATATTGGAATATTATCTGTTGGAGGGTGTTCATTATTTATTTATTTTATTATAATTATGGCAACTATTTCAACTGGTTGTAAATTAATAAAAGAAGAAGTAAGAGATGATTATAAAAATATAAAAGGATTAGAAAAATATTTAAAAGATTATAGCTTAATAAAAGATAGATATCCAATAGAAATGGCTTTATGGGATAAATATTTAGTATTTGCTACTTTATTTGGAATTGCTGATAAGGTAAGTAAAGAATTTAAAGAAGAATTATTACAAAAAGGATATGATGATGAATATATATATAATACACATCCTCTTATGGGAATGGCTATTTATTCGTCAACAATGAGAAGTATGGCTGATTCAGCAACAAGTATTCCTAGTTCTTCATCATCTGGAGGATACTCTGGTGGTGGTTCTGGTGGCGGTGGCCGGTGGTGGCCGGTGGTGGCGGTGCTTTTTAGTTTAAGTTACAAAAAAAAATTAATATAAGTAAATTAAAAATTGAAGAAACAAAAGAAAGGTGAAAATAATGAAAAATAAAAGAGGTATATCATTAATAGTATTAGTGATAACAATAATTGTAGTAATAATACTAGCGGCAGCAGTAATACTTACATTAACAAGTAATAATCCAATAGATTCAGCAAATAAAGCAACATTTTTAAACGATTTATCAACATTTAATGATGAATTAAATATGTATAAAGCACAGCAATATTCAATTACAAAAGGGCAATTTGATCAAAGTACATTAAATGCAGATTTTACCGACACTACAACATTATTTACATATATACCAAGTTTAAATGGTAAAACAAAATATAATGATGAAATAGCAGTAGTAAGTGGTACATTAAGATATGTATCAGAAAATTCTACAAAAAAAACTTGGGCTGAAAGTATAAATATATCAACAGAAAAGGCTACACTAATAGTAAATGCACCAGTTTTATCAACAGGAATGACTCCAATAAAATGGGATGTAAGTGGGAATGTTGTAACAACAACATCAACTGATTCGTCTTGGTATAATTACGAAAGTAAACAATGGGCAAATGCTAGAACAACAGATGGAAGTATGTGGGTATGGATACCAAGATACGAATATAAAATACCAACACCACATAGTAGTACAGCACAAACTATAGATGTGAATTTTATACCAATAACACAAACTACACCAACAAGTGGATATATAGTTCATCCAGCATTTACATTTGGAAGTACACAATTAGCTGGAATATGGGTAGCAAAATTTGAAGCAAGTGGAAGTGCTAGTTCAATAGAAGTTAAACCAGAAGTTATTTCATTAAGACAGTTATCAATAAATGATATGTTTACAGCATGTTTAAGTATGGCAACAAATACAGCAAAATATGGATGGTCGACAACAAATCTAGATACACATTTAATCAAAAATGTAGAATGGGGAGCAGCAGCATATCTTACACAAAGTATATACGGAAAAAATAGTGAAGTATGGATGAATCCAGATAGTAGTTTTAAAACAGGAAGAGCAGGAACAGGAGTAAATTCAGCAGCAGTAGCAACAACAAGTACATATGCATACAATAATGTAACATACGGAGTACAAACAAGTACAACCGGAAATGTATATGGAATATATGACATGAATGGATGTACATATGAACTTGTAGCAGGCTATTTAGCAAACGGAAATAGTAGTTTAACAACAAATGGAAATAGCTTATATACAGCTGGAAATCAATATAAAGATGTATATACATCAAATGGAGATGTAGCAACAGCAAATTATTTAGCAAATTCAAGTAAAGTAGGCGATGCTGTATATGAAACTTCACCATCAGTTGATAGTCCAAATACTAATTCCTGGTTTACTGATTACTCTTATATGCCATTCTCGACTTATCCGTTCTTCTTACGTGGTGGTCTTTACTCATATGGAATTAACGGTGGTATGTTTTCGTTCAGTGGCGATGATGGAGTTGCAGATTTCTATACTGGGTTCCGTCCTGTAGTAGTTCTTGGGTCTGGAATTTAATCTGTAAATTTAAAAAATTAGTATGTATGGTATACGAAGTATAACAAATATGCTAAAAAATTTAAGTTATACAAATAAAATATATGAATTAAATAAAAATCAAGCATAAGAACGGATTAAAAGAATAAGTTTAACATAACACTTTGAAAGAGTGTGATTGAAAGAGTAGGTAGTTGAAATTTACCTACTTTTTTGATATAATAAAGGTAAGAAGAGAGGAGGGTAGATATGTTTAAATTTGGATACGTAACAATTATAGGGAAGCCAAATGCTGGCAAATCAACACTTGTAAATAAATTAGTAGGGTTTAAGGTGGCAATAACAACTCCAAAACCACAAACTACTAGATTTAATATTAAAGGTATCATTACTAATGATAAATCACAAATAGTATTTATAGATACACCAGGAGTACATTTACCTAAAAATAAAATGGGTGAATATATGATGGAAGGTGTAAGAAATTCTATAAAATCTGTTGATGTTATAATATACTTAGTAGATGCAACAAAATCAAGAATTGATGAAGCAAATAAAAGAATTATGGAAGATATAGTTAATACAGGTAAAAAAGTAATTCTTTGTATAAATAAAATAGATAAGGTGAAAAAAGAAAATATACTTAAAATAATGGATGAATATAATACATATATGGAAAGTATAAATGGTGTATTTAAAGAAATAATACCAATATCTATATATAAAAATGACGGACTAGATATTCTTTTAAATAAAATTGAACAATATTTACCTGAAGGGAATTTAATGTATCAAGATGATGAAATGACTGATATAACTGAAAGAGAAATTGTTGAAGAATTAATAAGAGAAAAAGCTTTAAATAACTTAGATGAAGAAGTTCCTCATGGAATAAAAGTAGAGGTTGAACAATTTAAAAGTAGAGAAAATATTAATAATAAAACAGTTTATGATATAGAAGTAAATATTATTTGCGAAAAAATGTCACATAAAGGTATTATAATTGGTAAAGACGGAGAAATGTTAAAAAAAATAAGGAGTGAGTCAAGAAGAGAAATTGAAAAAATGTTAGAAGAAAAAGTCAATTTGAAAATTTGGGTAAAAATGAGAAAAAATTGGCAACAAAATGATATATACTTACAAAATATAAAAAATAAAATATAAATTATTTTTTACTACATTCAAAGCATTTTTCAATTTAAAATGAAATGTAAGAAGGTGGTTAATATGTATGAAAAAATAGCATGGGAAAACTTTCTACAAACTGGTGATATTGAAACTTTTTTAGAATATAAAAAATTAATACAATTGGTAAATAGTTTGGATACGGAAAGTATAAAAAGAAATATAGATGAAATTATTGGTGAAAAAATAGGTGAGAAAAGTATATGAAATTAATTAAAGTAAAGGGTATAATAATTAAAGAAGTAAATTATCAAGATAATGATAAAATAATTACTATACTTACAGATGAACTTGGCAAAGTTTCATGTATGGCAAAAGGATCTAGAAAAATAAATAGTCCTATACTTGCAAATTCTCAGTATTTAGTTTATAGTGAATTTGTTCTTTTTAAAGGGAGCAAATTTTACTATGTAAATTCAGCTGATATAATAAATACTTTTTATAAATTAAGAACAGATTTTGATAAATTACAAGTTGTTTTTGAACTTACAAAAATATTATTTAATGTTACTGATGAAAATCAAGATACCAAAAATATTTTAAAACTATTTTTAAATACTATATTTATTATCGATAGTATGGATACAAAAGTAGAATTTATAACAGCTATTTTTAAAATCAAATTACTTTCTTTACTTGGGTTTGCACCAAGAATGGATATGTGCTCATGTAGAGAAAGTTTTTTAAATGAATCAAATAAAAATGAAGTTATATATTATGATTATATAAATAATATATTTTTGTGTGAAAGTTGTTCAAAAAAAGAATGCAATAGAAAATTATTAAAAATTAATTATTCAACATATATTGCTATAAAATATATTATAAATTCAGAAATAAAAAAAATTTTTAATTTCAAATTAAAAGATTCAAATGAATTTGAAGTTTTTTCAAAAGTATATTTAGATAGTATAACAAATGGAATATAGAGAATTAATGTAAACTTATATATCTAATTAGTTTGAATTGAATTGTATTTTGTGTTTTTCATAAAATATGATTTTTTTTGTAAAAATTTTAATAAAATGTTTTATTTTTATATAAATTATGATATAATGTTGCAAGAAAGTAGGGGTTAGAATGGAGAAACTAAGAGTTATTTATAGTAAGTCTAAAGAAGCTATTTATTTTTCACACTTGGATTTAATAAGAATTTTTGAACAGTCACTTGCTAGAGCAAACATATTAGTTGAACATTCAAAAGGATATAATCCAAGACCAGAACTTGTATTTGCACATCCTTTATCAGTAGGTATTGAAAGTACAGGAGAAATAGTAGATATATTAATTGTAGAAAAATTACAAACAGCATATTTCACAAAAGAAATGAATAAAGTTTTACCGAGCGGTATTACAATACTATCAGCTGAATATATAGATATAAAAGAAAAAAATATAATGTCAAGAGTTTACGCAGCTACATACCTTATTAATTTTTTATATAACGAAAAATTGTATGAAGGTAAAACATTAAGAGAAAAAGAAGATTTAAAAAAATATTATAAAGATAAAATGGAAGATTATCTTTCACAGCCAAATTTACCAGTATTAAAAAAATCAAAAAATAGATCTGAAAGAATTGATATAAAGTCACAAATAATAGTTTATGATTTTAATTTAGATAATTCACTTGAAGTAACCGTTTCAACAGGTTCAAGAAGTAATTTAAAACCAGATTATATAATGACAGGTTATAATGAATATATAGATAAAAATTTGAGTTACGATGTTAAAAGAACTAAAATATTATATAATTAATTATAACAAATTTAATTATTATTTTGATACTTATTATATTACAAGTATTGACTTTAAATATATATTGTGTATAATATAAGTATACTAGTTAAGGAAGGCGGTGTGGAACATGCAAATAACTGATATAAGAGTTAGAAAAGTAACTTCTCAAAATAGGATGAAAGCTATAGCTTCTATAACTATTGATAGCGTATTCGTAATTCACGATATAAAAGTTATCGAAAGTGATAAAGGTTTATTTATAGCAATGCCTAGCAGAAAAACTCCAAACGGAGAATTTAAAGATATTGCTCATCCAATAAATACTGAAACTAGAGAAATGTTACAAAACATGATTATTGAGAAATACAATGAAGCTGAAGAAGCTGCTGAATAATCTATAATATTGAAAATAATTTAGGAGGTTACTTATATACTAGGTAACCTTCTTTTAATATATAATACAAAAGCAAATAAGTGTAGGTGTAAAAAAGTCATTAGACTTTTTTACAAAGTTAGCCCTAAGGTAGGTTGGTGAAAAAATGGCAAGTGAAAAATTAAGAGAAATAATAAATAACATTCCTTTAAATCCTGGTATATATATGATGAGGGATAAAGATGATAATATAATTTATGTTGGTAAAGCAATTTCATTAAGAAAAAGAGTTAGACAGTATTTTCAAAAAAATAATAAATCTGCAAGAATTGAAAAAATGGTTTCTAATGTTTGTAATATAACATATATTGTTACAAATAATGAAGTTGAGGCTTTGGTTTTAGAATGTAATTATATAAAAGAACATAATCCAAAATTTAATGTAATGTTAAAAGATGATAAAACATATCCATATATTAAAATAAGTGTTAAAGAAAAATATCCAACTATTTATGTTACTAGAACTAAAAAAAATGATAAGGCGTTATATTTTGGTCCATATACAAATGTTTCAGCTGTAAGAGAAGTTTTAAGGATGATAAAGCAGTTATTTCCGGTTAAAAGGTGTAAGTTAAATCTTGAAAAAACAAAAAAGAAAGAGCCTTGTTTATATTATCATATTGGAAGATGTTTGGGACCTTGTGTAAATGATGTTAATTTAGAACAGTATAAGAAAATGATTGATCAAATAATTTTATTTTTACAAGGCAATACGAAACAAATTCATGAACTTTTAATTAAAGATATTGAAAGTTTAATAGAAAAATTAGAATTTGAAAAAGCTGATGTTATAAAAAAAAGAATTGAAAGTATTGATGCTATTGCACAAAAACAGCAAGTTGCTAATTTAAATGAAAATAGTACAGATATATTTGGATATATTTATCAAAATAATAGTATATATATTCAAGTTTTTAAAATAAGAAATTATAAAGTTGTTTTAAATGATAATATAGAATTAGAAGATGTAGAAAATGAAGAACAAGAGGAAGTTATAACTCAAATAATATCTTCATATTATATAGATAATAAAGATATGCCTAAAAAAATATATATAAAATTAGAAGATGAATCTATAAATTTATTAAATGAGTTTTTTGAAAACAAAAAAATAAATTTAAATGTTATATGTCCTAAAAAAGGTGAAAAAGCAAATTTAATTAAAATGGTTGAAAATAATATTAAAATAAATATGGAAAACAAAAAATATAATAATTTAGAAGAGTTATCTAAGTTGTTAGGCTTTACTGAAACAATAGAATCAATTGAATGTTATGATATATCTAATTTAAGAAATGAATATATTGTTGGTTGTATGATAAGGTATGAAGATGGAAAATTTAATAAAAAAATGTATAGAAAATTTAAAATTAAAAGTACACTTACTCAAGATGATCCTAAAAGTATGTATGAAATTTTAAAAAGAAGATTAAATCATAGTGATGAATGGTTGTTACCTGATTTAATATTAATAGATGGTGGTAAGACTCAACTTTCTATGGTAAAAAAAGCGATGGAAGAAGCAGAAGAAAAAAATGTATCTGTTTATGGTATGATTAAAAATGATAAGCACAAAACAAAAGAGTTAATTGATTTAAATGGTAATGTAATTAATTTAGAAAATGATAAAATTTTAAATTTTATAACTTTTTTACAAGATGAAATTCATAGATTTACAATTTCTTATCATAGAAAATTAAGAGATACGATTAAATTAAAAGAAAAAACAACAAAAAAAAGTAAAAAAAAGTAAAAAAGTTTTGTCTTTTTACAAATTTCGACAAATTTTGCAAAAATTATATGTTATTATATAGTCAAGGTATATTTAAAGAAAAAATAACATGTGAAAATTAACTACCCAATTTTTATATATTTTTTGAATTGCAAATATACCTTATATATATATTTGCAAATATACACCTTTTTATAAAAATCATATTCCATTTTAATAGTCTGAATTAAATCTTTTTTTGAAAATGGATAAAAATATAACAAAAAAAGAATAAAAAACAAAGAAATATTTAAAAAAAATAAAGTTTTTTGGATAATCTACAAATTTCGACAAATTTTGCAAAAAAAATGTGTTATTATATAGTCAAGGTATATAATAACTGAAATAAAATATATTAATTAACTACCCAGTTTATATATTAATTTTTTTAGATTTTGTATATACCTTATTTATATATTTACATATATAAATCTTTTTTATAAAAATTATATTACATAGTAAAATAATCCGAATTAGATAAATATCTAAATCGGATTATTTTCTTGAAATTTGTTAAATATATTGTATATTTTTATTGTTTAGTATAAAATATAATTATTAGTTTTTTTGGGGGTAGAAAGATATGTGGACAAATATAATGTTAAATAGAAAAAAGATAGCAATTGTAGTTGCAATATTATTAATAATAACACTGATAATCGTATTAGTAAATATTTTAAATAATAAAGAAAAAATTGAAATAGCTACTAAAGCATCTATGAATTTAGGTACAATTAATTATATTTCAACTAAAGAGGGAGAAAAGAAAAATATAAGTTCTGAAATAGAAAAACCAAAAAAAGCTGGTGATGTATTAATTACTGATAGTAAAGTGATTTATAAAAATAATATATCAAAATTAACAGCTAAAATAACAAATAGTCAATATTCAAAAGATAATTTAAAACTTAATATAAAATTTATTGCAAATGATGGTTCTATACTTGGTAAAATTGATGCAGTTATAGGTCAAGTTTCTTCAAGTGCTGTTAAATATATTAGTACGAATATAAATTCTGATGTTTCAAATGCAAGAGATATTGTTTATGAAATAATTGAATAAAATAAAGTTTTTTTATTATAAAAATAAGAGTTGGGAATAAAAAATTATATGATATGAATTTTATTTTTAAAAAAATAGATTCACTTGTATAATTTTTTTTTGAAAATTTAATTAAGTAACATTTTTTTTGTTAAATTTTCTTAAATGTATTCACAAATTTAATAAAGTATTATATAATGTAATTTAATGGGGTGAATGGTGAAAATGGTTAAAAATATTAGTAAATTTGTAATTATATTTGTATTTTTTGTAATAGTTTTTGTAATATTTTTTAAATATGAATATAATGTTAGTGTGAAAGAAAAAAAAGATTCAGAATTGGTGGTTTTTGGTGAAAATATATCAACAGAATATAAACCGTTTATTGATGATCATACAATATATGTTTCATTAGACACAATATCAAAAACAATCGATGAAAATATATATTATGATAAATTTGCAACTAAGGTTATTGTTACAACTGATTCAGATGTTGTTAAGTTGAAAATTGACGAAAAAAAAATGTCTAAGAATTTAGAATATATCGATATAGAAAGTTGTGCGAAATTAGTAGATGACGAACCATATATTCCAATTGGTATTTTAAAAGAAATATATAATATAAAAGTTGGATATAATGAAAAAACAAATACTGTAACTATAGATAAAACAAACATGAGTGATATTGCAATATTATATAATAGGGTTAAAGTATATTCAAATATATCAACAAATTCTGATGTAATAGATATGTTAAATAAAGATAATGTAGTAACAGTATATAATGAAAGTTTAAATCATAAAAGATGGTATAAAATAAAAACAAGTGATGGTATGGTTGGATATATAGCTAAAAATAGCATAGTTGATTTAGTAGATAATTCAAATAATACTCAAGATGCGAATAATACAAGTAGTAATCAAACAGAAAAAATTGTTATGTTTTGGCAATATGGAAGTGATTTAGATACATTAGGTAAAACAAAAATAGATGCAGTTAATGTTGTTTCACCTACTTGGTATGAACTTAGTAATTCAAATGGTAGCATTAATTCTAAATATAGTAGTGAATATTATGCGAAAGCTAAAAGTTTAGGATATAAGATATGGCCTATAATAACAAATGGTATTGATTCTTCAACATATATGCCATCTGATACTTCTGCTATGATAACAAGTGAATATAATAGAGAACAATTTATTAAAAATTTAATAGAAATAGCAAAAAGAGATAAATTAGATGGAATAAATATAGATTTTGAAGCTATGAAAACTGAAGATAAAGAAATTTATACTGAATTTATAAGAGAAATGGCACCACTTCTTAGAAAAGAAGGAATAAAATTATCAGTTGATGTTTATTTTGTAAATTATATTGACAGAAAAGGTATAGGAGCTGCAGCAGATTATATTGTTTTAATGGGATATGATCAAAGAGGTAATTGGTCTGAAACAGCTGGTTCTATTGCTGAAGCATCTTGGGTTGAAAAAAATGTAGAATCTTTAATGAATGATTCTGCTGTGCCAAGTAATAAAATAATACTTGGTGTTCCATTTTTCACAAGACTTTGGATAACTAAATCAGGTGAAACAAAACCTACTACTAAAGTATATACAATGCAAAATTCTGTTGATTTTATAAAAAAATATAAATTAACACCGACTTTTGATCAAAATGCAGGACAAAATTATGTAGAATATACAGAGGGTTCATTAAATTATAAATTATGGATTGAAGATAAAGATTCTGTAAAAAGAAGAGTTGAAACTATAAAAAAATATAATTTAGCTGGTTTTTCAGCTTGGAGAAAAGGCTTTGAAACATCAGATATCTGGTCTACAGTATCAGAAAATATAAAATAGTTTAGTATTAAAGATAATTTATTAATAGGTGTAAATAACTTATTAATAAATTATCTAGTTATTATATATAGGAAGTAATAAATTAAATTTAGGAGAATAATATAATGTTAATAAATTCAGATGATATAAATAAATTATTACAAGTATCAGGAAATGTTATTACTATGAGCGGTAAAAAATATTTTGAACAAGATAGAGTTGATATTAAATATTTTGAAAAAAGTGAAAATGAAGAAGAGTTTTTAGCAAAAGCTGATGTAAAAGGTACATATATATATAGTGTTGAAATAAAGAAAGAAAAAGATAGTAATGTTAAGTATACTTGTACGTGTCCATATTCTACTAGAAGCTTGACACCTTGTAAACATGTAATTGCTATGGCTTTTGATATATATATTAATGAACAACGATATCTTGATTTTAAAATAGCTAAAGTTAAAATAGAAAATATGAATGATTTTATGGATGAATTTGTGCATAAAAAAGAATCTAAAGTAGAATATTTTAAATTAAAAAATGATAATACTGAATTATTTAAATATTATGAAAATTTAGAATTAGGTTTAAGTAATAACACAAATAACGTAGAGCTTATACCAATACTTGAATTACCTTTTGTTGAAACTCATTTATTTGTTAAGTTTAAAATAGGTAGAGAAAAATTATATGTACTTAAAGATATTTATGATTTTGGTAAGAGTTTAAATAAAGAGAAGATTTTTCAATATGGAAAAAAATTTGAATTTAAACATACAATAAGTGCTTTTGAAGATGCATCAAAACCTTTAGCTAGATTTATTGAAAAAAAAGCATTAGAATATGAAGGATATGAAACTTTAACTGATTATCTGAAAATTTCAAGAGAATATAGAAATAGAATTGCTTTAAAAAGTTCTTCTTTAGATGAGTTTTTTGATATTATGAAAGATAAAGTAGTAAAAATAGAAGATTATTTTTCTTTTGAAAGTGTAGTTTTAGTAGAGGAAGATCCTAAACTTGAATTTGATGTAATAGAAGAAGATAGTGTATTAGAAATAATAAAAAAATCTGAATTCATTGTTTTAAATGGACAAGATAATATATATATATTATTTGATAATAAATTATATAAAACAAGTAAAGAATATACTATAAAAATGAAAGCGTTTTTAATTAAATTTAGTAAAAATAAAGATTCTTTAAAAATATTTAACGCTGATGCAACAAGTTTTTGTGAATATATTTTACCAAATATTAAACAATTTTCAAATGTAAGTGTTGAAAAAAATATTGTAGAAAAATATAAAGCAAAAAAATTAGGTGTTAAAATATTTTTAGATTTAGACAATACAGGAAATATTTTAGCAAATGTTAAGTTTTGTTATGACGAGTTAGAATTTAATCCTTTTGATAAAGCAAATAATGTAACGGTTAATAGAAACTTATTGGCTGAAAGAAAAGTTTTTGAGATTTTTCAAGATTCAAAGTTTATAATTGAATATAATAAACAATTAATGTATATTTCAAATAATGATCATATTTATGATTTTTTAACAGAAAAATTAAATTTATTTATGGAAAAATTTGAAGTTTTGGCAACAGAAAAATTAAAAAACAAAAAAATTATAAGCTCTAAAGTTATAAATATAGGGTTAAGAATAGAAAATAATTTATTAAATATAAGTTTTGATGATATTTCTTTAGAAGAAGATGAATTAAGAGAAATATTTAAAAAATATAATTTAAAGAAAAAATATTTCCGTTTAAAAGATGGTAGCTATATAAATATAGATTCATATGGGATAAAAGTTTTAGCAGGATTACATTCGAACTTAGGAATATCAGAAAAAGATATTGCAAGTGGAAATGTTAAATTGCCTAAATATAGAGTTATGCATCTTGATAATTTAGTAGAAGATGGAGAAAATTTATCTGTAATAAAAGATAAAACATTTAAACAAATAGTATCAGATATAAGTAAAGCAAAAGATTTAGATTTTAAAATACCAGAAGAAATTTCAGGTACTTTAAGACCATATCAAAAAACAGGTTTTAATTGGGTTAAGACAATAGAACGTTATGGTTTTGGTGGAATACTTGCAGATGATATGGGGCTTGGTAAGACTATACAAATAATAGCTATTTTACTTGATGAAAAACAAAAAACAGGAAAAACTTCTATTGTTGTTTGTCCAAGTTCACTATATATAAATTGGCAAAAAGAAATTAATCATTTTGCAAAAGAGCTTAAGGTTTTAATTGTATCAGGTGATTCTTTAAAAAGAAAAAAATCTATAGAAGATATAAAAAATTATGATGTGATTATAACATCTTATGATTTATTAAAAAGAGATATAGAAGAATATGAAAAAATTAAATTTAAATATGTTATAGCTGATGAAGCACAATATATTAAAAATACTAATACAAAAAATGCTAAATCAATAAAAAATTTAAATGGTGAGGTAAGAGTTGCTTTAACAGGAACACCTATGGAAAATTCTTTTTCAGAGCTTTGGTCAATATTTGATTTTGTTATGCCTGGTTATTTATTTTCAAATAAAATATTTAAAGAAAAATTTGAAAAAAGTATAATAAAAGATGATGATAAAGAGGCAATGGATAAATTAAGAAAAATGGTTTCACCTTTTATTTTAAGACGTATAAAAAAAGATGTTTTAAAGGAATTGCCTGATAAAACTGAAACAGTTTTATACAGTCAAATGGATGAAGAACAAGATAAAATATATAAATCATTTTTGCAAAAAGCTAAAAAAAGTTTAAGTGAAGAAATTGAGGAAAATGGTTTTGAAAAAAGTAGAATAAAAATACTTTCTATTATTACTAGACTTAGACAAATATGTTGTCATCCAGGATTGTTTTTAGATAATTATACTGGTGAAAGTGCAAAATTAAATCAATGTCTAGAAATAATTCAAGAAGCTATAGATGGTGGTCATAAAATATTACTTTTCTCACAATTTACATCTATGTTTGATATATTAATAAAAGAATTAGAAGAAAGAAATATAACATATAGTATGTTAACTGGAAAAACAAAAGTTGATACTAGAATAGAAATGGTTGATGAATTCAATAGAAATAAAGATATAAAACTATTTTTAATATCTTTAAAAGCTGGTGGTACAGGGCTTAATTTAACAGGAGCTGATATTGTTATACATTATGATCCTTGGTGGAATTTATCTGCTCAAAACCAAGCTACAGATAGAGCATATAGAATTGGTCAAAAAAGTAATGTACAAGTTTTTAAATTGATTTCTAGTAATAGTATAGAAGAAAAAATTAAATTATTACAAGATAAAAAAAATGATTTAACAAATTCAGTAATAAAAGCTGGAGAAACATTTATTAATAAAATGTCAAAAGAAGATATTTTAGAGTTATTTGAAGAAGAATAAGGGGATGAGTTTTTGGAAATAAATAAAGTTGAAGGAAAGTCTAAAGCAGAAGAATTAAATGAATTTAAAACTAATATAAAAGGTAAAAAAATAGCGGCTCTTGGAATAGGGAGAAGCAATATACCAGCAATAAAATATTTTAAAGATTTAGGTGCTGATATTACAGGATTTGATAAAAATGAAAATAAATTAGATATTTGTAATGAGCTTGGAATAAAATTTTGCTTAGATACTGATAAAGAAGATATTTATGATGGTTTTGATTATATTTTTAGATCTCCAGGAGTAAAACCTAGTAAAGAAAATATACAAAGAGCTATTTTAAAAGGAGCAATACTTACTTCAGAAATAGAATTACTTATAAAATATTGTCCATGTAAAGTAATAGGTATTACAGGTAGTGATGGTAAAACTACAACATCTACACTTATTTCTAAATTTTTGGAAAAAGCAGGATATAAAGTTTGGCTTGGAGGAAATATAGGGGTACCAATATTTGCAAAAATTGATGAAATAAATGAAAATGATTATGTGGTTTTAGAATTAAGTAGTTTTCAATTAATGACAATGCAAGATAGTCCAAACATATCAGTAATTACAAATATTTCACCTAATCACTTAGATTATCATAAAGATTATGATGAATACAGAGATTCAAAAGCGAATATATTTTTACATCAAAAACAAGGTGATATAGTAGTTTTAAATCAAGATGACGAATATACAAAAAATTATTTAACTAAAGTTAGCAGTGAATCCAAAGTTAAATATTTTAGTTTGAAAAATAAAGTTGAAACTGGTGTTTATTTAAAAGAAAATAATATAGTAGTAAATAATTTAAATAATGACGGTTTTGAGCATATAATATCTGATATTAAAGATGTAAAATTAATAGGAATTCATAATATTGCAAATATTTGTACTGCTGCTACAGCGGTTATTGATATAACAGGAATTGATGCTGTTAAAGAAGTTATAACAAAATTTACAGGAGTTGCACATAGAATGGAATTTGTAAAAAATATAAATGGTGTTAATTGGTACAATGATTCAATAGGAACTAGTCCAACAAGAACAATAGCTGGATTAATATCTTTTGATAAAAAAATAATTCTTATTGCAGGTGGATATGATAAAAAAATACCATATGATAATATGGGAGCATATATTTTAGACAAAGTAAAAATATTATTACTTGTTGGTAAAACAGCACCTAAAATACAAGAAGCTGTTGAGGCTGAAGCAAAAAGAAGAGGTATTGTTTTAGAAAGTGAAATAGAAATTATAACTTTAGATACTATGGAAGCTTGTGTTAAATTAGCATATGAAAAAGCCAAAAATGGTGATAATGTAGTACTTTCACCGGCAAGTGCATCATTTGATTTATATAAAGATTTTGAGGAAAGAGGAAACTTATTTAAACAATTTGTAAATGAATTAAAATAATAATTAAGTATTATTAAATTAATATATTTAATAAATATATTGAAAAAATATTTTTTTAGAGTTATAATCTAAATATAAAAGTAAATAAATTTATATAGGATTTGTTTCGTTTTTAGAAAGGAATATCATATTATTATGATATTAATGGTGTTTTTATGAAAAAAGGTGTATCAAAAGTTGTTTTAATAGTTTCCATTATAGTTATAATTTTAATACTAATTGTAGGTGGTATTATATTTTATCTATCAAATAAAAAATCTAATGAAAATTTAGAAAATCAAACTTCTACAAATGATATTATACAAGTAACTCAAGGGGATGATACTACAAAAAATAATGTAGTAACAGAAACAAAAAAAGAATACAAAGTTGAAGATTACATTAAAATAGAAGAGTATCAAATTTCTAATGAAAAAAAATCAACAATGTTTACTAAATATGAATTAAAACAAGTTAATTTTAAAAACTTAGATGCTTATTTAGTTTCAAATTTTGTCGTAAAACAAAGTGGTGATTTGGCAAAAGCAGTAAAAGATGTTGAAGATTTATATAATGAAACAAATGAAAAAAAAGAAGCTATAACAGAAATAAATGCTGAAATAAATAATAATGTTTTAAGTATTAGAAGTTATTCAAATATTGAATTAATGGAATATCCTGCTATAGAATATAATTACTTAAATATTAATTTAGATACTAAAAAAGTTTTAACTACAACAGAAATGATAACTTTATTTGGATATAGTAAAGATAAATTGATTGAAGCAATTTTATCTAGTCTAGATCAGTATTCAGATAATGCATTAAAAAATGAAGCAAATGTTTCTAAAGATGCATTTTTAGCTAAAAAAACTGAATTTAAATCATATATTATAGAACATTTAGATGATTTTAATGTTTATATAAAAGATAAAAAAATGTATTGTGATAATTTTTCACTTGATTTATTGGTTGATCTTGGATATGGTTATCCAACAGGAGGACCAAGATTAGCTGAAGTTATTGAGTTACAAAAATAATAAGTGATTTAAAATTACATAAAAAAATACAAAAACAATAAATCCTCTTGAATTTTATATAATGCTATGATAAAATAGTGTAAATAAATATTTGGGAGGGTTTTTCGAATGAATACTGCTTTAAAAAATGATGTGATGTTAAAAAAGATTAATGATTTGGAGTTAGAACAGTTGAGTAAAAAAATTAAACCAATTGTTCGGGTTGGAAAAAGTGGAAGACGTTGTTATTTAGAAGGTATTTCATTTGGAAATATTAAAGAGGGAAATTTCTTTGATTGGTCTCACTGGAGTAAATTTGAAATAACTCCAATTTCTAAAGAGTTACTTTCTTTATGTGTTGTTGAAATTCCACATAGTTTTGGAACTGCTTCTTTTCCAAGACCGAGAATTAAAAATATATACGAATATATTTTAAATAATTTTTCTGCCGATGGAATTGAAGATATTGATTCATTTGAAATTATTCATATGGATGTTAGTAAAATGGGACTTGCTAGATATCCTGAAAATACAAAAAAAGGAGAGCATGTATCAATAGTTCGTTTTTATTCAAAACAATGAAAAAAATAAGTTACTTTAGTATAATTCTAAAGTAACTTATTAATGTATATTTTTTAAAAAATTTGGTATTTATTTTATTATAAAATGAAAGGTGGAAATTAAAATGGAATATTGGGATTTATATAATAAAAATAGAGAAAAAATAAATAAAACGGTAAAAAGAGGAGATAAATTAAGTGATGAAGAATATCATTTAGTTACAAATGTTTGGATTAGAAATTCTAAAAATGAATTTTTAATAACAAAACGCGTTGGTAGTAAAAATCATCCATATATGTGGGAATGTACTGGTGGTTCAGCATTAACGGGTGAAAATTCTTTAAAGGCAGCTATTCGTGAAGTAAAAGAAGAATTAGGTATTGATTTAAATGAAAATGACGGAAAATTAATTGGAACCACACTTAGATATTATCCAAATTGTCCAGATATTTTAGATGTTTGGATTTTTAATGCTGATATACTAATTGAAAATGTTGTATGTCAAGAAGAAGAAGTTTGTGGAGTTATGTGGGCAAGTGTTGAAAAAATAAAACAATTATATAGTGATAATAAATTTGAGGCAAATGCTTTCTTTGAAGAAGTTTTAAAAATGTAATAAAAAAAGGTAAATAGTTTGATATATTCTATTTACCTTTTTTTATATTTTAAGATATAAGTTATTGACAAACATCTGTTTGTGGTGTATAATATTTGATATAAAGATAGGTGATTTTAATGAATGATAAATTAATTATAAAAGGTGCAAAAGAACATAATTTGAAAAATATAGATTTAGAAATACCAAGAGATAAATTGGTTGTATTTACAGGACTTTCGGGTTCTGGTAAATCTTCGCTTGCTTTTGATACAATATATGCTGAAGGACAAAGAAGATACGTAGAATCTTTGTCTTCTTATGCAAGACAATTTTTAGGAATTATGGAAAAACCAAATGTTGAGTCAATAGAAGGTTTATCTCCAGCTATTTCAATTGATCAAAAAACAACTTCTAAAAATCCTCGTTCTACTGTAGGTACAATAACAGAAATATATGATTATTTGAGACTTTTGTATGCAAGAGTGGGAGTACCTCATTGTTATATATGTGATAAAAAAATACATAAACAAAGTATAGATGAAATTGTAGATCAAATTTTAAAATTAGAAAATAATACTAAACTTTTAGTTATGGCCCCAGTAATACGTGGCAAAAAAGGTGAGTTTGTAAAATTATTTGAACAAATAATAAAAGATGGATATATAAGAGCAAGGGTAGATGGTGAAGTTTTTGATTTGTCAGAAGATTTTCCAAAATTAGATAAACAAAAAAAACATAGTATAGAAGTTGTTGTTGATAGATTAGTATTATCTAATGAGATAAGAACAAGACTTGCAGATTCTGTTGAACTTGCTTCAAATTACGCGAATAAATTAGTATTAATAACAGATGTGAATACAGATAAAGAATATTTATTTAGCCAAAATTACGCATGTCCAGATTGTGGTATTAGTTTAGAAGAATTAACACCAAGAATGTTTTCATTTAATAGTCCTTTTGGGGCATGTCCAGATTGTACAGGGTTAGGTGAGCGTTTAAAAATTGATGTTGAAAAAATAATACCTGATAAAGAAAAAAAAATAAATGACCGTCAAGCTATTTTAGGATGGTCTGGTGGTAGTATTAAAGATACTATTAGTGGTATGTATATTAAAGGATTATGTAAGCATTATGATATTAATCCAAATACTAAAATTAAAGATTTACCAGAAGATTTTATGCAAATATTATTATATGGTAGTAATGGTGAAAAAATAAATTTTGTTCACACTAGTAAAACTTTAACAAGAAATTTTGAAGTTGAGTTTGAAGGTGTAGTTAATACATTACAAAGAAGATTTGCTCAAACAGCTTCAGCTGGTATGAAGAATTATTATGAACAATTCATGTCTACAACTTTTTGTAGTACATGTAATGGTGAAAGATTAAAAAAAGAATCTCTTGCTGTTAGAGTTGGAGAATTAAATATAATAGAACTTTGTAATAAAAATATTGTTGCTATACAAAAATATATAAATGAAATATATGAAAATAAAATGTCTAATAAAAACAAAATGATATCTGAACAAATAGTTAAAGAGTTAAATAGCAGATTACAATTTTTAATTGATGTTGGTCTTAATTATTTAACATTATCTAGAAGCTCAGGTACATTATCAGGTGGTGAAGCACAAAGAATTAGGCTTGCAACTCAGATAGGATCTGGTTTAACAGGTGTTATGTATATATTAGATGAACCAAGTATTGGGTTACATCAAAGAGATAATGAAAAGTTACTTGGATCATTAAAAAGAATGAGAGATTTAGGCAATACTTTAATAGTAGTTGAACATGATGAGGATACGATGAAACAATCTGATTATATAGTGGATATTGGTCCAGGAGCAGGTATTCACGGTGGGAATATAATATATGCTGGAACACCTGATAAGATAACAGAATGTGAAGAATCTATTACAGGTAAATATTTAAGTGGTAAATTAAAAATAGAAGTTCCTAAAAAAAGAAGAACTGTTAAAAATGGTAATATTGAAATAAAAGGAGCAAAAGAAAATAATTTAAAAAATATAGATGTAAAAATTCCAATTGGTAAATTTACTTGTGTTACTGGAGTTTCAGGTTCTGGTAAATCAACATTAGTAAATGAAATATTATATAAATCAGTTTCTAAATATTTAAACAACTCAAGAATTAGACCTGGAAAACATGATAAGATAACAGGACTTGATAAAATAGATAAAATAATAAATATAGATCAATCTCCAATAGGAAGAACACCTCGTTCTAATCCTGCTACATATACTGGTATGTTTGATCCGATAAGAGATATTTTTGCTGCAACTAATGAGGCGAAAATGAGAGGATATCAAAAAGGTAGATTTAGTTTTAATGTTGCTGGAGGAAGATGTGAAGCATGTTCTGGAGATGGTATAATTAAAATAGAAATGGATTTTTTACCTGATGTTTATGTACCTTGTGAAGTTTGTAAAGGTAAAAGATATAGTAAAGAAACTTTAGAAGTAAAATATAAAGGTAAAAATATCAGTGATATTTTAGAAATGACTGTTGAAGAAGGCTTAGAGTTCTTTAAAAATGTAACAAAAATATATACAAAAATAAAAACATTGTATGATGTTGGTTTAGGATATGTAAAACTTGGACAACCATCAACAACACTATCTGGAGGAGAAGCTCAAAGAGTTAAACTTGCAACAGAGTTATCAAAAAGATCTACAGGTCAAACTTTATATATATTAGATGAACCAACTACTGGTTTACATATGGCTGATGTTCATAAATTAATAGAAATATTAAATAGATTAACAGATGCAAATAATACTCTAGTAGTAATAGAACATAATTTAGATGTAATAAAATCAGCTGATTATGTAATAGATTTAGGTCCAGAAGGTGGAGACTTAGGTGGTAATTTAGTTGTTTGTGGAACGCCTGAAAAGATAGTTGAATGTAGCGAAAGTTATACAGGAAGATTTTTGAAAGAAGTTTTAGAGAAATAAAAAACATATAAAAAACATAATAAAAATAATAAAGCAAAAACGATGAACTTATTTAAGTTCATCGTTTTGTGTTTGGATTAAAAAATTATTATCTTCAGAATAAAAATCCATTTTCTTTAAATCAATTAAGAAATTATTAACATAGGATTCAAACTCATTAGTTTCTAATTTTTTATTAGTGTAATTTTGAATAAATTCTTTTATTTTTGGATTCTTTGAATTAGTAGAAATCATTACTAATCTGCTACTTTTACAGTAATCAATTACTATAGTTGTAGTAATTTGTTTTTCTAAAAATTCTTCTCTTTGTTTACTTGCTTGAACTAAAGCTAAATTTGTTATATTTATTAAAACATCTAAAGAAGAAGAATTATTAGAAGTAACAATATTTTTTTTTAGTTCTTTACTTACTTTTCTAATTTCTTGTTGTTCACTATAATTAGAAGAGTAATTTTGTGTATAATTTTCATCATTTGATTTTTGAATAGTATACATTAAATTAAAAGAACAATAAACAGCTAACGAAACCAATAAAAACGCAAAAAATAACAAAATATTATTTTTTTTCATAACAACAACACCCCTTAAATATTTATTAAAATTTTTAAATCATATAATATCTCTAAAAATAGTATAACACTATATTTTTTCTAAGTCAATAGAAATTGCTTTAAAACATGCTTAATTTAAGTTTTTGTGTTACATAATAAATAAATTTTGTAAAGAATTAGGCGAAATATTAACTAAACATAATATATAAATTAAAATTGCTTGAAATATGTATAAATCTTATGTTATAATTTATATATTAAAAAAAGGTAACATAATTAATAGATATAAAGGAGAGAAATTTTGGAAAAAAATAAAGTATATGAATTTGAAATAATAGATAATGGATTTGAGTTTGAAGGTATTGCAAGAGAAGATAACATGGTTGTATTTATACCAGATGTTTTGCAAGGAGAAAAAGTAAAAGCTAAAATAATAAAAGTAAATAAATCATATTGTATAGGTAAACTTGAGTATATAAATAAAAAAAGTAAACATAGACAAGATAACTTTTGCGAAATAGCAAGTAAATGTGGAGGATGTAGTGCAGGTCATATTGAATATGAATATCAACTTAGTTTAAAAAATAAAAATGTTGAAAATGTAATGAAAAAAATAAATTTAGATTATCCAAAAATAGATAAAATAATAGGAATGGGAAATCCATATTATTATAGAAATAAGGTTCAGTATCCTGTAAGAATTGATAAAAATGGAGATGCTAAAATAGGATTTTATTCAAAAAGAAGTCATAATATTATAGAAAATCATTGTTGTTATATTCAAAACAGAGTTATAGATTTACTTGCAAAAGAAATATTTGAAAAATTAATTGAAAAAGAATTTAGTATATATAACGAAGAAAAAAATGAAGGTGATATAAAACATATAATTATTAGAAGAGGATATCATACAAAAGAAATAATGATAATACTTGTACTAAATAACGAAGATTTATTTAATAGTAAAAAATTAATAGATTTATTTCAAAAAATTGTTGATTCAAATGAAAATATAAAAAGTGTTATATTAAATTTAAATGATAAAAATACAAATAAAATTCAAGGTGATTTAGAAAAAGTTTTAATAGGACAAAAATATATAACAGATACAATAGGTGAATATAAATTTCATATATCTTCAAAATCATTTTTTCAAGTAAATACAATTCAAGCAGAAGTATTATATAATGTATTAAAAGAAAAACTTAAATTAAAAGGTAGTGAAACACTATTTGATTTATACAGTGGTGTAGGCTCTATCGGAATATTCTTAAGTGATAGTGTAAAAAAAGTTTATGGTATTGAAATAGAAGAACAAGCAGTAGAAATGGCAAATTTAAATATGCAAATAAATAATGTAGAAAATGCTGAATATATAGCTGGTAGTGTAGAAGATAAAATAGTGGAATTTAAAAACAAAAATATACATCCTGATGTTATTGTAGTTGATCCACCAAGAAAAGGTTTGGATGTAAAAAGTATAGAATATATACTTGAATTTAATCCTAAAAAAATTGGTTATGTAAGTTGTAATCCTGCAACTTTGGCAAGAGACTTAAAATTACTTAGTGATAAATATGATATAGCAAATGTTGAACCAGTTGATATGTTTCCACATACAAGTCACGTTGAAACAGTTGTAGTTTTAAAGAGAAAGTAAGGTAAATAAACAATATTGAAAGGAATTGAAAATAATGATTAAGACATTAAAAAACAATGATAAAATCAAATTTGAAATTTTTGGGGAAGAAACAGAATTAGAAGTTTTTACAGATAGACTTGGATGTGAAGAAATTTCTCTGTTAAATCAAGAAGAATTAGTAGAGTTGAATTGGCTTTTAGAAAACAAATTAAATGAAACTATTAAAGACAAAATTGTTAATTATTGTAATGAAAATTATAGAATGAAAGGTGAAAATAGTATTAATGAAGTTTATCCTGAAATCGAGTTAAAATCAATTTATATAGTTAAAGAAGAAAAAATAATTAAAATAGCTATTTTAGGAGAATGTAAATCAGATCCTGAACATGGTATTTCAATCAAGTTTGAAAATAGAATATTTATTGGTATTGGACAAAATGCAGATTGGTTTTAAAAAAGAAATATATTAAAATTTTATCTTGTCGATATAGGTACTAATAACAAACTAGAATACTTGATTTTTAAGTATCTTTAATTTTTATTGAATGTATGTAGAGTGATTTGTATCAAAAAAAATTAATAAATACATTAAAGTAGTCTGTTATAAAATGATATACTTTCAAATAAGAAATGAGGTTTTATTATGAATGAGCAAATATTTAATAGTATAATAAACAATATGAAAAATGAAAAATTAAATGTAGAAAGTCTTATTATTACTTGTGATAATAAAGAATATAAACATTTTTTTAAGGAGGAAAGTCTTAAAAATGTTAGATCAATAAGTAAAACTATAACTTCTATTGCATTAGGAATTGCTATTAATAAAGATTATTTTCCTAATGGAGTTGAGGAATATGTTATGCCATATTTTAGAGATGTGAATATTAATAATAAAGGGAATCTAAAATATTTAAATGAAACAAAAATTAAGCATTTAATTACACTTTCTATGGGTTATGAAGAAATGATACTAAATGAAAAACATCTTAAACAAATAAAAGGAAATGATTTATGTGAATTTGTTCTTAATTATCCTATAAAACATAAACCAGGAGAATATTTTTTTATACTAATGCACCCATATATTTATTGTCAATGATTATTGAAAAAGCTACTAAAATGAAATTAAGTGAGTTTGTAAATAAAGAAATATTTAGTGAAATTGATATAAAAAATTATGATTGGATTGAAAGTGAACAAGGACATTCAATGGGATGTACTGGTTTAACAATAACACCTAGTGATTTACACAAATTAGGTGAACTAATACTAAATAATGGAAGTTATAATAATGAGCAAATTATTCCAAGTGATTGGTTAAAGGAAATGTCATCAATAAAAATAGAAACACCATTAAATTATAATGAGGAAAGGACTTTACCTAAATATGGATATGGTTATAATTTATGGATTTGTAAGAATGGTATATTTTATCATGATGGCTCAGATGGACAATATATAATAATAGTACCTAGTAAAAATATGGTTATAACTACTACTGCTAGTCAAGAAAAAATGAAGCCAATTACTGATTGTATGAAAGAGTTATTTATATAAATTGTCGTATTTTGCGATGAAAAGTTCAACAAAATCTAATGAAAATATTGTATTTAAAACAAATGTTTGGTATAATGTTTTTGAAAGGAAGTGTTGATATGATTAAAAATAAAAATGAAATAATTTTATTTGAAGATGAAAAAGTAAACCTTGAAGTGAATGTTAAAGATGAATCAGTTTGGTTGAATAGGCAACAAATGGCAGAACTTTTTGATAGAGATGTAAAAACAATAGGTAAACACATAAATAATGCTTTAAAAGAGGAACTAGAAAATATTCCAACTGTCGCAAAATTTGCGACAGTTGGAATAGAAGGCGAAAGAGAAGTAACAAGAAATGTAGAATATTATAGTTTAGACATGATAATTAGTGTTGGATATAGGGTAAAGTCTAATAAAGGTATAAAATTTAGAATATGGGCAAATAAAATATTAAAAGATTATATGTTAAAAGGATATGCTGTAAATAAAAAAAGATTAGAATATTTAGAAAAGACAATAAAATTAATTGATATAGCTACTAGACTTGATGAAGATTTAAGAAGTGATGAAAGCTATAATATGATTAAAATAATTTCTGAATATACAAAAGCTTTAGAAACATTAGAAAAATATGATACTAAAACAATAGAAAAATTAAAAGGTAACATTGATTTAAGTAAAAGAATTAAATATGAAGATTGTTTAGAAATAATAAATAAAATGTCTTTTAAAAAAAGTAGTGATATATTTGGTGTAGAAAGAGATAGACGGACTAGAATCAATTATAAATAACATATATCAAGAATTTGATGGTCAAGAAATATATCCAAGTATAGAAGAGAAAGCATGTAATTTTTTGTATTTAGTAGTTAAAAATCATGTATTTATAGATGGTAATAAAAGAATTGGTGCAACTATGTTTTTATATTTTCTTAACTTTTATGGATTATTAAAAAAAGATGATAAAAACATAGTAGATCCAAAAACATTAGTTGCAATTACATTATTTGTAGCACAGTCAAGTTCAAAAGAAAAAGATGTAATAATTGATTTGATTATGAATATATTAATAGATATGTAAAATTGTTTTTATCATAATATAAGGAGAAATTATGGATATACAAAAACTAACTTTTGAAAATAAAGAATTGGTTGAAGAGTGTGATAAATTATTTTTAAAATTTTTAGAAAGTGAAAAAACATACGATGCAAATTATAAAACAAAAGAAAAAAATAATAGTTTTGCAAATGATTTGTTAGATGAAAATAAAATATTATTAGCTGCACTAGAAAACAATAATGTGTTAGGCTTTTTATATGGAGTTATTGAAAATAAAACAAGTTTTTTAAAACCAGTTGGCAATATTTGTTTTTTGTACGTAGATAATGGATATAGAAATAGAAAAATCGCAACAAATTTAATTGATAATTTTTTTAATGAATTAAAGAAACTTAATATAGAAATTGTTGAAGTTAAAGCTTTTGAAAACAATGAAGCTGCAAAGGCACTATATCTTAAATATGATTTTAAACCTTTTTTAATAAATTATAGAAAAAATAAAATATAGTGGAGATTGAAGTTAATTTATTAACACAGTTTAAAAATAATAAAAAAACAATGTAAAGATATGTATTTACAATTATTAAATTAATGATATAATATGAAATATGAATAAGAACTTTTATTTATAAAATAATTTTTATGGAGGAAAAAAAATGATTACGGATGCGATAGGAGTATGTGAAATTCCTGTAACAAAAATTAGTTTTGAAAAGAATTTTAATCTTTTTGTTTATTGTATGGCAAAAAAACTACAAGAAAACTCTAAAGAAAAGTTTAAAACATTTAAATTAAAACAATTAAATGAAGAAGTTAAAAAAATTGATCCAAGTTTATCTAAAGAAAAAGAAGTGGAAAGATTAATACAACATTGGATGGATTCAAATTTAGTTTGTGAAGATTTAGGCGGTTGTTATTATTTTATAATTTAAAGTTTTTGAAATTATAAAATACATCCAAAAAAGAAGCGATTTTTTAATTGCTTCTTTTTTATTTGAATAATGGATTGTGAATTCTGCAATAATATAGTATACTGTATTAAATTAAAAAGCACATAAAAATAAATAATTAATTTATACATAAATATTAATTTGAAAGTGAGATGATTTTATGAAATTAATAACTTTCCAAACAAGTGATGCTTTAAAAAAATTAATTAAAGATGGATATTTAGAATTTAATGAAGAATATGTTGATTTAAAAAAATCGGGTTATGCATATGAGTGGGTTTTAGAAAATATGAATGAAAAAATACCAAACATTCATAATGTAAAATACCCTTTATGGGCATGGGTAAAATTTAAAAATGGAATTTGTCCACCAAAACATAAAGGTAATCCAGTTGAAGGATTTGATGTTAAAATAACATTTAATAAAAATAAAAATGAAGTGTTTACAACTGATTTTAGAAGATATTCTTTTATATTAAATAATTTATACATTCCGGATAGTAAAAAAGATAAAGAATTATTTGACAATGAATTAAAAAATAAAAATATTACAAAAGAAGAATTAAAGGCTTTTGTAAGAAGAGATAAATTTAAAACTTTTAGAAAAGATAATGTTTTTTTAGAAATGTGTAATAAAATAAAGAAAAGTTTTGATAAAGCTATTACAAATGATAGTGATGTTTTACAGGGTTGTGTTTGGAAAATAAATTTAGAAGAAGTGGAAAAGATAGAGATTTTAAGAGATAAAAATTATATATATGGTTCATTTAATTATTTAAGAACTAGTGGTAAAAGATTTGATTGGGAAGAAGATTATTATACAAAATTAAAATAGTTAGATTTAAGATACAAAGTGAATTATTAAATAAAAAGGAGATATAAACGTGGATAATAATAGTGAGATTTTAATTTCAAATTTAGATAAATTACATACAACTAAAATGGGCATAGAAAGAATAATAAAAAATCTTAGTTTAGATTTAACATTAGAACATGATACTGTTGTTGAGTGGTGCAAAGAAAAAATAAAAGATAAAAATAGCGTAATAATTAAAAAAGGTAAGAATTGGTATGTAGATATAGAGAATTGTAAAATAACTGTTAATTCATATAGTTATACGATTATTACAGCTCACAAAATAAAATTGTAAATAAATTAATATGAAAATTAGGAGGTTATCATATGAATGATATAATTATTAAAGAAGTAAATATAGAAGAAGTTATGAAAGTTCACAAAAATGTTTTAGAATTTGATGCTTTAGATTCTACAAAAGAATACTTTGAAGATAGATATAAAGATTTAGAAAAATTGATAATTGTTGCATATTATAAAGATTTACCAATAGGATATATTGTTAGTTATGATAGATTTAATGATGGGAAAAGTTTTTATTGTTGGATGGCCGGTGTTGATAATAATTATAGAAGAATGGGTGCATTGAAATATTTAATGCACTATCAAGATAAATGGGCAAAAGAAAAAGGATATGCTTGTATAAAAATTAAAACTAGAAATAGTAGAAGAGAAATGTTAAGTTTTTTAATAAAAAATGATTTTAATTTAGTAAGTGTAGAAGAAAAAGAATTTGTTATTGATAATAGAATAAATTTAGAAAAAAATATATAATATAATGGAAGAGTAGGTGTTTAAATTGAATATAGCGATTGAAAATGATGATAAAGTTCATATTGGGAAATGTAATGAAAATGATTTTAAAGAATTAACAGTATTTAATAATTATAAAGGAAACGGTGATATATATTTATCATGTAAGAATTTTAGTGAAAATGGGTTAGACTATAAATATGGTGAATTTGAAATAAATAAAGATGAAGAAAATGATTTATATATGGTTTTTAATAAATTGCATAAAGAAATTGCAAAAGGGTATAAAGATTTTGTTTCTAATTTTGGAGATGATGTTGAAAAAATAGATGATTTTGAATTTAAAGGTTTAGAAAAAATCTTATCAAATGAACCTGAATTTTCATTGTATTCTGCTGATTCAATAAGGGATAATTTTGAAGAAAAAAACGAAAAACAATTTAATAAATTAACAATAAAAAAAATTGAAAATAATTATTTATTGTGTTTTAATGAAAATAGAATTAATAATAAGGATATGAGAATTAGAAATAATAATATTAGATTTCATATGGATAGACCAAGTTTAAAACATTATGGAATTGATATGATAAATATAATTCATGATTTATATGCTGATTGTAAAGAATTAAATAATATTGAATATGATGAAATGTTTAAACTTCAACAAGAAAAATTTAAAGCTATTGAAAAAGCAAATAAAACTATTGAGTGTAGATAAAAAAATAAAGTAATTATAAATATAAAAACATTGGAGGATTAATATGGAAATAACAGTTATACATGGTCAAGTACATAAAGGTAGCACATATAATATTACTAAAAAAATAATAGAAAAATTACTTATGGAAGAAAATAATATAAATGAATTTTATCTACCTAGAGATATGTCAAAGTTTTGTGTTGGTTGTTATCAATGTTTCTATAAAGGTGAATATAAATGTATAGCTAGTGATGAAATTCAAAAAATTGTTGAAGCTATGGAGAAATCACAAGTAATTATAATTGATTCTCCTACATATTGTTATACTATGACAGGACAACTTAAAACTTTTTTTGATCATTTAGGATATATGTGGTTACCTCATAGACCTAATCCATATATGTTTAATAAAATAGGAGTTGTTGTTTCTACAACTGCTGGAGCAGGTGCTAAAAAAACTACTAAAGATATAAAACAACAAATGAATTGGTGGGGTATTTCAAAAGTATTTAAGTACAGCAAGATAGTGTCAGTAAATAATTATAATGATATATCTGAAAAAATAAAGCAAGATATTGAAAGAGAGACAACTGTATTATCAAATAAAATTAAAAGGTTAAATGGAATAGGTAAAAAATCATTTAAAACAAAAATCATGTTAAATATTATGAAAATGATGCAAAAAAATAATACTTGGAATAAACTTGATAGAGATCATTGGGTAAAAAATGGATGGTTAAAAAAATAAATTTATATAATTATAGTTATAGATAATAAGGGTATTGCAATTTAGCAATATCCTTATTGTAATTTGACTAAAATAGTGGTATAATAGACATAATAAAAAACAAAAAGTTCTAAAAAAATAATTTTTGGGAGGATAATAAAAATTGTGATTTAAGTAGATTTAAAAAATATACAAGATGAAAGAGGTACATAAATGATTTATACAGATTATCATTTACATACTACATTATCGCATGATGGTATATCCACAATGGAAGAACAAATTGAAAATGCAATTGACTTAGGATTAAAAGAACTTTGTTTTACTGAACATTATGATGTTTATGAAGGAGTAATTAATAGTGATTTAAAGGTTCTTGATGTAAAAAATTATGTTGAGGTTTTTAATTACTATAAAGAGAAATATCAAAGTAAAATAAGTTTAAAGTTAGGAATAGAAATTGGTTTGCAGCCTGATATAGTACAAAATATAAAGGGTATGGTTAGTAATTATGAATTTGATTTCATAATCGGATCTTCACATATTACTTGTAAAAAAGATATTGCAAGTGACAAAAGTTTCTTTGATGGTTTAACTCAAAAAGAAGCATATTTAAAATACTTTAATGAAGTATTAAAGAATATAGAACTTTTTGATGAGTTTGATGTTTATGGTCACCTAGACTATATTGTTAGATATGGTGGATATGAGAAGAAAAAAATCGAGTATTTTGAGTATTGTGAAATACTTGATAAAATACTTAAATTACTTGTAAGAAAAGAAAAAGGTATTGAAATAAACACTGCTGGATATAGATATGGATTGGAATATTTTCATCCCAATCTTGAAATATTAACTAGGTATAAAGAGTTAGGAGGTAAGCTTATTACTATAGGTTCGGATGCTCACAAATGTGAAGATATTTGTGGTGATTTTTCAAAAGCAGTTAGTATTATAAAACATATAGGGTATACACATTATGCTGTTTTTGAATCAAGAAAACCAGAACTTATTAAACTTTAATATAAAATAGGTTTAATAAAGTTTTAATTTTTATCAATAAAACTAATCAATAATTTGAGGAGGGAAAATTAATGTCAAAACCTTATGATAGCGGTTTGTTGGTAGGCAGATTTCAAACTTTCCATAAAGGACATCAAAGTTTAGTTGAAACTGGACTTGGTCTTTGTGATAGAATGTTTATACTTGTAGGTTCATCGCAGGAATGCGGTACTGAGCGTAATCCATTCAATATTAGTACAAGAACAGAAGTTATTAAAGCCATTTATGGTGACAACAAAAATGTTTTTGTATATGGACTTAGTGATTTAACTGATGAAAATGATATCAGAGTTGAATGGGGGCGATATTTGTTAGATAATCTTGAAAGATATCTACATAAAGCTCCAGAGCTTATGATTTACGGGAATGATGAATCAAGAAGCAAATGGTTTGATCCTAATGATATTAAAGACACTTCAGAGTTTATTGTACCAAGAAGTAGACTTCCAATTTCAGCTACAATGCTTCGTGAAATGATGGTGAGAAACGAACGTAAAGAGTGGATGAAATGGGTAGATCCTAAACTCCACAAACTTTATGACAGACTAAGAAGTGAATTAATGGAAATTGAATTTTATTCAAAACTTGAAAAAGAGCTGAATAAAAACGAGGAACTTAACAAAAACAAAAAAAACAAGAAAACGAAAAACAAAAAAAATAATAAAAAATAATAAAAAAAATAAAAAAAATAAAATAAAAGATTAAATATGTTTAAAACACATATTTAATCTTTTATTTTTCTGTAATATATAACGAAAATATTCCAAAATTATACAAATTATGATATAATAATATTATATATGAAATGGGATGATGTTATTATAAATAAAACAGTTATATATTTAATAAGGCACTGTGAACCTTTAAAATTAGATGGTATAAAAAATATAAATGAAGACGATCAAATTAATAATGAAAAAATTATACTTACTGTTGATGGTGAAAAAACAGCTGAAAAATTATCTAAAACAAATGAAATGAAAAATATAGATATACTAGTTAGTAGTAATTATGTTAGAGCAATAGCTACTGCTAAATATATAGCTTATGAAAATAATATAGAATTAAATATTGATTCGAATTTTAATGAAAGAAAATTGGGTGAACTTAAAATTTTGAGTGAATTAGGGAAAACTAAAAAAAATAGCTATACAACAGAGCAATTATTAGATGGAGATTTGAAAGTTTTAAATGGTGAAAGTAGAAATGAAACATATGAAAGATTTGAAAAATCATTTAATGAATTATTAATAAATAATTTTGGTAAAAGAATTGCTATAGTAACACATGGCGCTGCTATTAAATTTATGCTTATGAAATGGTGTGAATTTGATTTTATAAATAAAGAAACAAAACATAAAGATAAAGTATTAATAAATGATAGATTAAAAACTCCAGAAATATTTAAGTTGACTTTTAATGATGATGAATTAATAGATATTGATAAATTAGATTTAGTATAAATTAATGAAAAGAGGGAGTATAATGTGTAAGTTATCTGAGTTACCTAATATAGGTAAAGAAGTTGAAAAACAATTAAATCAAGTGGGTATTAAAACTCTTGAACAGTTAAAAGAAATAGGAGCTAAAGAAGCTTGGTTGAAAATAAAAAAAATTGATGATTCAGCATGTATAAATAGATTATATGCAATAGAGGGTGCTATTTTAAATGTTAAAAAAACTGAATTATCAAAAGATAAAAAAGAAGAATTAAAAGAATTTTATAATATGTTTAAATAAAAGCATTGAGTATTTAAGCAAAATATAATATAATATTTATATTGAAATATCGTTATAATCAAAATAATTGAGTATATTAATTATTTTGTTATATATATAATTAAATGAGGAGATGGAATAAAATATGTTAAATTTAAGAAGTGCAGATGAAGATGACCAGAGTTTCTTGTATGAAGTTTTAGAAACAACAATGCAAGAATATTACATTGAGGCTTTTGGAAGTTTTGATGAAGAAGTAGAAAAAGAATTTTTTGATGAAAGTTTTAAAAATTCAGAATATTTAATTGTAGAATTTGAGGATGAAGATATTGGTTGTGTAGCAATTCAAAAAAATAAATCACACATTTTTATAAATGAATTTATGATTTTACCTGATTATCAAAATAAAGGGTTAGGTAAAATGATATTTGATAATGTTAATTTACAAGTAAATAAAGATAATCTACCGATTCATATAGAAGTTTTAAAAGTAAATGAAATAGCAATGAAATTTTGGATTAAAATGGGCTTTGTTCTAGAAAGTGAAAGTAAATCTCACTATCTTATGAATAAAAATATATTTAATTAATTTTAAAAACAAAAGATATATAATAATTTAATTATATAATGAAAAATTTAGAGGTGTATAAAATGGACAAAACAATAACAAATAAAGGTATTAAAATGGGTTTTATATTAGTGGTAATTGCTATTTTAGTAATTTCAATAATAATTACAATTAAGCTTTTTATTTTAAATACAAGTGATGTAAGAGTTATGACAGGTAATTTGTTATATGGAACAACTAGTACTTGTAATGGAAGTTGTGGAGATATGCTTATAGGAGGATGTGCTATGACTTCATATAATTGTGGTATATGTAATAAAAGTTGTATGAATGGAAATACTAATACACCAAAATTATGTGATGATTGTGCAAAAGTGACAAATAGACATACATATTGTGGTAAGCTTTTAATAGATAATTAAAAATAATAAAATAATAAAAGGTGGCGATATTATGAAATATTTTAAAAAATTAGTTGGTGAAAATATATATTTATCACCAATGAATGTAGAGGATGCACCAATATATTTAAAATGGATGAATGATTTTAGTACAACTGATTATATTGGTTCAAGTTATAATATGATTACTTTATCAAATGAAAAACAATGGCTTGAAGAAAGTTTAAAAGAATCAAGAAATCAGTTTGCAGTAGTAACTTTAGATGGTAATAAATTAATTGGTAACTGTGGTTTTGAGGATTTAGATAAAACAAAAAGAACCGCTATGATTGGATTATTTATTGGTGAAGAAGAATATAGAAACAAAGGTTATGGTATACAAATATTAAAATTATTACTTGATTATGGTTTTAATTATCTTAATTTAAACAATATAATGTTATATGTTTATGAATTTAATGAAAGAGCAATTAAAGCATATAAAAAAGTTGGCTTTAAAGAAATGGGCAGAAGAAGAAAAAGTTATTTTGTAAATGGTAAATATTATGATGTGGTACATATGGATATTTTAGCAGAAGAATTTACTGAAAGTTATATAAAAAATAAAGAAATAATTTAATAAAATTATAATTGGAATTAGAAAAAATGACGAAAAAGAATTTATATTTAATTATAATTGGATTATTGTTTGACAAATATAAAAAAAAGAAGTATAATTGTTAGTGTAAACTAACAATTATTTTTTATTATATAATTAACAAAAAAATATTATTAGTTTATGGTGTATAAGGAGGATTTAAATGATAGAATTAAAAAATATATGTTTTGAAAGAGAAAACAAAAAAATATTGGATAATATAAATATTAAAATAGAAGAAAAAAAATTTGTAGCTATAACAGGACCAAATGGTTCTGGTAAATCAACTTTTGCTAAAATTTTAATGGGTATTGAAAAACCAGATTCAGGAAAAATTATATTTGATGGTGTAGATATAACAAATTTAAATATTGATGAAAGAGCAAGACTTGGTATTAGTTTTGCACTTCAACAACCAGTTAGATTTAAAGGTTTAACTGTATATGATATGATAAAACTTTCATCAGTAAAAAAAGAAATAACAAAAAATGAAGCTTGTGAAATACTTTTTAGAGTAGGGCTTTGTGCTAAAGAATATGTAGATAGAGAAATAAATTCCTCATTATCTGGTGGAGAATTAAAAAGAATTGAAATAGCTTCAGTGGTTGCTAGAAAATCTAAACTTACAATATTTGATGAACCAGAAGCTGGAATTGATTTATGGAGTTTTAATAATTTAATTGATATATTTGAAGATATACAAAAAACATTAAAAGGAACTACTATTGTAATATCTCATCAAGAAAAAATATTAAATATTGCAGATGAAATAATACTTATGAATAAAGGTAAAATATCTAAAATAGAAGATAAAAAAGATTTACTAAATAGTAAAATAATAGAAACAAAATGTTGCAAACTAGAAGGAGGTATTTAAATGGATAATATAGATAAAAAATTACTGAAAAAAATATCTGGAATTAATACTGAAATTTTAACAGGTGCATATAATATTAGAAAAAACGGTAAAGGTATTAGTAGAAATGTAACTAAAAATATAGATATTGTAACTAAAAAAGATGTATCTGGAATAGATATTTTTGTAAAAGAAAATACAAAAAATGAAAAAATACATATTCCTGTTATTATAACAGAAAGTGGATTAACAGATTTAGTATACAATGATTTTTATATAGGTAAAAATGCTGAAGTTGAAATAATAGCTGGTTGTGGAATACATAATGAACAAGAAAGCGATTCTACACATAATGGAATTCATAGATTTTTTTTAGAAGAAGGTGCAAAAGTAAAATATGTTGAAAAACATTATGGTGAAGGTGATGGGAATGGTAAAAAAATATTAAATCCTGTTACAGAAGTTACATTAAAAAAAGGTTCTACAATTGAAATGAATACAGTTCAAATAAAAGGTGTTGATTCCACAATAAGAGAAACAAAAGGTACTTTAGAAGAAGATACTAATTTTGTTATATCAGAAAAAATAATGACTCATGGTAATCAAATTGCCAAAACTATCTTTGAAGTAAATTTAAATGGTGAAAATTCAAGTACACATTTAGTTTCTAGATCAGTAGCAACAGACAATTCAAAACAAGAATTTATTTCCAAAATATATGGTAATTCAAAATGTTTTGCACATGTTGAATGTGATGCTATTATAAAAGATAGGGCAAAAATCACTGCAATACCTGAAATTACAGCAAATGATGTTGATGCTAATTTAATACATGAAGCTGCAATAGGTAAAATAGCAAACGAACAATTAATTAAATTAATGACATTAGGTCTTAGTGAAAAAGAGGCTGAAAAAGAAATTATAAATGGATTTTTAAAATAAAAATGTATTGAAAAATATATGATAAAGGAGTATAATTATTATATGAAATTAAATTAATTGTAGGAGGGTGATTTATATGGAAAAAGTTTTTGAAAAAGAAAATTTAAAAATACACTATGATAACATTGATGAGATTACAGTAAAAGAAATTTACGAATATGCTAAAAAAGGATACGAAAAAGCTATAAAATTTTTTGGTGTAAAACCTTTAAAAGAAGAAATAACTATTTATGTTTATGATGATACTCAAGATTTTCAATTATCAGTTTTTGGTAGATTAAGAGAAAAATGGGGCGTTATAAATTTATCTGGAAATACAATTATAAATGTTGTTTCACCATTAAATCCAGGAGAGTATCATAAAAAAGAAGAAATATTAAAAATGATTTCTAAAACAGCAGCTGATATTGTTTTAAATCACTATTTTAAAGATTTTCCAAAGTGGTTTGATATAACAACATATATAATTGGTGTTGATACAGAAGAATTCCCAAAATATAAACCAAGTATTATAGAAGCTAAAAAAAGAGAAAATAATTATATTAATTGTTATTATATAACTAGGTATATAGCTGAAAAATTCGGTAAAGAAAAAGGTATAGAAATATTAAAAAACCCTACTAAATATAATAAAATATTAAATTTAAAAGATGAAGAAATAGATAAAGAGTTAGAAGAATTTTATAAATAATAAGATTTTATATAAAATAAACTATACAAATTATAATAAATAAAATAAAGCAGAGAATTTAATTGTTTGCTTTATTTTGTTTTTATAGCCTAAAAATTGTTAAAATCATCGAGAAAACTAATAAAAAAAGTAAAAAAACATCAAAAAAAATAAATAAAAGATAAAAATCGACAAAATTCGACAAATTTCGCAGAAAAAGTATGGTAAAATATACATAATAAAAAGGGGCAATCCAAATCGAAATTGAAAAGGGGTATAAAAGTGAAGGCCAAGATGGAGAGGATTCGGGAATTTTGCATTGATATGCCAGAAGAATTATACATATTAGTAGAATATATGTGTAAAAGTTCTGTTGGTGAATTTAATAAAACAAATGATTTGTTAAATTGTTTGATTTTAGCATTAAATGATATTAGATTTTGTAGGTGTTCTTTTGAAGAAAGACATTTACAAGTTCCAATTGAACTTGTAAATAGTGAAAAAGTGATTTTGAATAATTTAGAACTTTTTCCTCTTTTAGTGGATGCAGTTTCAAATGAAAGTTATTCAAACAGATTTAGAAATATTTTTGAAAAATATTTAGTAAAACCATCACCAAAAAGATCTGTTATCATTGAATTCCCAAATAATATTGATTTTGAAAATGAATATTTAGAGGGTGAGTTAGTTTCCGTTAATTATTAAGTAGTAAAAAACAAGTTATTTTTTTAAATAGCTTGTTTTTTATTGACAAATTAATACAAACAAAGTATAATTGTTAGTGTGAACTAACAATTTGCAATTGGAGGAATAATAAAATGATAAAATTAACTAATTCTTTAGAAGAATATTTAAAAACCATATATGTATTAATAACCACGGAACATAAAGCAAAAGTTACTACAATATCAAAAAAAATGAATTGTACTAAACCAAGTGTTAATAGAGCTTTAAATACATTAAAAGAAGAAAAGCTTATTTGCTACGAAGCATATGGTGATATAATTTTAACTGATGAAGGTATTAATGTTGCTAGAAAAATAGTAAGAAGATATGACACTCTAAAATTGTTTTTAACAGAAGTTTTAGAAGTTGAAGATAGTTTAGCAATAAAAGAAGCAGAACAGATGAAACATGCTGTTTCGGAAGATACAATACTAAAATTAGAAACATATATAAATAAAATATTAGATTTAGGCGATTTAGAATGTTGTTATGATTCTGAAAATAAAAAATGTAAAACTTGTGTTAAATTAACAGCAAAAAATAGATTGAAAAAACAAAAAGAAAAGGAGAATATGTAAATGAGAGATGTGTATTTTGATAATTCTGCTACAACAAAAGTAGATGAAAATGTTTTAAAAGAGATGTTACCGTTTTTTGAAAAAAGTTATGGTAATCCATCTTCAATATATAAATTAGGTAGAGAAAATAAAAAAGCTATAGAGGATGCAAGAGATAAGATAGCAAAAGTATTAAATGCAAAATCTGAAGAAATATATTTTACTGCTGGTGGTTCAGAAAGTGATAATACTGCAATAAAAGGAATAGCGTATGCAAATAAATCAAAAGGTAATCATATAATTACATCTAAAATAGAGCATCCAGCTGTTACAGAAAGTTGTAAAGCTTTAGAAAAAGAAGGTTTTGAAGTAACGTATGTAGATGTAAATGAAAATGGTATTTTAGATTTAGAAAAATTTAAATCAGCTATAACAGATAAAACAATTCTCGTAACAATAATGTTTGCAAACAATGAAATAGGAACAATACAGCCGATAAAAGAAATAGGAGAAATAACAAAAGCAAAAAATATATATTTTCATACTGACGCTGTTCAAGCTGTTGGAAGTTTAGAGATAGATGTTGAAGAATTAGGAATAGATGCATTATCTTTATCAGCACACAAATTTTATGGACCAAAAGGTATAGGAGCGCTATATATAAAAAAAGGTGTTAAATTTCAAAAATATATTGATGGTGGACATCAAGAAAGAAATAAAAGAGCTGGAACAGAAAATGTACCTGCAATAGTTGGTCTTGGAAAAGCAATAGCCATTGCCTATGAAAATTTAGAAGAACATAATAAAAAAATAAAGGAATTAAGAGATTATTATATATCAGAAGTTCAAAATAAAATACCATATATAAGGATAAATGGTGATAGTGAAAAAAGATTACCGGGTAACAGCAATATATCATTTAGATATATTGAGGGGGAAGGTTTACTTCTTAATTTAGATATAAAAGGTATATGTGCTTCTAGTGGGAGTGCTTGTACATCTGGATCACTTGACCCATCTCATGTATTACTTGCAATAGGACTTCCTCATGAAATAGCTCATGGTTCACTTAGAATATCTATAGGTAAATATAATACAAAAGAAGAAGTGGATTATTTAGTAGAAAATTTAGTTGAAATAGTTCAAAAACTAAGAGATATGTCACCTTTATATGAAGGTGTAAAAAAAGAAAATAATAATTAAATAGTAATTAAAAAATAACTAAATTAATAAAATAATATGATATAATATTATAAAAATAAAGAAAAGGAGAATAATATATGTATAATGATAAAGTAATAGAACATTATTCTAATCCAAAAAATGTTGGTGAAATAGAAAATGCTTCTGGAGTAGGTGAAGTAGGTAACCCTGTTTGTGGGGATATAATGAAAATATATTTAAAAATAGAAGATAATATAATTGTAGATGTTAAATTCAAAACATTTGGTTGTGGTGCAGCAATTGCAACAAGTAGTGTTTCTACAGAATTAGTAAAAGGTAAAACTGTTGAAGAAGCTTTAAAATTGACAAATAAAGATGTAGTTAATGCATTAGGAGAATTACCACCAGTAAAATTACATTGTACTGTTTTAGCTGAAGAAGCAATAAAAAATGCACTAACAGATTATTATTTAAAATAAGGTGTAAAATCTAAAATAAAAATTATAGAATTATGTGGTTTGAAATGTGATAAATCTTGTTCAAATTGTCATAAACATTAATAAAAAACTGATATTAAAATAAAGTTGAAAAAGAATAAATGAAAAAACTTATAAATTAAATAAAAAAGGAAATAGGTAAAAATATGGAAAGAAAAAAAGTATTACTTGGTATGAGTGGTGGAGTTGATAGTAGTGTATCAGCAATTCTTTTAAAAGAGCAAGGTTATGATGTATATGGTGTAACTATGAAATTATGGGAATCTGATTGTGAAGAAGAAATAGAAGGTGGATGTTGTAATTTATCTGCTACTGCTGATGCAAAAAGAGTATGTGATATTTTAGAAATACCTCATTATGTAATTAATTTAAAAGATGAATTTAAAGAACATGTTATAAAAGATTTTATAGCAAAATATAAAGAATGTAAAACACCTAATCCATGTATTGAATGCAATAAATATCTTAAATTTGGTGCAATGTATCAAAAAGCAAAAGAACTTGGTATAGAATATATTGCAACTGGTCATTATGCAAAAACTGAATTTAGTGAAAAATATAACAGATATGTTTTAAAAAAATCAGCATCAATAAAGAAAGATCAAAGTTATGTTTTATATAATATTCCAAAAGAATTAGTAGAGAAAGTTTTATTTCCACTTGAAAATTTTGAAACTAAAGATGAAATAAGAAAAATAGCTGCAGAGAATAATTTAAAAGTAGCATCGAAACCTGATAGTGAAGATATTTGTTTTATACCAGATAATGACTATGTCAATTTTTTAGAAAAAAATTCTGATTTAAAACCTTTAGAAGGAAATATAGTAAATAAAGCGGGAATAGTTTTAGGAAAACATAAAGGGTTATATAGATATACGATAGGCCAAAGAAGAGGAATAAGTATATCAAGTAAAAACAAATTATATGTTACAAAATTAAATTCAAAAAATAATGAACTAATAGTTAGTGATGAAAAAGATTTATATTCTAAAAAGGTATATGTGGAAGATATTAATTTAATATTAATAGATGAAATAAAAGAATCTATGAAAGTTGATGCAAAAATTAGATATGCTTCAAAAGCATCTCCAGCAACAATTTATCCTATAGAAAATGGAATAATGAAAGTGGAATTTGATGAACCACAAAGAGCTATAACACCAGGTCAAGCAATAGTTTTTTATATTGATGATTATGTATTAGGTGGAGGTAAGATTATATAATGATAGATTTAGAGTATGCGATTAAAAAGTTTGGAAAATATGTTTCAAACTATGATATAAATGATGAAAAAGTAAAGTTAAAAATAACACATACTTATGGAGTGATGAATATATCAGAGTATATATCAAAAGATTTGGAATTATCTAGTGAAGATATAGAATTGGCTAAATTAATAGGTCTTTTACATGATATAGGTAGATTTGAACAATTGAAAAAATTTGATAATTTTAATGATAGTTTAAATAATGTAGACCATGCAAAAATGGGTGTGGATATATTGTTTAAAAATAATTTTATAAGAGAATTTATATTAGATGATAAATATGATAATGTTATATATAAGGCAATATATAATCATAATAAATATAAAATTGAAGATGTGTTAGAAGCTAAAGAATTATTACATTCTAAAATAATAAGAGATGCTGATAAAACAGATAATTTTAGAGTGAAAGAACAAGAAGATGCTAAAAATATTTTTAATTTTAATCAAGAAAATTTAGAAAATGATTATATTAGTGAAGAAATATATAATGACTATATGGATAATAAAGTAGTTCTATATTCAAAAAGAAAAACTAGTTTAGATATATGGGTTTCACATTTAGCTTATATATTTGATTTTAATTTTAATTCAGGTCTTAAATATATATATGAAAAAGATTATATAAATAAAATAGTTGATAAATTAGATATCCATAATATAGATATTAAAATTCAAATAGAAAATATTAGAAAACACTCAAATGAATATATAAAACAAAAATTTAATATTTGATATATATATTACATAAAAAATAAAGTGAAACTCTTGGTTTATAAATGAAGTGAAACAAAAATGTTGGACATTTTAATTAAGCAATCTTTAAGGAATGAATTCTGTAATTTACAGGGCTCATTCCTTTTAGCTTGCCCTTTATTCTTTTATTATTATAATAATCTATATATTCTATTAATTCTTTTTTAAAGTCTTCTACTGAATCAAATTCTTCCAAGTAAAATAATTCGGATTTTAGTAATCCAAAGAAATTTTCAGCTAAAGAATTATCTAAACAATTTCCTTTTCTTGACATGCTTTGTTTAATTCCTTTTTTCTCTAGCATAAATTGATATGTTTTATGCTGATATTGCCAGCCTTGATCTGAATGCAAAATCAACTCATCAATATTTTTTATCCTTTTAAAAGCTTTTTCTAACATATCCGTAACTTGTGATAATACAGGTCTATCAGATATATTGTAACTTATTACTTCTCCATTGAATAAATCAATAATAGGTGATAAATATACTTTTGTTCCAAATAATGAAAATTCTGTAACATCAGTAACCCATTTTTGATTTGGTTTAGTTGCTTTAAAATCTCTTTTTAGTAAGTTATCTGCTATTTTACCTATTTGTCCTTTATACGAACGATATTTTTTCATTCTAACAAAACATTGTAATCCAAGAATTTTCATTAATTTAAAAACAGTTTTATGATTTATTTTATAGCCTCTGTTTTTAAGTTCCATAGTTATTCTTCTATATCCATATCTACCTTTATTTTCATGATATATAGTTTGTATTTCTTCTTTTACTTTTTTATATTTATCTTCAGAATTTAATTTATTTAGATAATAGTAATATGTACTTTTAGGCATTTTTACTACTTCTAATATTGCCATCAATTTGAATTTCTGCCTTAATTCGCTGATGGCTTTTGCTTTTTCGGATTCTCTCGCTGAATCCTTTCCTGAACTAAGGCATTCAATTTTTTTAAGTATTCATTCTCAATCTTTAATCTTTGATTCTCAGCTATTAAATCTTCTTCAATATCTTTAGATAAATTCTTTTTATTAGGTTTTAAACTCATATTTTTTCTACCTCGTCGCTCTTCAAAAAGTGCTTGAGGTCCCTCCTCATAATACATTCGTTCCCATTTACCTACAATATTATGATCACCTAAATTAAAGTATATACTTGTTTGTGATAAAGATAAATGGTTTTCAAGCATATATTTTATCACATTAATTTTAAAATTTCCATCATAACTAATATTATTTTTAATTAAACCGGATGGTCCATGTTTAATATATTTGTCAACCCATTTTCTTACAGTATGATTATTTACATTAAATTCTTTTGTAGCTTGAATAGTGGAATGATTTTCTTTTATTACATATTCAACTACTTTTAATTTTAATGCATCATTATATTTAGACATAAAAATACACCTCCAAATGTTAGTCTGATTTTTGTCTAACATTTGGGGTGCAGTTCAAAAACAAGAGCTTTTTTATTATTTTTGTAAAAATCACCAGCTGTATCTAATTTAATTTAATGGATTTTGGTTAACTATGTATAAAAAATTAAAAAGCATTGAATAAAGATTTAGTATATGCTAGAATTCAAATGGTTTAACAAATATAAATTGTATATTAAGTTATATAAGAAAATAAAATTTAAAAAGTTCTATATTTATTAGTAAATAAAAAAGAAAGAAAGGCTGAAATTATGAAAAAACAAAATAAAAGAGGTATATCATTAATTACATTAATAGTAACTATAATAGTTGTTATTATATTAGCAGCAACAGTAATTTTAACATTAACAAATAATAATCCAATAAATAGTGCAAATAAAGCGACATTTTTAAATGATTTAGCGACATTTAATGATGAATTAAATATGTATAAGGCTCAACAATATTCTATAACAAAAGGAGCTTTTGATCCAACTTCTTTAAATGCAAATTCTAGTGATCCAACACCATTATATTCATGTATACCAAGCTTAGAAGGAAAAGATAAATATAATGGTGAAATAGAAATTGTAAGTGGTAAATTAATATATGTTGGAGAAGATAAAACTAAAAAGACATGGGCTGAAAGTATAAATATATCAACAGAATCATCAGGTTCAGTTGCAATAGTAAATACCCCAGTTTTAGCTGCAGGTATGATTCCTATAAAATGGAGTGGAACAACAATTGTAGACACAACAGAAAGTGATATGAATTGGTATAGTTATACTACTACAGATAAACAATGGGCGAATGCAAGAACAGCTGATGGATCAATGTGGGTTTGGATACCAAGATATGAATATCAAATTACAACGCCACACAGCAACACAGCTCAAATAATAAATGTGAATTTTTTAAGTGGTAAATCAAATACTTCAACAAGTGGATATACAATTCATCCTGCTTTTACATTTGGAACAGAAGAATTAACAGGAATATGGGTTTCAAAATTTGAAGCAAGTGGAACTTCAAGTGCAGTTGATATAAAACCAGATGCAACATCACTTAGAGGTATATCGGTAGATTCAATGTTTACGGCATGTAGAAATATGGAAAAAAACAGTAGATATGGCTGGGGAACTACAGGGGTAGGATTAGATACACATTTAATTAAAAATGTAGAGTGGGGAGCTGTAGCTTACTTATCTAGTAGTCCGTATGGCAAAACAGGTGAAGTTACAATAAATGCTAATGCTAGTTATTTAACTGGTGGTGGAACAAGTAATGCATATGCTACAAATGTAACTCAAAGTACAACTGGAACAATATATGGAATATACGATATGAATGGGTGTTCATATGAATATATAGCTGCATATGTAGATAATGGACATAGTTATTTAACAACATATGGAAATAGTTTATATACAGCTGGAAGTCAATATAAAGATGTATATGTATCAGGTGGAGATACATCTGCTGGGAATTATAGTGCAACTTCAAGTAAAAAAGGTGATGCGATTTATGAAACATCCAGTGCTGATACTGGAACTAAATCTTGGTATGGAGATTCTTCAAGTATGCCTTATTCAAATTTTCCATTTTTTATGCGTGATAGTTTTAACACTGGTGGTTCAGTTGCTGGGCCTTTCTCGTTTTTTTATAATAATGGTTCAGGTTATACTTTTTATAGTTTTCGTACTTGTTTAATAGTATCTGGTACACTTTAATTAAATTTTGATATTTTAAAAATATAATATATATTAGAACACAAGAGTTTAAAATTGTGTTCTATATATATGTTTAATTGTATAATAAATTAAATACTATTATTAAAACTTTATTGATTAATATAACTTGATTTGATATAATAAAACAAAAAAGTAATAAATAAAAATATAACATAAATAAAATTATGAAAGGATGTTTTTTATGGAAAAAGTAATTGAGATAAATTCATTAGTAAAAAGTTATGGGAGTTTAAAGGCAATTTCAAATTTATCATTTGAAGTTCAAAAAGGAGAAATTTTAGGGCTACTTGGTCCTAATGGTAGTGGTAAATCTACAACAATAAATTGTATATTATCATTATTAAATTTTGATAGTGGAAATATAAAAATATTTGGCAAAGAAATGACTCCAAAAAGTTACGATATAAAAGCAAAAATAGGTGTTGTATTTCAAGATGTTGCTGTATTTGAAGAATTGACAGTCTATGAAAATATTAATTATTTTTGCGGATTATATATTTTAGATAAAAAAATTCGTAAGGAATATATAGATGAGGCAATAGATTTAGTAGGACTTAATGATTTTAAGAAATTTTATCCAAAACAATTATCAGGTGGGTTACTTAGAAGATTAAATATTGCTTGTGGAATAGCTCATAAACCAGAGTTAATATTTTTAGATGAACCAACAGTTGCTGTAGATCCTCAAAGTAGAAATAATATTTTAGAAGGTATAAAAAAACTAAATGAACAAGGTGCAACTATTATTTATACAACTCATTATATGGAAGAGGTAGAACAACTTTGTAATAGAATTGTTATAATAGATAAAGGTGAAGTAATAGCAAGTGGAACAAAAGAACATTTAAAAAGTCTTATTAGCGTAAAAGAAAAAATAACAATAGAAGTTGATATATTAGAAGATAAAAATTTAGAAGAAATTAAATCTAATTCAAATGTAGAAACTATAAAGAAAGAGAAAAATGTTGTATATATTACATATACAGGTGGTAAAAATAATGTTAGTGAATTAATACATTATTTAAGAGAGAATAATGTACGTTTTAATAGGATTTTTTCTGAATTACCAACTCTTAATGACGTATTTCTTGAATTAACAGGGAAGGAGTTAAGAGATGTTTAAACATATATTTATAAATAGACTTAAAACTCTTTTAAGAAATAAAACTATGATGTTTTGGACTTTAGCTTTTCCAATAATATTAGGTACGTTTTTTAATTTAGCTTTTTCTAATTTATCAAAAGAAGAAAAGTTAGATGTTATTGATATAGCAGTTGTAGAAAAAATAGATAATGATTCTTTAAAACATGTTTTCAATGAATTATCAAAAGATGGTGAAGATAAAATTTTTAATACAAAATATGTCAAAGAAGAAGAAGCTAAAAAACTTTTAAATGATAATAAAATATCAGGATATATTATAAGTGATAATGAAGTTAATATATATGTAAAAGAAAGTTCGTTAGAACAAACAATAATTAAATATGTAATAGATCAGTATTATCAAATGAATAGTGTTGCTAAAAATGCAATGGAGTATAATCCAGATTCTTTAAGAAATGGTGCAATAGCGCTTATGAATGAAAATAAAGAATATTTTATAGATAAAAGTAATAAAAATATGGATAGTACAGTAAACTATTTTTATACTTTAATTGGTATGGCTTGTTTATATGGAGGATTTTTTGGACTATATACTATAAACGAAGTAGAAGCTAATTTAAGTAAAAAAGGTGCTAGAGTAACTGTTGCACCAATAAAGAAAACTACAGTTATTTTGTCATCATTACTTGTAAGTTTATTCGTTCAATATGTAGAGGTATTAATTTTAATTGCGTATTTAACATTAATACTTGGAATTGATTTTGGTAATCAATTAGGAAATGTATTGTTATTATCTTTATTTGGATGTTTAGCAGGAATAAGTATGGGTATTTTAATTGGTGTATCTAGTAAAAAAAGTGAAAATTTAAAAATGGGAATACTTATTTCTACAACAATGTTTTGTTCATTTTTATCAGGGATGATGATGATGCAAATGAAGTATATAATTGAAAAAAATGTTCCGATTTTAGGACATATTAATCCAGTAAATATGATAACAGATGGACTATATTCTTTGTATTGTTATGATAATTTAGATAGATATTATAGTAATGTTTTTGGACTTATTATATTTGGTTTTGTTATGTTTGGTATTTCATATGTATTTTTAAGGAGGAAAAAATATGACAGTATTTAGTAATTATTTTAAAATTATAAAAAAATATAAAACTGTAATAATATTATATACTTTTATTGCTCTATTTTTTGCTATTATATCAACATTAAATAGTCAAGAAACAACAAATTTTGTTACTACAAAACCAAATGTTGCAATAATAAATAATGATGAAAATACAAAACTTACAAATGCTTTTACAGAATACTTAAATCAAAACACAAAAATTATAAATATAAAAAATGATGAAGATTCTATGCAAGATGCTTTGTTTTTTAGAGAAGTTAGTTATATTTTAATAATACCTAAAAATTATACTAGTGATTTTTTTAGTGGTAAAGATCCAAAAATTGAAACATTAAAAACTCCTGATAGTAGTGCAACATTTACTGAAATGTTATTAAATAGGTATTTAAAAATAATAAATATATATGCGAAAACTGGAATGAGTCAAGAAGAAGCAATATCTTTCATACAACAAGATTTAAAAAATGAAACTAATATTGTATTAGATTCAAAAACTAATACTTCAAATTTATCTAAAATGGGTTATTATTATAACTTTGCAAATTATTCATTTTTATCTATTTGTATATATGTAATAGGTATGATACTTACTTCATTTAATGATGAAAAAATAAAGAAAAGAAATTTAATAAGTAAAATGACTTATAAAAAAATATCTAATCAATTATTTGCAGGGAATTTATGCTTGATATTTTTAATTTGGGCTTTATATGTTTTAATTAGTTTAATTTTATATAAAGAGGCTATGTTTAGTACTATAGGTGCTATGTTAATTATAAATTCTTTTGTTTTTTGTATGACAGCAGCTAGTATGGGATTTTTAATAGGAACTATGGTAAAAAGTAAAGAGGCTAGTAGTGGGATTGTAAATGTAATAGCACTTGGGTCAAGCTTTATATGTGGTGCTTTTGTTCCACAACAATATTTAGGTGAAAGTGTTTTAAATATTGCTAAAATATTGCCTTCATATTGGTATATATCAAATAATAATTATATTGTTAAATTATCAAATCTTGATATAAATTCTTTAAAACCAGCCATTATTAATATGTTAATTGTTTTAGCTTTTGCTTGTATATTTACATTAATAACTGGAATATATAATAGAGTTAAATTAAAAAGCAATTAATGAAACAAATAAAAACAAATAAAAACAAATAAAATTAAGAAAAAAATAGATAAAAAAGTAAAAAAATTCAAAATTAGTTGAAAAAAGATTTTATATATAATATAATTCAACTAAAGTAAATATATTTGGGAGGTATTGATATGAAAAAAGGAAAAACATTAAAAATCATTTTAATTATAATTATTTTTGTGATAATTGTAGGTGCAGGTATATCTATTTATTTAGTTAAATCTGAGGAAAATAAAACTACAGAAAATAATTTAACAACAACAAATTCTAGTAATTCAACTGAAGTTACAAAAGAATCGGTTGATGCAACTAAAGAAGTTGCAAAAACATATAAAATTGAGGATTATGTAAAAATAGAAGATAAAACTATTGAAACAACTCCTGTAAGTAAAGTTAAATATGTTACTTTAACAAATATACCAGAAGGTATTAGAGTTAATTTTGATAAAAATCAAAATAATTTTCTGTCTTCTTCAATGATATCTGAGGAGGATAGAAATTTTAAATTTAGTAATGAAGTTAGTAGTGAAATAAAAGATAATATTTTATCTGTATATGTTGTAGAAACTTCTTTACCAAAGGAAGGACCATTTCAAAAATTTAATGGATATAGTATAAATGTTGATTTATCTAAAAACAAATTAATTTTAAATGAAGAAATGTTAAATAGTTTTAAAGTTGATAAAGAAGAAATGTTTAGCAAAATATTAACTAATATATCAGAAAATGTAACAACTGATAATTTTTTAATGTCTACAACAGGATATATAATGGCTGAAAAAGTTACTGTTTTAGATTTTAAAAATAAAATAAATACATATGCTCAAACTATATCTAATAGAAGTGATATAATTACATTATATATAAAAGATGGTAAATTAAATGTGGCATTTAAACAAATTGATATTTTAAATGCTTTAGGTATGTGTACATATATGGAAAGTGGTTTAAAAAATGATCCACAATCTGTTATAATAAAATAAACGAAATTTGTGTTATTAATTATTTGGGAGGTATTGATATGAAAAAAGGAAAAACATTAAAAATCATTTTAATTATAATTATTTTTGTGATAATTGTAGGTGCAGGTATATCTATTTATTTAGTTAAATCTGAGGAAAATAAAACTACAGAAAATAATTTAACAACAACAAATTCTAGTAATTCAACTGAAGTTACAAAAGAATCGGTTGATGCAACTAAAGAAGTTGCAAAAACATATAAAATTGAGGATTATGTAAAAATAGAAGATAAAACTATTGAAACAACTCCTGTAAGTAAAGTTAAATATGTTACTTTAACAAATATACCAGAAGGCATTATATCTGAATTTAATAAAAGTCAAACTGAATTTATATCGCCTGCAGCAGCTAATTTAAAAATTTTTAAATATACTAATGAAATTAGTAGTGAGATTAAAGATAATATTTTATCTATATATGTTGTAGAAACATCTACACCAAATGAAGGTTTAGGACCACAATATAATAGTTATAGTTTAAATATAGATTTAGCTACAAATAAATTAATTTTTAATGAAGAAATGTTAAATACTTTAAAAGTTGATAACAAAGAGATGTTTAAAAAAATATTAACTAGTATATCAGAAAATGTTACTGCTGATAGTTTCTTAATGTCAACTACAGGAGATATAACAGCTGAAAAAATTAGTGTTTCAGATTTTAAAAATAAAATATCTACATATGTTGAAACTTTATCTAATAGAATTGATATAGTTAATTTATATATAAAAGATGGTAAATTAAATGCATCATTTACACAAAATGTTGTTTTAAATGCTTTAGGTATGGGATCTCATATGGGAATTGGTTTAAAAAGTGAACCACAATCTGTTGTATTAAATTAGTATAAAAAATAATGTTAAATAATTAATAATGAATAATTAATAAAGGGGTTTAAAAATAAAGAAACTATTGTGATATGTTAAAAATTATCATAATAGTTTTTCTTTTACTCTTTACAATGTAATCATATATGATATAATTAATATAAACATTTAAATTCACATTTATTACACGAGATTTTCACAATGTGGATGTATAATATAATAGAAATAACAAATAAATAATTATTAATAAAAAATATATATAAATAAAAAAAATTAAAGTTAAAATATAAAAGGAGGGATTTTTTGAAAATATTAATAGTAGATGATGAAGAAAAAATAAGACATGTAATAAAAGAATATGCAGAGTTTGAGGGTTATGAAGTAGAAGAAGCTTGTGATGGTATGGAGGCAGTTAATATATGCAAAGATAAAGATTATGATTTAATCATAATGGATGTTATGATGCCTAGATTAGATGGATATTCTGCAATAAAAGAAATAAAAAAAATAAAAGATATTCCTGTTTTAATGCTATCGGCAAGAGGAGAAGAATATGATAAATTATTTGGATTTGAAATAGGAATAGATGATTACGTTGTAAAACCTTTTAGCCCAAAAGAAGTTATGGCAAGAATAAATGCAATTGTAAAAAGGTTTCAAGAAAAAGAAACAAGTAAAAATGGAAAAATTGAAGAAGAAAAATATAAATTTGAAGGACTTGAAATAGATGCACTAGGAAGAACAGTGTGCGTTGATGGAGAAAAAAGAATATTAACACCAAAAGAATATGAATTGTTATATTATTTAGTTATAAATAAAAACATTGCTTTGTCAAGAGAAAAAATATTAAATGAAGTATGGGGATATGATTTTTATGGTGAAGATAGAACCGTAGATACTCATATAAAGATGCTTAGGAATAGTATTGGTAAATATAGAGATATGATATCAACAGTAAGAGGAATGGGTTATAAATTTGAAATTTAATGAATTTAAAATAAAAAATAATAGTCTTACTTTTACTTTATGGTTATATTTTTTAGCTTTTGCAATTTCTATATTTTTAATACTATGGTTTATGCAAGTAATAATGTTACAAAGTTATTATAGTTCTATGAAAAAAAGTGAAGTTATAAAATTATCTTCTGATATAGAAGAAACATATAAAAAAGGTGACTTCCTTGATTTTTTAGATAATATGGCATATAAAAATGCATCAAATATATTTATATTTGATAAAAATGGTGAAATAATATATTCTTCTTCAAATCAAAATCAAAACCAACCTGATAAAAATAATAATATTTCTCAATTTCATTCTAGATTAATTTCAATTGATACTACTGGAATGGTTGATAAAATAAAAGAAAATGAAGAACAAAAGATTAGTTATATGTTAAAGGTTGATAAACCTAAAACAGAACTTTATGTATATGGTAAATTAATTGAAGGAACAGAAGATTATCTTGTAACAGTTACATCAATAGATCCAATTGATGCAACAACAAGTGTTTTAAAAAGTCAACTTATATATATAACTATTATAGCACTTATTATTTCTTCAATAACATCAATATTTATTTCAAAAAGATTATCAAAACCAATTGTTAATATAACTGAAACAGCAAAAAAATTAGCAAAAGGAAACTATGAAGTTGAATTTGAAAAAGGTGGTTATGAAGAAGCTGATAATTTGGCAGATACATTAAATTTTGTTACAACAGAACTTGCTGAAACCGATAAAATAAGAAAAGAACTTATAGCTAATGTATCACATGATTTAAAAACACCTCTTACTATGATAAAGGCATATTCGGAAATGATACGTGATTTATCTGGTGATGATAAGAAAAAAAGGGAAGAACATATAAAAGTTATAATTGATGAAACAGATAGATTAAGTAGACTTGTAGTAGATATGATGGATCTTTCTAAAATTGAAACTGGTGAAGACAAATTAAATAAAACAAGGTTTAATTTAAATGAAGTAGTGGAAAATATAGTTAATGGATTTAGAGTTTTAAATCATGATAATAAAAATTGTGAATTTAAAATAACATCACCAAAAGAATCTATAGTTGTTGCTGATAAAACAAAAATAGAACAAGTTATATATAATTTAATTATAAATGCAGTAAACAATACAGGTGATGATAAAAAAATTGATATAAGAATTGTACTTTTAGGAAAAAGAGCTAAAGTAGAAGTCGAAGATAATGGAGTAGGAATTCCAAAGGAAAAATTAGCTAATATTTGGACTAGATATTATAGAGTAGATAAAACATATGGCAGAACTTCAACAGGTAGTGGACTTGGTCTTTCAATTGTTAAAAATATTTTAGATAAACATAAATCTAATTATAAAGTTGAAAGTGAAGTAGGTAAAGGATCAAAATTTTCTTTCGATTTAGAAAGAGCTAATTAAAATTAAAATTTAAAAATCAAACAATAAATTTATAATAATAAAAAAGTAATAAAAAGTTCAACAATTAAGTTGTGAATTATTTTATTGCTTTTTTATTGTATTTTTTTTTAATATATGTTATAAATTATGTTATACTAAGGAGGATGGTTATGAAGAAAACAAAAAGAATAATGCTAAGAATAATTCCAGTTTTGATAGTTGTTTGTATAATGTTAACTAATTCAGTTTTGGCAAGTGGATTTGGTGACTTTACTGTAAATAGGGTTGTTGATAAACCTACTGCTTCTGAAATATCAAACGGTTATTTTCATAGAATTACTAATTTTATTATAGGTATATTACCTATGGTATCTATATTTACAATAGTATTTTGTTTGATTAAATATATTGTTTCATCAAAAGAGAAAAAAGTGAAATTAAGAAAAAAACTTTTATTCATTGTTATTTTGGCTACATTTGTTTTTGTGGTTTCTGAATTTTGGATATTTTGGATAAGTGGATATCATGAATAACTAAAGTTTATTAATAAATATAGGTAATAAAAAAAGTTCAGATTCAATTTAATGAATCTGAACTTTTTTTATTATCGTTATTTTTATTAATTAAATTTTACACTTTTTTCAGCGTATTTTCTTAATTTTTTAGCAACTAAATAGTTTACGCTATCTATTTCATAATTTCCACTGTCTGCTAATTCTCCAGCTTTAATTCCTGTAAGAATTTCAATACCTTCATCTATTGTAGAAACAGGGTAGATATGGAAATTACCTTGTTCAACAGCTTCAATAATTTCATCATTTAAAGCAAGATTTTTTACATTTTGGAATGGTATTAAAACACCATTTTCTTTATTTAAACCTTTAGATTTACATACTTTAAAGAAACCTTCTATTTTTTCATTAACTCCACCAATAGGTTGTATTTCACCTTTTTGATTAACAGAACCTGTTACAGCTAAGTTTTGTTTTATAGGAACTCCAGAAATACTAGAAAGTATTGCATAAAGTTCAGTTGAAGAGGCACTATCACCATCAACGCCATTATATAATTGTTCAAAACAAATACTTGCAGTAAGAGATAGAGGATTATCTTGAGCATATTTTTCACCAATATATGCTGATAATATAAATACACCTTTTGAATGTGAAGTTCCACTCATTGAAACTTCTCTTTCAATATTTACAATTCCAGATTTACCAATGAAAGTATTAGCAGTTATTCTAACAGGATGTCCAAAAGATTGATCACCAGTCATTATTATAGTAAGGCCATTTATTTGACCAATTTTTTCACCTTCAGTAGAGATTATTATATCACCACTTTTAATCATACTATTTAAATTATCACTATATTTTCCAAATCTAAATATTTTATTTTCTAAAGTTTTTAATATTTCTTTTGAAGTAACAATTTTTTTCTTAGTAGATTTTGCAATAAAACTAGCTTCTACAGCAACATCTGAAATATCTGATTTTATAGCTGTTAATCTTTCTTTTTTTCCAGAACATCTAGAACTATATTCAACTAATTCTTTTATAGCATCATTTGTAAAAGGTAGAAGAGCATTCTTTTTAACTATAAATGCTACATATCTAGCTAATTTCACTATGTTTTCTTTATTTTTTTCATAATTATCTTCAAAATCAGCTTTTATTTTAAATAATTTTTTGAAATCTACATCTAAAGCACATAATTGTTGATAATTTTGTTCAGATCCAATAAGTATTACTTGCATATTAATTGGAATAGCTTCTGGTTTTAAAGATACGATAGTTACTGGTTGAGCAATATCTCTTGAACTATCAATAGATAATTCTTGATTTCTTAAAACTCTTTTAAAAGCTTCCCAAGTAGGAACATGTGAAAGTAAATCACGAATATTAATAAGTAGGTAACCACCATTTGCTTTATGTATAAGGCCAGCTTTTAACATATTATATCCTGTTTTTACACCTGTAACTCCAGTTTCAAATTCTAATTTTCCAAATAAGTCAAAATAATTAGGATTTTTACAAGCAATAACAGGAGCATGAGCTAACTTATCATTATCTACTAATAAATTCACACGATAATTTTCCCATGGTTTTAAATCACGTTTTTGCATATTAGCTGCCATTAAAGTAGGAGACATAGGTTGATTAGGTAATTTGCATTTATCATATTCTTTAAATAAGTCAATGTTTTTAATTACATCTGACTGTATACCATAAAAAAAGTTTTGTATTTTTAAATGTTTTTTATATTTTATTTTTAAATCGCTTATACATTGAGTAACAGCAAAAGTTGCTAAATTTGCTTCCCAATCTAATATAACAGATTCAGCTTTTTTATCAATTTCATCTAATTCTTTTAATATAAGTAATGTTTGTTCTTGTATTAAAGGACTTTTTTCTTCAAATTCTTTTTTTGTTTTATCATCTAAAACATTAAAATCTTTTTCATTTAATATAACACCATTATGAACAGGAGAGAAGAAGATACCTTCTTTAGTTTGTCTTATTTTAAATCCTTGTTCGTAAGTTTTTTTATCAAAATCTTTCATTATATTTTCTTTAGTTCTAGCATATCTATCTAATATTGTTTTCTTTTCTTTTTCATACATATCACCAGTTAAATCTTTTGAAATACGTAAAAGTAGGGTAGTTATAAATTTATTTAAATCTCTTTTTAATTCAGAACCCATTCCAGCTTCTATTTCAATTGCAATTGGTTCATTTGGATTTTCAAAATTATATATATAACAACAATCGTTTGGTACAGGTAATTTTGTACTCAAGTTATTTACTATTGATAATGCATAAGCAGTTTTACCAACTCCAACATTACCACAAAGATATAAATTAAATCCTTTTTGTGTTATTTGCATAGCAGTGCTAATTGCATTTAAAGCTCTTTCTTGTCCTATTATACCATTAAATGGTTCTAAATCTTCTGTTGTTTTAAAATCTAATAAATCAATGTTTATTGAGTTTTTTAGATCTGCTGCTTTTAGTTTCTTTAAATTTCTCATATGTTAAATCCTCCAATAAATTTATTTTTTTCTTAATATACTAACTTATTATATATTGTATTATATATAACAAAAATATTCAACTAAATTTGTAAAAAAAAACAAAAAAACAAAAAAAGATTTTTATTATATTTTCAAAGATTATTTAAGGTATATATATATAAATAAAAAGTCTACAAAAATGTAGACTTTTTCAAGAATATTCGTTATTAAAAATTAATAATTTATTTTAATATTTTTTCAAATACAAAAGCATCTTCGTTATTAGAATAATAATTTTTTCTAATATTTATATTTTCAAAAGAATGTTTTTGATAAAAGTTTATTGCTTGTTTATTAGATATTCTTACTTCAAGCAATATCTTGTTAAATTTATTTAATTTACAATAATTGAATATATAATTTAATATATTAGATCCAACACCTTTATTTTGGTAATCTTTAAGAATTGCTATAGCATTTAAATTAACAAAATCAAATAAAGTTAAAAGACAAAAATATCCAATGATTTCATCTTTAAAAAATATTATAAAATATTTGTAATGATTATTTTTAAAATCATCCATTATTGTATTTTTAGATGATATATTTAAACCTAAAGTCTCATCTATAGTTAATATATTATCAATAAGGTTTTCTTCAGAATTTTTTACTTGTTTTATTTTAATATCTTCAAAATTAATTTTCATTATTTTTCACCCTTTCTGCTTGTGATAATCTAGCATATATAGCATCAAAGTTAAAAGCATTATATATATATTTATTTTTATTCATTACTAAATCAATTGATGTTATTATATCAGCTGGAGTAGGGTAAAGTTCAAATATATTTTCTATATTTAATTTAGTATTTTCTATGTTTTCATTAAATTTTTTTGTACAATCTCCTGAAAAGTAAATATCAGAATTTAAACTACTTACAAATTTTAAACTTTCTGTTATTTTAATTAAAGCATCATCAATTTTTTCATTTGATATATTTAGAATTGTTTCTATAATTAATTTTTCATTTAAATCAAGTGATAATTTATATACACCGAAATATACACGATCATTTTTTGCATCAATTAAAGATGCTATATATGCTGAACTTGTAGTTTTATTTAAAATATGTTCTTTATATGTTGAATATGCAATAGCTTCTAAAGAAGACATTGAATATATTGGTAAGTTTTCTACTTGTGCAAATGCTTTTATTGTAGCAAGACCAATTCTAATTCCTGTAAAAGAACCAGGTCCATTAATACAAGCAAGTAAAGAAATATCTTTTAATGTTAAATTTACTTGTTTTAAAGTTTCGTGTATAAGTGGTAGAAGTTTTTCTGAATGAGTAACTTCATTTGAAATTTCTTGTTGTATAATTTCAGAATTATTAAAATTAGTATTACTTTCTTTTTTTATTGCAATTCGTGCGATACTAGTTGTAGTATCTATTGATAAGATATTCATATTTTTAATCCCTCCATATTTTTAAGTGCCTTATATTGCTATCATTATCATCTTTTGTTATATCAATATATACAGTTTGTTTTGGTAAAATTTCTTGTATAATATTTCCCCATTCAATAACACAAATGCTATCTTGAAAATAATCTTGACCAATATCTTCTAAAAATTCATCTATAGTTTTTAATCTATATAAATCAAAATGAGCAATTTGTATATCTTCTTTTGTAGTATAAGTATTTACTATTGAAAAAGTAGGACTTGAAACTTGATCTTCAATATCAAAATATTTTGCTATTCCAGACATAAAAACTGTTTTACCAGCTCCAAGTTCACCATTTAGTATTAGTATATTTCCAGGTTTTAAATATTTAGCTAAAATACTTGCTATTTTTTTTGTATCTTTAGGTGAATTTGATCTGTATTTTTGTTTAAAACTAGGGTAAGTGTTATCATTTAATATGTTTGAAAGTTGATTTTCAATAATTGTATCTTTATTTTTTATATTATCATTTAAGTTATCTTGCATATTCATATCCTTTCATTAATTATTTAATATAAATTATACCAAATATGAATATAAATATCAATTGTAATTAAAATAAAATTAATAAATTTTGTATATATAGTATATTTAATTAAAGTTTTAAGAAATATACAAATAATATTTTTATATATGTAAGATAGATTATATGTATAATATAAAATGTATAAAAAACAAAATCAATAATAAAAATTAGTGAAATAATATTAAATATATATAAAAAAGTTGAAAAATTATTTTGTTTGTGATATATTTTTGATATTAAAATGTATTTATAATAAAGGTTAATGGGTGATAATTGTGGGAAATAATATATATATAAATAAAGGTATAACTTTAGTGGTTTTAATTATAACAATAGTGGTTGCTTTAGTAATTTTATCAATATCAGTAGTGGCAGTAAAAAATGCTGTAGACAATGCAAATTTAGTTGCATATGCAAAAGATATATCGTCTATACAAGATGCTGTTGCTAATTACTATATAACAAATGAATCTTTTCCAACAGGGGAGTCAGATGCAACAGCTAAATCTCAAACAGAATTTTTAACATATGTTACAGATCAAGAAGATGTAATAAATGAATTAAAAGAAAATAGTGAATATAACGATAATGGAAATTTAGGAGCTTTTTATATAATAGATGTTTCTAAATTGGATATAGCAAAAACTATAAGAGGGACAAAAAAAGATGGAGATACAAAAGATGTATATATAATGTCTTATCCTTCAATGAATTTATATTATGCAAAAGGAAATAAAATAAAAGGTGTTTATTATTATTCACTTACACCAAAACTTACTAATACAACTAAAATAACAAAATCAGATGTTGTTTCTGAAGTACAAACAGTATCTGGTATAACAGTAAAAAGAGATAAAAAAGCATGGACAAATAAATTAGGAATTACAATACAAGCATCTATTGACAGTGGTGAAAAATTATTTGTTAAAATAGCTGATGGAGCAGAAAGAGAGATCACAGTAACTCAAGGAATGAATGCGATTTTATTTAATAGTATAGCGGAATTAAAAATAAAAGCAGCTTCTATAACTGATGCTGAAGTTAATTCGATGGATAATGGAGCAGTTCAAGAGACTAAATATTTAGAAATAATAAAGAAAAATGGTACACTTGTTATTGGTTCAATAAAAGTTGATTGTTCAAATTATGAAAAAATAGCACCAGTAAAAGGAGTCGAAGCAACTAAAATAATATCTCAATTAGATAATAATGTAGTTTCTTTTAAATGTTCAGATGCAGCTAGTGGTATAAAAGAAGTAAGGTATGAATATTTAACTGTATTTAATAAAAAAGGTGAAATAGTAAAATATTATGATGGTATAACAGAATTAGATTCTAATTATATGATGAGCAGAGCAAAAAAAGGTACTATAACAAAAGATGGTGAAGTAGAATTAAAAATACCAAAAGATGTTGAAGGAATACAAATTCTTGTTATAGATAGAGCAGGGAATTGGATAAATATAATTCAACCTATATATACTGGTACTAATATGTTTTATGTTGGCATAATACCAAAAGAAATTTCACTTACAAAAGCTACTTTTAGATTAGTTTTTAATAGTAGTTTAGGTATAAATAATGTTGTTACATATATAAGTAGTGATGGAAGTACATATAATAATCCTAAAACATTTACATTAAATTCAAATAATACTACTGAATTTTTAACTGTAAATGATTATGTAGGATTAAATGGCTTTAAAGATAAAATATATATAAAAGCTTTAGTTACGGATAATAATGTAACGGTAAATTCTAGAATACAAGAGCAAAGAGTTTTTGTACTTACTAAAGAGGATAATAACCAAATTGGAACAAGAGAAAAAAATAATTCGACATGGGAAAATCCATATATACCTTTTGGATTTGAAGTAACAGATGGTTCAATAGAAGAAGGGTTAGTAATTCAAGATGTAAGTAATAATGCTCAAACAAATGGAAATGAATTTGTTTGGATACCAGTTAAAGATATGAGTGTATTTAAAAGATATACAGCTACATATAATTCTGGAGTTGCTTCTAAAATTGATTGGACTGATTTAACGAGTTCTACAATATTTTTAGAAAATGAAGCTACACAAGAATATGTTGAAATGAAAAATAGCGTTCAAAAATATGGTGGTTTTTATATAGCAAGATATGAAGCGGGTGTTTCGAAAAAAATGCCACAAGTAAAACTTGCTACTGATACTACTACTCTTTATGCAACTGGTGAATATAGACCGGTTAGTAAAAAAGGTGTACCTGTTTGGAACTATATTTCTTGGGGTGGTATATCTACAAATACTGCAACTGACAGTGGTCCAGGAAATGATTTAGCAAATGGTGCTGTTAAAGTTGCAAGATCAATGTATCCTAATACACAAAAATTGACTGCATATGCATTACCAACGTCACTTACTAATTATACAGAAGTTGTTTCTACATTATGTTATGATGTAGAATGGGATGCAACAATGAGATTTTTACAAGATGTTAAAAATATGTATATGGAAAATAAACCATATATTGTAGATAGTGATTTTATGGGGAATTTACAAGATACAGATTCAAACAATAATCCTGCTTTAGCAGCAGATAATGGATACACACAATATGTTACAAAAAACATATATGATTTAGTTGGAAATGTTGCTGAAAGAACTATGGGATATTCAAATACTTCAGGTAGAAATTTTAGAGGTGGTTATTTTACAAATTATAAAGATCCAGCTATTTATAGTAATGCTAGTTCTAGAGATTCTACAACAACACAAGATTCAACTCCTAATTTAGGATTTAGAGTTGCTTTGTATATAAAGTAAATAAGTAAGAAGGTTATTTGATATGGAAATAAGAAAAGCTAAAACAAGTGATGCAAGAGGTATAATTGAAGTTAACGTAAAAACATGGTGTACTACATATTCAGATATAATGCCTCCTGAAATTTTACAAAATAGAATTGATACTATTGAAGATAGTATTAAGAAACTTGAAGATAAACTTGGAAAAAAAGATAATATTTTAGTAGCAATTATAGATAATAAAGTTGTTGGAATAGTTAGTTATGGCGAAAGTAAAATTATAAAAAAAGAAACAACTGCCGAAATATTATATATATATGTATTAAAAGAATATCAAGGTAAAAATATTGGTAAAAGTTTATTTTTATCAGCTAAAAATGTTTTAAAAGAAGAAGGATTTGAAAAAATGGTTGTAAAATGTATAACAAATAATCCTTCGAATAAGTTTTATGTGAAAATGGGTGGAGAGATTATAGATATTATAAAAAGTAATATTTATGATTTTGAATTTGAAGAAAATGTTATTAACTTTAATTTATAATTAAAAAAATAAAATCAATATTGACAATGGTTTAAAAAATGATATAATAAACTCTGTAAGTTCTATAAAATTATATGGATAGAAAATTTTATCCAGAAGGAGAAAAAAATGAATTCGTCAAAAGCGTGTCAAAACTCGGTTGAATTATTTGAAAAACTCCCAGATGTTTTATGGTCTGATTTGGAAGGAAATGATTGGGAAAATGTTGGTTTTATCTGTTTTGAAAAAAAAGAAAAAAAAGGAATGTATATTAAAACAGAAGATTTTAAACAAATTGTGAAATGGAAAATAACACATGTCGAAAACAATATATATTGTATGGCTTACCAAGTAAAAGATACACTAATGAAAGAAGTGTATTATTGCATTAAGGACATAATCAAAAACGGCTATGTTTATGAAAATGCCCTTGTAAGAGTACAATAAGCAGCTACAATTAAAACAAAGAAGAAAATTTTAAATCAAAAGAAGAAAAAAATAATAAAATAACAAAAAAAGATGATTAAATATTAATCATCTTTTTTATTGTTTATATCTCTAAATATTTTAAATAACATTGACATTGTTTACATAATATTGTATAATTTAAAAAGAAGAATTTTAAATTAGCTCTTTAAAACTATTAAGGGCAAAAAATTAATATTTATTAATGTTAGGAGAAATATAGTGAAATTATTTTTGTTTTTGAAAAAGGAATTGGTGTTTTATGTTGTTTTTTTGATTTTGTTTTTTGAGGTAATAGCTTCATATTTAAAAAGTAGTGATTTAATAATTTTAAGTACGGAAACTATACTCAATTCATTTATGGCTATTATATAGTAGTATAAATTAAAGAAAGAGGATAAAGAGGCTGAAAATGAGCAAAAAGAAAGTTTTTTTGAAAATAAAAGAAAAGTTTGAATTTTGGTTGGAAGATTTTTGTGATAAAAGATTGCCTGAAGTTGATATGGAAGATCTAAGATTTTTTTATAAATATTCTAAAGTTTTAGATAAATGTATTAAACAAGTTCTTATACTTATTCACATTTTTGTTTTTACATTGATTTTTATAATATCATTTGTATTAACTTATTTGTTTCAAAACAATTGGCTTTATTTAATGATACTTCCAGCGTCATCTTTTGCTTCTATTGGTTTAAGTCAATTTAGAAGATTTCTTAGAAGATTTGAATATGAGAAAAAAAGCAATGTTATGACTAAACAAAAACAAACAATGATTGATGAGTTAGAAAAAAGAAGAGAAGCGTTAAGAACTTAATTTAAAAGTTTTAAATCTTGAAATTCAAATAAAGTAAAAAAGGTTGATTTTTATCAATCTTTTTTACTTTTTAATATATGGATATGTAAATATATATTCATATATTTTTTAATTAATGAAAATCTATAACAAATTTACTAAAACACTTGAAAAAAGTACAAAAAAAATATAAAATATACTCAAGGTGATAAAATTGAATGAAAACTTAGGAAAAACAAAAAAAGGTTTAAGCTTAGCGGTTTTAGTAATAAGTATAATTGTATCTTTAATACTTATATCTATTAGTATTGTAGGAGTTAAAAATTCTATTGATAATGCAAGTATAGCTGCATATGCAAATGATTTAGCAAGTATTGAAGAAGCAGTTAGAAATTACTATATAGAAAATGATGAATTTCCATCAATAGATAGTGAAAATGTAATGTCTCAAGAAGAGGTTTTAGCATTAGCTGGTACTGGATTTCAAGATGAATTAATAGCAAATAAGGATTATGTTGATATTATTGCAAATCCAACATTAGTAGGTGCATATTATCAAATAGATTTGGCTAAAATTGATATTGATAAATCTATAAGAGGTACAAAAGCTTCTGGTCAAAATAATGATGTTTTTGTAGTGTCATACCCTTCTATGAATATATATTATTTAAAAGGAAATGTTATAAAGAAAAAAGCATATTATTCTTTAACTTCTGATTTAATAAAAATGTCAAAAATAGAAGTAAGTAAAACAGATGATACTTCAGTATCAACTGTACAAACAAGTGCTGGTATGACTGTAAAAAGATTAAATAAAAAATGGAGTAATAGTTTAGATTTAACAGTTCAAACTAATATATCAGTGGGAGAAAAAATATATTTAGCAATCCCAAGTAAGACTTTAAAAGAAATAACACCTAAAGGTCAAACAGCATTTCCAGCGGGTGATAATACTTTTACAATGGGGAATTTAGCAGATATTTTTAATGGTAAAGAAAATGTAGAAATAGCAGGTTTATTGCTTGCAGATGATACATATTTGGAATCATTAGCTCAAGATGTAAAATATATAGAAATTGTAAAGTGTAATTCAAGTGGCGAAGAATTAGGTAGAATAAAAGTAAAACTTTCAAATTACGAAAAAGGAGTGCCAACTCAAGTTGTAGGTACAACTATTTTAGAATCTAAAGAAAATACAAATTGGATTGGTTTTAAAGTTAGTGATACAGTAAGTGGTATAAAAGAAGTAAGATATGATTATTTAACTAAATATGGTGATGATGGTCAAATTCAAAATTATTATACAGGAGTAACAGAATTAGATTCGAATTATTTAAAAACTAGAGGACAAAAAGCTACTGTTACAAAAGATGGGTATATACAAATAAAAGTACCTAAAAATATTGAAGGAATACAAATACTTGTTTTAGATAATGCTGGGAATTGGACAAATATTACTCAACCTGTATATCAAGCTACTAGAACTTTAGGTGGAAGTATGTATGTTGGAATAGTTCCAAAATATGTAGGTGATACAATGGCTACATTTAAAACAGTAGTAAATAATGCAAGTGGAGTAAATACTATTAAAACATATTTAAGTTTAGATGGTAAGACATTTGCAAATGAAAAAATATATACACCAAATTCAACTAATCAAATAACAATTATTGACGTAGATGAATATACCAATATAACAAATAAAAATGGTGATTTTTATTTAAAAATAATAGCTACAGATAGTACCTCAAAAACAGAAACTATTATAACATCACTAAAAGAATTAAAAGATAATTTAGAATTAAATACTGTTAAATTAGGTATTAATTCGCCTGTTCTTTCAGCTGGTATGACACCAATTAAATGGGATAATGCTGGAACTTTAATCCCTACAACAGAAGATGATGTTGAATGGTATGATTATGAAAATAAAAAATGGGCAAATGCACAAACAGCAGATGGTTCAATGTGGGTATGGATACCAAGATATGAGTATGATATACCAACTTTAAATGAACATACATCAACAGCTGCAACAATAAATGTCAATTTTATATATGGTGTAAATACCGCAACTACAAAAGATTATATAATACATCCAGCTTTTAAATTTGGCGATAAAGAATTGTCAGGTATATGGGTTGCAAAATTTGAAGCTAGTGGAACTACAAGTGCAATTGATAGTAAACCAGGGATTACCTCGCTTAGAAGTGTAAATATAAATGATGTGTATAATTCATGTAGAAATATGGAAACAAACAATAGATATGGTTGGGGAACAACAGGTGATAACATAGATACTCATTTAATAAAAAATTTAGAATGGGGAGCTTGTGGTTATCTTTCAAGTAGTAATTATGGAATAAATAGTGAGGTTTGGATAAACCCAAGTAGTACTTATTTAACAGGACAATCTGGAGCAACAGTAGGTTCAGCAAGTACTGCTACAACATATGTATATAATAATTTAACTTATGGAATAAACGCATCTAGTACTGGAAATGTATATGGTGTTTATGATATGAGTGGAGGTGCATTTGAATACACAGCTGCATATATAAATAATGGTAATGCTGTTTTAACTACTAATGGACTTAGTTTAGTAAATGCAGAAGAAAAGTATAAAGATATTTATTTAGTTACAACAGATACTCCAGCACAAAATTATCAAAATACTATAGTAAAAAAAGGTGATTGTATTTATGAAACATCTACAACAGAATCTGGTGCTACATCTTGGTATACTGGACTTTCGGCTATGCCAAATATTGCTTCACCATTTTTAATTAGAGGTTCTAATATTTCAGGTGCAGCAAATGCAAGTAATTTTGCATTTTCTATACATACAGGTGCTGCAAATGCTACAATTGGATTTAGACCTGTATTAGTTATAGATAAATAAAAAAAATATATAATGAATAGAAAAAATAAAAATGAAATTAAAAAGATTAAAATAAAAAACAATAAAAAATAATATAATGTAATGTACGATATAAAATCAAATTAATAAAAAATATATTGTATGTTATATTATATTGTTAGATATATTAAATAATTTAATAGTGTATAAAAGAGGGGAAGTATATATATGAAAAGAAGCATTAAAAATAGAGGTATAACACTTGTAGCTCTTGTTATAACAATAATAATAAGCTTAATTTTACTTAGTGTGTCAATTGTAACAATAAAAAATTCAATTGATAAATCAGCACTTAGTAACTTTGGTAATGAAATAAATGATATACAAGATGCTACAAAATCATACTATATTTTAAATAATGCTTTGCCGAAAAAAGAAAGTATTGCAAAATTAAGTAAAAATGATGTGTTAGCTTTAGTTGGAGCTACTAATCAAACAGCTTTTTCTAATGAATTAACTCAAAATGGAGACAATACATTAGATGAATTTTATGAAGTTGATATATCAAAACTTGGTATTGAAAATACAACTAAAGGTTTGGCAACTAATGGTTCTAATGATATATATGTTGTATCATATCCATCTATAAATATTTATTATTTAAAAGGTGTAAAAGCAAATAAAACAATGTATTTTTCAACTATAAATGTTGTAGCCTATACAAAAGTAAATAGTAATAGTATAGACACTTCAGAAGTTTCTACTCAAATAGTGGCAGGTATGACTGTTAAAAAAAGTAATGCTAAATGGTCTAATAAATTAGGATTTAGTTTAGTTTCAAAATTAACAACAGAAGAGGTATTTATAGAAATTTCAGGTTTAGAGGGTTCACCTGTTACTAAAAAAATCAACTTGGTTTCTGAGGTGGAAATTTCATTTAATAGTTTGGCTGAACTTAATGCTTTAAATATATTAGATACAAATTTGACAGCACAACAAATAAGTGATTTTGAAAATACAGCAGGAACAAAACAAATAAAAATAATTAAAAAACTAGCTGGTGCAGTGGTTGGTGAAGTTAAGTTAGATTATACTAATTACGATAGTGGGATACCAACGGTTTCTAATTTTATTTTAAATAATTATGAAAATATGAATTCAATTAATGTAAGCGTTGCAGATAATGTTGGTATCATTAAAAGTGGAATAAAAGAAGTAAGATATGATTATTTAACAAAATATTTGGATAATAACACAGTTACTGAATATTATCCTAATATTACAAGTTTTGATGAAACTTATATGTTAAATATAGCTAAAAAAGTTGAAGTACCATCAAATAATATTGTAGATATAAAAATACCTAAAAACGTTAAAGTAGTTAGAATTGCTGTAATAGATAATGCTAAAAATGTATATATGGCAAATTATGATATAACATCAAATATATATACAAGTCATAGACTAGTAACATATAGTTCAAATGTTTTAGCATTTAGTTTAAATGTAAATAGTGTAAATGGAGTAAATAAAATTGATACATATTATAGTGTAGATGGAGTTACATATTCTAATCAAAAAACAGTTACTTTAAATACAGCTAATACTACTGCAACAGCAGATTTTATGTATGAAAATGTTGATGTAAATAAAAATAAAGTATTCGTTAAAACTGTTGTAACAGATCAACTTGGTAAAGTAGATACTAGTATTTTTTCATATAGCAAAATAAATAATACAGAATATGTTAAATCAGGATTAATATTAAATTATGATGCAATTAATAATTTAGGAAATACACATTTAAATACATCTAAAGTATGGGAAGATTTGAGTTTTAAAAATAATGATGGTGATTTGAAAAATTTTGTTGTAAATGATACAAATAGTGGTTTTAGAGAAACTAGTTTGAAATTCGATGGAGTAGATGATACTGTAGATACTGGTTTACCAGGTGCTACAACATTTACTGATGATTCGGATTTCACTATGAGTGTAATGTTTGATTTTAATACTGTAACAGCAATTGGAGCTGCAGATAGTGCTGGTGAAGGTGATACTGGTATTATTATAGGTTGTGCATATTACAGTGGATATGGTATTTCTTGGAGAACACCAGTGCAAGGAAATACTACAAATGTAGAAATAAGCTCTTTTTTAAGAGTAGCTTCTAATAGAACAAGAATAGTAAAAAATATAGTTGCAACTGATAAAAAATGTTGTTTTACACAAGTATATAGCAAAAGTAAAAATAAACATGAATTATACTATAATGGAGTTTTAGTAGAGTCAATAGCTGCGGCAACTAGTGATAATTGGTTCGATGGAAATCAACTTGGTAATATAGGAATAAATAAAGATCAAATATATAGTGGTAATGCGGCAGCTACATTTGCAGATATGAATGTATATAATGCAAAAATATATAATAGAGCATTAACTCAAGATGAAGTTAAAATAAATTATGATGTAGATAGATCAAAATATGGAGTATAATACATACTATTCATATAATACATCTATTATAAATATATAATAAATCAAAAAAATAAAACATCTTTAAAATTTGTTTTATTTTTTGATTTATATGTTAAATTAAAAGGAGATGCTAATTATGTCTAATAAATGGACTCATGAACAAAGTTTAGCTATAAATAGTATAAACAGTAATATTTTAGTTTCAGCCTCAGCTGGTAGTGGTAAAACAGCTGTTTTAGTTGAGCGTGTTATAAATAAAGTATTAAAGTATAATATTGATATAGATAAATTATTAGTAGTTACATTTACTAATGCATCAGCTGTAGAATTAAAAGAAAGATTGCTTGAGGCAATATATAAAAATTTAGAAAATGATCCTAAAAATTTATTTTTAAAAAGACAGTTAAATCTTTTAAATAGAGCAAATATAACAACAATACATGCTTTTTGTTTAGAACTTATAAAATCAAATTTCTTTTGTTTGGATATAGACCCTAATTTTAAAATTTGTGATGAAACAGAGGCTATTATATTAAAAAATAAAGCAATAGAAACTATTTTAGAAGCTAAATATATTGATGTAATGGAAAATGAAAATAATGAAAACAATGAAAAAAATAAAGTAGAAGAAAATGATCAAACTGAAAATGATTTAAAAGAAGGAACTTTTGTTGATTTATATAAAATGTTAGAACTTTTTGCTGGAAAAGATGAAGAATTAATTTCATACATATTAAGAATATATTCATATATTCAAAGTTTTGATTATCCTTTCAAATGGCTTAAAAATCAAATAGAAAAATATAATATAGAAATAGATAAAATAGAAAATACAGATTTAATTGAGACTGATTTTGGCACACAAATATATGAAGATACTGTTTCTCAAATAAACATTATACTACAAAAATTTATTGATTTAAGAGAAGAAATTACTGTATATGAAGATTTTGAAAAACTAACTGTATTAATAGATAAAGAAATAGAAATGTTAAAAAGATGTGTAAATGATAAAATAAAAACATGGGATAATCTTTATGAAAAAATACATGAAATTAAGTTTGATAGATCACCTCCATATAAAGGGAATAATGTGACTTTGAAAGAAAAAGTTGCTTCTTTTAGAACAAAAATAGCTAAAAAAACTATTGATAAATTAATAGAAAACATTTATGAAAAAAGTAGTGATATATTAAAAGATAATAGAGTGGCATATTCATACATAGTTTATTTATATGAATTTTTACAGTTATTTGATAGTGAATATAAAAGGTTAAAAAGTGAAAGGAATTTAGTGGATTTTAATGATATTGAACATTTAGCACTAAATTTATTAATAGAGTTTGATGAGAATGGAAATAATGTTTTAACTGAAATTGCACAAAATCAAAAAGAAAAATTTACTGAAGTATATACAGATGAATACCAAGATACAAGTTTTATACAAGAAATGATACTTAATGCTGTTGCAAAAGAAAATAATAGGTTTATGGTTGGAGATATAAAACAAAGTATATATAAATTTAGACAAGCTATGCCAGAAATATTTAGAGGTAAATATGAAAGTTTTGATTTATTAGAGAATTTAAATGAAAATGAAAATAGTGGGAATGATATAAATGATGTAAGTAGCAAAAATGGTATAAATAATAAAATAATACTTTCTAAAAATTTTAGAAGTAGAAAAAATGTTATTGAAAGTATAAATTATATTTTCGAACAAATAATGACAACTGAATTAGGTGATGCAAATTACTTAAATGGTGAAAATTTAAAACTTGGTGCTACCTATTATCAAGATAATTTAGAAAATGATTATTCTACAGAAGTAAATATTATTGATGTATTAAATAATACTGAAAATGAATTAGATAATGAAGAAGAATTTGATCCTGATTTAAAAGACTCTATTTTGGATTTAAAAGAACTAAAAAACTTTGAAATAGAATCTAAATATGTAGCAAAAAAAATAAAAGATGTAATAGAAAATTTTAAAGTTTTTGATAGTAAAAAAAATGAGTTTAGAAAATGTAAGTATAAAGATATTGTAATTTTAGTTAGAAATCAAAAAAATTGTGGTAATGTTTTAGAAAAAATTTTAAAAGAAAATGATATACCAGCTTTTTCTGATTCAAGTAGTAGTTTATTTGAAGGTGAGGAAATAAAGCTTGTGATGTCACTTTTGAAAATTATAGATAATCCATTAAATGATATATCAATGATTAGTTTGATGTATAGTATAATAGGTGGTTTTTCATTATCTGAACTTGTATATATTAGAAATTATGACAAAAAATTAAAGATATATGAAGTGATAAAATTAGTAAAAAAAGAATTAGAATTAAAAGATGAATTATTAGAAAAAGAACAAAATATATTAATTAAATTAAGTAATTTTGTGAATATTTTAGAAATTTTTATGAATTATTCAAAAAAATATAGTATTAGTGAACTTTTAGTTAGAATATATAAAGAAACAAATATATATTATCAATTTGCATTAGAAGAACTTGCAAATACAAAAAAGGCAAATCTTAATTATTTAATAGATCTTACAATAAGGTATGAAAAAAATAACATTTCTAGTTTAAGTAAATATATTGAATATATTGATAATTTAAAAGAAAAATCAGATGATTCTACTGGCGCTGTTAAAATGCTTGGTGAAAATGAAGATGTTGTTAGAATAATGACAATACATAAATCTAAAGGATTGGAATTTCCTGTTGTTATACTTTGTGACACAGCTAAAAAATATAATTTTAGAGATAATAATTCGCCTATTATAACACATCATAAATTTGGAGTTGGTATAAATATAGTTAATGAAGAATTAAATATCACATACCCAAGTGTTATAAAACAAGCAATAAAAAGTGCTAAAATAAAAGAAACAAAAGCAGAAGAATTAAGAATGCTTTATGTTGCGCTTACAAGAGCTAAAGAAAAATTAATAATATTTGGAACAATTAGTAATTATGAAAAGAAAAAAAACGATCAATATATAATATACAAAGATGAAATAATAGATCCTACAATTGTTGAAAAAAATAATAGTTATTTTGAAAATATAATGATGTCTTTAAATAAATATGAATTAGAAAATAGTAGTGATAATGAAGATGAAGAAAGTAATGAAGACACCAAATATAATGATGATAAAACTAATAAAGAAAGTAAAAATTTATTTAAAATAAATATTATTGAGCCATTTAAAGAATTAATTGAAGTTAAAGAAAAAATTGTTCAAGAAATAGAACAAGAAAATGAAAATGAAAATGATGATAAAGATAATGATAATGAAGAAAAAATAGAAAAAAATCAAAAAAACATTTTTAAAAATAAAAATATTAATGATTTAATGGAAATAATATTAAAAGATATTGATTTAGAAAGTAATGAAACAATAGAAAAAATTAAAGAAAATAATAAAAATATAACAAAAGAATTAGATTATGAATATGAGTTTTTAACTGATATAACAACACCTCAAAGGGTTAGTGTTAGTGAATTAAAAAAGTTAGAGATGAAAAATACAAATAAAAATGAACATGAAATTCAAGAACAAAGGAAAAAGCAAAGCTTAATTGATGAATCAAAAGTTAAATTAACTGAATTAAATACAACTACGTCTTTTCCAAAACCAGATTGTATTAATGAAAAAGAAGAAAAAGTAATACCTGTTAAAAAAGGTAATTTAATTCATTTTGTATTAGAAAATTTAGATTATAAAACTATTAATAATAAACAAGAATTAGAAGAATATCTAAATAAATTAGTTTTAAAAAACATATTAACAAATAGTGACTTAAAATTAATTGATGTTAATAAAATATATAATTTTTTAAATTCAAAAATAGGTTTAGAATTAAAAAATAGTAAAGAAATATATAAAGAAGTAGAATTTATCTTAGAAGATAAAAATCTATCAAATAGTGTGATACAAGGTATAATTGATCTGTATTATATAAACGAAAAAGGTAATGTTATTTTAGTCGATTTTAAAACTGATAAAATTTCAAATAAAGAACAATTTATAAATACATATAAAAAGCAGTTAGAAATATATAGAAGCGCATTAGAAAAATTAACTAAATTAGAAGTTGAAAGTACTTTTATTTATTCTTTTAATTTAGAAATTGAAATTGAAATTAAGTAAATTAATTTAAAAAATAAAAACCAAAAATAAATGAAAATAAAAACAACAAAAAAGAAGGTGATTTAGATTTCTGTTAAAGAATATAGTAATTGTGATATATTACATGTAAAAGAAGAAAATGGATTAGAATATTTACAATTTAAAAAATTAAATGAATATAATTTAAAACATTGTATAACATTAAGGTATGGTGGATTTAGTGATGGAATATTTAAATCACTTAATTTTAGAGTTTTAGGAATGGATTTAAAAGCAAATGTTTTTAAAAATTTAGAATTAGTTTGTAATAAAATAAATATAGATAAAACAAAAGTATATAAGGCAAACCAAGCACATACAAATAACGTGTTATATTTAAATAATGATAATTTAGAAGAATATAAGTTTGAAAAATTCAATAAAGAAGAATTTGATGCATATATATATAAAGAGAAAGATATTGCTACTTTTGTAACTACAGCTGACTGTATCCCAATAATTATATATGATCCTGTAAATAATGCTGTCGCAAATATCCATAGTGGTTGGAAGGGTACAATTACTAAAATATATATTGAAGCTATAAAAGAGATGGAACTTAAATTTAATTCTAATATATCTGATTTAATATTTTGTCTTGGACCTTCTATACAAAAATGTTGTTTTAGTAGTGAAGAAGAAACATTTAAAGAGAAATTCATAAATGTATGGCAAAATGAAGAAGAATATATAATATATGATGAAAAAAACAAAAATAAATTTTATATTGATATGCCATATTTGATAAAAAAAGATTTACTTAGTTTAGGTGTGCTAGAAAAAAATATAGTGCTTTCAAATATTTGTACTTTATGTAATAAAAATGATTTTTTTTCATATAGATATAATACAAAAAACAATATAAAAGATTATGGTACAATGGCAACATTAGTAGGATTATAATTATATATTATAAATAAAGATTTTTTTACAAATATTATATAAAAAAATAAAAAACACTTTTATTTTTGTTTAATAAACTCAAATAAAAGTGTTTTTCTTGACAAATCAAGATTTTTGGTGTAAAATAGATACATAACATATATTTTAGTGTAAATATATACATATATAACCTAAATGTAAATTTTTTAGGTTATATATTTTTCGGTTATAGGAATATTACAAAATGTGTAATATAATGTATTTTAAAAGGATGGTAAATAATGAAAGAATTAAGAAATATTGCAATAATTGCTCACGTTGATCACGGTAAAACAACTCTAGTAGATGCTTTGTTAAAACAAAGTGGAACTTTTAGAGAAAATGAGCAAGTAGCTGAAAGAGTAATGGACTCTAATGATATTGAACGTGAAAGAGGAATAACTATATTATCTAAAAACACTGCTATTGAATATGGTGATATGAAAATAAATATAGTTGATACTCCTGGACATGCTGATTTTGGTGGAGAAGTAGAACGTGTACTTAAAATGGTTGATGGTGTTGCTCTTGTAGTAGACGCTTTTGATGGCCCTATGCCTCAAACTAGATTTGTACTTGCTAAAGCTTTAGCACTAAATTTAGTACCAATCGTTGTAGTAAATAAAATAGATAGACCTGGAGCAAGACCAGAAGAAGTTGTAGATGAAGTATTAGAATTATTTATGGACTTAAATGCAACAGATGAACAATTAGATTTTAAAGTTGTATTTGCATCAGGAAAAAATGGATTTGCAAAAATAGGTTTAGAAGATGAAGAAGTGGATATGAAACCATTATTCGAAACAATAATAAATACAGTTCCAGCTCCAAAAGGAAGTTCAGAAGAACCATTACAATTACTTGTAAGTAATATTGATTATGATGAATATACAGGAAGAATTGGTATTGGAAGAATCGAAAGAGGAACTCTTAAAAATGGACAACAAGTTGCACTTTGTAAAAAAGATGGAACAGTTCAAAATGTTAAAATAGGTAAATTATACACATATAAAGGTTTAAATAGAGTAGAAGCAGATGTTGCTTACTGTGGAGAAATAGTTGCAGTTAATGGAGTAGAAGGAATAAATATTGGAGAAACAATAGCAGATCCAGAAAATCCAGAAGCAGTAGATTTTGTTGACATTGATGAACCAACTGTATCTATGACTTTTAGTATAAATAATGGACCTTTTGTAGGTAAAGAAGGTAAATTAATAACTTCTAGACATATAAGAGAAAGATTATATAAAGAATTAGAAACAAACGTATCTTTAAGAGTTGAAGATACAGAAACTTCAGATGCTTTTAAAGTTTCTGGTAGAGGGGAATTACATTTATCAATTCTTATAGAAAATATGAGAAGAGAAGGTTATGAATTATTAGTTTCTCGTCCAACCGTTATATATAAAGAAGTTGAAGGTGTTAGATGTGAACCAGTTGAAACTGTAGTTATAGATGTTCCAGAAGAATACGTTGGTGTTGTAATGGAAAAAATGGGTTACAGAAAAGCTGAAATGACTAACATGAGTCAATCAACATCTCAAGTAGGTTTCTCAAGACTTGAATTTAAAATTCCAGCTCGTGGATTAATCGGTTATAGAGGAGAATTTATGACAGATACAAAAGGTAATGGAATTATGAATCACATGTTCTTTGGATATGAAAAAGATAAAGGTGAAATTTCAACAAGATCTAGAGGTACTGTAATAGCTCATGAAAATGGAAAAGCAACAGCTTATGGATTATTTAATGCACAAGAAAGATCAACATTATTTATAGATCCAGGTATGGAAGTATATCAAGGAATGATAGTTGGAGAAAACTCAAGAAGTGAAGATTTAACAGTAAATGTATGTAAAGAAAAACACTTAACAAATACAAGATCTTCAGGAAATGATGAAGCATTAAAATTAGTTCCGCCTAAAAAAATGTCTTTAGAACAATCTATTGAATTTATATCTGATGATGAACTAGTAGAAATAACTCCAGAAAATATAAGACTTAGAAAAAAAATACTTGATCCATCACAAAGAATGAGAAATTCAAGAAAATAAAAAATATATATGAAAAAATATATACTAAAAAACATATCACTTTAAAATGAAGTGGTATGTTTTTTTTATTCTTTTACCAATATTTGTCGTGTAAAAAAATGTATTAGGTACTTGAAATTAATTATTAAAAGGGGTATAATGTAGCTATAAAATAAAAAGTTAGTAAATTAAATTTATCGTTTTAAAAAGTACATTTATAAAAATCTCATTAAGAATGGAGATGGTATATATGTTTATATTAATATTTATTTGTATTATTTTAGTTTTAGTTGCGCTCATATATTTAAATAGTAATGAATATATGAATAAAATGTATGTCAAAAAAATAAAACATTTATTAAAAACAGAGCAAATAACACAGGAAGAGTTTGAGAATCTTGTAAAAAAGGTATATAAACCTAAAATTAGAGTTAGTGCTAATTTAAGTGAAGCAGATAAAGGCTTAAATAAAAAAGATAATAAAAAGAAAATCAAAGTTAAACATAAAGAAAAAATATATGAACTTAGTAAAGATGAAATTGAAGAGAAAAAAAGACAACAAACAATTTCAATTCTACTTTATTTAGGTGTTATATTAATAACACTTGCAGGTGTTGTTTTTGCAATAACAACGTGGAATGTTTTATCAGGTGCTATAAAAGCTGTACTGTTATTTGGATTTTCGGGTGTGTTTTTTGGCGCGAGTATTTTAGCTGAAAAAAAATTAAAAATAATAAAAACATCTTTTGCATTTTGGATACTGGGTACTATATTTTTTCCTATAACTTGTATGTCAGCAGGTTATTTAGAAGTGTTTGGTAATTACTTTTCACTAAATTCAAGTGGTAGATATTTATATGCGCTATCTAGTGCATTTATTTGTTTTCCTATATATTTTATTAGTATAAGAAAATATTTCTCAAAAATATATATGTATGTAGCAGCGATAAATGCTACTTTAATAGCATTGTTTACGTTCCTTAATATTTCTACTGATACTAATGTTATAATAATTGCTATGTCTATATATAACTTAATAGTTTTAAATATATGTACTCATATTGTAACAAAAGTAAAACTTGTAGAAAATAGTTTTGCTACATTAAAAATTGTTAGTAAAATAACACTTATTATTATAACAATTATTACAGTTTTAAATACAATATTTATGACTAGATTAAATGTAAATATATTTAATTTGTATAGTAAAGTTGATATTATGAATTTACTAAGTTTTGTCATAATAATAGGTAATTATATATATATTTGTATGAAGAAAAAAGACTATTTATTTAGTTTATTAACGGTAATAACTACACTTTGCGCATTTAATAATCTATATTTATATTTAGTTCAAAAAGATATATTGTTAAATGTAAAATATTTATCATTTATGTTTATTTGTATAGCTATTATTTCATTTATAGTTGAAATTTTTAGAACTAAAATTTTTGAGAAAATAAAACAAGATGGTTTAACTATTTTGTCTAAAATTATGACTTTGATATGTATACTTATACTTTCAGTTATAAGTTTTAGTTATATTATAGATTTTAATAACAAATCATATATAGTTCTTATATTTGCTATTGTAGTTTTAGGATTACTTTTACAAAAAAGATTTAGTTATAAAAATATACAAAATATTTTAACAAAAACATTGGATGGATTTATATCTATATTTTCGTTTTTAATACTATTTTCTATATATAGATATTTACCTGTAAGTCTTAATATAAATTTAATATTATATACTTCTATAATTGCATTTGTACCATGGATAATATCTAAATTAATTAGTATAATAAACAAATATGATGATTTTGTTATATATAAAATTATAGGTACAATATTTTTAATAGTACCTTTTATACTTTCATTTAGAGAAATTTTAGATAGTTATATAATCATAAAACTTGTTGTAGCTTTAATTTTAGTTATAATTAGTATATATAATTATTTTGATTTTATAAAAAAATATATGAAAATGTATAACTTAGAATTGCTTGTTATAAATATTATATGTATATCTATTTTTGCACCAATATATGTTTTTTTAAAGGGCTTTTTTGATAATATAATACCGTTATATTTCACACCATATATAGCAGGTGTAATTATATATATAATTAGTTTAATAGATAGGAAAAATATAATATTCCCAAAATTAAAATATTATATTTTATCAACTATAATACTTTCTAATTTTTTAATGATAATAAATATGGAAAATATATTTGAATATATAGCAATCCAACTAATATTAATTATTTTATATTTAAATAAATCATTTAGAAATGATTTATTGTATAGTACATATATGTTATTTGCAATTATTATCAATGAAATATTTGTTAATTCAATTAATATATTACCAACTAATATTCTAACTGTATTAAATAGTGCTATAGTTGTTGTATTAATTTTAATAAACTTTTATGAGTGGTACGAAATAAAATTATTAGAAGGAATTGATATTTTTAAAAAATATAGAAAGTTAAATAATAATAAATATAATAGACGTAAAAAAAATAATTGGTATTTTAAAAAGAAAAAAAATAGTAAAGGAATAGAGAATAACGAAAATAATAAAAATAGTATTTTAAACATAAAGGAAAGTGAAGAATTAATAAAGCAAAAGAAATTTACTTTATCAATTGGTACATTTATAGCTATTATACCATATATGCAAGTAATTGATTATTTAGTATATACTTTTAAAATATCTACAATTTATAACATGATATTTGCACACATAGCAATAGTATTTATTGTGTTTACAATAGAAAAAATAATATATGAAAAGAAAAGTTTAATGACATATATAATACCAGCATTTATTTACTTTATAGCTATTTTTAATATATTTGAATTAGATGAAATATTAAATTATTCTATAATGCTTCTTATTCTTGTTATAGTTGGTGCTAAGTTAAGAAATAAAAGTATGTTTTTAGTACCTTCAGTATTTTTGATAGTATTTGCAATAAAGGGTACTTTTGATTTTTGGACTTCACTACCATGGTGGATCTATTTGTTAATATGTGGTTCAATACTTTTATATGTTGCTATGAAAAGAGAAATTAATAGACAAAAACATATAGAGAAAAAAGAAAATTTAATAATTGATTTTCTATCTCATTTTAAAGATTAAGAGTAAATAGATAAAATTTATTTAATTAAATCAAGTGTAATATTAAATACTATAACAGTATATTAATACAATAATATACAAAAAAATATAGTATAATAAAAAACACTTGATTTTGTAATATCGTAAGGTTATAATGTATGAAAAAGGAGTGGTTTTTATGAAAAAAGTATTGTTGATTATTTTTATAATAATTTTAGTTTTAGTAGGATTAGTATTTGGAGCTTTTTATTATTTCTTTAAAGTACCAGCTAAAAATATCGATGTTAGTTGGACAGAAAAAGATTATGCATCAGGTATTGATAAATCAAAAGTAAAGGTAGAAAATATTGAGGATTTAAATTTACTTAAATTAATAAGTGGTGATTTTGTATCAGAAGGAAGTAATCCTGTTTCTTCAAGTTGGTCAAATGAAGAAATTAGTGCTATACTTTCTAAAACAAATAATACATTGGGACCAATTGAAGATATTAAAGTAAGATTTTTAGATAATAATGAAGTAGAAACAACATTTAAATTAAAAGCAAATGTTTATGAATATTTTTCATCTAATAAAACTTTAAATGACACAATAAATAGTTATGGTAATTTAAAAGATATTGTTATTGGATCGCCAATATATGTAAAAGCAAAATTAGATAGTGCTAGTGGTAAAACAGTAGATGGAAGTATTCAAGAAATAACACTTGGTAATTTATCTATGCCAGCAAATGTAGTATCTGAAGCACAAGCAGTGGTAGTTCCAATGATAAATACAATAATATCAAATTATGAAGGTTTTTCAGTAAACAAATTAAGTTTTGAAAAAGATAAATTAAATTTTGATGGTACTTTATCAAATACAGTAAGTGGAAAATAAATGAAAAATAAATGGAAAATTAACAAAAGTGAAAATAAATAAGAAACAAAGGATGTAATTAAAAATGGATAAAGAGAATTTAATTGAAAAAAGACAAGAAACTAAAAATGAAAAAAATTATTTTTCTAAAATTTTAGCGTATATGATTTCAATAATTATTACATTAATAGTGTGTTTTATGATTATTATTATATCAGGAAATATATCAGGTATAATTTTTTTCATATCAATATATACTTTACTATCATCAATTATTATGAAAAATATATCGTGTGAAACAGAATTTGGTCAAAATATAACCAAAGCAATGATTAATATAAATAAAATAGTAATTATAATTATATGTATAACAGCTTCTTTGAAAATATTTACTATAGGGTATGATGAGTATGTTGGGAAATATTCCAAAAATTATGTTAATATTGATATATTTGATATCATAGGTTATACATATATATTAGCAAATATATTGTATTTTTGTACGCAAAAAAAAGATTATTTTTTTAGTTTGGTAAATGCAATTGTGACTATAATTTTCTTAAATAATACATGTTTGTATTTAATAAAAGAAAATATATTAGATGATACAAAATATGTTATAATTATGTTTTTAGCAATTGCATGTATTTGTGTGCTTTATAATTTTGTAGTTAAATATATTTTTAAAAATGAAAAATGGAAAGGTATAAAACTAGCATCTAATTTTATAAATGTAATATTTATTCCAATTCTTATAATTGCAAGCGTTATTCAAATTAGCAGCAATAATAAATTGGAAATTGAATCAGTAATATACCTATTAATAATAATTATTATTTTAATACAAAAAATAATATATTTGAAAAGTGTAAAAAAAGTAAAAAATCAACTAAAGCAAAAATAAATAAAAAACAAAGGAAGGTATTGAAAATATGATATATTTAGTATATTTAATTATAGCGATTGTGGTTGTTGTAGCTTTAACTGGCCGGAAAAAATCACAAAAAAAGTGTTGCTATTGAAGTTTTAAGACAACTTGTTATTAAAAGACAATTATCAAAGGACGAATATTATAAGTTAAAAGATAAAATATTAAAAATGGATAAAGTGGAAGTTGATTCAGAAAACGAACAACAAAATACTATAAGCCAAAACGTTAATATTAATGAAAATATTAATGTTACTAATAATGGAGTTGTAGCAGCTAAAGAAAATACTACAGTTTATAAAGAAAATGTAAATAATTCAAAAGTTTCAAAAGAACAAGTAGAATTAGAAAATAGCAGATTAAAAATAGAAAAAGAAAGATATGCAGAGAAAAAAAGACAAGATACTATTTCGACATTACTGTACTTAGGTGTTACATTAATAATACTTGCTGGAATAGTTTTTGCTACGACTACTTGGGAATACTTGCCTGCAGCAATAAAAGCTATACTTTTATTTGGTTTTTCAGGTATGTTATTTGGTGTAAGTAGTTTTGTAGAAAAGAAGATGAAAATACAAAAAACATCTTTTGCACTTTGGATACTTGGAACAATATTTTTTCCAATAACTTGTATATGTACAGGTTATTTAGAAGTATTTGGATATAATTTTTCACTAAATTCAGATTCGAAATATTTGTTTTCACTTGTTAGTGCGATAGTATGTTTACCAATATATATAATAAGTGCAAAAAAATATGCATCTAAGTTTTTTGCATATATAGGATCAATAAATATTACATTAATAGCATATTTTACATTTTTAAATATAACAGAAGAGATATCAATTATAGTTATTTTAATGTCAATATATAACTTGATATCATTAGTTGCAGTTAGTAATATGTTAAAGAAAACAGATTTTAGTAAAAACATATCAGAAGCTGTAATGAATATAAATAAAATAACAGTTATAGTTATAGGTGTTATAGTATCTTTAAATATATTTACTACAATTGATTATATGGGATATTCATCAAAAAATTATTTTAATATTAGTATGATTGATTTAGTAAGTTATGTATTTATTTTAGTAAATATAAAATATTTATGTATGCAAAAGAAAGATTACTTATTTAGCATAGTGAATGCTATTGTTTCGATTATGTTTTTAAATAATACATGTCTATACTTAATACAAAATAACGTATTAGATAGTTCAAAATATGTTACATTTATGTTTTTAGCAATTGCAATTATTTGTGCAATTTCTAATTTTGGAATTAAATATATATTTAAAAATGAAAAATGGGAAGGTATGAAATTAACATCTAATTTTATAAATGGATTGTTTATACCAATACTTTTAATTACAAGTATTATTCAAGTTGCGATGGTTGATAATTTGAAAATAGAATCAATAATATTCCCAATAATATCAATGCTTATTTTAATACAAAAAAGAGTTTATTCTAAAAATATTGGAAATGGAATAGTTGAAGTTTTAGATTGCTGTATAAGTATATTTTTTGTAATAATACCTTTTGCTTTTTATAGATATATTCCAGAAAGTATGAATATAAACATAATAGTATATATATCATTAATATGTTTTATACCATGGATGATTTCAAAATTTATTAAAGTTTTAAATAAAGGTAGTGAAATTGAAGTATTTAAAATTATAGGTATATTATTTACTGTAATACCATTTATACTTTCATTTATAGATATAAATAGTCAAACTGCTATATATAAATTATTAATAGCATTAGAATTTATAGTGGTTAGTTATGTGACTTATATAGAATATATAAAAGAAAATTCAGGATATAAAGAAGTTGCAAGTTTACTTATTAATGTAATTGGAATAGGTATAATACCAATTGTATTTATAATATTAACAACTTGGTTAACAACAATACCAATTTATTTTACGACATTTATTTCAGCTGCTATTATATATATAACAGTATTATTATTTAATAAAAAAGATTTAATGAGTAATTTCAAGTATACAGTAGTAATAATGCTAATGATTTCAAATTTATTTATGATGGTTGAAATGAAAAATATTTTTGAATATTTATTTATACAAGCATTTATATTACTTATATATTTTAATAAAGTATACAAATACTCAGAAACATATAACTTTTATGCTTTAATTGCATTTTCAGCAAATATAATTTGTATAGCTTCAAGTGATTTACTTAGTACAGGTGGAATTATATTAAATGCAATAGTATTTTTAAGTATAATGTCATATATTAATTTATACAACTATAATAAAGTTAAAATATTAATTGCAAATAAAGGAAGAAAGTTATTTATATCTAATAAAAGAATAATAACTTCACTTGGTTTATTGCTAGGATTAATACCTTATGCACAAATAATACTTGCAACAGGAGATTTATTAGATATACCAGATATGTACTCTATAGTACTTATTGAACTTGGAATAATATTTACAGTGTTTGTAATTGAAAAAATAATATGTAAAGCTAAAAATATAGTAACTTATATAGTACAAGCAGGTATATATTTCTTAACACTTATAACAATAGTAAATTTTGCCGATATAATGCTTTATTCTATATTATTATTAGTTTTAGTTATAATCGGTAATTTAATAAAAAATAAAAGTATGTTAATTACTCCAGCAATAGCACTTGTGTTTTTTGCAATAAAAGGAACTATGGATTTTTGGTTAAGTATTCCTTGGTGGTTATACCTTCTTATAGGTGGAACAGTTCTTGTATATGCTGCAATGAAAAGAGAAATAAATAAACAAAAAAACATAGACAATAAAAAACAAAGTAAATTAAAAGAATTTATATCAAGTTTTGAAGATTAGTAGATAAATAATATTTATTATATTATTTAATTATTTAAAATAAATTTAAAAGTAAGTATGTGGTGTATAAAAATATATTACATACTTGTTTTATATTGATTAAAAAAACAACTCAATATTTTTATAGTTTACATAAATATTGACAAAATAACTTAAATATGTTATAATTATAATGTGAGTAAATAAAAATAACTCTCGAATAAATTCGGGGGTAAGGGCCTCCGAAAAAAATTAGGAGGAAAAAATAATGAATATTAAGTATGAAAGTTCCGTTTTGTCGGAAAAAGAATTAGGTTCAATCATTGTTGAGGTAAGAAACAAAATTTGTTATGAGGAAGCTCAAAGAGCAAAGATTATTTTGTCGAATGGTATTAATCTGGCTAATTCGCCAGAAGCAGTTGAAAAATTTATTTATAATTCAACTCTAGAAAAAATAAAAATTGCTGAATTTGCTAAATCAAATGATTTAACATTTGAAGAAGCAGAAAAAAGTTTGTTTCCAATGAGAAATAAACTATTATTAAATACCAGAAGAACATGAAAAAAAACAGTCCATAATGTAAAAATTATGGACTGTTTTTTGTATTTTCATATTACATATTTGTTTCGGTTTAATTACAATAAAATTACAATTAACTTATAGCAAATAGATTTATTGACAAAAGATGTAATAAAGTATATTATTATATAATAAAAGATAGAACGGTTATATAAATTTAAAGGGGTAGTGATTTTATGTATAAAACAAATGAAAATAAAAAAGGTATATCATTAATAGTACTAGTAATAACAATAATAGTGATTATTATAATAGCAGCTGCAATAATACTTACACTAACAGGAAACAATCCAATAGCAGAGGCGAGAAAGGCAACATTTTTAAATGATGTAGCAACATTTAGGGATGATTTAAATATGTATAAAACAAATGAATATGCAAAGCGTATGGGAGAATATGATCCAAGTTTACTCAATGCAACAACAAGTGGTTTAACATATAATGGAACTTCAGTTAGTGGGCAAGATAATATATATGATGTAATACCAAGTTTAGAAGGTAAAACAAAATATTTAAATGAATTCGAAGTAGCAGCTGGAGAAATTAAATATACAGGTACAAATACCGAAAAAGCAGATTGGGCACAAAATATAGCTGGTATAACAGCTGATAGTGCAAAGCCTACAATAGATATAATAACATCAAATGTATTACCTGTAAAAGCTGGAACATCAATAATATATAATATATCAATGACTTCCAGTGTAGCAATAACTACTACAAATTTAAGTGGTAATATAAAAATATTAAATAATTCTGGTGTAGAAATTTCAACACAACCAAGTATAAATGTAGGTAGTGTAACAGGAACAGAAAAAGAAAAAATAGTAACTATAACAATAAATACAATGGGAATGCCAGAAGGTATATATAAGATAAAAATATTAGGTGATGCTGTAAAAACAACAAGTCAAGGTAATATAGAATCTATATCAACAGCAACATTTGAAATAGATAATACAGCACCAAATATGCCAACAATAAATGCTACTCCAACAACAGCAACAAGTGGAAATGTAACTGTTACAATAACGAAAGCAAATGCATCAGATACACTTGAATATAGTACAAATGGAACAACTTGGTTAGCATATACAACAGTATTAACAATAACAAGTAATTTGACAGTATATGCAAGAGAAACAGATGTTGCAAACAATGTATCAAATCAAGCAACACAAATAATAAGTAATATAGATAAAATAGTACCACAAAATGCAACAATGAGTTTAACAACAACAGCAGATAAAATAAATGGAACAATAACAATAGCGGATAGTGGAAGTGGTATAAATGTAAGTCAATCAAAATATATCGTAACAACACAAAGCACAGGGTATTCAACAACTGATATAGCATGGAATAGTGCAACTGTAATGGGAGTAACACCGAAAACAATATCTGAAACGAAAGCAGATGGAACATATTATGTACAAGTATTATCAACAGATAATGCAGGGAATAAAGTAGTTAATATATCTTCTGCAATAACAGTTTTAAATTTACCTGTTATAGGTAAAACATTAAAAGAATATACTTGGAATGAAATTAATTTAGTTTCTAATGCAGGATTGGCAGATAATTATTGGAATATTCGGAGATGAAAAAGATTTTACCTTATCAACAGGAGAGGTGATAACAGTTCAAATATATGGTTTCAATCATGATAATTTAACAAGTGGGACTGGTAAAGTTGGTATAACATTTGGAACAAAGTATTTAATGAATAATACTCAGTATATGCAAGATCCTACAATATATAATTATGGAGCATTTTATCATTATGGTAGCACAACACTTAGATCATATGTAAGTTCAACAGTTTTCAGTCAAATGCCAGGAGATTTAAGAAATAATATTAAATGTGTAACAAAAACATCATTTAAACATATGGAGAGTTATGGTGAAACATTATCTACACCTTTGACAAATGATTATGTATTTTTATTTTCACAAGAAGAAATTTACGGTTTAAGTAGAATAACTACAACAGAAGGTGGTAGTCAATATCAATATTTTAAAAATGGAGGAAGTCCGTATAAGAGTTTTAGAGCAGGTGGTAGTGTAGATTATTGGACAAGATCAGCTAGTATTCCATATACAGAGTTTGGTTATTACATAGCAACGTCAGATATATCATATGGGTGGTGGAAAAATATTCATTCGTTGTATGCTGTCGCATTTGGATTTTGTATTTAAATTTTTAATATAAAATATAATGGAATAAACAGCATGATTAATAATTATGCAAGTAATTCTATTTCTGTTGTCGGAACATATCTTTCTGTAGTTGATGGATTAAATGAATTAGATGGTTTAGGAGGTCCTTTATCAAATTATCAAAATCAAAGCATTTATGCTAATAATGGTTGGGATTTTACAAATGTTTGGATTATGAAATCAGGATTTTTATATCCACAATTAAGATTGCAATAAAAAAATAAACAAACAGTCTATAATGTAAAATTATAGGCTGTTTTCTTGTTTGTTTTTCAAACTTTTAAAGTTCCTCAATGCAAGTTATATCAAAACTTGTAGATATATTTGCAAAAATTAAAATATGAGTTGCAAATTATAACTATTTATTATATAATCAATGTTAATCATGAAAGAAATTGGAGGGGTTGATTATTGAATGAACAGCAGATTAACTGAGATTTTTAAAGATGCAAATAAAAACTTTAAAATAATAAATAACACATATAAAATATTAGAGAAAACTCATGAATTAAAAATACCTACACATTCAGCAGGACAATGGTTGCTTGATAATATGTATATTATAGAGCAAGAATATGAAAATATAAAAGAAGACGGTAAGAATTTAAAAAATGTGAAACTCCCTGTTATAAAAGATAATGAAAATGTAAAACATATTGGTATACATTATTTAGCTTATGAATTAATAGAAGAGAATACTGGTTATGTTGATCAAAATATAATACTTAATTGTTTAAAAGAACATCAAAAATTATCATATTTATCATCAGAAGAACTTGATTTATTTGTTTTGATGTTAAGAATTGGATTACTTAAATTCATAGCAAGAGTTGCTATGAATATTAGTAATTCTCAACTTAAAAAAATTGAAGTTGAAGAAATTATTGAAAACGAATTGGAAAACAAACAAAAAAGTATGATAAATTCTTTATATGGTGATATAAAAGGCACTAAGAATTTTAGAGATTATATTCAAGATTTAAGTAAAATTAAAAGCACTAATACTGCTTTTATTGAATATATGGCATATAGATTAAAAGAAATTGGACCTAAAGGAAATAAGTATTTTGATAGATTAAATAATGAAGCTGGTAAAATAGGTACTACTATTGATGAAGCTATAATTAAAGAGCATATGGAAATTGCTAAAACTACTGAATATATAGGTAGAGCAATACTTGCATATAAACAAATACAAGGTCTTAATTTTAGAGAAATTTTTGAAAAAGTAAATAAAATAGATGAAACTTTAAGAGAAGATTATACTGATGAATTTAGAAAATGTGATTATAAAACAAAATCAAGATATAGAGGTTATATTATAGCACTTGCTAAAAAATATGATCTTTCTGAGGTATATATTGCTAAAAAAGCAGTTGAGTGTTCTAAAAAATACAAAAAACATGTCGGTTTTTTCTTAGTAGGTGAAGAAAAGTTTTTACTAAAAAAAGCTATTGGAAAAGCTTATCTTGTAGAGAAACTTTATTATAATGCAATAAAACCTTCATTCCCATCATTATACATATTATTTATAGCAATGTCAGCTGTAATATTAACAGCTTTTATTAATAAATATTTTGTACATTTTGATAGTAATGTAGTTCAATGGATATATATTATAGTTTTATTTACATTTAATTTTGAAATAATGGTTAAAATTACGGACTTCTTACTTAGGAAAAATGTACGTCCAAGAATTTTACCTAGGTTTGATTTTGCAAAAACAATTGATGAAAAATATCCTACTTATGTTGTAATGCCAACACTTATATCTTCAATTGAAAAAGTTGATACTTTAATTAATAAAATGGAAGTTACATATCTTGCAAATAGATCTGAAAACATGTATTATATGTTGCTTGGAGATTGTGTTTCAAGTGATAAAGCAGTAATAGATATTGATGATAAAATTTTAAAATATGCTAAAAGAAAATTAGATGAATTAAATGAAAAACATCCAAGTACACATAAATTATTTAACTTTGTATATAGAAAACGTGTATTTTCTAAAGGCGAAGGTTGCTTTATGGGTTGGGAAAGAAAAAGAGGAGCACTTGCTCAGTTTAATAAATTAGTTTTAGGGAATATGACACCTGAAGAAAAAGATAATGCGTTTTACGTTATTTATGATGATATTATAAATGTTAAATATGCAATAACTGTAGATGAAGATACTCAATTATCACTAAATACAGCTAAAGATTTAGTTGCAATAATATCTCATCCATTAAATCAACCAGTATTATCTAGAAGCAAAAAAAGAGTAGTAAAAGGTTATGGTTTAATACAACCAGCTATTGGTATAGATATAGAAGATGCAAATAAAAGTATTTTTTCAAAAATATTTGGTGGATTTGGTGGTCTAGATATTTATACAAATGCTGTTTCTAATGTTTACCAAGATTGCTTTGAAGAAGCAATTTTTGGTGGTAAAGGAATATACAATGTAGAATTATTTGAATATTTACTAAAAGATGAGATTCCAGAAAATCTTGTTTTAAGTCATGATTTATTAGAAGGATCATTCTTAAAAGCAGGTCTTGCAAGTGATATAGAACTTCAAGATGGTTTTCCTAAAAACTATATTTCATATATGAAAAGAAATCAAAGATGGTTTAGAGGAGATATGCAAATTTCTAAATGGTTATTTAGCCCTAAACTTAATTTGTTATCAAAATGGAAAATATTTGACAATCTAAGAAGACCATTTTTAAATGTAGTAGCACTTTTTGCAATTATATTTTCACTATTTTTATCAGAAGACTATTTTTTAAAAATGAGTTTAATTGTGTTTTTCTCAGTTAATGTATCATATTTTATAACAATGTTTGATAAATTATTATTTGGTACAATAAATTATACAAAAGAAACACAATATATTCCTATTATATATGGATTTAAATCTGATTTACTTAATATGTGTTTTAATTTTGTTATGATACCTTGTAGAGCTTTTCTTTGTGTAGATTCGTTTGCTAAATCATTATATAGAATGATTATTTCAAAGAAAAATTTACTTCAATGGACAACAGGTGAAATGCTAGATAAAATGAGTAAAGATACATTAGGTTACTATTATATAAGTATATATATGAATGTGCTAGTAGGATTATTTATATTGTTTTTTAATAGTTTTAATGGAGTAATACTTTGTGCATTTCCATATAAATGTTTTGTAGGTATAGCATTTATACTTGGTCCTGCATTTGCATATTTACTTGGAAAAGATCATTTAATTGGTATTAAATCTAAATTAGATGATAAACAAAAAGATGAAGTAATAGAAGTAGCAAAAAGAACATGGCACTTCTTTGATACAATGATGAATGAAGTAAATAATTATCTTCCAACAGATAATTACCAAGAAAATAGAAGATACAAAATTGCTGGAAGAACATCTTCAACAAATATTGGTTTTGGATTACTTGCTATTGTAAATGCTTCTGATCTTAAATTTATTTCAAAAGAAGAAGCAATTTCTAGAATAAAAAAAGTATTTAAAACAATAGAAAAATTACAAAAATGGAATGGCCATTTATATAACTGGTATAATATAAAAACATTAGAACCTTTAAGACCTAGATTTGTATCTACAGTAGATAGTGGTAATTTTGTAGCTTGTTTATATGTAGTAAAAAGATTTTTAATTGAGATTAAAAATGAAAGACAATTTGTAGATATAGATAATCCAGTTGAAAATGAAGAATTAGATAAACTTATTGCATATACAAGATTAGTTATTAAAGAAACAAACTTTACAAAATTATATGACACATCAAGAAATCTATTTTCAATAGGTTATGATCAAGAAACAGGTATTATGGTAGATAGTTACTATGATATGCTTATGTCTGAAAGTAGAACAACAAGTTTAATAGCAATAGCTAGAAGACAAGTTACATCTAAGCATTGGTTTGCTCTTGCTAGGAATTTAGTTAAAGTAGATGGATACAAAGGTTTAATGTCTTGGTCTGGAACAGCTTTTGAATATTATATGCCAAGTATTTTTAATAAATCATATGAACATACTTTAATTGATCAATCTATGTTTTTTACAAAACATAGTCAAGTAAAATATGGTAAGAAAAATAATGTACCTTGGGGAATTTCTGAGTCTGCATATGCAGTCAAAGATGATGATTTAAATTATCAATACAAAGCATTTGGTATACCTTGGCTTGGTTTAAAAAGAGGATTAAATGATTGTTTAGTTGTATCTCCATATGCTTCAATTTTAATGTTAGAAGCAGATTGTGGAAAAGTGTATAAAAATATTAAGAAGTTAAAAGAAATTGGTGCATATTCAACTTATGGTTTCTATGAATCTATAGATTATACAAAAGATCATTTAGATAACAACGTTAATCATGAGATTATAAAAACATATATGTCACATCATCAAGGAATGATTTTATCTTCTATAAATAACTTTGTAAACAATGGTATTATACGTGAAAGATTCCATGAAAATCCTGATATAAGAGCATGTGAGATATTACTAAAAGAAAGAGAAAAAATTAAAGCGAAAATTAAGAAAAAATTAAAAGATAAGAGTAATGTATTTAAACAAAAAGATGTTTTAAAATATACAACTCATGTATCAGCTACATATGCTGAAAAAAAATATGTAACACCTGGTGATGCTAGTAATAGATTAAATTTAGCTTTCTTAAAAGGTGGCGAATTATCTACAATGATAACAAACAAGGGTGAAAGTTACTTGAAATTTAAAGATAAAATAGTAAATAGACAAAGATATGTTGAATCTGAAGGTTCAGGAAATTATGTTTTACTTACAGATAAAACAACAGGTAATGTTATTTCTGCTACAGATTGTAATATTCATAGTGCATATAACGTTAACACAAAAAAATGTAAATGGACAAGTTCTTTAAATAAAATTGAGTGTTACATTGAAACAGATGCTTTAGAAGTAACAACTAGTATCGCGTTATCTCCGGAATATAACATTGAAATGAAAAAAGTAAGTGTATATAACAATAGTAATATAAAAAGAGAAATGATTATTAATACATATATTGAACCGGCTTTAACAGATTACATGACAAATGTCGTACATCCTTCATTTAGTAATTTGCAAATAGAAACATATTATGATAAAGATTTAGATGCAATAGTTGCTACAAAAAGAAAGAAAAATGAAGAGGAAGAAGATATATTTGTATATGCAAAATTAATTGGTATTGATTTAGAAAAAGATATAGAGACAGAAAAAGTTAGACTTTCTAAAAATAGTGATAAAGCATATGATGAACAAATTGTTAGATATCCACTTTGGCCAGTTTTATCATATAGAACAAGTATAATACTTGATCCTCATGAAAGACAAGAATTCTATTATTTACTTGGTGTTGCAAATAGCAAATATAAAATGTCAAACGCAATTGTAAATATGGATGAAATGGGTATTGAAAGTCAGTTTAAATTAACAAGTGAATTAAACAGTGTTATATCAAGATATTTGAAATTAGAACCAACAAAAGCGGAAATATATAATGATATAATAAAAGATGTTATGTTTAAGAAAAACGTTCAAAATGACGTTAAATATTGGGATGAATCACTAAATCAATCACTACTTTGGAGATATTCAATATCTGGAGATTTACCTATAATTTTAGTATATATAAATAAAATAGAAGATGCTGTTATTATAAATGAAATAATAAACTTTATGGATTATGTAAAAAACAGAAAAATAGATTTAGATATTGTTATTTTAATAGAAGAAAAAGAATTAGACCGTGGACCTATATATGAATATTTAAAAAGAAGATTAGATGTAGCTGTATATATGGGATGCACAAAAGGTAATGTATATATTTTAAATATTAATAATTTAACAAAACAAGAAATAACATTATTATCATTTTTATCAAAAAGATATATACAAGATATAAGTGAACTGTTATGTGTAAATCAACAAATTGAAGAAACGCCAATAAATTTAGTAAATGATAAAATAAAACAAAGGGAGGGTGTAATAGATCAAGCTTAAAAACACATCTGATTATATAGCTTTTAATTCATATGGTGGATTTAATTTAACTCAAGATGAATACCATATTTTAAATACTGTTACACCATTACCTTGGTGTAACATAATGGCTAATGAAAATTTTGGTACAGTTGTATCTAGTTATGGTACAGTATATACTTATTATAAAAATAGTCAAAGTTTTAAACTTACTAATTGGTGTAACGATTGGGCAAGTTTTACTCCAGGTGAAAAATTCAAAGGTATATATGAAAAAAACTATAATTTAATATATGGTTTTGGTTATACTAAAGTAGTAGAAAATGAAAATTATATAGATAAAACAATGGATATATTTATTCCAATGGAAGATAATATAAAAATTCAATATATAACTTTAGAAAATACATATGGAGAAGAAAAAGAAATTGAAATACAGTATGAATTAGATCCGGTTTTAGGAGTAACTCAAGAAACTAATCAACAATATGTTTTATGTAGAGAAAATAATTCATCAATGGAATTTAAAAATCCATATAGCATCGAATTTTCAAATTGTATATCTTTTGTAAGTGTACTTGGTGGAAATGAAAATGTTACATATAGTTATGATACACATGAATATATCGTTACAGTAAAAATTAAACTTGCACCAAAAACTAAAGAAAAATTTGCAATAGTTTTAGGTTGTGTAGAAGATAGTGATTCTACTGTTTTAGATGTAATAGAAAAATATTCAACTTGTGAAAAAATAGAAAAAGCATATAATGATACAAAAAAATATTGGAGAAATTTAGTTGTAAAAAAATACAAATTTGAAGATGAGTATTTAGAAATAATGTCAAATGGTTGGTTACTTTATCAAACAATAGTATGTAGATTGTTTGCAAGAACTGGTTTTTATCAATCAGGTGGTGCAATTGGATTTAGAGATCAATTACAAGATACTTTAGCATTAATACGCACTTGGCCAGAAAAAACAAGATCTCAAATAATACTTCATGCAAGTAAACAATTTGAAAAAGGTGATGTTTTACATTGGTGGCATATGCATAGTAATGCAGGAATAAGAACTCATTTTAGTGATGATTATTTATGGCTTTCATATGTACTTTGCGAATATATAGATATTACAAAAGATCATTCAATACTTGAAGTTCGTACTCCATATTTAGAAAATAAAGATATGGGAGATAAAAGAGAAGTGTATGACATATATAGAAACATCGAAAAAGATGATAGTATATATGAACATGCTAAAAAAACAATAACATATTCTTTATCTCGTATAAATGAAAAAAACGGATTACTTGATATTGGTGATGGAGATTGGAATGATGGATTTAGTAATATACGAGGACAATCAGTTTGGTTAACTTTTTTTGTAATGAATATATTAGAAAAATTTATACCTATTGCAAGTTATATGAAAGATGATGAAATGGTTAAAATTTGTGAAAAACAACAACATGTTTTTAAACATAGTATACTTTCAACATCATTTGATAAAGATCACTTTGTAAGAGCTTTTTTTGAAAATGGAGAGGTTTTAGGTTCATATGAAAATGAAGAATGTAAAATCGACCTAATATCTCAAACTTGGTCAGTAATTGCAATGAATAAATATGTAGATGTTCAAAATGAAATAAATATGTCTATGGAAACAGCAGAAAAATATTTAATTGATAAAGAAAATATGATTGTAAGTTTGTTATATCCCGCTTTTAACAAACCAAAAAACAATCCAGGATACATAAAAGCATATGCTCCAGGAATACGTGAAAATGGTGGACAATATACACATGCAGCAACTTGGGCAGCAAAAGCATATTTTGAACTTAAACAAAATGAAAAAGCAATGAATATATTAAAATATATAAACCCTATACATCATAGTGATACAAAAGAAAAAGCAGATAAATATATGGTTGAACCGTATGTTTTAGCAGCTGATGTATATACAAATCCAGAGCATATCGGAAGAGGTGGTTGGACTTGGTATACAGGTTCTTCAGCTTGGATGTATAAAATAATTGAAGATTATTTAGGTGAAAATAATAAATAGAATTACTTGTAATATATATATGTTAAAAAAAACAAAAAACAAACTAAAAAAACATAAATATTACTTGATTATTTGTGTATTATTATATATAATAAAAATGTAAATAGTAATAATAAATTTACTAAAAAACAAACGATAAAATTATAGGAGGAGAAGAAACGATGGATATATTAAAAATTTCAGCAAAAACTAGTCCAAATGCAATAGCAGGAGCAATAGCAGGAGTAATAAAAGAAAGTGGAAAAGTAGAGCTTCAAGCAATAGGTGCAGGAGCAATAAATCAAGCTGTAAAAGCAGTAGCAATAGCAAGAGGTTTTGTTGCGCCAACAGGTGTAGAACTTGTATGTATGCCAGCATTTACTGAAATCGAAATAGATAATGAAAATAGAACAGGGATAAAATTTCTTGTTGAACCACGTCTATAATTTAATAATAAAGTAAATAATTAAGCTCAAAAAGAAAATTTTAATACTATCTTTTTGAGCTTTTCTATGATATAATAATTTCGTAATTTAAAGAGGTAAATCATATATGAATTAGGTACACTTTATTAACTTTTTTGGTAGGTGATATTTTAATGAATGAAAAAATTATTAATAGTCATAGGTATAAAAAAACTACAAAAAGAAAATTAGAAAAAGCTAAAAAACAAAAATTAAATGACAAAGAATATAAAGCTAAACTAAAATACTTTAATGAAAACCAAGATATAAATATGGCAAATAAAATAAGGCAAAAAAAAGATAAAAAAAAGAAAAAAATAATTAAAACTATTTTTAAAGTAATAATATATATATTATTACTATTAATTGTGATTTTTTTATTTAAACATTTTAAAAGTGATAATAAATTAAAACAAGAAAATTCTGCAATTACAGAAGTATATAATAAAGATAATGAAAAAGTTGTTTTTGAAGAAAATTATGATTTTAAAATAGGTATTTCAAAATTAGATACTACTGATGTTCAAAGAACGAAAAATATGGTGTTAGATGAGTTGTATTTAAATACTAAAAATCAATTATTAAGTATAAATAAAGATTATAGTATAAATTATTTAGTTGCTACAAAAGTTGAAAAAACAAATAATAAACAATATACTATATATATAAATCAAGAAAGTGGATATAAAAATACGGATGTATTAAATACTATTGAACAAATAAAACAAATAGGAGATAGTAATATTTATTATAAAAATCTTTCTAATGTAGAAAATATGTCAACGCTTGATAATGATAAATTAAAGGTGTTTTTAAAAGAAGAAAATCCATATTTTGTTTATACATTAAATTTTCCAGTTAAAAAAATAGAAAATGGGAATGAAAATAAAGATAATTTAAATACAGGATATAATATATCTTCTACTGAGGCCAGTAAAGTAAGTTTTGTTAAAAATAAAAGCAAAAGTACATTAACAAATATCTCATTAATTAATTATGAAGACAATAATGTCTTAATAAATGATTTTATGGATAAAAAATTAGATGTCTTTTTTGCAACAACAGAAAGTACATTGCAAAGTTTAAGCAAGTATGATTATAATATAAAAAGATATAAAGATGGTGAAACTTTATTTATACTTGGAAATAAAAATTCAAAACTTTTTAGTCAAAAAGAAGTTAGACAAGCTATTTCTTATGCTTTAAATAGAGAAGAAATTATAAAAAAAATAAATAACAATTTTTTAGAAACAATAGATATACCATTTATATATTCTAATACAACTTCAAAATATGATCCATATTTAGCTGAAACATCACTTACATCAAATGGATGGTCTAAAGTTAGTGGTGTATATACTAAAAATATAGATAACAAAAAACAAAAATTAGAACTTAATTTTTTAGTGAACTCATCTGATTCATCAAAAAAAGAAATAGCAGAAATGGTAAAACAAATGCTTGAACAAGTTGGAATAAAAGTAAATATAAATTTAGTAGATGAAAAACAAATGTGGCCAAAAATAAGTTCAGGGAATTATGATATGGTATTTGCAAATGTATATATAAATGATTATCCAAATATAACAAATTTAGAAAATCATTTAAATTTAAACGATGTAACAAATAAAGCTTTTGAAGGTGTAAAACAAAGTACAGTAGATAATATTAGTATTAATATAAAAGAATTGCAAAACACTCTTTTAAGCGAATATGCATGTATTGGTATTATGGCAAGAACTACAAGTGTTATATATCAAAAAGACATATATGGTTTTGAAGATACTTTATATATGAAAATATTTGATTTTGAAAAAATAGGTAAAATTAAACAAAAAATAGAAAATACAAATTAAAATACAAATTAAAAAACAAATAAAAAATTAACTAAATAAAAATAATAAAAATTAAGGAAAAGAAGGGGAATAAATTGGAATTTGAAGGAATAGTAAAAAAAATAATAGATAGGGCAAAAGAAAACAAAAAAAGAATTGTTTTGCCAGAATCAACAGATAAAAGAGTTTTAGAAGCAGCGTATATATCTGCAAAAGAAAATATAGCTGATGTTATTTTAATAGGTAATGAAGAAGAAGTAAAAAAAATATATAATGAAATGAATATAGATATATCAAATGTAGGTATTGAAATAGTAGATCCTAAAACTAGTGAAAAAACAGAAAAATATATAACAGAGTTTTATGAACTTAGAAAAAATAAAGGGATTGATTTAGAAAAAGCAAGAGATATACTTAAAGATAATGTATATTTTGCAACAATGATGGTTAAATTAGAAGACGCTGATGGAATGGTTTCAGGAGCAATACATTCAACTGCTGATACATTAAGACCAGCATTACAAATTGTAAAACAAGCAGAAAATATTAATACAGTATCAGCTTTTTTCTTAATTCAAACAAATAATAAAGAATTAGGAAGTGATGGGGTTTTTGTTTTTGGTGATTGTGGATTAGTTGAATTTCCAACAGAAGAACAATTAATTGATATTTCAATAGCTTCAGCAAAAAGTTTTAAAAACTTAGTAAATGAAGAGCCAAAACTTGCGTTACTTTCATATTCAACAAAAGGTAGTGCTAAATCAGAAGCTATAATAAAAACACAAAATGTAGTTGAAAGATTATCTAAATTAAATGTAGATTTTGAATTTGATGGTGAATTACAATTAGATGCTGCTATAATACCAGAAGTTGCTAAATTAAAAGCGCCTGAAAGTAAAGTTGCAGGATATGCAAATGTACTTATATTCCCAGATTTAGAAGCTGGAAACATTGGATATAAAATGGCACAAAGATTTGGTAATGCAATAGCACTTGGACCAATAACACAAGGACTTAAAAAACCAATCAATGATTTATCTAGAGGATGTAATGCAAAAGAAGTTGTTGGTGCAATAGCAATCACTAGTGTGCAAGCAAGTATTTAATTTTTCAAATAAAAAATGATTTTTTTAAATAGTTTTATGATTAATTAATATTATAATCAAAATATAGTAATAAAAACGAAAGATATAATATTAATTGATTTCATAATATATAAAATATGCTATAATATAGTTAATAGGTAGTACGTATTGTAGCAAAAAACGAATTAAAATTTTAAGTGATTATTATATGATTTTAAGTAATAATCTTAAATGATAATTTTTACTACCTAAATTGAAGGAGGATTTTTTATGAATATTTTAGTAATTAATTGTGGGAGTACAACAGTTAAATTTCAACTTATGGACATGAAGGAGGATATTGTTATCGCTAAAGGTAGATGTGATATGATAGGTTATGACACATCAAATATTAGATACAACAATGTAAGAGATAACTATAAACACGAAATAGCTGTAGCTATGCCTACACATAAAGAAGCAATGGAAGTTTTAATTGCTGATTTAACACACAAAGATCATGGAGTAATTGAAAATTTAGACGGTATAACAGCTGTTGGACATAGAGTTGCTCATGGTGGAGATATTTTCAAAGAAGCTACTTTAGTAGATGCAAAAGTTAAAGAAGAAATAAGAGAATTAGGAAAAATAGCACCATTACATAATCCAGGATCATTAATGGGGATAGAAGCAATAGAAGCAATAGCACCTGATTTAAAAAATGTAGTTGTATGTGATACTGCTTTTCATCAAACAATACCAGACTATAACTATACATATGCAATAAACCCAAAATATTTAGAAAAATATAAAATAAGAAGATATGGTTTCCACGGAACATCATATAAATATGTAGTTGATAGACTTGCTACATTAATGAATAAAAAATTAGAAGATGTAAACGCTGTAATTTGCCATATTGGTGGAGGAGCTAGTGTTTGCGCTATAAAAAATGGTATGTCATATGATACTTCGATGGGATTCACTCCACTTGAAGGTATGGTAATGGAAACAAGATGTGGAGATATTGACGCTGCTGCTGTTACAAAAATAATGGCTGAAGAAAACTTATCACCAAAAGAAATGGAAATGATATTAAATAAAGAATCTGGAAGAGTTGGTTTATGTGGAATTGGAGATCAAAGAGAACTTTGTGATGCAATAGAAGCTGGAAATGAAAGAGCTTTACTTACAGAAAAAATACAAGCAAATAAAACTAAAAAAATAATAGGTTCATATATGGCTGAATTAAACCGTGTTGATGCAATAGTATTTACAGGTGGAATTGGTGAAAATGATGACTATAATAGAAGTATGATACTTGCTGATATGGATTTACTTGGAATAAAAATAGATGAAGAAATAAATAAAGGAATGAGACTTGGAAAAGAAGGAACAATATCTATTCCAGGAACAAAAATTCCAGTATACGTTATACCAACAGATGAAGAATTAGAAATTGCAATTCAAACTATGGAAGCGGTTTCTTAAAATGCAAATAAAAATACAAAATGTATTAGAAAAATATAATAAGGAAGTTTGGATTATGTATAACAAACTTAATTCAGATAAATATTTTTGTAAATATATATCATCTAAACTTTCTACTAATACGGTATGTATAGTTTCAAAAATCAATATATATATTTTAGTTCATGTATTAGATAAAGAAAATGTTGATTCTCTTAGTTTTATAAATAAAAATGTTAAAATTTTTATTTATAAAACAATAGAGGAACTAGAATCACTTATTGAAGAAATAATAGCGATTTTGAAATTTCCAAATGAAGTTTCATTTTCATATTCTACAATGGGTGATGCTGAAACTGATATTTTAAAACATGGTGATTATATTGCTTTATCTAAAATGGTAAAAAAAACATATTTGAAATATTCTAAAAAAATAAGGATTACCTCTGCTGAAAAAATAATATATGAGCTTGCTTCTAAAAAAACAAATAAGCAAATTGAGAGATTAAAACTTTTAGCAAATATTACATTAAGAATTTTAGAAGAAACTTTTAGTGATATAAAAGTAGGTATGAGTGAAAAAGAAATATCAAATGTTACTATTTTAAATATGCAAAGTATTATGAAATTATATATTGGTTCAAATGATATTGTTGATTTTGATGTTGCATGGGATAATTGTCCTATTGTACTTTTAGGTAAAAACTTAGCTAAAGGTGGACATTCAGAGCCTAGTGATAAAAAACTTTTAAAAGGTGATACTATATATTTTGATTTTGGTATAAAAGTAAAATTTAAAGATGAAGAAATTTTATATACTGATATGCAAAGAATGGGATATGCTTTAAAAGATAGTGAAAGTATACCACCAAAAGCAGTAGAAAAAGTTTTTAACACATTAGTTACATCTATAGAAGATGGAATTGATGAATTAAAACCTGGTGTAAAAGGATATAAAATTGATGATATAGTAAGACAAAAAGTATTAAGGGCTGGATATCCTGACTATATTCATGCAACAGGTCATTCTGTTGGAAATGAAGTTCATGATATTGGTGCTATTATTTCATATAAAAGTAGCAAAAGAGCAAGACTTGATTTGGTAGAAAATGGTGTATATACTTTAGAACCTAGAATAAATATTGAAAATGGTGGTTCTATTGAAGAAATGATACTTGTTACTAAATTTGGTGGTGAACCACTTTGTCAAACTCAAAAAAAATTATATATTGTAAAATAAAAAAATAATCAAATAAAAAAGGAGGTTGATACAATGGAACTTAAATATGAAAAAAAAGATATTTTTAATGGATTAAATGATGCTGAAATAAAAAATGTTGATAAATATTCTGATGAGTATATAGATTTTTTAAATAAAGCAAAAACAGAATATTTATGTGTAGAAAAAGTTGTAGAAATGTTAGAAGCTAATGGTTTTATTGATATAACTAAAAAAGCAAAATTGAATTTTTCTGATAAAGTTTATTTTATTAATAAAGAAAAATCATTATATATATCAATAATAGGAAAAGAAGCTCTTGTAAATGGAACTAATATTATTGGTGCACATATAGATAGTCCAAGACTTGATTTAAAACCTATGCCACTTTATGAAAATCAAAGTATTGCATTACTTAAAACGCAATATTATGGTGGTATTAAAAAATATCAATGGATGTCTATACCACTTGCTATGCATGGTGTTATATATAATGAAAAAGGTGAAAAAATAAAGATCCAAATTGGTGAAGATAAAACAGATCCTTGTTTTACAATTGCTGATTTACTTCCACATTTAGCTGCTGATCAAATGAAAGCAAAAGCCACAGATTTTATTGATCCAGAAAAAATGTCTATTATATTTGGTAGCAATAAAGATAAAGATGCAAAAGATAATAAAGTGAAGATGACAATACTTAAACTTTTAAATGAAAAATATGGAATAAAAGAAATTGATTTTGCAAGAAGTGAAATATCTTTTGTACCTTCATTTGAAGCAAGGTATGTTGGTTTAGATAGAAGTATGATAGGTGGATATGGTCAAGATGACAGAGTATGTTCATTTGCAACTGTAAAAGCAATAATAGATATATCTAAAAACAATAAAAATATAAATAAAACAATAATTGGAATGTTAGTAGATAAAGAAGAAATAGGAAGTGTAGGAAATACTTCAATGGAATCTCAAGCTTTTGAAATGTTTGTAAATAAAATAATCAAAAAAACAGGTAATGAAGATTTAGATTTATTAGAAGTTTTCTATAATTCAAAAATGATATCAGCTGATGTTTCAACTTGTATTGATCCAGCTTATGACGAAGTATCAGATGTTCAAAATGGTAATTTAATTGGATGTGGTATTAGTTTAGAAAAATATTCTGGTTCAGGTGGTAAATATAGCGCAAGTGATGCAAATGCAAAATACATGTCAGAAATAATGAGTATATTCGATAAAAATAAAGTAGTGTATCAAATGGGTACATTAGGTAAAATAGGAAAAGGTGGCGGCGGTACTATAGCATATATCTTAGCAAATAAAGGTATAGATGTTGTAGATTGTGGTACTCCAATCCTTGCAATGCACTCGCCTTTTGAAGTGGCTAGTAAATATGATGTTTATATGACATATTTAGCATATAAGGCTTTTTTGAAAGTTTAGGGTGATAAAAAATTGTTTAGAAATTTATTAAAAAATACTGATTATTTAGTACTCATATGTGTATTTATATTATTTGCAATAGGTGTTGTTGGTATATATAGTGCAGGTTATGCAACAGATATAAATAAAGATGAATATATAAAACAAATCATATGGTTTAGTGTTGTAATAGTAATGATTACAGTTATCTGGATGATAGACTATAATACATTTAGTATATTTGGTTATTTGTTATATGTAGTAAATCTTGGACTTTTAGTACTTGTTTTATTTATGCCATCTTTAATGGGCGCCTCAAGTTGGTTTAACTTAGGAGGAATTCTTTATCAACCATCAGAACTAATGAAAATAGGATATATAGTCGGTGCTACAAAAGCAATGAGTATTTTTAAAAATGTACCTAAAGATGATAAAAAGAAAAAAATAATTATATTATTAATATTAACATTACTTTTTGTAGTGCCAGTTACACTTATATTAATGCAACCTGATTTTGGTACAGCAATGGTATTTTTAGCAATAACTACATTTATGATATTTAAAATGGGTATAAAATATAGATATATATTTTTAACTATCATTTTAGTAGCAATAGCAGTTCCTTTAGTATATAATTTTGCTTTAAATCCAACTCAACAAGAAAGAATAAATGTATTTATTAATCCAGCTCTCGACCCTTTAGGGAGTGGATATAATGCTATTCAATCTAAAATAGCGGTTGGATCAGGAATGGTAACAGGAACAGGTTTATTACAAGGAGCACAAACACAATTTGGTTACTTACCAATAAAGTCTACTGATTTTATATTTTCAGTTATATCAGAAGAATTAGGTTTTGTAGCTTCAGCGGGATTAGTAATTGTATTTGTTGTATTAATAATTAGATTAATTAGAATATCTAAAAATGCAAAAGATGATTTTGCAAGTCTTATGGTAATAGGTATAGCTGGAATGATATTTTTTCATTTCGTACAAAATATTGGTATGACAATAGGTCTTCTTCCAATAACAGGGGTTCCCTTGCCTTTTGTTAGTTATGGTGGAAGTAGTTTAATTACTAATGGTTTGGCAATAGCCATTGCTTTAAATGTATCTGCAAGAAAACAAAAAGATGTGTTTTTAGATTAAAAGTATATATTTATTAAGAAAAAATTAAAGAATTAAATCTGTAAGTTATTATGGGTTTAATTCTTTTTTTTGTGATTACATTACATTCACATTGCGTTTTAATTACAGTTTAACTTTGAACTTGAAATTTAAGTGTGATCTATTGAAAAAACATGCGTAATCATGTTAAAATATAATATTGAAAGGAAATGATTGTGATGTTAAAAAAAATAATAATAATTTTGTTAATGATAGGTATAGTTATGATAATATTAATAAATATAAATAATAAAAAAGATATAAAAAATACTGTTATAGAAAATAATATAGCTAAAACAGATGTAAAAATAGAAGAAGTAGAATTTAAAGAAATAACAAAAGTTTATGAAAATGGTGTAACAACATTAAGTGCAAAAATGAATAATACAACAAAAGATATTAAAAATTTTACAGTGAAAATAATACTAAAAGATGAAAAAGGTAAAGAATTAACAAATGTAATGCAATTAGTTGAAAACTTAGAACCAGGTAAAATAAAAACTTTATTAACAGGGGTATCAGGCGATTATACAAAAGTAACAGATATAAAATTTGAAATAGTTAAATAAAAAATAATGAGGGGTAGTTAAAAATATGAAAAAATTAATAATAATATTATTATTTATAATTTTTATAATAATAGGAATAAAAGTTATTACAAATAAAAAAGAAAATAATAATAATAATAATAATATAGAAATATCAAATGAAACTTTAGAAATAAATTCAAATTTAGAATTATTTCCAAATGAAAAAATAAATATAGATTATCAAAATGAAGATGGAATAAAAACAAAATTAAATGTAATGGAAGTAAAAATAGAAGATAATAAAAAAATAGTAACAACAAGAAGAGAAGAAAAACAGGATAAAGAAACTTTAATAGTAGAAATGAAGTATGAAGTAACTGCAGATAAAGTAATAGAATCTGGTAAATATATATTAGATTCAAAGGAAGTATCAAAAATTTATCCACAAGAAATAATAAAAGGAAATTTAGTAGTAGGTTCGGAATGGAAAAGTGTAGATGGATTAACTATAACAAAAGTAGTAAGCACAACAAAAGATAAAGTAATACTAGAATCTAGTAGAGATATAAATATATATGAAGAAAATTCTAAAACACCAGTGAAAAAGAAATATGTAGAAATAAGAACATTTGAAAAAGGAAAAGGAATTATATCATATAAAAGTGAAACAAGGTAATATTTAAAGTATTAGTTTTTATAAAAAAGGGGATAAATTAATGAATAGATTAAATTTTTTTAAAATCACAGTTGTTATAGTGATAATATTAGTAATAACTTTAATTATACTAAATGTTATAAAGAAAAATAATAATTATATAAATATAGATGATACACAAAGTACAAAAAATCATACAGAAAATGAAAATGGAACAAAAACAAATATAAGTGAAGAATTAAAAATAGAGCAAAATATAGAGGGATTAAATATTAAATGTGTTAATTTAGAATATTTAAACAATGATACTAAATTGATAACCAATGTAACTAATACAACAAGTGAATTAAAAAATGTTAATTTAAAAATATATTTTTGTGATGAAAAAGGAAGAACAATAGAAGAATCATTTGGATATTTAGGTAAAATCTTACCGAATGAAACAAAGCAAATAAAAACAAGAATAACAACCGATGTATCAAATACAAAAAACATTAAATATGAAATAGTAAAATAATATAAAATATCACAGAAATATGGGGGTAGGTAATGAAAAATAAAAAAGGTATATCATTAATAACACTTATAATAATTATAGTAGTAATTATTATATTATCAGTAGCGATAATCCTTGTATTTAGAGAAGGTGGAATGCTAGATAATGCAAGAAAAGCAAAATTCATGAATAATTTTAGAAGTGTAGAAGATGGTGTAAATCTATATGCAATGAGTAGTATAAAAGAACTTGAAAATTTTAATTATAGTTTACCAGTATTAGAAAAATTAACTATTGAAGAAAAACAACAAATAGAAAATAATGTAATAACATTAAATATAAAAATATTAGAATTAAATCAAGGAAAAACTTTGGATAATACAGAATTATATTGGATAGATTTAGAAAAAACAGGAGCAAGTTCATTATCAAAAGATAGAAAATATATAATAGATGTATCAACAAGACAAATATATGATTATATAGGAGAAAAATTTGAAGGGAAAAGATGGCATACTTTAGATGGTGGTGTAGAAGAAGGAAATACAGTACCAGCAACCGAAGGCGATGAATTATGGGATGGATGGATAAAATTAACATTGTATTATCCAGCTGGAGCAACAGAAAAACAGTGGAGATTAGGTTCAGAAGGTGAAGTAAGAACAGATTCAATGTTAATGTGGCAAGATTATACAGGACCAATAACAATACCATTAGATAGAACAAAAGATGTATGGATAAGATATAATTTAAATGGTAATGAAGTAATAATACCGCCAGCAGGAACTTTACTTGTAGATATACAACTTGATAAAACAGGTGGAACAGCAGTAGATAAAGTAAAAGTAAAAATAATGTATGATGCAAATGCAAAAACAAAATTATATAAAGTTGGAAATAGTGATTGGCTTGAGTATACCGGTGAATTTGAAGTAAGTGAAAATTGTTTAATTCAAGCAAAAGCTAGTAAAACAGAAGAAATATATAATCAAGATGGAACACTATTAACAACAAGAAATTTAACTGGAAGTGATATGGTGTATATTGGAAATATTGGTGTGTTAACACCAGATGAAAATTTAGTTGCACCAACAATAACAAGACTTTCAGCATCAAATGAAATAGAAAAAGCAAGGGTGCAAGTAACATATCCAGCAGAAGCAGTAAAGAAAATATATAAAATAAATTATGTACCAGAAGTAGAATATACAAGTGAAATAAGTATTGAAAAATATGGAACACATGTAATAGCATACTATTATGATATAAATGGAAAAAGGTCAAAAGCATCAGCAATAAAAATAAATGATACAAGTACAGGAGCAGTAGAAGAACCTCCAGCACCATATGATCCTAACCCACCTGGAGGTCCGTTACCTGGAAACATAACACCAGATGTATTAAAAGATGCACCAGAAGTATTATGTAGTCCAAGTACAATAGCACCAGAAACTGTAGTAAGTGTAAATGCACCAGCAGAAGCAGATAAAATATATATAAAATTAGGAAGATATGGCAAATATGAAGAATATAAATCTGGAATAACAATAAGAAAAAATATGCAAGTGTATGCATACTATGTAACATATAATGGAGAAAAATCAAAAGTAGGAACATTAAGAGTGAAAAATATAAAACAAAATAATATGCCATATATAGATATAGATGCAAATCCATACCCATGGAGCGGAAGCTATGGAGCAAGTAAAGTAACTGTAACAATAAATTATAGTGAAGCAGATACTATAGAATATAGTGAAGATGGAATAATATATAAACCATATATAGGAGCATTTGAAGTAACTGAAAACAAAATAATATATGCAAGAGGAAAAAATGCTTATGGTGTAACAGAAGAATATTTAGATATAACAAATATAGGTAATTTATCTGCACCAAAGCAAGAAACAAAATTGTTAGTATCAATAAATGTTAATCCTGAACCATTAATAACACAAAACAGAGTAGCCAAAGCAAATGTAACAATAGAATATGATGCAAAAGCAACAGAAAAATACTATACAATAGGTAAATATGGTGTATTACAACCATATACAGGAGGATTTGAAGTAACAAGTAATTGTACAGTATATGCATATGCAAAAGGTGAAAATGCAAAAGGAAGTATAAGTAAAAAAATAGATAATTTAACAACAGGAATAGCAGCGCCAGAAATAATAGCATTACCAAGAAACAATATAACAGCAAGTAAAGTAAATATAACAATAGAATATGATAAATATGCAACAATAAAAAAATATAGTATAAATGGTGGAAGTTTAAGAGACTATGCAGAAAGTTTTGATGTAACAGAAAATGGTACAGTAATATATGCATATAGCGAAAATGAATTAGGACAAAAATCAGAAGAAAAATATATAGTAAATAATGTAGTACCAGAACCACCATCATTACTTATAGATAAAGGTAAGTATTATATATTAAAATTAAATTATCCTGAAAAATCAAAAGGAAGAGAATACAAATGGAAAGCAGATGGACAGTGGACAGCATATAAAGAAGCAGGGATAATGTTAATAAAACCAGAATATAAAGATGAATTAATAAAAAGTGGAACATTAATAAAAATAGAAGATGAAAATGGTGAAATAGTAACTTTTACAGGAGATTATTATTTTATAGATGTATCAATAAGTGAGTTTCTCGAAAACATATCAATGAGATGGGATAGAACAACACCAATGACACCACAAATAATATTAAATAAAACAGAACCTGCAAAAGAAGTAATAGCAACAATAGTATATAATTCAGTATTAATAAAAAAACAGTATAGAATATTAAAACCTGGTGAAGAAATAGGCGAGTGGCAAGATTATACCGGACCAATAAAAATAGATAAAAATAATACAACAATATATGCAAAAGGAATGGATGATGCAGAAATGTGGTCATTAGAAGGTGTAAAAAAAGTAACAAATATAGATGAAAACGCACCAGTAATAAAATTAACAGCAGATTTAGAAACAGCAACACAAAGTTTATCAGTAAGAGTAAGTGTAACAGATGATGTAGCAGTAGGTCCTGTAAAATGGGCAGAAGGGTTAATAGGAGAAAGTTATTTTACAAGTGGTGGAAATACAATATTAAATAATAGTATAGTAAAAATAACAAGTAATGGATATTATACATTTTATGCAGAAGATAAAGTAGGGAATAAACAAACATATACGTTAAATGTAACAAATATAGATTTAACAGCTCCAAAGATAAATATACAAGTAGAACCAGAAATAACAGTGGGAACAGCATCAAATGTAACAATAGATTATGGAGATAGTACAACAAAACAGTATAAAATAGGAGAAAGTAATTCAACATGGTTAACATATACAAATACTTTTGCATTGTCATCATATACGGTACTTGCAAATAACCTACAAAACGTAGATGGAACAGTAACAGTATATGCAAAAGGAAAAGATACAGCAGGAAATGAAGTGACTGTACAAAAGAAAATAGTGAATTTAGATTTGGATAAACCACAAGAACCAGTAATAATATCAAAATCAGGATATGCAACATTAGCATCATATGGAGTAATATTAGATACAACTATAACAATAGAATATGATACAACAAGAACAGATATTGATAATTATTATAGTATAGATAATGGAGTTACATGGGAAATTTATACTGGATCATTTCAACTTGCAAATGGAAATGTAATAGCTAAAAGTGTTAAAAAAAGTACAGGTTTAGAAGTAAGTGTAACAAAAACATTAGCAATGCCATCAGATGCAATAAGAACAGAAGCATATGATGGAAATGACACAACATATACAAGTATTTCGAATCAGTATATACAAGTAGATAGTAGTATGCAAGATAAAAATGTAAGATTGTATTGGGTTCCAGGTTTGTATTCTGTAATGCAAATAACATATTTAGATGAAAATAAAAATGTAATAACAACAACATCAACATCAACAACTGGAGAGATTGTATATAAAATACCAACTGGAACAAAATGGATGTTGTTTAGTGGTGCTTATTCCGTAAGATCTAAATTATATGAAATACAACCAAGCAATGAACCAATATTTAGTGCAATAAATGGATACATGTTATTACACGCAGATTCGACAAAAGCAATAAAAGAACCATATCAAATGGTAAATATATCATATTTTGCAACAAGTGTACAAAGATTATATAAAATAGGAGATAATGGAAATTGGGCAAATTATCTAGATCAATCAGTAAAAGTAAAACAAGGTGAAACAATATATGCAAAAGGAATTGATAAATATGGAAATGAAACAAGAATAATAACAAGTTATATCGCAAATGTTATAGATGCTATATCAAAAGAAGTATATGATGGTGATGATACAACTTCAATGACTTCTAATAATGTATATATGCAAGTAGATAGTAGTATGCAAGGAAAAAATATAAGAGTATATTGGACAGCAGGGTTATATGCTACAATTAGTTTGAAATTTTTAGATGCAAATAAAAATGTAATAACAACCCACTCAAGAGCAGGTACATCAACAGGAGAAAATATATATGTAATACCAATAGGAACAAAATGGATATTATATGTTGGTGGAAGTTATTATACTAGATGTAAATTATATGAAATAGGGTTAAGTACTTAATATTTAAAATTTATATTTTTATACGATTTTAATGTTAGATAAAAAATATGGATATTTTTACTAAATATTTGATGTAATTATTGACAAAATAAGTTAGTAAGTATAAAATACATATATATATGTTATGTTTTTTAGGGCAGAAAAAATAGAATATTAAAAATTAAATTAAAATTATTAAAACTTGTAAGTGAAAATAAGATAATGTAATAAATTAATTTTTTATGAAAGTAGGTATAAAAATATGTTAGAAGATGATGAAAAAACATGTTCAATCCTTAATGAAGTTAATTCTTGGGGAAATACTTTATTATATTTTAGAGGAGTAGTAAACCCTCCACTTGGAGATTATATATTATATGAAACTTTAAATAAAGTTAGTGGTAGCATATCTGGATATATTATTAATCAAACAGATAAAGGTATTGGGATAATACCACTTGATGATTTTGCTGCTGATCCAATGCTAGATGATGTGGTTTTTATACCACAAGAAAAAGTAAAAAAAGTTATTATTCGCACTGGTATATTTTCTTCAATTAAAAAAATAAGTATAGTAACTAGTAAAAGCCAAGCTATTTCTTTTAAAATAGATAATAAAGTTATTTTATCTGAAGTTTATAAAAGAAATATAAATGCATTTCTTGCAAAGTATGAAAAAAAATAATAATTATAAAAAAGATAAAACTGAAGTGATTTAAGTTTTATCTTTTCTTTTTAATTGCTTTTTTCTTGCAAAAAAACATAATATATAGTAAAATAATAGATAAGTTAAGAAAGAGGGATGTAATATATGAAAAAAGGTGTATCATTATTAGTTGTTATTGTGGCAGTAACTATTATGCTTATCATAATAACTTCTGCAACGGTTATTGGAAGTGGTTCAATAACATCTGCAAATTATGAAGAATATGTGTCTGAGTTAAATAGAGTATCAGATAATGTGAATGAATATTATGTTGAAAATAAAGAATTGCCAGTGACTGGTGAAGTGGTTTCTGCTACTTCTCTTGGAAATGAATTTTTAGCAAATATGAAAGATAAAGGAGATTTAGAAGAAAATCTATATATAGTAGATTTATCTAAATTAAAAGATTCAACTATAAAAAAAGGTAAAGGAAGTGTAGCAAATCAAGATATATATTTAGTTACAGAAAACACTCAAAACGTATATTATTTAAAAGGATTTAAATATAAAGCTAAAGTGTACTTTACTTATTAAAATAATTAAAGGAGTAATATGTTTAAAAGTTATATAAGAGAAATTAATGTGGGGAATATAAAATTAAAAAACAATGTTTTTTTAGCTCCAATGGCTGGTGTTACAGATATTCCATTTAGAAAAATTTGTAGAGAGTTTAATCCAGGGCTTACCTTTACAGAAATGGCAAGTAGTAAGGCAATGGAATTTGAAAGTAAAAAAACAGAAAAATTACTTGAAATAATGGATAATGAAAGACCTTCAGCTATCCAAATATTTGGTAGTAACAAAGATGTGATTGTAAATACTATAAATAAGTTAAATGATAATGAAAAAATTGATATAATAGATATTAATATGGGATGTCCAGCTCCTAAATTAGTAAAAAATGGAGATGGTGCTGGGCTTCTTAAAGATTTGAAAAATGTAGAAGAAATAATAAAAAATGCTGTTAAAGTTTCTAAAAAAGTTATAACAGTTAAAACTAGAAAAGGTTTTGATGATAATCATATTACAGCAGTTGAAGTTGCAAAAATGTGTGAATTTTATGGTGTAAGTATGATAAGTGTACATGGAAGAACAAGAGAAGAGTATTATACAGGAAAAGCAGATTTAGAGATAATAAAAAAAGTAAAAGAAGCAGTACCAAATTTTACTGTAATAGGAAATGGCGATATATTTGATTTAGATAGCGCTAACAATATGTTTTTACAAACAGGTTGTGATGGTATTATGGTTGCAAGAGGAGCCCAAGGTAATCCTTGGATTTTTAAAAGTATTTTAGAAGGTAAAGAATATATACCAAGTAAATTAGAATTAAAAGAATGTATTTTTAAACATATAGATTATGCTATAGAATTTGAAGATGAACATATTGCAAATTTAAAACTTAGAAAACATATTGCTTGGTATTTAAAAGGTTTAGATGGAAGTAGTAAAATAAGGGATAGAGTAAATAAAAGTGGGAATTTAATTGAAGTAAAAGATATTTTAAATGAATATTTTTTGAATATATAGAAATGGAGAAAAATGATTACAAAAAGAAAAAGAGATGAAGTATTAGAAAAAATAAATGATAAAGAAAATAGGCTTTTAATTTCAAAAATGCTAGATAAAGCAATAAGATTTGAAAAAAATAACAAAATGACATATACTAACTTTTTAAATATATATGAAATTTCAAAATGTATAAAAGTATTAAATAAATTACAAGTTGAGTATGAAATATATAGTATAAATGAAGATTTTGATAGAAAAAATATTTTATTTATACCAAAAAACAATCCAAATGAATTTAAAAATAATTTTGACTTTGTTGAATGTGTAAAAATAAAAGCTGATAAAAACGCAAAATTAACGCATAGAGATTTTATGGGAGCAATGTATAAATCAGGAATTAAAGAGGATACTATTGGTGATATATTTGTAAATGATAACATTGCTTATGTATTTCTTTTAAAAGAGATAGTTCCGTTTATTTTAAATGATTTTCATAAAGTTGGTAAAAGTAAAGTTGAAGTTGAAAAAGTAGATATAAATAGTGATGAAGTAAAAACTTTATCAGCAAAACTTGTTGATAAAAATATAATTATATCTTCACTTAGAGTAGATATGGTTCTTGCTAAAATATATAATGGTAGCAGAACTGTTATTCAACAAAAAATAGAAAGAAACAATTTATTTGTAAATTCTAAACAAATTACTTCTGTAAATCATATATTAAAAGAAGGGGATGTAGTATCTTTTAAAAAATATGGTAAAGTTAAAATAGGAAGTGTTTTAAATAAAACAAAAAGTGGTAGTAATATATTAAATGTAAAAATATATAGTTAATATATAGATAGTTAAAATAAAGGGAGAAAAGTATTGAAAGTAGGATTTTTTACACTTGGTTGCAAAGTAAACCAATATGAAACAGATTTAATGATGAAACAATTTAGTGACTTAGGATATGAAATTATAGATGAAAAACAAGGTATAGCAGATATATACGTTGTTAATTCTTGCAGTGTAACTAATCTTTCTACTAGAAAAACAAGACAAATTTTAAGTAAAGCAAAAAAAATGGGTGGAATCGTTGTTTTAGTTGGATGTTATGCTCAAGAAATAAATGAAACAAAAACAACAGAAGTAAAAAATGTTGATTTAATACTTGGTAATGAAGAAAAAAAAGAAATTATTAAATATGTTAATGAATATATTGAAAGTCAAAAAGAAAAAAAAATTGGAATTAATAATGAAATAAATAATGATAAAAATATTAGTGAGTTAACTTCTAATTTAAAATTAAAAGTAGTAACTGATATTTCAAAAGTAAAAACATATATTCAAAAAGAAAGTTTAGAAAAAGGAATTAATGTACGCGAGAGTATAAAAATAGAAGATGGTTGTGATAATTTTTGTAGTTATTGTATAATACCTTATGTAAGAGGTAGAATAAGAAGTAGAAATCTTGAAGAAATAAAAAAAGAAATTATAAGTTTGGTGAAAAATGGCGTTGGAGAAGTTGTTTTGGTAGGTATTGAAATAGCTTCATATGGCAAAGATTTAGATGATAATGTAAACTTAATAGATGTTATAGAAGAAATTGCTAAAATAGATGGTTTAAAGAGAATTAGACTAGGTTCTATTGAACCAAGAATACTTACTGAAGAAAATATAATTAGATTATCTAAAATTAAAAATTTATGTAATCATTTTCATATTTCTGTACAAAGTATAGATAATGAAGTTTTAAAAAGAATGAATAGAAAATATACTAGGGAGTATTTATTTGAAACAGTAGATTTAATTAGAAAATATATAACTGATGTTTCTTTTACTTGTGATATTATAGTTGGATTTCCTGGAGAAACAGAAGAAGAATTCGATAATACTTTAGAAGGTGTTAAAAAAATAGACTTTTATGAAATTCATGTATTTAAATATTCAAAAAGAAAATGGACTATTGCAGCAAATATGAAAGATCAAGTTGATGGTAATATATCAAATGAGAGAAGTGAAAAATTAATAGCACTTGGACAAAAATTAAAATATGAATATTTAAATAAGTATATAGGTAAAAAAATGTATGTATTATTTGAATCATTTCAAGATGGTTATTTATATGGTTATACATCAAATTATATAAAAATAAAGGTAAAAGGGGATAAAAAACTATGGGGATCTCATATAAAGATAGAGTTAACTTCAATAGAAAAAGATATAATATTAGGAAGTATTTGTCAGTAAAAAATGGTATAATTTTAGCTGCGTGTATTACTTTTGTTGTTGTTTCAAGTAGTGCCATAGGAGGCGTTATTTTAAAAAATAAAATAAAAAATTCTACTGTTGTATATAAAGCTACAGAAGAGAAAATAGATAAAGCAGATATAACTGATACTTCTAAAACTAATACAACAAAAAAAGAAGAAACTTCAAATGATACTACAGATAAAGCAAATAGTAATGATGTTACTGATAGTAATGCGAAAAAAGAGGAAACTACAACTAATAGTAATATAGATAATAATGCAAATATTAGTACAGAAGAAGATACAAAAAAAGAAGTAAGCGATGGCAGTATAGATTTAAATATATTAGGTGAAATTATGTTAGGCGGACAAGTTACTAAAAATTTAAACTATAATTACTTAGATGCTTTTAAAGAGGTATATTCTGTTGCAAAAGATGCAGATTTTACATATGCTAATTTATCAACTAATATAACATCTTTGGGCAAAATAGATTATGAAGATACAAAATCAAAATATTTAGTTACAAAAGATGCTATTAGTGCTTTAAATTCACTTGGTCTTGATTCTGTATCAATAGCTTCAGATCATATAGCAGATTATCCCAAAGATATTGTAAATAATACTGTAGAATCACTTGAAAAAAATGAAATATTTGTTGCGGGTAGAGAAAATTTACCTGTATATTTACAAAAAGATGATAAAAAAATAGCTATAATATCTACAAATGCAATAATAAATGGAACAACTAAAAATTATACAAATTTAGGGATAAGTGTATATAACAAAGAAAATTTAGAAAAAAATATTAAAGAAGCAAAACAAACAGCACAGATAATTATTGTAGATGTTCATTTTGGTAAAGAACATTCATATGGGTTGAGTGATCAAATGAGGGATATAGCAAAAACAGCTATAGACTTAGGGGCTGATATGGTAATTGGTTCGCATGCTCTAGGTGTTTATCCTATTGTAAAATATAAAGATAAGCCAATAATATATAGTTCTGGATTTTTAATTTCAGATAGTGATTATAATTTAGCTAAAGAGGGATATATATTTAATATAAAAATATCAAAAGATTCTAAAATAGACACTATAACTATGACACCGATATATAATAAAGATAAAAAAAGTGTTAGTTTATATAAAGATTATGATTTAATAAAGTCAAAAGCATATTTAGAATTGTTTAATACTTGGCATTTAGAAAACTCACTTGATTCTAAAGTAGAAGATAATAAAATAGTAATTAAATTTTAAATTTTAAAAAACAAAATAGATAACATAAATAAAAGAGATAATATGTTTGTTGCATAGTATCTCTTTTTTATAGGAATTATATAATAAAACATTATATTTTTTATTACATAGGTTTTCATTATTTCGTTATTTAATTAATATTAGTTTGAAAAAACAAATTATTATTTTTCTTATATATTAATTTAACTATATTTACAAGTCTGTAAATAATTTAATAGTTTGTTTATTTTTTATACTCTTCTAATTTTAAGTTTGATATATATTTATTATTAAATATTATTTTATTAACATAGCTCACCTCCTTGATGATAATAGTATTATATAACTTAAATATATTGATTATTTGATACAATCGTGAAATTATTGTGTAAATACATATATTTATAAATATTTTATGTGTTTTTTTATATAAATATTTTAAAGTAAATATTTGACTAAAGTATTGAAAATTATTTGAATATATAGTAATATATATTTGAGGTGTTGATTTATGAAAAAAGAGAGAAGTGGAATAAGTTTAATTATGCTTATGATAATAATTGCGGTAAGTTTAATATTACTTGCAGCAGTAGTTTTAAATATAAGAAAAGGAGATACTGTAGAAGCTTCTTCTGAACTTCAATTCAAATCAAATATTAGAACTTATCAAACTGAACTAGAAGACTATATAAGTGATAAAGAAGTAGAAAATGGTGGAAGATATAATAGTACGTTATATGCAACAGAAAAGATTGTTAAACATGATGGGGCAGTTATTTCAAATCAAACAATAAAAGACATTATACCAAGCATGACAGATTCGGATGTAGCTAAATATTATATATACAATTCTAAATTGTTATATATTGGAACAGATGTTAAGGAACAAATGTGGTCAAGTGATATAGTAGAAGTTAAAGATATCGATACAACTTCATACGAATCAAGAGGATTAGTGCTTAACTTAGATGGATATAATGCATTATCTGAAGGATATTGGAAAAGTTATGCAACAGAAACTCCTATTAAATTAGGTAATTTTCAAAATTATACATATGATGATGTGAAAAAATGTTATACTTTTAATGAAGGTTCAGCCAAAGCAGTTGATATAACATCAATTAGTCAAAATTATACAATTGAAATTTTATTATCAACTTCAAAATATGCTGATATGAGTTTAGGTTTTAAAAAAGATGCAAATACAGCTTTAAGATTAAGACTTAAATCCGAAATAAATTATCCTTGTTGGGATAATGGTTCAAGTGTTAATTTTGGGCAAGAATATACTATAAAACAATCATTAAATAAAATTAGTAGTTTTGTACTTTCAAATAATAGTAATCAAAATGAAGCAAACATGTATTTTAATGGTCAAAAATTTCCTGTTAGTTTAGATAATGTAACTTTAGATTCTATGTTTTATATAGGTGATACAGATGTTTTTGAAAAATTTTCAGGAGATGTGTATGCTATAAGGGTATACAATAGAGGGATTACAGAACAAGAAGTGAAATCAAATTATGAACTTGATAAAATTAGATTTGGTGTTAATTAAATTAATAAGAATTTAAAATAATGATTTGAAATAATAATTCAACAAAAATATATCAAATATATTAAAAATATAGATGGAGGAATTTTACAATGAGAATGTATGATATAATTGAAAAGAAAAGAGATAAAAAAGAATTAAGTAAAGAAGAAATTGATTTTTTTGTAATTGGATATAGTAAAGGTGAAATACCAGATTATCAAGTATCAGCTTTACTTATGGCGATTTTTTTAAATGGTCTTTCAAATGAAGAACTTGTGAATTTAACATTTTCAATGGCAAATTCTGCAAAAAGAATTGATTTATCAACTATAAGAAAAGTTGGCCAATATATTGTGGATAAACATTCTACTGGTGGAGTTGGTGATAAAGTTACTCTTATTGTTTTACCTATAGTTGCTGCAATGGGTGCTGATGTTTGTAAAATGTCTGGAAGAGGTCTTGGGATAACTGGTGGAACAGCAGATAAATTAGAATCTATAGTTGGGTATGATATAAATATTCCTATAGAAGATGCAATAAAACAAGTAAAAGATATTGGAGTTTGTTTAATTGCACAAAGTAGTGAAATTGCAATAGCAGATAAAAAAATATATGCTTTAAGAGATACAACAGCAACAGTTGAATCAATAGATTTAATAGCTTCATCTATAATGAGTAAAAAAATAGCTTCTGGTGCTGACAAAGTAATACTGGATGTTACAGTAGGTTCTGGTGCATTTATGAAAAGTTTAGCAGATGCTCAAAAACTTGCTCAAACTATGGTTGATATTGGTAGACTTGCAAGAATTGAAACTAAAGCAGTTATTACTTCAATGTCTGAACCACTTGGTAGAACTGTTGGTAACGCTGTTGAAATAAAAGAAGTTATAGCCTTTTTATTATCTGATGAGCAAGTGTTATATTCAAATGAATATAATGATCTAAGAGAAGTTGTTTTTGAAATAGCTGCTCAAATGGTTAAAATGGCTGGACTTGGAGATGATATAGAAGAAAATAAAACAGATATACTTGCTTGTATAACACAAGGTATAGCTTATGATAAATTTATAGAATTAATTGAGGCTCAAGGTGGAGAAATAAACAATGTATATATGGATTGGTTAAAGAAAGATTTAAAAATGCCGGTTTTAAAAGATAAAGTTAAATATTTAAAAGAAATACATGCTGAAAAAGAAGGCGTAATTGTAGCAATAGATAGCAAAAAAATTGGTGAAGCTTTAGTATGTATTGGTGGCGGAAGAATAAAAAAAGAT
>CAZZFS010000001.1:0-163454 GCA_964653805.1 uncultured Clostridiaceae bacterium | reverse complement strand
GAGCTATTCTTCTATAGTCACCTATTATTCTTCCTCTACCATAAGCATCTGGAAGTCCAGTTATTATTCCACTCTTTCTACAAGCTTTCATTTCTTTTGTATATACATCAAACACTCCTTGATTATGTGTTTTTCTGTAGTTTTCAAATATATTTTCAACTTCTTCATCTATTTCATATCCATATTGTTCTAAAGCTTTTTTAGCCATTTTAATACCACCAAAAGGTATTAATGCTCTTTTTAAAGGTTCATCTGTTTGTAGACCAACTACAAGCTCTAAATCTTTATCTATATATCCTGCTTCATGAGAATTTATATCTGCAATTATTTTTGTATCTGCATCTAAAACCCCATCTTTTTTTGTTTCTTCTTCCATAAGTTTTGCAACTACATCCCAAAGTTTTTTTGTTTTTTCAGTAGCATCAACTAAAAAACTATCATCTCCAACATAAGGTGTATAATTTAATCTAATAAATTCTCTTACATTTACTTCTTTTTGCCAAATACCATGTTCAAACTCTTTCCAAGCTATTTCTTTTATATTTTCTTCCATAAATTTCCCTCCTTTAAAATAGCAAAAATAAAGCATAAAATATATGTAAATTTTTGCACATATATTATATCATACATTTATATATATCACAATTTATTTTTTAAAATTTAATACTTCATAAAAAAATATTATTCCAGTTTTAGTATTAAAACCGGAATAATATTTTTTTCTTTATTTTTGTTTTTCTATTTAAATTCAACAGAATTTATAATTTCATTTACTTCATTCATATATTTATTATAATTTTCTTCTGTATCACTACTGTATTCAAAAGATAATATCTTATTTTTTTGTTTTTCTATAAGTATATATATTTTATATCTTTCATTAACAGATTTTTGATCTTTTAGTTCACACTCATATATCATTAAATTCCCTTTTACGGTATATTTATCACTTATATAATCCCATTCATCCTCTATAACCATTTCTTTATATGATTTACTGTATTCTTTATATGTCTCTTCATCTGTACTTTTTAAAACACCTTCTGTATCAGTATAATCAAGTTGTTCAAATGTAATTCCATTATCATTTTTACCCATAAAAAAATAATCTTTTGTTACATCTTGCTTCCAATTTTCGTCATATTTTAAACTATATCCTATTGTTAAATCTTCATATGTTTTAAACTTTTTTTCTTCCACAACTGTTATAGGTTCTTCTTTATTAATGTCTTTTTTAGCAACATTAAAAATTACTAATAATATCGTAGAAATACTAATTATTACAACAAATAATATTATTAATATTAGAAATAGAATTTTTTTGTTCTTCATAACTATCACACTCCTAATAATAAATTTTAATAGTATTTTTACTATTAATTTATAAAATTATACATTACTTTACATATATTTTCAATACAAAAGTAAAATAAGATTTGTTTTCTACAATTCTTTGATATTAATACAGCAAAAAAGCAAAAAAATAAATAGTCCAATAAATTGAACTATCCATTTTTATTTTATTTATTTATTTAAAAAACCAGTATAATGACGACTAATCATTTGAGTTTCTAAATTTTTAAGTATTTCTAATGCTACACTTACTATGATAAGTACTGAAGTACCTCCAAAACTTATTGCAAAAGGTGTTAACCCTTGTAATAAAATTGGGAATACTGCAACTAAAGCTAAGAATAATGCTCCTACTGATGTTACTGCTTTCAAAACATTTGAAATGTAATCAGAAGTTAATTTTCCTGCTCTTATTCCAGGTACAAAACCACCATTTTTCTTTAATTGATTAGCTATTTCTACTGGATTTACCATAAACATTGTATAAATAAATGTAAATGTTATTATAAGTACCATATATATAAGGGCATGCGCTAGTAAATAATACCATGCACTTCCTTGTGAAACAGAGAAAACTCCGCTTAATATATGCCAAAAACCAGTTGGATTTCCACCAGTTACTAAACTAATTAAAGTTGATGGGAACATCATAAATGACATTGCAAATATTATTGGCATTACACCAGCCATAGCTAGTTTAATTGGAATATGTGTATTTTGTCCACCGTACATTTTTCTACCTACAACACGTTTTGCGTAATTAACAGGTATTCTACGTTCAGCTTGTTGAACAAATATTATTGAAGCTAAAACTAATATTATTGCTAATATTAAAGCTAAAACTATCAAACTATTAGTTATTCCATCTTTTGCAAATGTAAATAATGTTGTTGCACCACCAGGTATACCAGAAACTATACCAACAAAAACTATTATTGATATACCATTACCTATACCGTATTCAGTGATTTTATCACCTAACCAAGTAAGTAATGCTGTTCCTGCCATAAGTGATCCAACAAATAACACACAACCTAAAACTGCTGCTGCTCCATATGTAAGTTCTGAAAATAAATAACTTTTATAAGTTAAATATAATCCTAAACCTTCAATGAATGCAAAAGTTATAGTTAAATATTTTGTATATTTACTAAGTGTTTTTTTACCTTCTTCACCTTCTTTAGCAAGTTTTTCAAGACTTGGTACAATTATTTGTAACAAATTAAGTATGATCGAAGCTGTAATGTATGGTCCTATTGTCATAGCAAATATTGAGAATCTACTAAAAGCTCCTCCTGATATTAAATTTACTGTGCTAAGTATCCCACCAGCTGAACCTATTTGTTCCATAAATAAATTTTTGTCTATTCCTGGAACCGTTATAAATGTACCTAATCTATATAATAAAATAATAAATATTGTAAAAAGTAATTTTTTTCTAATATCTTTTACTCCAAATATATCTTTCAGGGTTTGTAGCATACTACTTCACCTCTGTCTTTCCACCTATAGCTTGTATTTTTTCTTCTGCTGTTTTAGAAAATTTTGCTGCTACAACTGTAAGTTTTTTTGTTAATTCACCATTACCAAGAACTTTTATTCCATCTAATTCTTTTCTAATTATACCTTCTTTTAATAATAATTCTGCATTTACTACAGTATCATTTTCAAATTTTTCTAAATCTTTTAAATTAACTATTGCATATTCGATAGAGAAGTGATTGTTGAATCCTCTTTTTGGAATTCTTCTATATAAAGGTGTTTGTCCACCTTCAAATCCTCTTCTGATGCTTCCACCAGCTCTTGATTTTTGTCCTTTTTGTCCTCTACCTGATGTTTTTCCAAGACCGCTTCCAATTCCTCTACCTACTCTTTTACTTCTATGAGTTGATCCATAAGCAGGACCTATTTCATGCATTTTCATAACTTAAGTTTCCTCCTCTCTTTGCTATTTTAACTTAAAGTTTTACTTTAAGATTTCACCTACAGTTTTACCTCTAAGTCTTGCTACTTCTTCAGGTGTTCTCATTGCTTGTAAAGCTTTTACTGTTGCATAAACAACATTTCTGCTATTACGAGATCCTAAAGTTTTAGCAGTTACATTTTTTATTCCTGCAAGTTCTAATACTGGTCTTACTGCACCACCTGCAATAACTCCTGTACCTTCAACTGCTGGTTTTAATATAACTTTTGATGCTCCAAAGTGAGTTGTATATTCGTGAGGTAGTGTTCCATTTACTAAAGATACCTCTATTAAATTTTTCTTTGCTTCATCAGTTGCTTTTTTTATAGCTTCTGGTACTTCTGAAGATTTACCAGTTCCAACACCAACGTGTCCTGCTTCATCACCAACAACTACAAGCACACTAAATCTAAAAGTTCTTCCACCTTTAACAACTTTAGCTACTCTACTTACATTAACAACTTTTTCTTTTAATTCGTTTTTTGTTTCAGTCATTTTTGGCTTCTCCTTCCATTAAAATTCTAAACCAGCTCCTCTAGCTGCTTCTGCTAATTCTTTAACTTTTCCATGATATAAATAACCATTTCTGTCAAAAACTACAGTTTTTATTTCTTTTTCTACTGCACGTTTTGCAATAAGAGCTCCAACTTCTTTAGCTGATTCTATATTAGATCCTTTAGCGCTAACTTCTTTATCTAATGTAGATGCACTTACTAAAGTTACTTGAGCATCATCATCTATTACTTGTACAGATATATTATTCAAACTTCTAAAAACACAAAGTCTTGGTCTTGCTGCTGTTCCTTTAACTGTTGCTCTTACTCTTCTTTGTCTTACTTTTCTAGATTCTGATCTACTTTTTTTGTTTATCATATTGTAAAGTCTCCTTTCTAAAAAATTCTTTTACTATTTTTTACCGCCAGCTTTACCTTCTTTTCTTCTTATTTTTTCGCCAGCGTATTTGATTCCTTTTCCTTTATATGGTTCAGGTAATCTTTTTTCTCTTATATTAGCTGCTATTTGACCTACTAATTGTTTATCAATTCCATTAACAACTATTGTTGTTTGTGTAGGTACATCTATAGTTATTCCATCAATTTCTTCTATTTCTACTGGGTGAGAATAACCAAGAGTTAGTACTAATTTATTTCCTTGTTTTTGTGCTCTATATCCTATTCCACATATTTCTAAACTTTTTTTGAAACCTTCACTTACTCCAATAACCATGTTATTTAATAAAGTTCTTGTTAATCCGTGTAAATTACCGTTTTTTGGGTTTTCAACACTAACAACTATTTTATTTTCTTCCATTTTTATAGTCACTTGACTTAAAAAAGTTTGTGTAAGAGTTCCTTTTGGTCCAGTTACTGTAACTGTATTGTTGTCAATTTTAACATCAACACCTTGTGGTACTATTATAGGATTTTTACCTATTCTTGACATTTAAGTATTCCTCCTTTATTCAAAATTTTATATTTATTAATTACCATATGTATGCTAATACTTCTCCAGCTACGTTTAATTTTCTAGCTTCTCTATCAGTCATTATACCTTTAGAAGTTGAAATTATAGCTATTCCTAAACCATTTAATACTCTAGGTAATTCTTCAACACTTGCATAGATTCTAAGACCAGGTTTACTTATTCTTTTTAGACCTTGTAATACTCTTGTTTTACCATCATATTTAAGTGTAATTCTTATTGTAGCAAAAGCTTCTTCTTTTAGTATATCCATTGACTCTACAAAGCCTTCTGATACTAAAATCTTTGCTAATGCTTCTTTCACTTTTGAATAAGGAATATCAACTGTTACGTGTCTTTGAGAGTTTGCATTTCTTATTCTTGTTAACATGTCTGCAATTGGATCTGTTGTCATCGCTAATTTACCTCCTTTTTTTTACCAGCTTGCTTTTTTCACTCCTGGTATTTCTCCTTGATATGCTAATTTTCTAAAGCATAAACGGCATACTCCATACTTTCTCATGTATGCATGTGGTCTACCACATATTTTACATCTGTTATAATATCTTGTACTAAACTTTGGTTCTCTTTTTTGTTTAGCTATCATAGATTTTTTTGCCATTTTTTTGCCTCCTAACTATGAGCAAATGGTAAGCCAAGCATCTCAAGTAACGCTCTTGCTTCTTCATCAGTTTTTGCTGTTGTAACAAAAATGATATCCATTCCTCTTGTTTTATCTATTTTATCATATTCTATTTCTGGGAATATTAATTGTTCTTTAACTCCCATTGAGTAATTACCTTTACCGTCAAAAGATTTTGTGTTTACACCTTTAAAATCTCTTACTCTTGGTAATGCAACATTGAAAAATTTAGTAGCAAAATCATACATTTTGTCTGATCTTAATGTTACTTTACATCCAATATCCATACCTTCTCTTAATTTAAAAGCTGCAACTGATTTTTTTGCTTTTGTTAATATTGGTTTTTGACCAGCTATTATTTCTAAATCTCTCGCTGCAAATTCTAAAGCTTTTGAGCTATCTTTTACATCAGATACACCCATATTTATTACTATTTTTTCTAATTTTGGTACTTGCATTACTGATTTGTATCCAAATTTTTCTTTTAATGCAGGTACGATTTCAGCCTTATATCTATCTTTAAGGTTCATTTATTTTTCCCCTCCTTTTATTTAATTTCTTGACATTTTTTGCAAAATCTCGATTTATTTCCATCTTCGTCTATTTTTATTCCAAGTTTAACACCTTTTTCGCATTTTTCACAATAAAAATTAACTTTACTTATATTTATTGGACATTCTCTTTTAATAATTCCAGATTCTTGTCCTTGTTTTTTAGCTTTTACATGTTTTGTTCTTACATTAATTCCTTTAAGTAATACTTTTTGATTTTTTCTATCAACTGAAACTATTTCAGCTTTTTTCCCTTTTTCAGAACCAGAATTAACAATAACAGTATCGCCTTTTTTTAGCTTTGTTTTTACTATCACTTTCTTTCACCTCCAAGATTTAAAGAACTTCTGGTGCTAGAGATATTATTTTCATGTATTCTTTTTCTCTTAATTCTCTTGCTACTGGACCAAAGATACGTGTACCTTTTGGTGTTTTATCATCTTTGATTACAACTGCTGCGTTTTCATCAAATCTTATATATGAACCATCTTCACGTCTTAATCCTCTTTTTGTTCTTACTATAACTGCTTTAATAACATCACCTTTTTTAATAGCTCCACCTGGTGCAGCTTTTTTAACAGAGGCAACTATTACATCTCCAATGTTTCCAAATTTTCTGTGGTGTCCACCTAATACTCTTATGCACATGATTTCTTTAGCGCCTGTATTATCAGCAATTTTTAATAATGTTTGTTGCTGTATCATGGATTAGTCCTCCCTTCAATTTTAATTTTTTTAAACTATTTAACTTTTTCCACAACTTTAACTAGTCTATATCTTTTATCTTTGCTTAGTGGTCTAGTTTCCATTACTTCTACTTTATCTCCGATACTACATTCATTGTTTTCATCATGAGCTTTAAATGTTAAACTTTTGTTGAAAATTTTACCATAAAGTGGATCTTTTGTTTTCGTATCTATTTTAACTACAATTGTTTTGTCCATTTTATTACTCACAACAACTCCAATTTTTGTTTTTCTTAAATTTCTTTCCATTTATTTTTCCTCCTTTACCACTAAATATTACTCTTTTTTGTAATTTCAGTATTTAATCTTGCGATATTTTTCTTTACTATACTGATTTTTTTAGGGTTGCTAAGGCCATTTAATGCATGTTGAAATCTTAATTTAAACAATTCATTTTTTAATCCTTTTAATTCTTTTTGTAAATCTTCTATTTTCATTTCTTTGTATTCATTCATTTTATTAGATTTCATTTAGCTCACTCCCCCTTCTTGTACTTCTTGTAATTTAGCTGCTTCTGCTGCTTCTTGTGCTGCTCTACTTACTATTTTACATTTAATAGGTAGTTTGTGCATAGCTTTTGTTAAAGCTTCTTTAGCAGTTGCTTCATTTAAACCTGCTATTTCAAATAATATTCTATTTGGTTTAACTACAGCTACGAAATACTCTGGATTACCTTTACCAGAACCCATACGAGTTTCTGCAGGTTTTTTAGTTATTGGTTTATCAGGGAATATTTTAATCCAAGTTCTACCAACTTTTTTAGTGTATTTTGTAAGAGTTATTCTAACAGATTCTATTTGATTAGCTGTTATCCATGCTGGTTCTAAAGCTTGTATTCCGTAATCTCCGTTTACAACTTTGATTCCTCTAGAAGCTTTTCCTTTTATTTTACCTTTTTGTACTTTTCTATATTTTGTTCTTTTTGGTGACAACATTTTAGTTACCTCCTTTTACATTCTTTTTAGCAGGTAATACTTCGCCTTTGTATATCCAAACTTTAACACCAATTATTCCATATGTAGTTTTTGCTTCTGCAAAACCATAATCTATGTCTGCTCTTAAAGTTTGTAGAGGTATTGTACCTTCTTTGTAATGTTCTGTTCTTGCGATTTCTGCTCCGCCTAAACGACCAGATACAGCAGTTTTAATTCCTAAAGCTCCTGCTTTCATTGTTTTTTGCATTGATTGTTTCATTGCTTTTCTAAAAGATATTCTTCTTTCTAATTGTGCAGCAATATTTTCTGCTACAAGTTGTGAAGACATGTCAACATCTTTTATTTCTACTATATTTATAGATATAGGTTTGTTAACCATTTTATTTAATTTAACTTTTAACTCTTCTATTGCAGCTCCACCTTTACCAATTATCATTCCAGGTTTAGCTGTATAAATATCTATTTTTACTGAATTATTTTTTCTAGAAATATCTATATTGTTTATTCCAGCTGGTTTTAATAAAGTTTTTAAAAATTTACGAATTTTGTAATCTTCAACTAAGTTATCTGAAAAGTCTTTTTTATTTGCGTACCAAGTTGATGACCAATCCTTTATTATTCCGACTCTAAGTCCGTGTGGACTAACTTTTTGTCCCATTTTAAACTTACCTCCTTTTTACGCTTCTTTTAATACAATTGTTGTATGACTTGTTCTTTTTCTTATTCTGTTTGCTCTACCTTGAGCTCTAGGCATAATTCTTTTCATTGTTGTGCCTTGATTAGCATATACTTCAGCAACATATAATTTTGTTTCATCCATAGAATGATTATTTACTGCGTTAGCTATTGCTGATTTTAAAAGTTTTTCAACAAGTGGTGCAGCAGCTTTATTTGTATATTTTAACATTGCTATTGCTTCTTTAGCATTTTTGCCTCTTATAGTATCAATAACTATTTTTACTTTTCTTGCACTTATTCTTGCATGACGAAGATGTGCTTTAGATATTTTTTCTTCCATTTTAAGGCTCCTCCTTTACTTTAATGTTTATAATGTTTATCTTTTTAACTTACTTTTTTTATCTCCTGCATGGCCTTTAAAAAGTCTTGTTGGAGCAAATTCTCCTAATTTATGTCCCACCATTTCTTCAGTAACATATACTGGAACATGTTTTCTACCATTATGCACAGCTATTGTGTGGCCAATCATTTGAGGATATATTGTAGATGCTCTTGACCAAGTTTTTAATGCTTCTTTTTTATCTTGTTCATTTAGCTTTTCTACCCTTGCAAGTAATCTTTCATCACAGTAAGGTCCTTTTTTTAGTGATCTTGACATATTCTATCCCTCCATTTTTTATCTTTTATTTCTTCTCTTAACAATATATTTGTTAGTTCTATGATTTTTCTTTCTTGTTCTATAACCAAGTGCTGGTTTACCCCAAGGTGTACGTGGTCCAGAATGTCCGATTGGAGCTTTACCTTCACCACCACCATGTGGATGATCACAAGGGTTCATGGCACTACCTCTTACAGTAGGTCTTATTCCCATATGTCTTTTTCTTCCTGCTTTACCTATTTTAACGTTTTCAGAATCTTGATTTCCTACTTCACCGATACAAGCTTTACAATCAACAGATATAAGTCTCATTTCTCCAGAAGGCATTCTAATATGTGCATATTTTCCTTCTTTTGCCATAAGTTGAGCTGACATTCCAGCACTTCTTACAAGTTGAGCACCTTTACCTTTGTGTAATTCTATATTAAATATTCTTGTACCTACAGGTATTGATCTTATTGGCATACAGTTTCCTGGTTTTACATCTGTTTTTTCAGCAGATATAACTTTCATTCCATCTGTAAGTCCAAGTGGAGCTATAATATATGCTCTTTCACCATCAGTGTATTCTATTAAAGCTATATTAGCACTTCTATTTGGATCATATTCGATTCCAATTACAGTTGCTTCCATATCTACTTTATTTCTTTTAAAATCAATAATTCTATATTTTCTTCTGCTGCCGCCACCACGATGTCTAACAGTTATTTTACCTGAAGCATTTCTTCCAGCTGTTTTCTTTAAATTAGATAATAGCTTTTTTTCAGGTCCTACTTTTGTAATTTCTTCGTTAGCTAAAACTGTCATATTTCTAAGTGATGGAGTCACAGGTCTAAATGATTTTATTCCCATTTCATTTCCCTCCTAGTTATTTCCAAATGCTGAATTAATTTCTTCGATTTCAGTTTTGTATTTTTTATTTATTTTAGTTTCTTTTCCACCTTTTGTTAAGTATTTTTCTTCAACTGGATTAGTATCAATTGCAACAATTGCTTTTTTCCAAGCTTTAGTTTTACCTTGGTGTACTCCAACTCTTTTTTTCTTACCGTCATATCTCATTGTGTTTACTTTTTTAACTTTAACATTAAAAAGTTCTTCTACTGCTTTTTTGATTTCAACTTTTGAAGCATCTATTGAAACTTCGAAAGTGTATTTACCATTAGCAACATTAGCATAACTTTTTTCTGTCATTATAGGTCTTATGATTATATCTTCTGCGTATCTCATATTATGCGTACACCTCCTCTAATTTCTTAATAGCATCTTGTGTTATTACTAAACTATCATATTTTAATAAATCAAAAACATTCATAGTGTTAACTAAAGTTGTTTTTACATTTGCAATATTTCTAGTTGATGCTTGTACATTTAAATTTTTATTTTCTAACATTACTAAACCTTTAGTAACTTTTAAATTAGCTAATACTTTAACCATTTCCTTTGTTTTAATTTCGTTTAACTCTATTTTATCTATAACGATTAATTGTCCTTCTTGTACTTTAGAAGTTAAAACTGATTTTAAAGCAAGTTGTCTGATTTTTTTAGGTATAGCATATTTGTATGATCTTGGTTTTGGACCATTAACAATACCACCTTTTATCCATTGTGGCGCTCTTATACTACCTTGTCTAGCTCTACCAGTTCCTTTTTGTTTCCAAGGTTTTCTTCCACCACCACGAACTTCAGCTCTTGTTTTTGTAGAACTTGTTCCTTGTCTTTGGTTAGCTAAATAGTTAACTAAAGCAGTATGAACAACTACATCATTAACTTCGATACCGAATACGTTTTCAGCTAATTCTATATCTCCTACTTTTTTACCTTCTATATTTAAAACATCTACTTTAAGCATATATATTTCCTCCTCTCTTAAAGATTTATCTCATTGTTCTTTTAATTCTTACGATTGATTTTTTAGGTCCAGGAATAGATCCTTTTACTAAAATAACATTTTTGTCCACATCTACTTTAACTATTCCTAAGTTAAGTATTGAAGAAACAACATTTCCCATGTGTCCTGGTAATTTTTTACCTTTAAATACTCTACCTGGTGTTGAAGTAGCACCCATTGAACCTGGTCTTCTATGATACATAGAACCATGAGTCATTGGACCTCTGTGTTGATTATGTCTTTTAATAACACCTTGGAATCCTTTACCTTTAGATACACCTTGAATGTCAACTCTATCTTCAGTTGTAAAAGTATCTAATGTTATTTTGCTTCCTATTTCGTATTCTTCAATATTATCAACTTTTATTTCTTTTAAATGTCTTTGAGCTTCTACTCCAGCTTTTGCAAATATTCCTTTTCTAGGTTTATTAACATTTTTTTCTTTTATTTCTCCAAAGCTTACTACTATTGCATTGTATCCTTCTTTAGCAACTGTTTTTTTAGAAACAACTGTGCAAGGTTTAACTTCAATTGCAGTAACTGGTATTGCTATACCATCTTCAGAAAAAATTTGTGTCATTCCGATTTTTTTACCGTAAATTTCTTTTACCATTTTAAATTTCCTCCCTTTAAATAATTTAATTTTTGAATTTAAACTTGTTTTAACAATAAACTTTCTGTACAGGGTATGCCATTGCCTTTAATAGGTTAGCTACAAAAGTTTTTTATAGTTTAAATTATATTTTAACTTCGATGTCTACTCCAGCTGGCATATCTATTGACATTAACGCATCAACTGTAGCTTGATTTGGATCAATTACATCAATAACTCTTTTATGAGTTCTCATTTCAAATTGTTCTCTTGAATCTTTATGTTTATGTGGAGAACGAAGTATTGTAACGATCTCTTTTTTTGTAGGTAGTGGTATTGGTCCAGAAACTTCAGAACCAGTTTTTTTAGCAACTTCTACTATCTTATAAGCAGCTTGTTCTAACACTACATGATCATAAGCTTTAAGTCTTATTCTCATTTTTTTTGAATTTACTTTTGACATATGTAAAACACTCCTTTTCTATGATTTGTTGGCGAAACAAGTTTTACACCACCCCGTGTGTTTCATATTTTACATATATTAAAACCAAATTTTAACTAATTAAAACTTGGCAAATACACGTTTTCAATACTTGCCGCCTGATTTTAAATCAGACATGCTCCATAGAAGTTCCCTACTTCGAAGAGTAGCCACATTCTATTTCAACGCAAATCAACATATTTATTATAACTTATTTTAGACAAAAAAGCAATAGTTTTTATTAAATTTTGTTGATTTTAAACGTTTTTTTAACACTTGTAATATTTTTGTAATATTACATATAATGTTTCAAAAAAACTTTTTATCAAAAAAAGTTTGATTTTTATGTAAATCGAGGTATAATATACATAATTTTAATTTATCAATATCGATAAAATTATATCGATATAAAAAAGGAGGTTAACAACAAAATGCTTAATTTAGAATTTGATATGATTATTAAACATTTTAAAAACGTCGAAAAACAATTAGAAACACAAAATTTAATTCAAATTGTTATTAATCCAAAAAAATCCCAAAACTTTTCAAAAAAAGATATTGGAAAATTTAAAGATATCATCAAAGCAAGACTATAATTACAAAAAAACAAAAAAAAGAGATAAACACTTAATTAAAGCGTTTATCTCTTTTTGATATATACAAATATACATACACCTATATACATTTATTTATTTATATTAAACTTTATCCATTATTATTTTTATTATTCAATTGCAGGTTTTATCTTCTTTTCATAATACAATAATTTATATTTATTTATTTCATTTTCATAATTGTTAACTAAATCACCAATTTCACATAGTTGATTTACTTTTTCAGTTTCTTTTTTTATTTCAATTTCTAAATCAAGTTTTTCTTTTATTAAAGCAGTATATATACCTTGCTTTTGTAAAATTTCATCATTTAATTCTTGTATTTTTAACTTAATAGCTTTTTTCTCTTGTTTTTCACCAAGTTTAATTAAATCTTGTTTAAGCTTTTCTATTTCTTTACCAACTTCTAGTATTTTTTCATCGTATTTTTCTTCTAATCTTTCGTATTTAATTTTATTATAATCAGATCTTTCTAATTTTAAATTAAAAAATTCTAAATCATTTCTTGCAAGACGTAAATGTTCAATAACATCTGGCATAACAAGCATAGGTCCTTTTAATATATTATATTCCAAATCATTTTCAAAGCCACCTTTATTAACAAGTAAAATTATTTTTTCATTTAAATCTAAAGAATAATCTTTTACTTTCACTTCATCTTTCCAAATAATATCAGAATTTAATCCATTTATTTGTTGATAACCATCTTTGGAAAAAATCTGATCATTTTTATAATAAACTTTTTTCAAAATTTTTATAGTCTTATCCTCAGAAACAGCAGACTCAACTATAAAAATCTCACCAAGTAAAAAATCTATAGTTTCATTATTTAAAAATTTTTCAATCTTTAATAAAATTTCTTTTTCTTCTATATTTTCTTCTTTTTGTTTAACATCAACATCTTTTTCAACTTCAGAATCTTCTTTTATTAAATCCGGTTTCTTTTCTTCTTCTTTACCATTTATAACTCTTGTTATATTAAAAATAACACTACCATATTTTTTCATATCCATTTTACTTGATATTTCAAATTTAGATATATCAACTACATTATCTGCTTTTTTTCCACGCATTCCAATCCCATATACATAGTCTGCATTATCCATTTCATCTTTTATAGGATCCTCTACATTTTCCCAAATACAATCTTCCACTTCCGTAATAAAATATTCTTGTTCTTTTTCTTTTAACAATTCAATAACACCAGCAAAAGCAAAAGCTTTACTAGAAACAACCCATATTCTTCTACTCATATTCCCACCTCTTTTAAATATAATAAACCTTTATAATATAACTCTTAAACCAATTTACCTTTTAAATACCACATATGTTGACTTAATATTTCAACATCTTTAACTTTACCTATTAATTCATCACAAGCTTCAAAAATAATCACTTTATTTTGACTAGTTCTTCCTGTATATAACTCATCATTATTTTTACTTTTTCCTTCTATTAAAACCTTATAAGTTTTCCCTAACATTTTTTCATTATTTTCAGGAATATATTTTTCAATTTCAGCTTTTAATCTTTCTAATCTTTTCACTTTTTCTTCATGAGAAGTCTTATCTTCTATTTCAGCAGCTTTTGTTCCTGTTCTTTTTGAATATATAAACATATATATTTGATCAAACTTAACTTTTTTAACAACGTCTAAAGTTTCTAAAAAATCTTCTTCCGTTTCACCTGGAAAACCAACTATTATATCTGTTGAAATTGAAATTTCGGAATCTGCTTTTTTTAATTTATCAACAATTTCTAAAAAAGCTTCTTTAGTATATTTTCTATTCATATCAGCCAGTATTTTACTACTTCCAGATTGAAGTGGCAAGTGAATTTGTCTAGCTATTTTTTTAGAATTTTTTATAGTATCAATTAATTCATCTTTAAAATCTTTTGGATGTGGAGACATAAACCTTATTATTTCTATCCCATCTATTTTTTCGATTTCTTTTAAAAGATCAGAAAAACTATATTTTTCTTCAAATCCATTTCCATATGAATTAACGTTTTGCCCTAGCAAAGTGATTTCTTTAAACCCTTTAGAAGCTAATTTTTTAACATCTGCAATTATATCTTCTTTCGCTCTACTTCTTTCTCTACCTCTTACATAAGGTACTATACAGTACGAACAAAAATTATTACAACCATATACAATACTTACATTTGCTTTGTATTTATCATTATGTATAACTGGAACACCTTCTATAATATCTTCTCCACATTCTTCATATGTATAATTTTTTTTATTTTCACAAACTGCTTCATATAATTTAGATGGGAATTTTTCAATACTATTTGTACCTAAAACCACATCAACAAAAGAATATGATTTCTCTATTTTTTCTAATATATGTTTTTGTTGTGTCATACAACCAACAACTACAATATATACATTTTTTTCTTTTTGCTTTCTGTTTTTTAAAAATCCAAGTCTTCCAAACAAAGTATTCTCTGCATTTTCTCTTATGCAACAAGTATTGAAAAGTATAACATTTGCACTTTCCACATCACCTTTGAAAAAACCCATTGTTTCAAGTATACCACTATATTTTTCTGAATCATTTTCATTCATTTGACAACCCATAGTGTCTATCGCATATGTAAATTTATTTTCTTTTATATGCTCTTTTATTTTTTCTACGTAATTATTTTTAAATCTCATTTTTTTTCACAAGCAACAATTTAAGCAATTAAAATTCTTTTATTGTCACCTAAACTCCCTTCTATAATTATTTTATATTCACATTATTTTTTACAAATTTCATTAATTATTTATTGTTTATTATTTAATTATTTTCTTCAACAATAATTTCTTGCACTCTACCAACAATACCATTTTTCAGCATAACTTTTATACCTCTTGGATGAATCGCACTATTAGTTAAAATACCTTCTACAATACCTTCTGTTAAAACTCCTGTTTTTTGATCTTGTTTTTGTACTATCTTAACTTTACTACCAATTTTTATATCACTTCTATTAGTTCCATTCATAATTATTCTCCTTATATTGTTATATCAATATATGTTATATATTATTTTACTAATTATATATAACATACTTTATTTTAGTATAACATAAATCTATTATATTAGCAATTTTAAATTTAATTTTAGACAAAAAAAATATGCAAATTCATTATATAATGAATAAACATATTTTAATTTCATATTTTATTTTTAAACTCTTTCCATGTATGAACCTGTTCTTGTATCAATTCTAATAACATTTCCAATTTCCACAAATATAGGTACATAAAATGTAGCTCCTGTTTCAACAGTACAAGGTTTTGTTGTTCCTGTTGATGTACTACCTTTTATTCCTGGTTCAGTATATGTAACTTCAAGTTCAACAAATGTAGGTGCTTCAACACCAAAAACTTTACCTTTATATGATAAAACTTTAACATTCATATTATCTTTTAAATACGGAAGTGTATCTTCTATTTGTTCTTTAGATAATTCAACTTGTTCATAAGTTTTAGTATCCATAAATGAATATGACACTCCATCGTTATATAAATATTGCATTTCTTGAATTGTTATTTGAGCTTCTTCAACTTTTTCAGTTGGATTAAAAGTTTTTTCTATAGAACTTCCGTTAATAACGTTTTTTAATTTTGTTCTAACAAAAGCTGCTCCTTTTCCTGGTTTTACATGTTGGAATTCTGTAATTTTGTAAACAGAACCATCCATTTCAAATGTGATTCCATTTCTAAAATCTCCTGCTAAAATCATGCTATCCCTCCTGTTATTTCAATTATTTTTGAACTTTTTCTACTAAAGTTCTGAATCCATTTATGTCGTTTACAGCCATTTCTGCAAGCATTTTTCTGTTTATAGTTACGTTAGCTTTTTTAAGATCTGACATAAATTTGCTATATGTTGTTCCACATATTCTAGATGCAGCATTTATTCTAGCTATCCATAATTTTCTGAAATTTCTTTTATTTTGTTTTCTTCCAATATATGCATATTTTAAAGATTTCATAACCGCTTGATTAGCCATTCTAAATCTTATTGATTTTGCTCCATAATAACCTTTAGCTCTTTTAAGAACTTTTTTATGTCTTGCTCTTGTTGTAACTGCTCCTTTTACTCTTGCCATCTAAAATCTCTCCTTCCATTAGTTTATTTATATGGTAATAATTTTTTTATAGCACCTTTATTTGCACTATCAACAAAAGAGTCTTGTCTTAAAGACATTTTTCTTTTTGAAGATTTACCTGTTAATTTGTGTGCTCTATTTGCTGTTGTTTTTTTCAAACCACCTGATTTTAATACTTTTACTCTTTTCTTAGTAGAGCTATGTGTTTTCATTTTTGGCATAAAAATCTCTCCTCTCTATAACCTTAAATATTATTTATTTTTGCTTGGTGATAAAAACATTGTTAAGTTTTTACCTTCCATTTTAGCTTCTTTATCAATTTGGAAATCTTCAAGTAATTCTTGAAATTTCACCATTATTTCTTTACCTTGATTTATAAAATTAAGTTCTCTACCTCTAAATCTCATACTTACTTTCACTTTGTTTCCAGCTTTTAAAAATTTATTAGCATTTTTAGCTTTAACTTCTAAATCATGTTTATCAATATTTGGTGATAATCTAATTTCTTTTAATTCAATTATCTTTTGGTTCTTTTTAGCTTCCTTTTTCTTTTTCGCCATTTCAAATTTATATTTACTATAATCTAAAATTTTACATACTGGAATTTCAGCATTTGGCGAAACTAGAACTAAATCAACGCCTTTTTCTTCAGCCATTTGTCTAGCATCTCTAGTAGACATTTTACCTAATTTTTCACCATTTTCATCAATAACTTGAACCTCTGCAAATTTAATATTTTCATTCACTAAAAAATCTTGTTTTATTTCAAACACCCCCATACAAAAACATACAAAAAAGATTGCACTGTAACGGCAATCTTCTCATAAACTCAAATATATATTAATTTTAAAAATCATATTAAAAATTATATATTAATTTGTGAACCATTACGAAGTCGATACTTGTAAGGTGAGAAGATTTCCTCTACTTAATACATATTATATATGATTTTTTTTAATTTGTCAAACATTTTTTTAATATTTAACAAAAATTTATGTAAAACTAATCTTTTTTATTTATTTTTTTATTTTTATTCAATTTCTTTAATATTAATATGTTCATTAGTATCATGCCTCATATTAAACTAAAAAATATAAATATTATAGCTATATTTTAAAAATATAGCTATAATATCACTTTGTTATTTTGTTATCATATATATTATTTTATTTTAGATAAACCTAAAATACTTAAAGTTCCTAGATTATATCCAGCTGCATCAGTTGTTGAACTATTATCAAAAAATAAGAAATAACTCGAACCACTACTTCCATCAGTTATTGTTTTTTCAACACCTGATAATTTTGTAGTTGTATTTGTAAGTTCTAAATGATAAATATCACTTAATAACGTATCTGGATATGTTTCATAAAAACTAGTGAAAAAATCATTTGTAAATTCTTCTGTCTTTTTTATTTCTGCAACCGCTGTTGAACCAGTTTCAACTTTATAAGTTCCTTTATAATAATTATCAGTTGTAACATCAGCATCTTGATACCAAGTAAATTTATCACCTTCTTCAAAAGTAATTACTGAACCATCATCAAACATCCACTCGCTTTTATAAAATTTATTATCTGTTTCAGCTATATTTTCTACATAATCAAAAATACCACTATTTTCTATTTTTTCTGAATCTAAACTACCAAGAAAAACATAAAACACTATCCATATTATAGATCCAATTATTGCTATAATTGAAACAATTAAACTAGCTATAGCAAGTCCTTTTTTTCCCTTTTTAGCAAACACTACTATTGAAAGAATTATAGCAATTAAACCAAATAATATTCCTGGTACTACAATAAAAGAGGTAAAAAACGCTAAAATACTCAAAACTAAAGCCACAATCCCAATAGTTTGTGATGATTTATTGTTTTCTTTATTCATTTTCTCCACCTCCTTTTCTTTAATCAAAATAACATTAAATATTTTAATGTTTTTGATTTTAAAACAATTCCTATTTTAAAAGTGGTGCTCCTGGTACGAATCGAACGTACGACCAACAACTTAGGAGGTTGCTGCTCTATCCACTGAGCTACAGAAGCATATTTATAATTACATTATACTCTTTTTATATTAATTTTGCAATACTTGGTAATTTTTATTTTCAACAACAAAAAAGTCTACAATTACTTGTAAACTTTTTTATTATTTTTATATACGTTTAATCTAATTACTTAAATATATTATATTTATATTTTATTAATATTTTTCTAAATTCAAAAATACTTTTCTTAACCTTCTATTAGTTCTTCTACTTCTGAAAATTTCTTTTCTTACTTGAATACCTTCTAAAATAAACTTAAGGACAAAGTTTAAAACAATTACAGCAAAATATCCAAATACAAATATAAGTATCAAATAAAAAGGTTGTGTTATCATATTAATAACAGAAGAATATCCATCACCTTTTAGAAAACCCATATTACTTTGCAAGCCACTTAACATATTACTATATTTATCAACAGAAAAATTTAGCTCATCTGTATTAACACTACTAGTAAGTGTTGAACCAGCTCCACCTGCATTCGGTGTTATAATAGAAGTAGAATTGTTAATTACTTCTTTTTCTATTTCCATACTAATTTTAGAACTACCTGTTAACACATTATTATTTCCATCAAAAACTTTTAAATTATTTACCTTTATATCAGTAATGCTTTGTGTAGCATTTTCTTTTACTTTAAATCTTAATTTTATAATACAATTATCATTTTTAAAATTATCTTTAAAAACAACTAATTTATTTGTAACTTCATTATAGCTAAAATTAATATTTAAATTATAAAGTGCTATGTTATTTTGAGTTACTTTTTCAAAAACATTTTTGTCATAATCCAAATAACATTCCATACCACCATTTAAAGTTGCAAAACTTTGTAAACTTTGCATGTCAACATTTACAAACACTTCTTCATATGGATGTACTATTTTTTTATCTGAATCCAAATTCACTATGGCATCCATACCATAAGAATTAACAAAACACACGCCCAAACATAAAATCATTATAAAAACTATAACAAATTTCTTCATCTTTTTTTACCTCTAAACTACTTCTTTTTATATATCAACCGATCTTATGTTATTTAAACGTTATTATATCACATTTTTTTCATTTGTAAATAACGTTTACTATTTTTTTAGTTTTTATCACCTTTTTTATTTTTTTTCATTAGATTTATTGTTTTTTTAGATAATTTAAGGTATAATAAATTTATGCGGCTATAGTATAGTGGATAGTATACGGGTCTACGAAACCCGGGAGGGGAGTTCAAATCTCTCTAGCCGCACCAATTCTTTTTAAGACAAAATAGAAAACATATTCTATTTTGTCTTTTTTTATTTTAATTTTATGATATACTATATTTATTATTAAAATGATAAATACGAGGTGAATTATGAATTATTATTTAAAAAAAGTTAATTTAAATATTGGAAAATTAGAATATGATATGTATCAAGAAATGCCATACGAAGAACCTGGTGCAACTAACGAAGCTTTTAACACATCTTTTGAAGAATTTAAAAAATACATAGTGAAATTAATAGAAGATGAAAACAGAATATTAGATAATGAGGGAACCCCTGTTATAACATATATAATGTATGTTGATGATTTTCCAGTTGGTGATATTGGAATTAGAACAAAAATAAATGAGTACTATGAAAAGCATTCAGGTAATATTTTCTACAAAATAAGGCCTTCAGAAAGAAACAAAGGCTATGGTTCTAAAATGTTACAATTAGCTTTAGAAGAAGCAAGAAAACTTGAATTTAAAGAAGTAAAACTACAATGTAAAAATAAAAATATGGGGTCTCAAAAAGTTATAGAAAATAACAATGGTATTTTAATTAAAGAAGACGATTATTCAAGATATTACAAAATAATACTATAAACTAATATTAAAAATAACATCTTTATTTTTTTAAAGGTCAAATTTTATGACAAAAAACAACACTAAATATATAATTTTTTAGTGTTGTTTTTTATATAATAATATTTTTTATTTTTTGCTTATCATAACTAAAATTATTTCAACTATATTTAACACTTCAGATATAAGAAGTATTACTCCACAAATAGTTGTTAATGCAACTACTATAGCAAAAGGATTGAATATTATAAATAACCCTAATAATGTTGTTATAATTGATAATAAAGTTATTATAATCCAATTTTTTTCACCAACTGCTTTCATTGTAAATGCAAATTGTAGTTTAACTATACTTTGAATTACAATCCAAATACCAATAAGAATTGGTAAAAAGCTCGAAAACATAACTGGATTTATAATTATTATTATACCAATTAAAGAACTTAAAACACCTCTAATTAATTCAATACTAATAGTTCTTTCTTCACTAGATTTTCTAAAATAAGATATAATATGAAGTAAACCATCTACTAAAACAATAACTCCTAAAGCAATAATTGTTACTAATACAGAAAATTCAGGTTGAACAATAATAAATATTGAAAAACATACAATTGCAATAGATACTAAAAGTGATATAAATTTATATGAACTTGAAAATTTCTCCATAAAAAAACCTCCTTTTAAAAACTATACTACATATACAAATAAAAGTAAATACTTTTGTTTTTTATTTACTTTAATTCTTTATGTTTCTTTTGTTTTTACTTATTTTTACTTTTCTCACTTACTTTTTCTTAATTCTTTAAAAAATTTAGACAAAATTTCTGAACACTCTTTTGTATCTTCTTGATACTTATAGTTAACTTTATGAGTAGTATCTAATTCAAAAACATTTGCAATTGAACCAACACATCCATTTTTGTAATCTTTTGCACCTATATATACATTACTTATTCTTGATTGAATTATAGCTCCAGAACACATAACACAAGGCTCTAAAGTAACATATAAATCCATCCCATCTAATCTCCAAGTTTTTAATTTTTTACAAGCTTTTTCAATACATAGAATTTCTGCATGAGCTAAACTTGATTGTTTTAATTCTCTCAAATTATGAGCTCTTGCTATTATTTCACCATCTTTTACTATAACAGCCCCAACAGGAACTTCATTTTTTTTATATGCTTTTTTTGCTTCTTTAAAAGCTTCTAACATAAATTTATCCACATTTCCCACTTACTTTCTGTTTATATATTTTTTAAAACACTTTGTTTAATACATTGTTTTTATAAATCTATATATTTCTCCCCAATTATTTACTTCTTTTAAAAATTCATGTTCTTCAAGATCTTCACCATATATATTTCTATAATATAGCGTCATAATACCATTACTTGAAATTTTTTTGCAAGTTTTTGGATTATCATCTATCATTATATCAATATTTTCTTTTTTACAAACTTCTAACTTATCTTGTATTTTCCAATAATATTTTTCGAATTTAAGATTTTCTTTTTCAAATTTTTCTCTAGCTATATCACAAAGTATATTACCCTCCATACCTCTAGCAGATATTATGACTAACTCATGTTTTTCTTCTTCTAAATATGACAACACTTCTTTTACACCTGGCATAATATTTGAATCTTCTGTTAATTCAACACAATATTTTTTCATAAAATTATCAGCTTCTTCATTAGACCAATCATATTTATCTTGAACCCAAAATATACTTTTATCTTTTATGCCTTGTTTATTTAATTCTACAAAATCATACATTTCAGCTCTATATCTAAAATGTTCTTCAAAATCTATTAAAACACCATCTACATCTATACCTATTCTCATAAACTACCTCTTTTCATTTATACATTGATATTATATATATTTTAAGTTTAATTGTCAATACAAATATATCTGTTGTATTACTACTTGCTTACCTATCCAGTTATATATTGAATCATATACGCTAAACCATCCTGTTTGTGTTTATTTGAACACTTTTTGATTGTTTTAAATACAACACATATAGTGTATAATTATACTCAAATACATTCACAGGAGTTGATAAATATGGATGAAAAATTAATTAATACTAAAGCTTTTGGTAGAAAAATAAAAATTGCTAGGGAACAAAAAAAATTAACTCAAGCTGAATTATCTGAAAAAATAGGAATTTCACAAAATTTTCTTGGTGATATTGAAAGAGGTTTAAAACTTCCAAGTTTAAATACTTTAATATCAATTTCAAATATTTTAAAAATAAGTTTAGATAGTATGTTTTCAGATTCACTTGATAATATAATTTTTGAACCTCAAGAAATATATTATACAGATAAGCAATTACATATATTAAATAACATTTTAAAAACAGTAAAAGATAATTTTTAAAAATAAAAAACAATTAATTCTAAATAATGTTAGAATTAATTGTTTTTTATTAAATGTCCTTTAAATTAAAAAATTTAATTGAATTATTATATACAATCTCAGCTAATTTTTCTTCTTCAAGTTCCTTAAATTCAGCCAATTTTTTTAATATAATAGGTAAATTAACCGAAGTATTTATTTTACCTCTATATGGTTCAGGCGAAAGATAAGGAGAATCAGTTTCAATTAAAATATTTTCAACCGGTATTTTTTTTATATATTCTCCAAAACTTTTATTTCTTTTATATGTTATATTCCCACCAAAAGCAACACTATAGCCTTCTTTTATAACAAGATTTACTAAATCATCACTTGGTTGAAAACAATGAAATAAAGCACCATATTTAGGTTTATTTTCCTTTATAATAGTATATGTGTCAAGAGATGCATCTCTTGAATGTATTACTATTGGTAATTTTAATTCATTAGCGATATTTATTTGTTCAACAAATATGTTTTTTTGTTCTTCTTTATTATCTTTAACAAAAGCATAATCTAACCCAATTTCCCCTATTGCAACTATTTTATTTTTTTGATTTTCACTACAACCATTATATAATTTTAATATTTCATTTGGATTTTCTAATACATCATGAGGATGTATACCTATTATACTATAAATCTCATTATATTTTTCACTTAATTCAATTGATACTTTTGAACTTTCAAGATTATATCCAACATTTAAAATATATTTAACCTCTGATTCTTTACAATTTTGTAATACTTCATCTAAATTATCTTTGTATACTTCATCATTATAATGCGCGTGAGTTTCTATATATTTCACTTTATTTCATCTCCTATATTATTTTGATTTTATTTTAGTTGGTAATGTTATTATAACTTCTGTGCCTTCATTTACAACACTCTTTATATCAATAGTACCTTCATTTCCATCTATCATTTCTTTTACTATTGAAAGACCCAGTCCTGTACCACCCATTTGTCTTGATCTCGCTTTATCAACTCTATAAAATCTTTCAAATATTCTATTTAAATCTTTTTCTGGTATTCCCATACCATTATCTACTACTTTTATATATGCCCCATTATTTATTGAACCTATATATATCTTTATATCTCCACCAGGTTGTGTATATTTTATACTATTACTTATAATATTCATAATAACTTGCTCTATTGCATCTCTATCTGCATAAACATTAGGCGGTTGAACAGTTACTACACATTCTAAATTATGATTTTTTTGACTAGCTGCATATCTCATTTTTTCTATTATATTATTAGACATATCCACAATAGAAAACATCATTTTTTTCCAACTAACTTTTTTATAATCAAATCTTGATAATTGTAATAAATCTGCAACTAATCTGTCCATTCTATTAGCTTCTTGATTTATAACTTTAGAAAATCTTATTATTTCTTGATATGTTAAATCACCATTCATAATTGTTTCAGAATACCCTTTTATAGATGTAAGTGGTGTTTTTAATTCATGTGATACATTAGCAACAAATTCTTTTCTTAAATTATCTAATTTAACAGTTTCTGTTATATTACGAACCATCATTATTACACCCATAGGGCTTAGTATATCACTAAAAAATGGTACAAAAACTATATTTAAAGTATTATCCTCAACTGTTATTTTTGTTTCAATACTTTTATAATTAGGTAAGTACATTATTTTATCAAATTCTACATTAACACCTATTTTTTTTATTATTTCATCAAAAGTATCTAAATCGGATTTTATACCTAATAATCTCATAGCAGATTTATTAATATGAACTACTTGTCTAGTTATAGAAAAAGCTATAACTCCGTCAGCCATATGTTCCAGAATTATCTCTGTTTTACTTTGCTGACTATTTAAATCAAAATTATTTTTTTTAATAAGTTGAACCATTAATATATATGCTTCTATTAAATTTTTAATTTCTTCAAAATCATTGTACTGACTTAAATGTTTTATATCTAATATCTTACCTTCTGCAATAGCTCTCATTCCTTTTTCAACTTTTTTCAAAGGAAATACTATCATCTTAGCTATGATACCACTAGCAAAAAGTGCAAGAATCATTAATATAGCTAAAATCAAAAGATTAGATACAGCAAATATATTAACTGTATCAATCATTTTTGAGGCTAAAAGTATTACAGTAGTATAACTTATTACTACTGTAAATAAACTTAAAAATCTTATGCTAAATTTTATAGAATTTTTCATATGTTTCACCTAAAATTTAAATAGATACAAAATATCCCATACCTCTCTTTGTTTGAATGTATTTATGATCTATAGAATTTGATTCTATTTTTTCTCTTAAACGTCTTATAGCAACGTCAACTGTTCTAACATCACCATAGAAATCATAGCCCCAAACTTTTCTTAAAATTTGTTCTCTAGTAAAAACTTGGTTAGGCGAAGATGATAACATTTTTAACAATTCAAATTCTTTTATTGTAAGATCAATCACCTTATCCCCTATTAATGCTACATATCTTTCTGGATCAATTGTTAAATCATCTATAACAATTTTTGATTTTTCTTTATTTTCTTTATCACCAGCTTCTAGAATTGTATGCTTTCTTAAATTAGCTTTTACTCTAGCAATAACTTCTCTTATACTAAAAGGTTTTGTCATATAGTCATCCGCACCAATTTCAAGGCCTATTATTTTATCTACAACTTCTTCTTTTGCTGTAAGCATTATTATAGGACAAACTAATTTCTTTCTTAATTCTTTACATACATTAAAACCATCTACTTTTGGTAACATTAAATCTAACAAAATAAGATCTGGCTCTATGCTTAGAGCTAAATTAATAGCTTCCTCACCATCGTACGCAACTGCTGTAGAAAAACCTTCTTTTTCTAAATTGAATTTTAAAATATCTACTATTGGTTTTTCGTCATCAACAATTAAAATTTTTTTATCATTCATATATATACACCCCATAACTCTAAATATATTTCTATTATATCATGTAAGTTTTTTTTTTTCTATATTTTTTATAAAATATCTTTTAAATTAGATATAAAAATAGCAAATTACAGCAAAAAGTCTTTATTTTAATACTTTTTTACAATTTTTATATATTAATATTAACTATTCTATGTTAATATTTGCTTTTTTTGCATTTGAATGTTGATATTTTCTTTCAATTTTATATAATTTACCATCTTTTAAAAATCTAGCTCCGGTTTGTTTAAAATAAAATTTAATATTTTTATTTAAGCATTGTTCCCTAATATTCATTATCCAATTAAAATCACAAACTCTAGCATTATTTCCTGATTCTCCACCGACATACAACTTGATTAATATCATTGCTTAAATATTTATTTAAATCAATTTCACTAAGTAAAGGCTCACATATTATACTTTTTTTCTTAATAGGTAATTTTAAAAATATAGGCAACCTATAATCTGCTCTATCTTGATTTTCAACAGTACAACAAATTCCAACATTATCATAGCCACTTCCCCAATCATTTGGCAAAGCAATATTAAATCTATCTATTCTTTTTGTTACAATAAGAAATTTAAGATCACTTCTTTCTTTAATAATACTCCAAGCTTCTTCTCTCCACTGATCTGCATCTTCTAAGAAAAAATCTGATGTAAAACAAGTATATACTAATTCACCAGATTTAATCTTATATTCGCCTTTTCTATCTTTTTTTAGTGGCAAATTAAAATTACCCGTTTTATATACTTTTGAAGAATCTTTTTCATATTTTAAATCTGTCCTATATACATAACAATTTTTACAACCTTCGCTTAATTTATGACATCCATGCCATAAATTCCAAATAGCCATACTACCCACCTCACAAAACAGAACTTTTGTTTTATTTTATCATATATTTATTTGTTTTGCAAGTATATTACCACAAGGTTTGCAAAACAATAGATGGATTTTGAATTTGAAGTAGTAAATTTTAATTACCAACTCTATGTGTGTTTTTAAACAAACTTCATTTAACAAATGGTTCATAAATAAAAGCACATTAAAGCAAAAATAATGGAAGTGAATTTTGAATTCACTTCCATTATTTAAATCTCAACAATTTTCAGAAAAATGCTTATTGAAAAATTGTCTTTTACAAATTGCATCTTCTAAAAAATTATACATTTCCACAAACCGTTTACTTATTAGATAATCAATACCATTACAAATAACCATTACCTCTTGATCTTTGCTTTCACAAAAGAATTTTTTAGCTACATTCATCACTAATGTATCCAAATCAATTACATTAAAAGCGTTTATTACTTTTGGTTTTTCGTGTGTGATTTTTATTGTAGTCATAATTAAACTCCTTATAAATAAATTTAATATAAATTATTTTCTAAAACAAATATTATAATATTAATATTATAACATATCTTAAACAAAAACACAACTATTATGTAAACACCTTTGTTTTTTATATTTATAATTTTTTTAACTTTTTTCACTACAAAATATTTACAAAAACAAAAAAGCAAGATAACCATTAAGATTATCTTGCTTTAAACCATTTTCATGGAGCTGAAAGTCAGAATTGAACTGACGACCTGCGGTTTACAAGACCGCTGCTCTACCAGCTGAGCTATTCCAGCAAATGCAATATATTTTTGGTGACCCGTAGGAGAGTCGAACTCCTCACTTCGCCGTGAAAGGGCGATGTCTTAACCGATTGACCAACGGGCCATTTTATGGTGAGCTATCCGCGGTTCGAACGCGGGACAACTTGATTAAAAGTCAAGTGCTCTGCCAGCTGAGCTAATAGCCCATAAAATGTATTGCTCATATATAATACTATACTTTTTTTAAATTGTCAACACTTTTTTAAAAATTTAATTTAAAATTGAAAACTTTTATATTTCTAAAAAAAATATATGCAAAATTTTGTCTTTTTTATGTACACAAAACCTTGTTTTTATATTTATGAGCAAGATGTTTTTTTATTTTTTTAAAATTCATTAATGATTTTTATATAATCATTTAATTCTAACTCTTCTGCTCTAGAATTTAAACTTAAATCACATTTTTGGATTATTTTTTCCAATTCTTCTTTTGATTTATTACCAAATGAATTTGAAAATAACGAATTAATCATTTTTTTTCTTCTTTGAGAAAAAGCTTTGTGTATTAAATCAAATAATAATTTTTCTTTTTTTTCATCTAATTCATATTTTTTACCTTTTTTCAAAGAAATAACTGATGAATCAACATTTGGTGCTGGAATAAAACAATCCCTAGGAACATCTATTTCTATTTTTGCACTCGATAAATATTCAACCATCAATGTTAAAATACCATAATCTTTTGTTTTAAAATTAGCTACCATTCTATTTGCTACTTCTTTTTGAACCATTACAACAATTTCTGATACTCTTTTTGAATCTTGTAATAATTTAAAAATAATTGGTGTAGTAATATAATAAGGTAAATTAGCTATAACTTTAACATTTTTATACTTAACATTGTTTTGTTCTTCAACTTCATTTATTATATTGTCCAAATCAACTTTTAAAACATCTTCGTTTAAAAGTAAATAATTACTTCTGTTTTCAAATCTATTATTTATTACGTCTATCATTTTTCTATCTATTTCAACTAAAATAGCAAAACCTGTTCTATCTAATAAATATTCTGTTAAATTACCTATACCAGGTCCTATTTCAATAACTAAATCATCTTTAGTTATTTCAGATTTAACAGCAATACCTTCTAATACTAAATCATCTATTAAAAAATTTTGTCCAAATCTTTTTGTAGGTACTATATTATTTTGTTGCATTATTTTTTTAGTTATATTTAATGTATTTATTTCCATACTTTTTCCTTCCAAAAATATTTTTTTATTATAAAATATTCTATATACAATAAAATTGCCAGATACCTGACAATTCTATTTTTATTTATTCATTTTTTATTATCTATATATCTTTATTATTATAGTTTTTATTTTATTAAATTCCACCCTTTGAGATCAAAGAATTTCTTATACCAACAATAGAGTTACTGTATGATCTATGTAAAATACCTTGACTAAAACAAGTATTATAATAAGCACCTTCACCCATATTATATGCATTTAAAGCATAAACTTCTACTGAATCACCAGAAACTTGAGTTCTTGCAGTACCAAAATATTTAGAAAGTAAATATGCACCTGCTGTCATATTATCATACGGATTAAAGAAATCACTAACACCTAAAACATTTCTTAAATTTGAATGATTAGATATATGGATTTGACAAAGACCATATGAATTACCACCACCAAAGGCATTTGGATTAAATCCACTTTCTTTATACATCACTGCTAAGAATAATTCATATTGAATTCCATATTTTTTTGATATATTATATGCATAAACTTGTTGTTCTTCAGGTAATTTTATATTATATTTTTTAAAGCCTTCTGGAGCTACTTGTGCAGCAACATTTTGAACAACTTGACTTCTAGATATTGTTGCATCTAATTTTGTTCCAACGTCAATTATTTTATTAATACAAGGCTTAACAACTGAAGAATTTAATTCTTCTCTTGCCACTTCTTTACCTTCGCTATCATATGTTACCATATATTTTGTAGATTTTTGTCCTTCAACACCTTCTTGAGAAACTTGTGATTTCCCTCTAGTTAAAGTTGGATTTTCACGTTTTTCTTCAACAAAAGCTATTGGAGTAATAATTTCCTCTACTTTTATAACAGTAGGACTATGTTCTTCTTTTATAGCCACAACATCTATTTTACTTAAACTATCTTTTGAGCAAATTGTTATCTCAGTTCCATTTTCTATTAATGTATTTTTACTTGGAAATACTTCCATGTTTTCGCCTATGTATATTTTATTTTCAATTAAAAAACTATCAACTGTTGTTGAAACTGTTTTTATTCTTTTTATATCACCAAAGTAATTTAAAGTTATTGTGTTTAGTTGCATACTTACCAACACTAGACCGGCTGTTACAAATATTAAAATAAGTGTTATAACTATAACAAATCGTCTTAATATATGAGCTTTGTCTTCTTTCACAAACTTTCCTCCCTTAATTATACGGTAGTGTAATTATACTATATTTTTACTACTTTGTCAAATTCGATTAATTTAATTACAAACCAATTCAAAGTTAAAAAAGCATTGAAAACACACTATTATTAGCACTTCTGGAGTTTTATTTTATTTTGTTTATACTAGATTTAATTATTTAAATATAAACAATATATAACTTACACATAAATATTATCATATACAAAATAATTTTTCAACAAAATTCAAATATTTTTAAAAGATTTATTAAAGTATTTTTAACTACACAATTACATTCAATTTTTATTCACAAAAACGAAAAAAAATAGCAGTTGTACATTACAACCACTATCTTAAATATTAATATATATGTTTTTTTACTAACATATCGTAATACTCATTATTTATATCCATTATTTCTACTACATTACCATTTTGCAATTCTAATTTTAAATTTTCTTTTGAACCGCCACTTTGAAGTGGTATTTTTATAAAATCAAATTTTTTTACTTTTTCACCTAATGTTTCTTGATATTCTTTTGCTATATATTCTTCAATCGCGTTTACAGAAACTAATGATTTATAATCTATATATAAAAATTTATCATCCGTAGTTATTATATAAAATCTATATCCCTCAAGTATATTTTGACCAAAAATTTGTTTTACTTTAACTAAATTACCTTTTTCATCTTTAACTTTAACATAATCAGTTTTAGATATATATTTTGAAATCGTTTTATCTTCGCTTATATATATTTCTTCCCAAACTGTACCGTAAGAATCTATATGATCACCATTAATTTCTTCATATGTTTTTCCTGTATCATTTAAAAGTTTACCTTCTTTAATAAGAAAATATGGCCCGCTTTGAAATTTTACACCTTCAATTCCTGTAGTCATTTCAATTACCGTACCATCAATTTCTACTTTTTTAAAATCAATAGATAAATTATTAGCAGTACTTTTTTCTTCTGCTTTCCATATAGTACCTTCTTCAGTAATAACAATTTGATACCCTATTGTTCCACCTTCTAAAAAACCAGCTATATATTTGGGTGTTCCCATAACAGAGGTAACTAATGTTTTTGTATCATTTGTTGTGTAATATAATTTACCATTTTCTATTTCAATTTTATCATTTAAAAATTCAATTTTTGTTGTTCTTTTAAATTCAAACTTCGAATATTTATCATAAATATTCGAAATACTCTCTTTTTCACTCTGTTTACCTTCTTCAACATTTATTGTATCTTCATTTCGATTTATTTCATTATTAATATTAACCTTTTCAACACTTTTATCTTCTATATTTAAAATGTAATATACCACTACACTAATTAAGATTAAAACACTTAAGATTAAACAAAAAACCAATAGTTTTTCTTTATTAATTGACATTAATCACACCTACTTTTTCTATAACATTCAAAATCCACTACATATTTTCTAATAAAAAAGCAACTAAAACATTATTCATTTAATTAACACTTTAGTTACTTTATTTAAATTTATTTCATTTTTACTCTTCATTTTTTTTATATTTAAAATTAATCATTTCTTCTGCTTTTTTCACATCAAATAGTTTTTCATTAAATTTAAATTCAGATCTTCTTAAATTATACACAGCTTGTTCTAAAAAACTATCTTTTGAATTACCGGCATCTAATTCTATTTCTAAGAAAGAACCTAAATCATCAACTTCTTCTAAAAATAATTTTGTATTTTTATACTTATATTCTGAAATTGAGTCTGTCATAGTAATTAATTCTTTATATCCAATATTTTTAAATATTTTTAAAGCATTATCAACATTGTCAACACCCATATCATATCTTTCACGATATATAGTTGAACCTTTTTCATCATATATTTTCTTTTTATATATAACAGCTACTTTATCTTCAGCACTTCTAATTATTATACTATCTTTTAAGATATCTCTATTTTTTGTATTAATAATATCTACACAATCAAGACACATATATATGTCTCTTACTGTATATTTTTTTACAAACTTAAATTCGTCTTTTTTTAATATTTCTTCTATTTCTTCACGAGTATTTTCTAATCTAAAAGTTAATTCTATTTCTTCCATAATATTTACCTCATTTCAAAAAAAGGCATAACATCTAAATACTTTTTAAACATCATGCTCTCAACCATATAACTTATATTTTCATATTCAACTCTTATTTTTTTGTTGTATTTTTAATTATTTTAAATATTTTTATTATTGATTATTTCAAATTATCTCCATAATAATTTTTAGATGTGTAATGATAATCTGCATAAAACAACCTCCTATATATTCTACATGTATAATGTTAACATATATTGTATTTTTTTTCAAGATGTTTTTTTGTATTTTTTTTATTATCTAATTTATTATGTTTTTTAATGTTTTTTAACAAAAAAAAAACAAAAGCATTAACAAAATTAATGTTAACACTTTTATTTTTTATTCATCAAATCTTTTTAATTTATTTTAAAACATTTTTCAAAACAATCGTTTTTGTTTTTGACATTTCTTTTAATGTTGAAGATACACCTTCATTACCTATTCCAGAATGTTTCCATCCTCCAAAAGGCATTTCAAATGATCTAAAGAAACTAGCTCCATTTATAACAGAACCACCACATTCTAAAGCATTTGCAACTTTAAAACATTTATTCATATCTCTTGAAATTATAGATCCACATAACCCATATGAAGATTGATTTGCTATTTTCACAGCTTCATCTATATCATCAAATCCAATTATTGAAATAACCGGTCCAAATATCTCCATATCTTTTGCAACATCCATATCTGCTGTTACTTCATCTATTATAGTAGGAGGATAAAAAGCACCTTTACGTACTCCACCTATTAAAAGTTTAGCACCTTGTTCAATAGTTTTATTTACTTGTTCTTCAACCATTTTAGCAGCCTGTTCACTTATTAAACAACCTAATTCAACATCCATTTCAGATGGCATTCCAAGTTTCATTTTATCAATTCTTACTATTAATTTTTGTATATATTCTTTTTTAACTTTATTATTTATTAAAAATCTTTTACTAGCACAACAAACTTGTCCTGTATTATATAATCTTCCCCAAATTGTTTCTTCTACTGCTAAATCAATATCTCCATCTTCATCTAAAATAAAGGCATCATTTCCGCCTAATTCTAAAGTAACATGAGTTAAATTCTTACTACATATTTCCATAACTTGCATTCCTGCTTTTGTTGAACCTGTTAAACTAACTAAATTTACACCTTTATGCGCAGCTAATGCTTGTGCAACAGGAGCACCAGCTCCATTTATTACATTTATAGCACCTTTATCTACACCGGCTTCTACTAATAATTCAACTAATTTTATTAAAGTTAAAGGATTATGTCCTGATGGTTTTAATATAACAGCATTCCCCATTATTAATGCACTAGGAACCTTTTGACAAAACAAATCACAAGGAAAGTTAAAAGGAATTATTGCAACTACAACTCCAACTGGAGATTGTGTTGTATATTGAATAGTATTTTCTTGTCCTTTTTCTTGTCCATTAAAAATCAAATTACCATATTCATGTTTTGCTCTTTCAACAAAAGAAGGTACTCCTATTTGAATATTTGCTATTTCTCCTATAGCTTCTTTTATTGGTTTCCCAGTTTCATCACTTAATAATTTTGCAAGTTCATCTTTTTTTTCTAAAACTAGCTTAGTGAATTTTAATAATATTTCACCACGTTCATGCATAGGTCTATTTGACCATGTTTTATATCCTTCTCTTGCAACATTTACTACTAAATCTACATCTTCTACAGCTGTTTCTGGTACAGTATCTATAACTTCACCAGTTGCTGGATTTACAACATCAAGTTTTGCATTATCACTTGATTCGCACCAATTATCACCTATTAAATTTTTCATTTTCCCACCTACTTCTCAAATCCTGTAAAAGATAGCATTAATCCTCCACAAGCATTTGCTTGATCATCTCCATAACCATATTCACCAAAAGTAAATGCAGTTATAAATGGAACATCACCAGCAACTTCTTTTAAATTAGCATGAACTTCATTTATTCTATTTCCAATACCAATTTTTCTTCCACCACAATGAATTAACATATATGCAGCTGGATCATTTAATTTTTCTTTAGTTTCATTTAAAGTGTTTTTTGTAGATTCTACAAGTTCATCAACTGTAGCTTCCATTCTAACAACTGCTGTACCAACTGCAAGTTTATTCCCTATATTCATAGATAAATCTTCATTTCCACCCATTGGATGTCTTATAACAGCTAAATCCCCAAGTCTATCTTTAACACCAAGTGGTGAAGTAATAGTAGCTGTAAGTAAAGCGCCACCCATTAAATCTTTTGTATCCATTTTTCTCCAACTTGCATATTTTTCAACTGCTTTTATATTATCTATTTCTTCTAAAATTCTATTTCCAGAAACTTTAGTTATAACACCAACATCTGTTGTTTCTCTATATGCTCCTGTATATGTTGTTACTACTTCTTTATCAGTATAAAAAAATGCTACTGCAACACCATCATTTGTAATACCATCTTGGTGAAAAACTTTCCATTTTCCAGATAAATCATTATCTGCTGCACTTCCACCGAAAAAAGGTACTCTACCTATAACATCTTGAATCCCTTTTAAATATTCCTCTTCTTCAGCAGGGTTAGCACTCATAAAAAAATAATCTGGTTTAGTACGTTTTTTTGAAGCTTTCATTGCATCCATTGCAACTTTTGCACCAGTTTTTCTAGCATCGTTTGATTTTGCTGCAGCAGCTGTTGAAACACTTATATCACCATCAAAAGCTAACATTCCGGCAAAACCATTTTCTGAAGTTATAACTCCATCTGGAACAATAATTGCATCAAATGATGTACAACCAACAAAAGATAATTTTGGTGTAGCTTTTTTTATTCCTTTAATAAATTCAACTTGATCATATCCAGCGGAATTAAAAACAAAAGCAAATTTTCCTTTCATACCATCTGTTGCCATTTTAGCAGTTTCCATACCTGCTTCATAAGGATCAGCATTTATACTGTATCCAACTTTAGATTTTAACATATTATACCTCCTATTGTTAGATTAATTTATCCAACCTATATTCAAATTATATAGCAAAAAAAAACTTATTTCAATAACATTTTTTAAAATTTCACATAAACAACACAAACAATTAAAAAATATATAAAAACATATATAAAAACATATATATAAATAAAAAAATAATGCATAACATCAAATTAAATGTATACATTATTTTTTTATTTAATTACTTTAAATTTTTATTCTTCCATCAATTTAAGTATTGGATTAATGGATTTTTTATCTGTAAAATCTACTGTTTTTCCATAGGTAGCAATCAAACCTTTCGATTCCTCATCTAATTCATCTTTTCTTTTTATTTTTTTAGATTGTAACAAAAAAAACATTAATACTTTATCAAAAAAATTCATTCTTTTGTAATTCAAACCACCTCTAAGTAAAAAAAATTCTATTTGATTTTCCATTTCAGGTAATAAGTTTTTATTTTTAACTTCTTTTTCAGCCTCTTCTTTTTTTATAGTTGCACCTACCGCAACAACTATTATTTTCTTGTTTTCTAATTTTTTAAAATTTTTCTTTATAAAAGAAAAACCAAGTATTCCACCTGCATAAAGCCCACCACAATACACAACTACATCATAGTCTCTAACTATATCTATATCAACATCTTTTAACCTAAAGATTTCGGCATCCGTTTCCGAAGCTATCCATTTTGCATATTTTTCTGTATATCCTGTTTTTGATTTATAGATTATTAATTTTTTCATAACTTAATCTCCTTCTTTGATTAATTTTGTTATATATACTATTCATCTTTTTATTAGGTTACCTTATTTAAATTAAATTTATTATACTTCTTTTTTACACAAAAAGCAATTTTTTACATATTTTTATTTATTTTTACAAATATATTATTTAATACCAAAATAATATATAAAAATCAAAAAAAAACATTGTAAATTTACAATGCTTTCTCTTTTTATTATTTTTTACGTTTTATTTTTCATTTATTCTTTTTCTTATACAATCCTGAACAGTATAATTACATATAAATATGCTGTTTTCATTCATGTATTCCAAAGTTTCCTCTACAAATTCCTGTGTGATTTTAACACCCGCAATTTGTATATTCATTGACAAATATGACTTTAAGTCGAATGGTTCTTTGTATTTTTTTAAATTCACTCTAATTGTATGAAGCTTTTTCAAATGCTTTTTATATGCTGAATTTCTAGAAGTAAGTTCAATTAAACATTCAATATCTAAATCACCATTTAAAAATCTAGCAATATCAAGATTTTCATCATTAATTTGCTTAATAACAATTGGAAAATTTAAAATATGATGTTCATTTTTTTTCTTCATATATTCTTTTCTTTTCACAACAGCTTCTTCAATTTTAACAGAAAAATACTTTTTCATAAAAGCTTCTATTCTATTAAACTTATGTTGATTTATACCCTTTCTCTCAAAAAAAGAATTTTTGGAACAATTTAATTCATAATATTCAGCTATAACTTCCAAATATTCTTCATAACTTTGTACCTCTCCTCTTAATTTCGGCAGTTTTTTAAAAGCTTTGTCAACTTCATTTACTTCTAACCGCTTATTTTGAGTTTCCATATTTATCATAACCTTCCGAATCATAACCCGAGGCATTATATTTTTTACCAGTACTAATATGTTTTCCTTCCAGGTCAAAACCATCTACATCAAAACCTTCCCAATCATAACCATCCTCATCAAACCGAGTTCCAGTTATTTTATGAATCCCGTTTTGATCAAACATTTGGAAATCACTTACTTTCTTTTTTCTACGTGCCATTTTAATCCTCACTTTCAAATTCAGCTAATTAGCTTTATATTTAATCTTTTAATACGGAATATTATATATCATTTTACATAAAAAATCAACAATATTATATAAAAAAGTTAAATATAATTTCATTTAATCATATTTAACCTTTATTTTTTTCATTATTTATTCAATTTTATAATATTTATTTTTATACAAAACTTTCTTTTACTAGTTCAATCTGTTTTATATATTCATCTATTTTATCTTCAAATTTATTACCTTTTAAATATTCTAATCCATACTCTAATACAACGTTACCTTTATAATTTATTAATTCTAAATACTTCACTATTTTGCTTAATTTAACATTATTATAGTAAAAAGGATAATGATCCACTCTATCATCACTTATATCATGTATATGTACATTTTTTGTTTTTTCCATATGTTCTTTTATTAATTCCTTATAATCATTTGAATAATCATAAACAAAATGCCCTACATCAAAAGTATTTCCTATTTTCTTTAACTTTTCTAATGCTTCATATGTTTTATATATGTTACATCTTTTTTTTTTGTTTAATTCATTCAAGTTTTCAAGTAATATTTCTAATTTTAAATCATTTTCATTTATATATTTTGATACAAAATTCATACCTTCTATTGTTTTTTCTATTGATAAATCTAAACATTTTTCTTCAGCCGGATGAATAGTTAATTTTATTTTTTTATTATATATTAATGCTAAACTATTATAGTATTCTAAATAATCTATAATTTCTTCTTTAGTTAAATCATAGATACTTGCTGAATGTATCTGTAATATCCAATTATGTTTTTTCATTTCTTTTACAAATTCAGTACCATATTTTCTTTCTTCTTCATTTTTCATTTCAATATATATTTCTGCACCTTTTACATCTTTTTTAATATCTAATTTTTTTATTAATTCTATTAATTCATAACTTTCGTATTTTGAAAACATTTTACTGTTAATACTTAATAAAAAATTTATATTTTTTATTTCTTGTTCCAAAAAACATATATTTAACAATTTAGCTTTTATAACACAAATATGTAATTTTGCAAGTAATCCATAAAATTCAAGTTCTTGTTTATTTTCAAATTCATCATCAATAATAGGCAAAGCTTTTTGAATATTTATTTTTCTTTCTAATTCTTTATATTCCTTATTACCTAGTTCTTGCATTATATATTTAATAGTTTCTTTTATACTATATTTTTTTATATTTAAATCTTTATTTAATACAAATCTTCTTCCTTCTCCAATATCAAAACCAATATGTTCAACAACATCACTTAAAATATTTTTATATTTTCTAATATTATACTTTTGCACCATTTTATTAGTTATATTTTTATTTTCAATTGCTTCTGATATACCTATCATTGGATAAGCATTTTGGAAAAATGTATTATCATAATCAAAACAATAAATAAGTTTTGCCTTGTTATCTAATATTAAAATCCCCCAATCAGAGTTATTTTTATTTGTATTTAAAGTATATATATCGGCCAAATTCATTTTTAAAAATTCTTTCCAAATATATGAAATATTTTCTTCATCAATACTATTTTTTAACAAAAAATCTTTTAAATCAATTTTTATTTTTGATAATTCTAAATTAGACGTTATATCACTACCTAAATATATTTCGTTATACATGTTTTTTTTTTCTGTAATAATATATTTATCTTTTCCATCAATATAAGTTTTATTTTTCAATAAATCTATTCCTAATTGTTTATATATATTTTGAGATAACTTTGTATAATATATATTCATATAATAATCTACTTTTTTATAATAGTTTATTTTACCATCATTTCCAACCTTTTTTACAACAGGTTTATCTATTTTTATAGCTTCCATTTTACCACCACTTTTTCTTTTGTTTTATATTACAATTCTATTCTAGCATATAATTTTATTTTTATCAATATTTAGTTAATTTTCTATATAAAAACTCTATTTTTTATTTTTATTTTATTAATATTTTTTATTTTTATTTTCAATATAATTTCTCTAAATTTTTCACCCAATATATTGCATATATTTTATTTACATGTTAAAATATAGAAGTACATTATCAAATGATATATGAAAGGAAGGTGTATATTTATGACATTTTGGATTATTTTAGGAATAATTGCAATTCTTATTTTTTTAGTAATTGCTTTATACAACAATTTAGTACAATTAAAAATGAGAGTAAAAAATGCGTGGGCGCAAATTGATACCCAATTAAAAAGAAGATTTGATCTTATACCAAATCTAGTAGAAACAGTAAAAGGATATATGGTACATGAAGAAAACACATTAAGAGAAGTTATTGAAGCTAGAAACAACTATTCAAATGCTTCTGATGTAGGTTCTAAAGCTGAAGCAAACAATGCTTTAACTGGAACTTTAAAATCTTTATTTGCTGTTGCAGAAGCTTACCCTGATTTAAAAGCAAACGAAAATTTTGCTGCACTTCAAGTGGAACTTTCTTCAACTGAAGATAAAATTGCATACTCTAGACAATTTTATAATGATACTGTTCAAATGTACAATACAGCTATAATGACATTCCCAGGAAATATTTTTGCGAAAATGTTTAATTTTACAGAAGAAAAATTCTTCGAAATAACAGAAGCTGCTCAAAAAGAAGCTGTAGCTGTTGATTTTAGTAAGGATTAATCGTTATGATATTAAAATCAGTTAGAGATAATAAAATAAATTCTTATTTTATTATTTCTTTATTTATATTAATAGTAATGTTAGCAACTTATTTTATTTGTGTAGCTTTTGATTTAGGTGCTTTTGCAGCTGTTATTGCAATTATATTTGCTAGTTTTTCAGCATTTATTTCATACTATAATTGTGATAAAATAGTTCTTGGTATTTCTAATGCAAGACCAGCTACAGAAGAACAAGATAAATTACTTAGTTCAATATTAGATAATTTATGTATTGCTTCTGGTTTACCAAGACCAAAGTTATATGTAATTGACGATCCTTCACCAAATGCTTTTGCAACTGGTAGGAATCCTGAAAATGCAGTAATCTGTTTTACAACTGGATTAATAGAAAAAATGAATAAATATGAATTAGAAGGAGTTATGGCTCACGAATTATCTCATATAAAAAATTATGATATTTTATTATCCACTGTAATATCTGTTTTTGTAGGATTTATAGTTATTTTATCTGACATTGCAACTAGAGCAATATTTTTTAGAGGTTCTGATAATAAAAATAGCAATCCTATTGTTCTCTTAATAGGTTTAGTATTCTTAATACTTTCACCTATATTTTCTACAATGATACAGCTTGCTGTATCAAGAAAAAGAGAATATTTAGCTGATGCTAGTTCTGTTGAAATGACTAGAAATCCAGAAGGATTAATTTCAGCTTTACAAAAATTATCTGAAATCAGTAGTCCTTTAGAAAGCGCAAATAAAGCAACTGCTCACATGTACATAGTAAATCCATTAAAAGCAAAAAGCAAAGATAAAAAACAAAATAGTTTATTTTCAACACATCCTCCTATAGAGGATAGAATAAGTCGTTTAGAAAATATAAATTAATTATTTAACTTTTTATATTTTCTAAAAATTATAGCTAAAAGGAGAACAAAATATTATGAATACAAAAAAAACTAGAGGATTTGAAATTTGTAAAGGATATGAAGATAAAAATTTAATATTACCAGTTAGAAGTACAAAAAATTCTGTTGGATATGATTTCTGTGCACCAGAAGATATAGTTATACCTTCTATATGGAAATCAGTTTTTAAAAACTTGCCTTTCTTTTCAAAAGAAAGTAGTGAGAATTTTGATATAAAACCAACTAAAGTATTTACTGGTATAAAAGCATATTTCCAAGAAGATGAAGTTATGACAATAGCAAATAGAAGTTCTGGACCTTCTAAAGTAGGTCTTGTAATGTCTAATTCAATTGGAATATTTGAATGTGATTATTATGAAAATCCTGATAATGATGGAAACATTATATTTCAATTTTATAACTTTTTCCCAACTGATATTACAATAAAAAAAGGTGATAGAATTGGACAAGCTTATTTTCAAAAATTCTTAATTACTGATAACGATAATGCAAGTGGTGAAAGACTTGGCGGAATTGGTAGTACAGGTAAATAACAAATAAAAATAGTATAGATTCAAATTATGAATCTATACTATTTTTGTCTTTATATATTATAAAATATTATTTATATTTTTTTTAAAATTGTCTTCTACCTTCTAATGCTTTTATTAAAGTTATTTCATCTGTATATTCTAAATCTCCACCTACTGGTATACCATGTGCTATTCTAGTAACACTTATACCAAGTGGTTTAATAAGTCTTGATATATACATTGCAGTTGCTTCTCCTTCTACTGTAGGATTTGTTGCTAATATAACTTCTTTTATAGCATCATCTTTTAATCTTTCTAATAATTCTTTTATTTTTATATCACCAGCTGTTTTATTATTCATTGGAGATATTGAACCATGCAATACATGGTATTTACCTCTAAATTCATGAGTTCTTTCCATTGCAATTACATCTTTTACACCTTCAACAACACAAAGTATTGATTCATCTCTTTTTGTATTAGAACATATATTGCAAGGATCTTCTTCCGTTAAATTGAAACATTGTGAACAAAATTTAACTTTTTGTTTAGCTTCTATTAACACTTTAGACATTTCTTCAACATCTTCTAAAGATGTTTCTAAAATATGAAATGCTAACCTTACTGCTGTTTTATGACCTATTCCAGGTAATTTTTCAAACTGATTTATTAATTTTTTTACAGTTTCTGAATACATATTATAGCCTAAAATAATCCTGGAACATTAAAATCACCAAGTTGAGATTGCATCATTGTATCTGCTTTATTTAATGCTTCATTTACAGCGCTAAGAACTAAATCTTGTAACATTTCAATATCATTTGCATCCACAACTTCAGGTTTTATTATAATTTCTTTTATAACTTTATCTCCAGTAGCTCTTACTATAACAGCACCGCCACCTGCAGAAGTTTCTATTTCTTTAGAAGCTACTTCAGCTTGTTTTTTTTGCATATCCTCTTGCATTTTTTTTGCTTGTTTTACTAAATTTTGCATATTACCCATGCCTCCGCCGCCTGGAAATCCTCCAAATTTACCCATTTTTTTCATCCTACCTTTCATATTTAAATCATGTTAATTAGTATACTATATTTATTTATTTTTTTCAATCCATATTTGTATATTTTACATCATTTTTTTTTAAAACTTCTTCTATTTTATTACTTTGTGTTTGTTCATTACTATTTTTTAAATTTATATTTATTTGCTTTTGTATATTATATTTATCTCTAAAAACCTCTGCAATAGAAGTTATTGTTTCATCTAATCTTAATATATTATATGCAAATTTATTTTCTGTAGTAATTAAAATATTATTTTCTAAATTATATATTTTTGCACCTGCTAAAGCTGAAAAAGCTTTTAATTTACCTCTTTGTACTATTTCTTTTTTAAATTCATCAACAGCTTCAAATTCATTAAGTGAATCAACATCTAAATTATTCAAATTATTTGTTTTAGAGGTATTGTTTTGTTTAATTTGTTGCGAGCTACTATTTTGAACACTTGCATTAGTAGAAAAATTAGTTTGTGTATTTCTTTGATTCTTAAGTTCTCCTACAGTTTTTTCTAAATTTTCTATCTTTTTATTTAATGCTTCTATATATTCATTATTTGAATTTATATTTTGATTTCCATCTTGAGAATTTAAATTATCTATTTGAATTGTAGTTTTTAAATTACATAGTTCTACAATTGTAGCTTTTAAAACAATTTCTGGTTTTGTTGTTTGTTTTAGATCATTATCTAATTTAGATAATCTATCTATTATTTGAATAGTTCTTTTTTTATTTTTACTTTCATCTACATTCTCATTTGTTAAAACATCTAAAAATGATTCTGTAACTTGCAAAACTAATTGTCTTAAATCTTTACCTTTTCGTATTACTCCATCTATTATTTTTAAAGCGTCATTTGATTTAAATTCATATATGCTTTCTGTTAATTCTTTTATTAAATTTTTATCAATCGCACCTACTATTTCAACTATATTTTCATATTTAAGTATTTCTTTTGATTCACTTAAACATCTATCTAAAATACTTAAAGCATCTCTTAATGCTCCATCAGCAAGCTTAGCTATATATTCTAATGCTTCTTGTTCATATTCGATTTTTTCTTCTTTTAATACGTATTCTAGTCTCATTATTATATCTTGGTTAGAAACTCTGTTAAAATCAAATTTCAAGCATCTAGAGAGTATCGTAACTGGTATCTTATGCTGTTCTGTTGTAGCTAATATAAACACAACATTTTTTGGTGGTTCTTCTAATGTTTTAAGTAATGCATTAAAAGCACTTGTTGTTAGCATGTGTACTTCATCTATTATATATACTCTATATTTTACATCTATTGTAGCATAAACTACCTCTTGCCTTATTTGTCTAATGTTTTCAACACTATTATTTGAAGCAGCGTCCATTTCTATAACATCAGTCATATTACCTTCTATTATACTTTTACAAACACTACATTCATTACAAGGTTCACCATCTACTATATTTAAACAGTTTATTGCCCTTGAAAAAACTTTTGCAGCACTGGTTTTCCCGGTTCCTCTACTACCACTAAAAATATATGCGTGAGAAATTTTATTTGATTTTATTTGATTTTTTAAAACTTTTGTAACATTTTCTTGCCCTACAATTTCACTAAAAGTTATAGGTCTATATTTTCTATATAATGCTATGTATGACATTTTATCACCTCATAAAAAATCCACTAAACACATAGAGTATGATGCGTATTGCTGCTTCCTTCCGGATCTGACAAGGTTTGCAGTACTCTATCGTTTAGTGGTGCCTTAATTATACACTATTTAACTCTAAAAATCAATAGTTTATTATTTTATTTATTCATATATCATCTTTAATATAAAATACATATTTTATTAATTATTATTTTCTCTTAATGAAAATATATAATTAGTTTTATCTTCTCTTGTAACGCTTATACCTTCTGTAATTAAAGCTTCTGTTGGCATTTTAAATTTTAATTTACAAACGTTATTTTTACCTGATGAGTCTACTATATTTAAATCAAATCTTAGTTCAAGTGCAATATCGCTTAATTTTATATTTAAAATATCAAGTATTGTTCCATCAAGAGATATTTTATTTGTACCTTCTGGAATTTTAGCTTCTTTAACAAAATTATTATTTTCAATTTTTATTTCAAGATAATATTGATCATCTTTTTCTTTTAAAGTTATATCTTTTTTTGATGAATCAATTGTTTGATTTTCGCCATTTATACTTAAAAGTATTTCACCTTTTTTTGAAGGTTCACTTAAAGAAACATTATTTATATATACTTCTTTAGCTTCTATATCTTTTGTAATAAGTAAATCTATCGTGTTTTTTTGTGATAAATCAAAATTTAATTTATTTATATTAGTTTTTTCAGCATTAGCTGTAGTTGTATCAGTATTTGTAGCTGTAGTATCTGTGCTTGTTGTAGTTTCTTTTGCTGATTTTGATTCTATAGCTTCAATCTTTGAAGTTATAACCATATCATTTAATCTATAATTACCTTGATTTATTTTACCTGTATTATCTAATAATTTAATACTTATACCGATTATTAAAGCTAATGATACAATTATAACTATAATAATACTAATATTTCTCCTCTTTTTCATTACAACCTCCAAAATTATAATATTATTATACTATATTAAATAAAAAAAAACAACAAAATATATTGTTGTTTTTTTATTACTTTTAATGATTATCTGTTTCACCAAATAATTCATTAAATTTTTTTTCTAATTCTGCTTGTAAATCAAAGTTTTCTTCTTGTTCTTTCAAAGATATTTTTTCTTCAACTTTATTTTTAGCTTTTTCTTTGATTTCTTCTTTTTCTTGTATCATTTTTTTTGCCAAATTAACTCTTTCTTCTATATGTTTCTCAACATCCATAGTTTTTACTTCAACTGGTTTTGGTCTTGGCATTTGAGTATGATCTTTTATTAAATAATTACCTATAATATCTTTTAATGGATGATATTTAAAATACCATGCTTTCTTTGTTCTTATTGGTTTTAAACCTCTAACTAATATAATTTCTTCATCAAAAGGCATTCTTTTTAATTCATCAACTGTCATTAAATCTCTACCTTGTCTTTGTTCACTTTTAGATTTACTTGGTTTATCACCATCTCCTTTTGCTTCTGTAACAGAAACAGAATGAAATTTAATTGTTTTTTGTCCTAAACTTTTTGAAAAATATTCACAAGTTTTTAATGATTGACTTCCTAAAAATATTTGCGTATCACAGTTACCTAATATATTTTCATACGTATCTTTATATAGTCCTTCTAATTGATCCAAACTTTGTACTATAATTGATACACTTATACCTAAACTTCTAGTTGTACTTAATTTTCTATTGAAATCAGGTATTTGTCCAATATTTGCAAATTCATCTAATAATAAATAAACTTGATTTCTTAATGTTCCACCATTTTTATTTGCTTGTGCATATAGTGTTTGCAATAACTGACTAAAAAATATTGTTAATATATAATCATAAGTACTGTGATCAGCTGGAGTTATTACAAATATAGCTGTTTTTTCATTACCTAATTCTTGAAAATCTATGTCATTAGTTGTTGTTATTTTCTTTATATTTGGTGTATCAAAATGTGATAATTTAGAAACTAAAGATATTGCTATACTTTGTTTTGTTTTATCAGCACCAAATCTAATTCCCTCATATTCTTTTCTACCTGGATGTTCTGGTGTTAATTCATCAATAAATAATCTATCTAAAACTGAATCATCTGATCCACCTGCTCTTACTATATTTAAACAACTAGATAAATTTTGTTCTTCTTCTGGCAATACAGATATAACATAATATATACAAGCTTTTAAAAGCATTTTAGCTGTGTTATCCCAAAATGGATCTGAAGATTTACCTTCACCACCACCTTCAATAATACTATGAGCTATCGTATCAATATCTGAATGATCTTTTATATGTGCTAAAGGATTATATTTATCACTAAATTCTGCATCTACTAAATTAAAAGCTCTTACTTTATATCCTTGTGCTTTTAAAAAATTAGCTGTTTCTCTATATAACTCACCTTTTGGATCTGTTATAACATAAGAACCTAAACATTGTAATATATTTGGTTTTATATAACATGCTGATTTACCAGTACCAGATCCACCAAAAACAAGTATATTTTTATTTATTTTAACTTTTCGTAAATCTGTATTTAAGTAATGTTTTGTACTTAAAATAAAACCTTCTTTTTTATTTAAAACTTCACTGCCATCTTCTAATTTTGAATATTCTTCGCCACTTTTACTCCAATCACTTGATCCACTTTCTTTACCTTCGTACTCACTACCGCCACCCATTTTTATTTTCCAAACAATAAATAGTACTATTGTGGCTACAAAAGTCCAAAACGAATAATTTACAAATTTAAAAAAGTCTACAAATATAGCAGTTATAAATTTAAAATTAATCATATTTGGTACAATATTTTGAAAAATATGTTCAAATTGTTTAAAACTATTTGTTGTACCTTCTGGAATACTTGATGCACTAACAACCAAAGAGCCTATAATTATTATATCAAATAATATATAGGCTATTAAAAATGGTTTAAATTCTCTTTTCATCTTCATTAGTTTATTTTTCATACTTATCCTCTTCTCATATAAATATATATATTAAAAAACATTAAAAATTTATATTCTAAACAATCATTTCATCTTCTTGATTTCTTGTTTTTTTCTCAACAGTTTTATTTTCTATATTTCTAGATAAATCTCCTACTATAACTGAAATTGGTTCTCCACCTGTTATTTCAAGTTTACCTCTTCCATTATCTTTAAATACAGCTGCGTTAGCTTTAACTATAACATTACCCATAATAAATTCCTCCTTTTATATTTACTACATCTATTACTACAATTACTATAATATTTGAATTTTATTATTAATCTTTTTGTTCTTCAAATCTTAACTCTAAAACAATATATGGTTTGTTCGGTAGTAATTTACATCTGCCTTTTATAGCACCTGATATTTCATCTTTATATAATACAGGTTTTATTTCATCACCTGTTTGTATGTCAATTATTGAAAAATGTCTTTTCATGTTAGGTGTATATTCAACTTCTTTGTATTCCACACCTTCTTGATTAAATATTGTACCATAACTTAAAGGTACATTTCTTTCTGTTGTTTTAAAGCCTTCTTTAGACAATTCTCCCGTACTAATTATTGCTTTAGAATTAGTTAAAGTAAGTAAAACAACAAGTTGTTTATCATCTTCTTCGGTATTGATAACATTAAAAGTCTTTTTTATTTTTCCATCTTCTTGACTATCAATACATTCTATTTTTTGTAAAGATAAAAAAGCTTCGCCATTTTTACCACTTTGTTCATTTTTTTCAACAACAAAAGCTATTGTATTCATACCAGGCATATCAATTATTTCAAATTTATTCATTTGTACTAAAGGTTCCATATATCATACCTCTTTCTTTTTTAGATTTTCATCTACTTATATTAATATTATACTACATCAAAAAAAAAATTGCAATATTTTAACAAATTAAAATAAAAAAACAGTTTAATTTACATAAAAATATGTATTTTAAACTGTTTTTTTATTATTTATTGAACTCCAACCTTTATAACTCTAGCTTGTGCACTATATGAATCTTTAGAAAGTAATGTTTGACTTACCACCACTCCATTTAATTTTTTTGTTATATATGCTTCTGATGTATAACCATTTACTCCAGGACTAGAAACAACTTGTTGTCCAACTGGAATTGTATTATCATTTACATATTGTACTGTAAATGGAATTGTACTTAAATAACTACTACTTAAAACCACTTCATATTCTTTTTCTTCTTTTGTCCCAAAAATACTAATGTTTAGACTTCCAGAACCACTAAAAGATGTAGATATTTTTACTGGATAATTTCTTGTGTTTTTAAATTTAAAATCTAACACTGGAGAATATACAGTTGCATCTCTACTTGGTGGTACATAACCTACTGGTAAGCCATGTTGATGTCTTTCAACTATTTCCATATTTGCCATCAATGCAACATTATATAGGGTAGATGTTGTTTGACATATTCCACCACCCATTTCCATGACAACTTTTCCAGCTTTAAATGTAGCCGCTTCTTTATATCCTTTTGAAGCAGTTGTATCGCCTATTGCTTGATTATATGAAAAAGTTTCTCCTGGCATAATTATTTTATCATTTAAATAATTAAGAGCTATATTTAAATTATTTGCTCTAGGCCCACCCGGATCAAAGTATGTTGTATATCCAGCTAATTTATCTTTATACAAAGTATATGTTATATCCGTAAGTTTTACTTTAGGTTGTAATACTGTTAAAGCATATTCAATAACTTTTCCTTCAGATTTATTTTCTTCTTGATTTAAAACCTTAGTTAAATCAGCTTTATCAAAATCATAACCTGTTTTTTCATTAACAAACTTAACAGGCGAAGATGTTCTATCCATATATGCATCAGTAGGATCTTTTTTTACTTCGCTATATATTTTATCTACATCTATTTCAGCCGGTTTTTGTGTTATTGTTTCAATCTCTATTAAACTTTTATTTTTACTTAAAGCTTCAAAAATTTTACCCTTTTCTTTATCGTACTCAATTGTATTTCCAGAAGTACCTCTTTTTATTATAATTTTATTTGTTTTTTCATCTAAATTATAACTATCATCTACAAATCTGTCTTTTATACTTAAATCAATATTTTTTATTATATTATCTAATTTTTCTTCGTTATATTTATAAACAGGTTCTATACTTGTAGTTACAAAAAGATTTTTAAAAATATTATATGAGTTTTCTAATATATTACCATTTCTACCAAATTCAAATATTTTTTTACTTGTTTGTTGTACATCAATAGCTAAATCTACTTCTTCACTTTTTACAACATATATTTTTTCATCTTTTTGAAAAACTTCTACTATTCTAGCAGCTGTAGTTCCAGCTGACTTTTCTTCTAAAATTTTAGAAACTTCTTCAGCAGTTTTATTTGAAAAATCAACATCTAAACATTTAATATTTTTATATACATTTGAATTTAATTTATTTGAAATAACAAAAGTACTAAAGACAATAACAATTAAAAGTATTAAAATAACAAAAGAAAAAAGAAAAATCTTTTTCTTTTTTTTATGAACTTTACTTATAATAACTTCATTTGAATTGTTATTATAACTATTATCTCCATTATATGAATTTTCTTTCTTGTTTTTTCCGTTCAAGTCACTATTTTTTTTAAATTTATTTTTTAAATTAATTTTAATAAGATCTGTTTTTATTATAGAATCAAGAAAATCTTTTTTCTTTTCTTGAATATTTTCGTTTTTATTTAAAACTTCTCTCTCTATATTTTCTTTAATCAAATCATCTTGATTGTTTTCTAAATTTTCAACATCTTCATTTAATTCAATTTCATTTTCTTTTAATTCTTCATTAGTTACTCTTACTTCTTCTGTATATTCATTTCTTTTGTTTTTTTTCTTTATTCTTCTATTTGCCATAACCGCCTCCAAATGTTTTCAATTTTATTTGTTATTTTTAGCCTCTAATTATATTGGCTTTCCTTTTTAATTTTATTTGTAATAGTTAAAAAATTTTAATGTCTTTTAATTTTTTAACGTTTTTTATATTTTTAGTTATTATTTTTTTCTTACAAGTACTAATGGAGTTAGTGTTTTTGCTTGACCAGCTGGATTATCTTTTATCATTGCAGCAAGTTTTTTATCTTCTATTTCTATAGCATCAGCTTTACCAAGTATCTCAACATTAAAATCATTTGCATCAACAATCATAGATTTAATACCTAATTGTTCATATATTTCATTACAAACACCTGTAGAATTTTCAGGTATTCTTATGCCAAATTCAGCATAATCTTCAAAAACATCTCCATAAAAACCATCTAAACCACTAATTTCTGGCCCTACTATTTCATAAAAAACTCCTTTTTTACCAAATAATTTACCAAAACCACCAGCAATAGCAGCATAAATAACTTTAAAACTTCCGCATAAATTTATAGCAAATTGCATTTTATACGGATTATCAACTCCTACACCAGCATCACTTTTCATAGCAAATTTAGATAAAAATTTTGCTAAAGCACTAATTTTAACATCTTTTTTATATACAACTCTTTTTTGACAAAGACCTATAATTTTTTCACTTATTGAAAGTATGTCACCTTCTTGATATATTGGTTTTACATACTTTTCAACTATATCTATATAATTTTCACCTATTTGAACATAGTGTGTTTCTATTGCTCCTCTTTGATAATTTTCACCATCAACTTCTATTTCTATTTTTTTACCTGGATTTGTTTTAAATTCCATATCGTTACCTTCTTTCTCCACATATTTTTTATAATTTATTATTAAGTAAATTATGTTACGTTAAGTATAATATAAAAAGTAAAAAATGTCAATAAAAAGCACTCTTATTTAAAATCAAAAAGCAAAAGAATATTATATAACAATAATATTCTTTTGCTTTATTAAAAATTATTTAGTTTTTATAGTTTTATAGTATATAAAAAAATTTTGAACTATTAAAATAAACATAAAAAAATGCCTATTAAAAATAATAGACATTAAGCATCTCATAAGCCGGATTCTGTTTTAAATAGTCATTTATCTGGGATACATGTCACCATATACCTCAAGCCACTAACTTAAAAGACGGCGGGTCACCTTAATCTTTAATTCTTAGTGTTGCACTAGGTGGGGTTTACACGAACAACTAAGTCTCCAAAGTTGTTTGTGAGCTCTTACCTCACATTTTCACCCTTACCAAAAAACTTGGCGGTTATTTTCTGTTGCACTTTCCTTAGGATCACTCCCACTAGACGTTATCTAGCACCCTTACCCTATAGTGTCCGGACTTTCCTCATATATTTCTATACGCGACTATTTGAAATACTTAATATAAGTATATCATATTTATATTAAAAATGCAAAATTTTAATTATATTTTCTTCATACTCTTTATTTAAATTGCTATAATTAATTAAAAATTTAATATAAATAAAATCATTATTAATTTTATACAAAACATATTTACTATTTGCAAATTTAGTGATATAATATATATAGTTAGATATATTGTAATGTTATGAAAAATCTACAAGATTGCGATAGGGAATCGGGAATACTGTATCTTGTGTTGAAGACTCTTTTTTAACTAGAGGATCCTAAAAGATATAACAAGATTACCACCTTTGATAAAAGGGTTTTATCGTTAGTTACAATATAACTAACTTTTTTTGTTTATAAATAATAAAACAACCAAAAACATAGTTTAATCTATATTTTTGGTTGTTTTATTTTATCTGATTTTCAAATTAAAACCTTTTAGTTGTAATTTTATTTCAACTTCTAAAATTTCTTTTTGTAAAAACCCTATTTTTTTTAGATCTTTCTTTTTAATTTGACAAAGATCTTTTATATCATTAATGTTTTTTTCTTTTAATTTATCATAAGTTTTCTTTGATATTCCTAATGAATCCATACTATTTTCAATAATTTCTTCTTTCATTATATCATCATCCTTCTTTTTTTCTTCTTACCCTTATGATTCTTAACTTTCAACCTCTTCATTTTCTTCATCTTTTACTATTTTTGCAATATTAATAACTTTACCACCATCTGAAGTTCTCATAAGTGTAACACCTTGAGTATTTCTACCAAGCACACTTATTTCACTTACATTAAGTCTTATTACTACCCCAGTATCTGTTATTAACATTATATCATCTAAATCATTTACTATTTTAACACCTATAATATGTCCTGTTTTTTGAGTAGTTTTGTATGTAAGAACACCTTTTCCAGCTCTTGCTTGTTGTCTATATTCTTCTACTTCTGTTCTTTTTCCAAAACCATTTTCTGTTATTGCTAAAATATAATTTTTATCAGTATTTATAGGTTCCATTCCAATAACTTTATCTTCTTTAGATAATGATATTCCTTTTACACCCATTGATGTTCTTCCAACTGCTCTAACTTCATCTTCAGCGAATCTTATTGAAAGACCTTTTCTTGTAACCATAATAATATCGTTATTTCCATCTGTAAGTCTTACATCAATTAATTCATCATCTTCTTTTAAAGTTATACCTTGAATACCTGTTTTTCTTATATTACAATATTCTTCTAATTTTGTTTTCTTAATAAGACCATTTCTTGTAGCCATAAGAACATATTGTTCTGATTTGAAATCTGCCACTGGAATAACTGCTGCTATTTTTTCACCTTGTGATAATTGCAGTAAATTAACAATTGCAGTTCCTTTTGCAGTTCTTCCTGATTCAGGTAATTCATATGCTTTTAATTTAAATGCTTTACCCATATTAGTGAAGAACATTATATAATTATGTGTAGATGTAACAAATAAATGTTCAACAAAATCTTCTTCACGAGTATTCATAGCTGTAAGGCCTTTTCCACCTCTTTTTTGACTTCTATAAACATCTGCTGCTATTCTTTTAATATATCCACAATTTGTTAAAGTAACGATATTTGTTTCTTCTTTTATTAAGCTTTCAATATCAATATCACCTTCACCATGTGTTATTATTGTTTTTCTTTCATCACCAAATTTTTCTTTTATTTCAAGTAATTCTTCTTTTATTATATCCATTACTAAATGTTCATTATCAAGAATTTCTTTTAAATGTTTAATTAAATCAATCAAATCTTTATATTCATTTTCGATTTTTTCTCTTTGTAATCCTTGTAATGTTCTAAGTCTCATTTCTAAAATTGCAGTTGCTTGAATTTCTGAAAGACCAAAAGCTTGCATTAATTTTCCTTGTGCATCATCATAAGCTGATCTAATTATTGCTATTATTTCATCAATATGATCAAGAGCTATTCTTAAACCTTCTAAAATATGCAATCTTGCTAAAGCTTTATCTAAATCAAATTTAGTTCTTCTTGTAACAATTTGTTTTCTATGTTCAATATAATTATAAAGTATTTCTCTTAACGCTAAAACTTTTGGTTGCCCATTAACTAGTGCTAACATTAACATACTTTGAGTTGTTTGTAATTGTGTATGTTTATATAACAAGTTTAAAACAACATTTGGATTTGCATCTCTTTTTAATTCTATTACAATTCTTAATCCTGTTCTATCAGATTCATCTCTTAAATCAGATATTCCTTCTATTGTTTTTAATCCAACTAATTTAGCTATATTTTGAATTAAAGCTGCTTTATTTACTTGATAAGGTATTTCTGTAACAATTATTTTAAATCTACCTTTGCTATCTTCTTCTATTTCAGCAGTTGCTCTTACATAAACTTTACCTCTACCAGTTGCATATGCATCTTTTATTCCTTCTTTTCCAAGTATTATAGCTCCTGTTGGAAAATCTGGTCCTTTTATATGTACATTTAATTCTTCATTTGTTATATCTGGATTTTCTATTTGAGCTATTATTCCATTTATAACTTCTGTCAAATTATGTGGCGGTATATTACAAGCCATACCTACAGCAATACCATAAGCTCCATTTATTAAAAGATTAGGTAATTTTGCTGGTAATACAGTTGGTTCTTTTAACCTATCATCATAGTTTGCTACAAAATCAACTGTATTTTTATCTAAATCAGCTAACATTTCCAGTGATATTTTATGAAGTTTAGCTTCTGTATACCTCATTGCCGCTGGTGGATCGTTATCTATTGAACCAAAGTTACCATGTCCATTTACAACAGGATATCTAAGTGAAAAATCTTGAGCTAAACGTACTAGTGAATCATAAATTGCAGTATCACCATGTGGATGGTAATTACCCATTACATCTCCGACAATACTTGCAGATTTTCTAAATGGTTTTTCAGGCCATAATGAAAGTTCACTCATTACATATAGTATTCTTCTATGTACTGGTTTTAATCCATCCCTTACATCAGGAAGAGCACGTGCAACGATAACACTCATCGCATAATCTATATATGATCTCTTCATTTCATCTTCTATTTTTACGGGTACAATGTTTTGTGCCTCTAAAAAATTATCTTCATCCATTTTTATACCTCCAATTTAATTACTACCTTATTATACTAGAAAAAAAATAAAAATGCAAGTTAAACTCCTTGAAAAATCCTAATAATATGTTATAATGTAATAAATCTAAAATAATTATCAAAGATTAAAAGGAGCATAAAATGAAATACAAAAATTATTATGAAATTTTAGAAGTTAATAGAAAAAGTTCTAAAGAAGAAATAAAATTAGCATATAGAAAATTAGCGAAAAGATATCATCCTGATACAAATAAAAATATCGAAGCTGAAACTAAATTTAAAGATATTACTGAAGCCTACGATACACTTACAAACGAAGAAAAAAGAAGAAAATATGATAGACAAGTTTCTAAACTTGGTTATGGTATCGTAGAAGGTGATTCTAGTTTAACAAATGTAAAGTATGAAATAAAATCTAGTGTTACTGTAATAAATGATTTGTTAAACACTTTACTTGGATTTAAAAAAGATGATGTTCAAAACATTGAAGAAACAAAAACTGATGATTCAGAAGATAAAAGAATAAAACAAAAAGCTACTAAAGGAACTGATATAATAACAAATTTAGAAGTTTCATTAGAAGAAGGTTTCTTTGGAGTAGAGAAAAAAATTGTTATAAAATCACACAAAACAGGTATGAAAACATTCTCTGTAAATATACCTATTGGTATACAACATGGGGATAAAATCCGCCTTGCTGCACTAGGTAATCCAGGTAAAAACGGTGGTAAAAACGGTGATTTAATAATACATGTTAGTGTAAAAGACCAAAGTAATTATAAATTAGATGGTATTAATTTATCAAAAACAATAACTATAACACCTGCAAAAGCAGCTATTGGTGGTAAATATAAACTAACATTATTTGATGAAAATATAGTTGTTTCATTACCAAAACATTTAAAAAACAATGAAATAGTAACAATTACCCATAAAGGATATATTTCTGAAGAAGGAAATAGAGGCGATTTATTACTAAAAATAATTATTGAAATGCCTAAAAAAATATCAGATAGAGAAGAAAAGCTTTACGAACAAATATTAAAATTAGAAGAAAAATCAAGTAATTAATTAAAATTACTTGATTTTTCAATTCTATAATATTTTATTTTTCAGTAATTTTATAATCTTTTGGAATTTCAAAATCACTATCTTTTAATTCATTAATTTTTATATTATCATAATACACATTTTCCACAATCTCATCTTTTGTATTATAAATTTCACCTATTCCTATTATATACCCTGTTTTTTCTTCTATCCAAAAAACACGATATATATTTTGAATTAATGTTTTATTTGAATTGTTATTATATATTTGTTTTACAACAATGCACTCTTTATTTTTATATTGTTCTTTTTTTAAATATTCATATTTTACTTTTACAGTCAACTCTAATTCAGTTACAAACGGACTATATTTGAAATCATTTATACTTCCTATTTCTGCTATTTTTATTTGTATAGCATTTTTTTTATTTGTATTAACAACAACTTCTTTTTCTGAATTTAAATCTATTAATAAATATCCCTCTGTATCTTTGGTACTTATTTTCCTAATATTATCTTTAATAGTTATCTTTTTATTTAATGATTCTGTTTGCGCAGAAAATTCTTCAGCTGAAAAATTTTTCATATTATCAAAACCTTTTATTAATAAAGCTTTTATTTCTTTATCTCCATATGTTTCAACATCACTATTATTTTTTCCTTTATTATTTAAAAGGCCTATTATTGTTATTATAGCAATAACAATTAAAATAATTAAAAACACTACTCTATTAACTCTTCCTTTTTTTAAATTTTTCTTCATATTACACTCCTCTTTTATTATGTTTTTTGAATTAGATAAAATATAAGTATAAGTATAAGTCCTTATTAATCAAAATATTAAATACTTATACATCTTTTATACCAAATTATACTATTAAATACTTATTATTACAATAAATATTTTAAAAAAACTTTAAAACCAGATTTTTTTAAAATTTAACATGTTTTTTTATTAAAATTAATTTTTTTTACTTTTTTATGCTACAATATACATATATTAAAAGGAGGATAATTATGGCTAATTTATATATAATAACAGGTCCAACTGGTGTTGGAAAAAGTACTATAACAAAAAAATCTCTAACACGAAATCTAAGTCGGCTGTTATAGCGGGAGATGAAATATATCATCAAGTTGTAGGTGGATATACTTGTCCTTAGGAAGATGGTAATCATCTTAATATGTTTTTTTGATATTTGTATTAATACTATAAAAATATATTTAAATAATGGTTATGATGTTGTTTTTAATTATATAATACCTTTAGAAAGATTAGAATTATTAAAAGATTCTTTTTTAAATTTTGATGTACATTTTATTATTTTAATGGTCGATGAAAAAACACTTTTAAAAAGAGATAGTTATAGACCAATAGATTGTCAAATGGGTGATCGTTGTTTAACTTTATTACATGATTTTAAAAATAATGAATATAACGAAAGTAACATAATTGATACTTCTAACTTAACAGTAAACGAAACAATAGATTATATTACAAAAAACATAATTGATTTTAAAATATAAAAAATATAATTAATTTTATGATTATATTTTTAAATACTTTCTCCCTTACTATTCTAACTATCCAAAACACAACAAAAAGTCTTGGTATTTTTTAAATCTACCAAGACTTTTTAATTTTATATTTTGTTTATTTTTGTTTGTTTTTGTTTGTTTTTGTTTTTATTTATTGTTCTGATGTACAATTTTCACAATTCATATTTTTTATTCCTCTACCTTTGCCTTCACCTTGGCCATTACCACTACCAAATTTTATTCCGTTAGTTTGACCAATTTTAGCATTTCCAGTACCATCACAATTTTCTAATTGTTTTAATATTTCATCAGCTTTTTCTTGTGTTATTTTTCCATCTGCTACATATTTTTTTAATGTTTCAGTTTTTGATTCAATTGATACATTGCAATTAGCATTTGTTTTAGTTTCAGTATCAACTGTAGTTGCGTATACACCACCTACTGTTACAGTAACTAATACAATACCTAATGCTAACATCGCTATTTTTTTCATTTTTATCACCTCACTTTTCATAACTATATTTTACTATTGTTATTTGAAGTGTTGATGAATATAATATGTTTTTTTCGTCACATTAATCTAAATTTCAAACCAAAAAATCGTTCCACAATTTTCTTTTGATATTATTCCATATTTAAAATTATGTTTTTCTAATAAATTTTTAACAATAGAAAGTCCAAGCCCTGTTGATATACCTAGTTTTCTAAATTTATCATTTGTTTTATAATATCTTTCAAATATATACTTTTGATTTTCTTCACTTATACCCTTTCCATTATCTTTTACTTCTACCTTTATTTTATCATTTGTTTTTTTAACTATTACATATACCGTTTTATCTTCTCCTACAAAACTTATAGCATTTGCAATTAAATTATATATAACTTGTGATAATTTTATTTTGTCTGCTTTTATTGTTATATTTTCTATATCTTTTTTAAATTCTATTTTAACATTTGTTTTTTCACATATATGATCAAATCTTGCTATAACATCATAAACAATATCTATTAAATTAATTTCTTTTAATTCTAATCCGTTATCTACTGTTTCTAATTTTGATAAGTTTAGCATATCTGAAATTAATAAATTCAAATTATCTACTTCTTTTGAAATCTTCTTTAATTGAACATCTCTTTTTTCTTTAACTCCTCCAGAAATATCTTGTAACATCTCTGAATAACCTTTTATAGTAGCTAAAGGAGTTTTTAAATCATGTGAAACATTTGCAATAACTTCTTTTCTCAATCTATTAGTTATTTTAAGTTTCTCTGACGCATTATTTAAAGTGGATGATAACTCATCTATTTCTGTATAATAACCTTGTTTAAAATTGATATCGAAGTTCCCCTTTTCTAATTCCTTTGCCTTTTCATTTATATCATATATAGGTTTTGATAATTTTTTTGATAATATAATAGCAACTACAACAGCAAAAATTAAAGAAAATATTGTTATATATACTAATTGTATTGTCATTACCCTTACGGTTGACGATATTGGATTTATAGTCGAAATTACTGCTATATATTTACCATCTCCTATACTTCTTGCATAAACATTTAAAATTGTATTAAATTTATTAGTAGTTATATCATGATTTATTTCATTTTCATTTTTTAAATTATTTAAAACTTGAGCTATTTGCATATTAAATGATCTTGGTAAACTTCCTATATTATCATCTGTTGCTACTATTGTTGTTAAATCATCATCTAAAATTAAAATTTTCACATCATATTTATATGCTAATTCATTTAATTTATCAATATTATTATATATCTTTTCAGCTGTATATGACATACTATTTATTTCATTTTTCCTTATAGATTCATATGTTGTTTTTAACATTATAGCTTGCATAAACCATATTATAAGTAATATAGATATTGAGAAAAATAAAAAATTAAAAATAAGTTTTGTGTTTAAACTATTAAATTTTTTCATCAAATTTATAACCAACTCCTCTCAACGTTTTTATATGCTCCTTATATTTATCTAATTTATTTCTTATTAATTTTATATGTGTATCTACTGTTCTATCTACACCATAATATTCATAACCCCACACTCCATTTAATATTTGTTCTCTTGATAAAACAATACCTTTATTTTTTACTAAATAAAGCAAAACATCATATTCCTTTAGTGTAAATTCAACTACATTATCATCAACCATTACTTTGCGAGAATCAGTATTTATAACAACATTTGAAAACATATATTTAGAACTTAAATTTTCATTTTTTCTTGTTGCTACTTTTATTTTTGCCATAAGTTCTCTTGGACTAAATGGTTTTGTCATATAATCAACAATACCTATTTCATATCCATAAAGTTTATCATACTCTTCACTTCTAGCTGATAGCATAATTATAGGGATATCTTTTATTTTTTTTATTTCCTTTACTGTAGTAAATCCATCAATTTTTGGCATCATTACATCAACTATAATTAAATCAAAATCATTTTCTTTAATTAATTCTATTCCTTTTATTCCATCTTCTGCTTCAAGTATTTCATAATTTTCATATTTAGCATATTCTACTATTATCTCTCTTAAATCAATATCATCATCTATAACTAAAAGTTTCATTTCTAACACTCCCTTCTAATATTTTTTATAATCAAGTGTATTTGTTTTTATATAGTTATTCTTTTTGTTTATTAGTTCCATTATACCAAATTTTAACACTTTTTGCAAATATATAATACTTATATTATACCTTGTTATTATGTATGATTTATGAATTTAATGTGTTTTTTTATTCATAAATTTTATATACAAATAAAAAGTAAAGAAACCACATACAATTTCTTTACTTTTTATTTTTTATATTTTATATTCTATTAACTATTCTATTCTTTTTTTCTTTAATCTAATATCATCACCAACAAATTTACATATAGTAAAATTACCAATAAGTCTAGAAATAACTCTTTCATCATATTCTTTATATAATTGATTTAGAGTAAGATTTGTTGATATTAATATTTTTTTATTTCTTAATAATCTAGTATTTATTATATTAAACAATTCAGTAAATTTAACATTACTCATTGTTTCAGTTCCTAAATCATCTATTATTAATAAATCCACTTCAAATATTTTTTCATATTGTTCTTTTTCTACACCTGTTTTATTATATGAAAATTTATATTCTATAACTTTATCCATAAGTATTGGGGCTGTTTGATATACTACCGTTTTACCTTTTTCAATTAATTCTTTTGCTATACAATTAGCTAAAAAACTTTTTCCAAGTCCTGTATTACCTGTAAATAGCAGATTTTTTTGTTCTCTATTACTTATATTATCACAAAAATCTTTTGAAACTTTTTTTATACATTCTATATTTTCTATAGGTGATCTTTCTATGCCATATTTTTCTTTATCAGCTTTTTTAGAATAATAACAAATATCAAAAGTTTCAAAATTTTCTTCATCCAACTTTAACATATTTGACTGTTTATATGTATTGTTTATAATTTCTTGTGTAAAACATGCACAATATTTTGTTTTACCTTTTTCAATTATAATACCTGTATCTTTACATGTTTTACAATCAAAATCTGGTTCAAAATCTATATTTTTAATGCCATTTTTCTTTAATTCTTTTTCTTTTTGTTCTTCTAATTTTTTTAAACTATTTTCTATCTTTTCTTGTTCTATTTGTTTTGTTAATTCATCTGCATTTAGCATCATTTTAGCTGATTTTATTGCTAATAAATTAATTTCTTCTTCTATTTGACTTAATTTAGGGATATTAGTATATATTTCTTCTTTTTTTTTAGTTGCTTCTTTTATTTTCTTTTGTCTTTTTATATCATATTCTCTCTTTATTTGTTTAAAAATATAATTATCCATACTATCCCCCTTTTTGACAATTTAAAAATCATCTTTTTCTTTTATAATATTTGTTTGTTTTTTATTTACTCTTTTATTTTCAATTCAAATTACATATTATCATAAAAAGATTCTAAATCATCATAACTTCTTTGTTCATAATTTTGATATTTTGATTTTGAATTTTGATTTGCATTCGACTTATTTCCTATTGTTTTATATTTTTCAGCAGTATTTTTTAAATCATCTTCTAAATCTTTTACTTCTTTATATCCTTTTTTATACCAATTAGAAAGTATTCCATTTATATAGCTTATTGTCGGATTAGCTTTAGAAACTGTCCTTTTTAAAGCTTCTTCTATCATATTAAAATCGTAATTATATTCTTTAATCCAAACATCAATATATTGTTCTTCATATTTGGTGAAATTTCTACTCATTCTTAAAGCTTTTGATATTTTTTGCTTTATTTTTAATATATTATCATAATTTTCTAAGAATTTTTCTAAATCTTCAAATGCTTTTACATTGCCTTTGTACCAAGTTTCTGCAACTGCATGAACATACTTTTTATTTAATGCTTTTTTTTCTTGACAATAATGAAAAAGTGCTATCATTACTTCTTCTGTAAATTTATAATTTTCAAACATTGAACTTATATCTGTATACCAACTTAAAGACATTATACCTTGAAAAAAGCTTTCATTTATAGCTGTTGCAGCAGCAATTCTTTTTCTTTCTTGTTCAGTTTGTACTTTGGTTCTTCTAGGTTCTATTTTTGGTATATATGATTTATTTATTTCAGATTCTTTTAAATCTACTATATTAAACCCACCTGTTGTCTTAATTAAAAGTTCTTCTGATTGTAATCTATCAAAACTTAAATTTAATTCTTGCTCAGAAAAGCCTATTTTTTTTGCTATTGCTAAAAGATCTAATTCTTTTGATGATTTACTTAAAAAAAGTATATATAAATATAACTTAATATCTACTTCTTGTAACGATAACATAGAATTCGTTATAAATAAATCAGGTAATAACGTATCGCTTAATTCAACTTTATTTTTTTGTACAAATTTCATAATAATTTCTCCCACACTTAAAACATTTTTTGATAATTATATCTCTTATTTTTTAATTTCATTTATATTTAAATCTTTTTTTCAAATTTTATTTTTATCTTCCGTATTTTTATATATCTTATACTATACCATATATATTAAAATACATCAACATTATTTGTCATATTTTATATATTTTATAGGTCCAAAATATTTTTTTGAATCTATATCTACATATATCTTGCTATTAAACTTATATTTTAAAATTATGATTAAAATATCTACTGTACTTATATTTTGATTATTTGTGTTTAAACAAAACAAAGCAACTATTGGTATAACTAAAACAAAGAATATATATATACGAATTTCTAAATTAATATTAACTAAACTTAAAAAATATATTATACCAAATGTATAGATTAAAATACATACCAATGATTTATAATCTATTATACCTAACCATTTATTTTGTCTTATATAATTCATATATATATTTTTTTTATCATTTATTTCTTCCATTTAAATACCTTTTCCTTTATAACTTATCTTTTTTATAACTTATATTTATATTCTATTTTTAATACAATTTATTTTGTTTTTTAATTTTCTAATTATTTAAATATATTTTTCATCTGTACTTCTGAAGATATTTTAACTAGAAATTCTTTTGTAAAATTATTTATTTTATATAATATATAGATAGTTCCAACTAGTATTATTTTATACATTATATTATTAACATCTTTATACATTATCGGTATTAATATAATTAACTTAACAAAAAGTTGTATACTTAAATTAACTATTAAAATTTTAAACCATGATTTACAAATACCACTTGTTAAACTATTGCAAAGCGTTACTAAAGCAAGTGGTGATATTATTATTAAAAATATAATTGTAACATATCTTATAGAAAAATTAAGCAAAATAGATACTGCTCCAAAAGAAATTATTCCTTTTATTAAACCATCTAAACTTAATAATTCACTATTCATAAAATCTTTCATTGAAATAATGTTTTCTTTTAAATTAGTAAAACTTATTTCTTGTTTTGATAATTCACTTGTAAATATTGAAATACCAGTAGTTAGAGCATCTGTTATTTCTAAAATTTGTTGACACAAAAAATAACTATTATTTACCACTAACGTTATTATAATTGTTTTTAATATAAAATGATAAATATTTTCAGCTTGATTTCCATTATATACAGCTATTAATTGTGTAAAAATATAATGCACTACGTAAAACATTATTAATGCATTAGCTATTATAACAATACCGTTTATTTTATCTTCAAAAAATATATTTTTTAAAGGTTCTGTTGTCAAAATATCTGGCTCAATTATAACAATATTATCTAGCACTTCGTATACTTGCCCTTCTACTGCTTTAAATAATTTTTCTGAAATCACATTTAAACTATTTAATAAATTTTGAACTTCCATATTAGTCTAATACCGAACTTACAAATTTAATAATTAAATCTATAGAAATTATTATTGCATATCCTACAATTGCATTTACTATAACTTTTTTACCTTTTACCATTTTTTCTTCATCGCCAAAACTTAACTTCCTCATCATAACTCCTGTAGCTATTGCAATCCCAGCTGTTGGAGTGGCAAGTTTAACTAAATATTCTTGAATCTTTTTAAAAGCAGAGTTTAATTTATTTACTAAAGTCGGTGTTGTTGTAGCTCCATAAATTGTAGATAAAACAATACTTAAACATATTATTATTGTTAGAAAAATTATTATATTTTTTATTAATTTTAATCTTTTGTTTTCTATTGATGCTATGTTTTCCACACTTTCAACAGTTGTTTTAGGTATAACTTTTTCTGTTATTTTATTATCTATTTTATTTATTTTTTTAATTATTATTTTGTCAATTATTTTATTCATTTTCATCCCACCTTTTCATTTTTATTTTCTTTTCAAAATTAATGCTATTTCCATCTGACAACATACATATTGCTTCAAAAGTTTTTAAATCTTGCATTATATATTTTTCATCTACAATATATTCTAATTTTTCACTTAAACTATAGCTTTGTGAAAGCCCTGATTTATATTCTTTAAATCCTTTTGATAAAAAATTATATTTTGTGTTTTGTCCTGTTTCACTAAAATTCAAACTTTTATTTTCAACCATACTTTTTCCTACTTGTTTTATTATTTGATTAACAGTTTCTAAATCATCATTTCTAAACCATATTTTATTTACTAAATTTTGTATTATAACATATGCAGAATGTCTGTTTTTCATACTATTAACAAGTGAGGTATAACTTTGCATACTAACTACATTTATACATTTATATTCCCTAGACAGTGAAAAGAATTCAGCATCTTCCGAATTTGCAAAAACTTGATATTCATCACATACAAAAAACGTTGTTTTTTTATCTTCTTTATTATTTGATAACACTTGTTTTTGAAAATCCAACTTTAAATATGTTGATATTATTTTAGCTAATTTTTCATTTTCACCAATACTAATACAAAGTACAATTATTTTATCTTCATTTATATTAAAATCACTTGATTTTTGACAAAATTGATTATATATTTTATCATCACTAACAAACACATTTGTCACTCTAGTTATCTCCGCTTTTATTATATTTAAAGTTCTATCATCTAATTTTAAATATTCGTTTTTTATATTTATAATAGCAGAATTTATATTAAATAACTCACTATCACTATATTCATTATTTACTATTTTATTTTTAATAATATTTATTTTTTTATCTAAATAATTACTATCAATGACGAGTGTATGTAACTCATAAAAATCAACATATTTTTTATATGCTCTAATTATAGTTATAAAATATTGAATATATACTTCTGATTTATCAAGCCAAAAAGAATCTGAATTGTTTTCATTTGAAAGTAATACTAAAACTTTTTTTATCCTATTTGCAAGTTCAATACTACTTAAATTTGGTTTATCAATAGGATTATATTTAAATTTACTATCTATTGAAATTTCAGTTAAATCAACAGCCCTACCACTTCTTTTTATTAACTCTTTTAATATATTAATATAGCTACCTTTTACATCTATAACAATACCAAATACGTTGTTTTTTATTAGGCCATTTAATATATTAGTTATAGCAGTACTTGTCTTTCCACTGCCTATACTTCCTGTAATTAAAATATTTTGAAAAAGTCCATTTTCTAAAATATTAACATCTTCTAAATTTTCATTTACTCCAATATTAATATTTAATTTGCATGATTCATCTATATCTTTTAACTTTAAAGACTCTTTTTTTGAATTTTCTTTTAATATATATATACTTATTTTAAACATTATATTTATTACAAAAAAAGAAAACAAAAAATAATATAATAATTTAAAAATAATACTATTATTTGAAAGAAATGATATAATATCAATATTTTTATTTAAGATATTAATGTATAAAAAATTTGTTTGAAAAAACTCATATGAAATACTAAATTTAAAAATTAAAATAGAAATAAAAATCAAAAGAAAATATATAATTTGTTTTATTGAAAAAAAGTTTTTTAAAATAGTTTTATTGTTTTTTATTATAGAAAATTTATTATTTTTACCATTTAAATCTTTATTATTTAATAAATTTTCTTTAGATAATAAATCTGATTGAAGTAAATATTTTTTTAATTTACTACCATTATTTGAATATATATATTCACTATCAATAAAAATATATAGCTTATATATAAAATACGATAAATAGATTAAAAACTCTATAATAAAAAGCATAACTAAACCACCTTAAAACAGATTTTAACACCTCTTTTTTTAATAGTCAATAACTATATCGTTTTTCGACAAAAGGTGCTAATTTAAGTGTTTTTTCGACAAAAAAAGAAGCAAATAAAATTAATTATTTACTTCTTTTTTATAATTGTATTCAAGTTCAAACAAATGCCTTTGATCTACAATATTTAGTTTTCTTGGAAGTTAAGTATTTAGTTCGATGTAAACTTCCGCCTTCTCGGTCTATATCCCATGAGAAATATAAAATATCTAAGCTTTTTTGTAAAAGTGGTGATTTTGATATTAGTTCATAATTTTTCAAATATGTTTTTCCAACACCCAATCTTTTTTTTATTTCCACTTCACTTTTTCCTTGCAACTTCTCCCGAGCTGCCTGAAAAAACACCACAAACTTATTAGATAAATACATTTTGTCTAACAGATATAACTTGTCTTCTTCACGTAATCCATCAACGAATTCACATATTTTATTGAAAATATATGTTTCGGATTTAAGCTGTCCGTCTGCTACTTTTAACAATGTAACCTCTGGATACTTTAATAAAACATCTAGACAGTATTCTCCCTGTACCATCTTTTTTTATCCTCCTTAGTTCAATAATGTGACGCATGTACTGTTTGGTATCCTGAAGTGCTACGTTTCTTTGAATCATAATCAATTGGAATTCCACTCCAAAGTTCAAAATATTTACTTACTTCCTTTTTTAAAAGTATTGATTTTGATAACAATTCTACATATTTTAAATAATGTGTTGGTACACCAAATTTTTTTCTTATACTTTTCTTTATTTCATCAAATTGAACCCCCAACTCCTTCTTTATTAAGGTTTCTCTTGTTAGAGTAAAGAAAATAGAAAATTTTTTAGAAACAAACATTTCATCTAAAATACTTATTTGTTTTTCCTCTCCCATCAACAATATGTGTTCACATATTTCACCAAAAACAGCGGTTACAGATCTCTCCTCTTGATCTGCCAATACTTGAAGTTCATTACAGTTAGTCAGGATTTCATTTAAATAAAATTCACCCTCGCTTTCAAACTGAAACAAATCTCCTTTGTTTTTCTTCATAATAAAAATCCTCCCATAAAATAATCATTTTATTTTTATTATTTTTAACATACTATACATTATACTATTTATTTACCCCCCCGTCAATGTTTTATGTAAAACAAAATAGATTTTTGTTGTTTTTATTTAATTATCTTTTTTATAAATATTATTGTTTTTACTTTATGTATTAACTTTTTATAAAAAATATGCTATAATAGATTAACAATTAGGAGAGTGTTAAATTGGAAAATTTATATATATATATTGAAAATGAAAAAGTTGATTTTATTTTAAAATATGGGATAAAATTATCTGAATATGCTAATAAAATATTAACAGTAAAAGAACAAGAAAAAAGAGGTGTGACTGCTTATTTATCACCAAAAGATTCTATATTATACCCTAATGAAAATTATACTTGTTTAAGAATACTTACAAAAGATTTAAAAGTTATAATTTACAACAAAATATGTGAAAAAAATGATGTTTTAAAAGATTTTACTTGTTGTATTACTAAATATACATTAGGTGATTTTGAAGAACCTTTAGCACTTATATATTCTTCTATTTTACCAGAAAATATATTTATATATAACAAATTAAGAGACTTTCCTCTACTAGTAGAAAGTTCAAAAGAATATTATTATGAAAAATTTATAAATGAAATGTTAGATTCTTCATATTTTACAAACTATGAATTATACCAACTTTTACTTATTTTAGGCGAACAAAAAAAGATTTTTTCTGTTCAAAAACAAGAAGATAATATAAAAGTTTTAAAAAATAAAAGAACTGGTAAAAAATATATAAAGAAGGTGATTTTTTAAATCACCTTCTTTCATTTTATTATTTATTATTTATTATTTTTAATTTATTTAAATTATTCTTGTATTATAACTTGATCATATAAACTAAAAGTATCTGTATTTTCTATCTTTAATTCTTTTCTTTTTTCATTAGACATATTTTCGATTATAGCTATACCATCACTAGATATTTTAATAACTACCGGTACTTTAAGATATTTCCCTGTTTTTAAAATATTTATATATTCATATCCAGTATTAGAATCTTTTTTTATACCTTCTAAAAGTACTGCTGTACCTTTAACTTTTGTCCATGTAATTTCAACATTTAAATTTCTTAAATCTATAATTTTTTCTATACCTTCATTAATTTCAAATATACAATAATTATATGAACTATTTTTTATATTTTTAACCAATTTACCTGTAAAAATTTCTTTTTCTTTATCAAGCATTTTAAATTCATAATTATTTTTTTCTTTAATATAATCATCATTTTTTCCAATCGGTTCTTTAATAATTATATATGCTTTAAAATTATCTACTATTTTTATACCATAATTACTATCTACATTTTGATTATATTTTTCAATTAATTTTTCTATTTCTGTATCTGAACTATTTAATAATTTGTCAATATCAACTATATTTTCTAAACTATCAACTTTATATGTTACAGATCCTGAAGCTGTTGCTTTTATACTATCAGAAGATTTTTTACTTTCTTCTTCTACTGCTTTTCTTTGTTCAATATATTCTTTTATTTTAGAACCAGCTGGACTTATTTCACCTAAAGTTATAACCTTTTTATATGATAATTCATCTATTTTACTTTTATATTCTTGCATTTTAACATATGAATTTACATTTACTAACTCTTTAGATAATTTCGCTATTTCATCATCTATACTTTCGACTTCATTAGAATAAGTTACAGGTAAATCTTTTATTAAAGTTTGTATTTCTTTATCCATACTTTCAATCTTTTTTAAATATTCTTCGTATTTATTATTTTTGTATACAGCTATAATATCACCTTTTGAAGTCCTTTTATATTGTTCAACTATAGGTACTGTTGAACTTGTTTTATCTATATCTAAAACTGTTTCTTTTTTTACTATATATGCTGTTGTACTGGATGTTTTTTCAACATAACCATTAACTATATTGTATGTAACTTGTGATTTTACAAAACTTTTATATAATGGTTTTGCTCCAAAAATTAATACTATCACAAATAAAGATAATATAATAATATTTTTTGTTTTTTTTGACTTTTTATCTTTTTTTAGTTTCATATATTTACCTCTATTTATCTCTATTTTATAAACTTAATAATATCTTCTACTAATTCATCTTTAGTTTTACTACCATCTAACTCGTAAGTATCTAATTTATTTTTAAACCAAGTTATCTGTCTTTTTGCATATTTCCTAGTATTTTGTTTTAAGTTTTCTAAAACTTCTTCTAAAGTATTTTCTCCTTTAAAGTATGGAAAAAATTCTTTATAACCTATTGCTTGCATACAAGTATTATCATTTGGTAAATTTAATTCATATACTTTTTTTGCTTCTTCTAATACCCCATTTTCAATCATTAAATCTACTCTTTTATTTATTCTTTCATATAAAACATCTCTTTGTTGATTTAATAAAAAAACTTTAAAATCATATTTGTTTTCTTTAGTTTTTATTCTTGTTTTTTCATCTTCCATATGCTCAGATTTTAATTTCTCATTATTTTTAGCCATTTCTAAAGCACGAATTACTCTTTTTAAATTATTTGGGTGTATTTCTTTGGATGTTTCAAAATCTACTTCTTTTAACATTTCATAAACATACTCTTTTGAATGTAATTCACTTAATTTAATTAGTTCATTTCTATACTCTAAATCTATTTTTTCTTCTTCAAAATTCATATCATAAACAATTGAATTTATATATAACCCTGTTCCACCAACAACTATAGGTGTTTTACCCTTTTTTAATATTTCTTCTATTTTATCATAACACATATTTTTAAAATCTACAACACTAAAATTATCTTTTACATCACATATATCAATTAAATGATGTATAATACCTTCTTTTTCTTCTTCTGTTACCTTTGCTGTTGCTATATCTAAATTTTTATATATTTGCATCGAATCTGCAGATATTATTTCACCATTTATTTTCTTAGCAAGTTCAACGCCAAGTCCTGTTTTTCCAGATGCTGTAGCACCTACAATACATATAATTTTTTGTTTCATATTAACATCTACTTTCTTAAAAATCTTTTTTCAATTTCATATTTAGATATTTCATAAGCAGTAGGTCTTCCATGTGGACAAGTAAAAGGATTTTCAAGTTTCATCATATCTGCTATTAATGATTTTTGTTCAACTTCACTAAGTCTCATATTACCTTTTACAGCTGCTTTACAAGCAAGTGTTGCTATAAATCTAAACTCTTTTTCTTGTTGTTGTGTTTTTGAAGCTCCAAGTAATTCATCTACTATATCTATAAACATACCTTTATATTCAATATCATAACCTATATTTGGAACACCCGATATTTTTATTGTTGTATCACCAAATTCTTCTAAAATAAAACCACTTTTTTCAAACATTTCTATGTTTTGCATAACGATGTTTTTTTCTTTTGATGTTAATTCAATAAGAAGCGGGATTAACATCATTTGAGTTTGTTTATCTTTTGAATTATAACTTTCTTTTATTTGTTCATACAAAAGTCTTTCATGTGCTGCATGTTGATCTATTATATACATTTTTTCATCTATTTGAATTATAATATATGTATCAAAAACTTGACCAATATATTTATATACTATTTTTTCTACATTTTCGTGTTTTATTTCTTGTTCTTCATAAAAAATGTTTTCTATTTCTTTTTCATTACTATTTCCATTATAATTTTCTTCTATGACTTCTTCAAAAATTTCTTCTTTGTTTTCTTCTAAAATATCATTAGTTAATGTTATATTTTTTTCTATATTTTCATTGCTTTTTTCATTTTTCAATTCTAAATTTTCCACATTATTAACAGTTGTATTTTTTATTACATTTGAAGAATTTATATTTTCCAAATTAATTTTTGTTTTTTCAAAATCAAATTTTTTATTAAAATCAATATTTTTTTCTATTTCTTTTTCTCTTAATATTTTATCTACAACTTTACTTTCTATAACTTCTTGAATATTTAAAGTATTACTAATTTCTTTTTCTGCAGCAATAGTAAATGGATTAGTTTTTTTATTATTATTTTCTAAAGCTGTTTTTACCCCAAAATATACACAATTAAAAATCTGATTTTCATTATCAAATTTAACTTCTAATTTAGCTGGATGTACATTTACATCAATATTTGCAGGATTTACATCTAAATTTAAAACAATAAAAGCAAATTTGTTTATACCTAATTTTTCAGTATATGCTTTATCTATAGCTGAATTAATTATTTTATCTTTTATATATCTTGAATTTAAAAAAGTATATTGATTCATTCTAGTTGAACGAGCGATACTTGAAAGTCCTGCCATACCTTTTATTTTTATATTTTCATGTTCATATTCTATAGGTATTATATTATCATAAATTTCTTTACCAAATAATTCATAAATTGTTGTTTTTAATTCTCCACTACCTGTTGTTTGAATTACTGATTTATTATTATTTATAAATTTAAAACTAATATGTGGATTAGCAAGAGCTATTCTTCTTACTACATCTTCTATATATCCAGCTTCAGTATAATCTTTTTTTAAAAATTTAAATCTTGCTGGAACATTAAAAAATACATCTCTTATTTCTAATTTTGTTCCTACATTTGATGCAATAGATTCAATAGAAAGTATTTTACCTGCTTCTACAATAGCTTTAACTCCAGTATTTTCATTTTTATTTTTAGTTATTAAACTTACTCTAGAAATAGCTGCAACAGAAGCTAAAGCTTCACCTCTAAATCCCATAGATTTTACTGTAAGTAAATCTTCTTCTTTTCTAATTTTACTTGTGGCATGTCTTTCAAATGCCATTTCAACATCATCAGCTTCAAAACCAACGCCATTATCTATTATTTTAATATATTTAATTCCGTCCATTTTTTATTTCTATAGTTACTGAAGTTGCTTTTGCATCTATTGAATTTTCAACTAATTCTTTAACAATAGATGCTGGTCTATCTACAACTTCACCAGCTGCTATTTTATTTATTGTATGTTCATCAAGTAGCACTATACTTCCCATTTTATACCCCCTATCATAGTAGTTTTTTAGTTTATTTTATTTTTATTTTTTTATTCCTTTTATAATTTATTATTTTTTATTCTTTTATTTTTTATTCTTTTATTTTTTATTAATCTAGTTTTTCTTTTAATCTATATAATATTTCTAAAGCTTCTTTTGGTGTAAGCTCATCTAAATCTGTTTTTTCAAGTATTTTAGATACTTCTGCCATTTTATAATTAAACATATCAACTTGAATTTCTTCTGTTGTTATTTTTTTCTTTTTAGAATCTATATGTTTTTTTGCCAAATCAATATTTTCTAATTCTTTTAAAATCTCTTTTGCTCTTTTAATTACAGATTTAGATATTCCAGCTAATTTTGCAACATATATCCCATAAGATTCATCTGCTCCACCTGGTATTATTTTTCTTAAAAAAATTATTTCGTCACCTTTTTCTTTAACTTCAACAGAATAATTTTTTACACCATCTATTTTTTCTTCAAGTTCTGTCAATTCATGATAATGAGTTGCAAATAACGTTTTTGCCCCTATATTTTCAGCATTTGCAATATATTCAACTGTTGCCCAAGCTATTGCAAGACCATCATATGTTGATGTTCCTCTACCTATTTCATCTAATATAATTAAACTATTTTTAGTAGCATTTTCTAAAATATTTGATAATTCTTTCATTTCAACCATAAATGTAGATTGCCCCATAGACAAATCATCTGAAGCACCTATTCTAGTAAAAATCCTATCAACTATAGATATTTTTGCACTTTCAGCTGGAATAAAACTACCGAGTTGTGCCATATATGTTGATAATGCAACTTGTCTCATATATGTAGATTTACCAGCCATATTTGGTCCAGTTATTATTAAAAATCTATTTTTATTATTGTCTAAAACAGTATCATTTGAAATAAATTCTTCATCTTTTAAAGCTTTTTCAACTACAGCATGTCTACCATTTATTATTTCAATATTTCCATCTAATAAAATCTCTGGTTTTATATAATTATTTTTAACGGCTACACTTGCAAAAGAACATAAAACATCTAAAACTGATATTATATTTGCAGTTTTTTGAATTCTAACAACTTGAGAAGCAATATGATCCCTTACTTGACAAAATAATTCATATTCTATTTCAACTAATTTATCTTTTGCACCAAGTATTTTATTTTCAATTTCTTTTAAATCTTCTGATATATATCTTTCAGCACCAGATAAAGTTTGCTTTCTAACATATCTACCTTCTGGAACTAAATTTTTATATGAATTTGTTATTTCTATATAATATCCAAAAACTCTATTATAGCCAATTTTAAGACCTTTTATACCTGTGATATCTCTTTCTTTTGATTCTAGCTCCATTAGCCAATTTTGGCCCTCTAAAGATACTCTTCTATACTCATCAACATCGCTATTGTATCCAGTCTTAATTATCCCACCATCTTTTATAGTTATTTTACCTTCTTCATCTATTGCTTTTTCAATTAATTCATAAATATCTTCTAACAAATCAATTTTTTCTAAAAACTCATTAAATAATTGGTTATTTGTTTTTATTACAATTTGATTAATTAAATCTTTTAAATTAGGTAATTTTTTTAAAGAATTTTTTAACGCTAACAATTCTCTTGCATTTGCATTAGCACCAACTATTTTAGCAATTAAACGCTCTATATCATATATAGTTTTTAAAACTTCTTGCATTTCATTTCTAGTTATATTATCTTTAACTAAAATCTCAACTGCATTTTGTCTTTTTTCTATTTCTTCTTTATTTAAAAGAGGTGATTCAACCCATTTTCTTAAACATCTTCCACCCATTGCTGTAACAGTTTGATCTAAAACCCAAAGAAGACTTCCTTTTTTTGTTTTTTCTCTATTTGATTCTAAAATTTCAAGATTTTTTCTTGTAGCAAAATCTAATTGCATAAATTTATTTGATTCATATTTATTTAACTTATTTATTTGATTTATACTTGTTTTTTGTGTTTCTTCTAAATAATTTATTAAAAATTTAGCAACAAGAACTTCTTCTTTTTCAAAACAATTATCACCATAGTTTATATCATTATTTTCTTTAAGTAATTTATTAAAAAATTTATTTTCTTCTATGTTATTATATTTTGATATATATATATTAAAATTTTTAATTATTTTTTGTTCAAAACTATTAACTATTTTATTTTCATCAAAAAGAACAATCTCAGATGGAGATATTCTAAAAATCTCATTAATCAAAACTTGATCCATATCTATATCTTCTATTTTTGATATATAAAATTCACCAGTTGAAATATCACAAAAAGAAATGAAACTTTTTTTAACACCATACATTATAGCTAATATATAATTATTTTTTTTCTCATCTAACATTGTAAGTTCAGTAATAGTACCCGGTGTAACTATTTTAACAACATCTCTTTTTACAATTCCTTTAACTTCTTTAGGATCTTCTATTTGTTCACATATAGCTATTTTATATCCTTTTTCAATTAATTTTGGAATATATGTATTAGCAGCATGATGTGGTATTCCACACATTGGTGCTCTTTCTTCTAAACCACAATCTTTTCCTGTTAATGTTAATTCTAATTCTTTACTACATGTTTTTGCATCTTCAAAAAACATTTCATAAAAATCTCCTAATCTATAAAACAAAATACAATCTTTGTATTTTTCTTTTAATTCTACATACTGTTGCATCATAGGTGTAAGTGCCATATTTATATCCTCCATTAATTTTTCATATTAATATATTATTTTTTATTAATTTTTTACTTTTATTTTGTAAGTATTATTATACCAAAAATATATATCTTTTTCAATACATTTTTCTAATAAGAAACTTTAATTTTTTAAGCAATATCATTACTTTTTTAAATGCAAAAAACACACAATAATTTCAATATTCAAAAAAAGAAAGTAAGTTGACATAAAAGTGTTTGTGTGATATACTTATAACAAAATAATATATATTAACTCATTTATTATATGAGTTGCTATAATCTTAAATTTTTAGGAGGATTTTATAATGGTAAAAATTAACGATTTTGACGGTGTAGTCAACTCTTTGAACATTCTTATAAAAAAAATAAACATGGGTGATAATAACTTTGACACTCAAATTATGTTTATACGGAACAACTGGCTTGATAAAAATGGAGTAGCATTTCTAGAAAATTTTGAACTTGCAAAACAAGCTGACAAAGCAACTATGCTTGGAGTTGTAAATCATTACAAAAAAAATTTAATGCAACTTTTAAATTATTTTAAATAACAAATAATTTAAAAATCTAAAGTTTTAAAAAATACAAGAATAACAAAAAAATAAAGAAGCAAATGGATTAACCATTTACTTCTTTATTTTTTATCTTAGTAATTTCTGTTGTTTCTAGCTTTTTTAGCCATTCTACAATCTTTACATCTTACTGGATCATTTGTAAATCCTTTTTCTGCATAAAATTCTTGTTCAGCTACTGTAAAAGTAAATTCTGTTCCACAATCTTTACATAATATTGTTTTATCTTGCATTATTTTTCCTCCTTTAAGAAATATAATAGTTATTAGCTAGACTTTAAAATTAACTTTAAAAATACTTTTTCTTAAAGGATAATATTTAAACTTTCTAATGAACTTATACTAACATTATAACATATAAAAAAATATATACAAGTGTTTTTCTAATATTTGTTAATTTTAAACACTATTTTATGTTATTTATTTTTATTTTATTTTATTTTTTAAGCCAAATATACTAAAAGAATAACATTTTTTCAGTAAAAATCCATTCTACCATTGACATTATCAAAAGTTATTGATAAAATTATAAAAAAACTGATTTATATCAGATGAATTTTATAATTTTGTACAAAATTTCAATATAGCATTTTTATTTTATAAAAATAAAAGCTAAATTTAACTAAAAACCAAATTATAGTAAAAAACTATTGCATATTTTTAGTTAAATATTGTATAATTTAATATGTACATTATGGAGGATATAAATGATAAAATTAACGAAAGAAATTATTGATAATCTAACTTTTTTAGATTTTGTAAATATCGAAAAAAAACATATAAATGAATCAATAGAAACACAAGAAAACTTTAAGAAAAAATTACTTTTACATTTAAAACTTTTTGTTAATTCTATTAATAGTGATTCATCACAAGAAGACGAAAATAACAAAGTGGATTGTTTAGATAACATATCAAAAATATTAAAAATTTCAAATTATAACATTTCGTCTTTGAATATTTTAATTAATAACTTAGATGAAATTTGTAATGAACATTGTTTAGAACAAGATGTTGATTTAAAAATTTTAGATAACAAATTAGAAGATTATAATAAACTATATACAGCTACATTTTCAGATGTATCTATAAATAATAATAGTATACAATTTTTCATTAATAAAAATTGTGTTAATAATGATGAAGAAAATAATTTAGGTGATATTAAAGAATTAGAGTTAGCAAGTCAATCTTTAAATATAGATTACCCAGAAAAAACTTTAATAATTTCTGAAATTGACAATAAGGTTTTACTTCCATATCAAAATACTGAAATTATTTCTATCTTAAGAAATCCTAATCTTGATTTTAAAAATGAACAAGAAATTATAGATAAATACTATACTTTACCTCATACAAAATATAAAGCTTCTTCGATATCAAGATTTAAAGAAGCTTATAAATTAGTAAGAGAAAAAGAAAAAGGTTCTATAATACAAGCTTTAGAACTTAGTATTGAATTATTTTCTAATTATAATTTACATCCTGCTGTTATAACAGCTTGCAAAAATTTAAACGAATTAGATGTTTATTTATCTTGTCTTGAATATAATGAATTAGATGATTTTAATTTCTTTAAAACAGAATTTAAAATTTCACCTTATACAACAAAAAACAATCTTTAAATTATAAAATAAAAAAATAAGTATTGATACTTTTATCAATACTTATTTTTTATGACTTTAATAACTTTTTCTTTATCTACTATTTTATTTTTATTATTATTTATCATTATTTATCATTATTTATCATTATTTTTAATTTTTTCTTTTGATAAATATTCTTTATTTTTTAATATATGTTTTTTCTTTTTTCTAAAAAGGCTACTTTTTCTTTTTCTTTCATTGATTATAAAATTAATTAAAAATATACTTAAAAATATAAATGTTATAATTTTAGATCGAAGTATTAAAAAAATAATTCCTATAAAACTTATTTTTTTTGTAACTTTCCCAATTATTTCACTTTCTTTTATATTCTCAATATAATATAAATTTTGATTAGATTTTAAAATATAATTATCTTCTATTTTATTCATTACTTTTGCTATTTTAGTTTGATCATTATCTTTAAAAACAACTATATCATTTTTTTCATAATTAGATTTTTTCAAAAACAAAACATCATACTTATTTATATCAGTTTTCATTGAATCAGTTTGAACAACAAATGGTATCTGTATTCCAAATATTTGATACAACACATTATATATTAGTATAAAAAAAACAATTACAAGTAAAATCATTTTTATATTTATTTTTTTATTTTCATTTATTTTTTTCATCTTCTAACCTTTTTTTCTTTCTTCTTATTATTTTTTTACGATTTTTTCTTCTACTATACAAATATATTGTAATTAAAGTTATCGCTATTATAAAAATATAAAAAACATTATTTATTATTTTAACTATTTTTCCTAAAAAAGGAATTTTAAAAATTTTCATACCTAATATATCAGATTCTTTAACAATAAAAGAATCTTCAACATTATTATTATCACCTTTTGTAGTATATTCATCTTCATTTTTAATTATTATTCGGTGAGTTATTATTTTTGATTCTTTTTTAAACGTTATAATATCATCTTTTTTTAAAGTTTTAGCATTCACTTTTTTTATAATAACAACATCACTAACATTCAATGTTGGCTTCATACTATCCGTTGTTATTATGTATGCACTATAGCCAAATATATTTGAAGTCTCTTTGTCAGCCGAAGCTGACAAGAGAACTAAAAATATATTATATACTATAATTATAACAATACTAAATATAATTATTTTTAAAAATTTCAAAATACTTTTTTTAAAATTATTACTTTTTTCAATTAAATTTTTATTATATCCCATTTTACACCTTTTTTATTTCACTATAAAATATTCCGAAGCTTCTCCTATATATGTTGTACCATCATAAACTTTGTATAACACTTTATATGTACCTGTTTTAATTTGAGGTTTTACATTTAAGAAAAATGTAGAACTTGCTTGTGGAGAAGTTGAAACAATATATTCATTTGTTTTAAATTCTGTTAATGTATTTGTCATATATTCTTTTAAATCAAGTTTATTATAATTTAAAGAATATATTGCGCTATAATCTCTTCTTTCCAAAGAAACTGTTATAGTAGGATTTGCAATTGCTGAACTATAATTTATATTTGTTAATAAAGTATTATTTCCATACAAAGTATTACCTGTTTCTTTATCAACAATTTTTGTTTTATCATCAAACCAAACTTTTAATCCATATGCTCCATTTATAATGTTAATATCTTTTGTAACAAAATCAGAAGATGTAAGTCCATAATATACACCATCTGGCGAACCAAAACTTTCTACTTTTATTGTATATTTACCTGTTGCAAGTGTAGTGTTTTTTGTTGTATCAAATTTTATTTTTGATATTACATTTGATACTCTTTCAGCAATATTTATTCTAACTGTACCATCAATTCTTGGATAATAGGTTTTACCATCTAAAATAAACTTAACACCTAATAAACTATCTGCATTTAATTGATTTAAATTACTATCAAAACAAGTTATTTTAATACCCATTTGTTGTTGGAAATATTTTGTATCATAAACTATTTTTGAATTTATAACTTGCTGTTTATAATCTGTTGCAACATCTAAATTAAATATTTGTCCTAAATATACTGTATTTGTACTAAGAGTTGCATTTACATCTATTACAGAATCTTTATTTGGATATACACTATATTTACATGAATCTCTTTGTATACCTAAAACACCAATTAAAGTTTGATTACCTTGATCTTGTAATTCAATAAATAATGTTGAATTTGATATTTCGGTATTTTGATTAGATTGACTAAAATCTACTTGAAATACAAAACTTTCATATTCAATATTTTGTGCTGTATCATAATACATACTATTTGCATATGTTTTATCATAATATTCATTTGTACTACCCATTTTTTTAAACTCTGATATTTTGTATGAATTTTTTCCACTTTGCTCATCTTGAGCTGTCACATTATAATAATATGTCATATTTGTAACTAGATCTATCATTGTTATCTTAGTATTTTCTTTATATACCAAATTCTGATTATCGGAGGTTCTAGATACAATTACTCTTTCATCATTAGCAAAATTTGAAAAATATTTACTTGTACTAAAATCAGGTATAAATAACGAGTAATATGTTGAAAATTTACTCTTGTTTGTTATAGACGTTTCAGTTGTATTAAACAATCCAAATTCTTCACCTGGTGTAATAGCTGCTTCATAATAATCATCTTGGAATAAAGCAGTAAGTAAATTTATATTTATATCTATATATGAGATTCCATATGTCAAATCATCTATTGGTGTCAACACCTGCAACCTTATTTTAACATTACCTAAAGCCTGTTCTAATGTTAAGTTCTGTGCATGATAAAAGCAAAACGATAATGTTGGTGTATGTGTAGAGTTATCACTTAAATATTGTCCACTACCACTATAAGTTGCTCCACCATCTGCATAAAAATTAGTTTCACTATTAGTTGACCATCCATTTTTTCCACTTTTCATACTAAGTCCAAATTCTTTATCAGCTAATTGATTAGTTTCATCTATTGCATCAATTTGTGATTTATCAACTAATGATATATTATCATTAAGACCAGATGAAAAACCTGATATTAAAAATTTTGTATTAGGATTTGAAAAACCAGTTAATGATAATTCATATGTACCAAGTGTTGCATATTTTGAAGCTGTAAGTGTTAAATCAAAATTTGTAACATCTAAAGCTTCACCAACAGACCAAATATAATATAAATCATCTTGTGGTGCAACATCAATATATTTTGTTTTTGCATATCCTTCATTATTTATATTTGTATAAAAACCATCTATACTTGTATCATGATTTGCTTTATGTTCTGCAAGTACATAAGAGTTTGATGAAAATGTTCCCATGTTAGTGATTTCTTCGCCATTTTCAAAAGTATGATTATATAAACCTGTACTTGTACTTGGATTTGTAGTATTAGTATACATTCCTAAAAATGTCATTCCATAAACTTTACCGTATGCTGTAACTTGTTCATTAGTTGCTATATTTAATACTTTTCCTTCATACATATACACTCTATTATCTACATTTTTAACAGTATCTCCTGTATCTGGATTTATTGTTGCAGCACCTAATGTTTCTGTTTCACCTATATCAACCAAACTATGTAAATTTTCTAATAAATTTACACCACAATTTAAATATAACGTTGAATTGTTTTTTAATTTTAGTGCTTTTACTCTACTTATTGAAAAATTAACATTAGAATATTCATTTGTTCTATCTTTAGCTCCACTTAAAACAATAGCTGAGTTATCTAAAACTACTTCTGTTGCTCTTTGAATAGATACATTTTTTTGAGGTAAATCTATATTGCCATAATTTTTTATATTAATATGACTTGTTCCACTTGTACTTGATGCATTACCCGAACCAAAAATACTACCTCTTATATAAAATTCTGTATGTGAATTTCCATTTATATTTATATTTATTCCATTTGTAACACTAATAAATGAAAAGTCATAAATTTCAGAACCCGCTTCGTTTGCTTCACCACCACCAAATACAGTTCCAGTTATTTTAACATTACCTTTTTCTAAAGTATTATTATTTACAGCGTCATAACCAATATTTGTTTGTGTTGTACCATAAACAACTGATGTGTTAGCTCCTCCATATACATTTTTACCTATAGTCGCTCCAGCTATATTTACAGTACATATTGAATTTCTTAAAGCATCTTCTCCTGTTTCAGCTTTATTTCCTCCACCAAAAACATTATTTGTTACTGAATTTGATGTACCATCCATTATTAAATTAGTATTTCCATGAACAGTTGCATATGTTCCATTTCCACCAGCATATAAACTATTACTTAAAGTAGAATTTTTCACATGTACATTTGTGTTTGTAGTTACAGAACCTTCATTTCCTCCACCATATACATTATCTAAAACACTCGCATTAGTTAAATTTAAATTTGTAACATTAACATTTGCTTGATTACCTCCACCATATACACAACCAGTTATATTATTTGATACATTCAAATTAGTTGTTGTTGTTATAGCTTGATTTCCTCCGCCATATACAGTATTAACAGTTCCATATTTTAAATCAACTAATGAATTCCCTGTTGTTCCACCTAAATTATTTCCACCATATACATTTTGTATATTTAATTGCTTGTTGTTTATAACCATAAAATCATTTATAAATTTATCTACATTAAAACTTTCAACTGATTGCATTGAAAGAACTTCAAAGCTAAATGAATAATTCCCATTACTTGGTATAGAATTTATTCCATAATATTTATTTACTTGATTAAATGAAAATTCTCCATTATTTTCAGTAATATTTGTTGAACTATAATTATTATACATTACTGAATCTTTAGCAATTATTTTACCATTCCACGTATCAATATTACTTGCAGTTAGATTTGAAATAGTTACATTAATAGTAGCAATAGTTGGATATGTTGAGCTTTGCCATGTTGTACTAGCAGCAGAACATGTGGTATTTATAATTAAACCGTCATCTGTTGTACTAGCCGATGTTGTATTTATTTTAACAGTATCTTTTGTTTTTACATTTGTTTGATTAACATCACCACTGACATTAGCACCACCAAATAAACTTCCTACTTGTCCACCAATTATATCTAAATTAGACGTATTTATTCCTGCTTGATTTCCACCACCATATATGTTAGTTATATTTCCAGATGCAACTTTTATATTTGATGTTGTACTAGCTACTTGTTCACCACCACCATATATATTTGTTATATTTCCACCAATAACATTTATATTTGTATTAGTTGTTGTTCCACCTAAATTATTTCCACCATATATGTCACCTATTGTTCCATTATATATATTTAATAAACTATTTAATACATTACCTGTAGTATTTGAACCACCAAATAATTTTGTTATATTTACGCCTTTACAATTTAATATCGTATTAGTAACACCAGCTCTATTTCCTCCGCCATATACATTAGGCACTAAATTTGGTGAATTTTCTAAATTTAAATTAGATGTTGAACAATTTGCTTGGTTTCCTCCGCCATATAAATCACTTGTAATGGTTGCTCCATTTAAATTAATGTTTGTTGTTGTTGTTGTTCCACCTAAATTATTTCCACCATATACAGTACTTACTGTTCCACTTGTTAATAATAAATTACTACTTGTTACATTTCCTGTAACATTTGAACCACCATAAATAGTTGTAACAGTTGAACCTTTTAAAGCTATATTTGAATTTGTTATTCCAGCAGATTTTCCTCCACCATATACGGCATTAATAGTTCCAGCATTTAAATTAATATTTGTATTACCAGTAACTGATCCTAAATTTCCTCCACCATATATTTCTCCTGTTAAATTACCATTATTTATATCTATATTTGTATCCCCAACACTACTTGATATATTACCACCTGCATAGATATTGTTTGAAAAATTTGATTCATTAATAATATTCGAATTACCTGTAAGTTTTGCTGTTTCTGCATATCCTGATACACCTTCACCTGCTCCATATATACTTCCACTTATTACAGGTGTATTTTTAATATTAATGCTTGTATTACCTTTCATTCTAGCAAGAGTTGTTTTTCCAGAATATCCAGAATAACCTCTACCTGCTCCATATATATTACCTGTTACTGTACCACCATTTATATTTACAAATGAATTACCATATAAAGCTCCTCCATCTGTTGCAATACTTGTACTATCTAAATATGGTGAATATCCATACCCAGCTCCATATATATTACCATTAATTGTTCCGCCATTTACATTAACTGTAGATTTAGTTGCTATACTTTGACCATATGATTTGTATGGATCTGTTGATGTAGCATCATATCCAGTAACACCACCAGCTCCCGCTCCATATATATTACTATATATAGTTCCACCATTTATGTTTATTTCGATTTCACCATAATAATATACATCACTTTTATTTCTTCCTAAAGAACCACCATATAACTCATTTATAGTTCCACCATTTACATTAAGTTTGCTTTTTCCAAAATATGAATTACATGGATATCCTGTTATTGTTCTGTTATATCCTATACTTCCTCCAACAACTCTTCCTATTTCACCATTATTTACAGTAAGTTCATAATCATTATATATATTACCATCTGTTTGCCCTCCAAATATAGAATTTATATCATTTGGATAAGACGCTGTATTTGTAGTTGAATTTTTTATATCTATTACAAGTTTTATCTTATATGGATTAGCAAGTGATCCTGTTATATTATGAGATGTTGAATTTAGAACACTATTTCTAGAACCACTTAAAATTCTTGAGTATGTACCGCTATTTATTGTAACTGTACCGTTATTATTTGCTTCTGGTATACTACTCCAGTTATAATTTAAAAAACCACAAACCAAATGAAAATCTGGCGCATTACCACTTGCAAGTGCATAACCTGTACTAGATACAGCATATCTTTGCATAACAATACCTTCACCCATTGTTAAATTATGACCTTGTGTATAAATATATGAAGCTCCTTGACCTGTTGAACTCGTACTACCATACATTTTTAAATACATAAACCTAGTATCATCAAATAACAAATTACCTGTATTATTTACATCTGCTATTCCTAAATACCAAGCTGTATTATAATTTGTTGATTTGTATAATCCTGTAACAGTTGCTTTTTTTGAAAAATTAGCTTGTACTGTTGCATATGTAGAAGATGTTGTATATAAATAATCATTTGTCATATAATCTCTCATAACTACTATTATATTTGAATGTACGTTACCATTTATATCTAATTTTTCATATGCTTTTTTCATAGTTTTAACTGGTGTATCTTCACTTAAGCCATCATTTGTATCATATCCCCAAGTATAATCAACATATATTACTGTTCTATCATAATATGAAAATCTACCTTCAGTGGATAACTGTGAATTTTTATTGTTTGTAGCTACTAATCTATAATCATAATCAGGTGATATTCCTGTTAAGACTTTTGTTGTAGCCCCATCTATTTTACCACTATCTAAACCAGTAATATCTTCTTTATACCATTCAAAGGTATAATCTGAATCTACAGCATATCTAGCACCTGTTCCAGTAAAACTTGCTGTTGCAATATTATTTGTCCTATCAATATTAAAAGCTATATTTATAGTTATTTTTGGTACTGTGAATTTTACAATAGTATTATATGTACCATCTGATATTAAAACCACAACATTTTTATCAGTTGTAAGTGAAGTATTATATATCGCAGCTGTACTTCCTGTTATGCTTGAATTAAAAACACCATCTATATACCATTTATATGTATATGTTCCTGTATCATAACTATCTGCTATATATATTTTATAATTAAAATTTGTTGGCTCATCTATTGCAGCTGTTATTCTAGGAACCAAAGAAAACTCTCCATTTTCATAATTCCATAAAACTGTTCCTCCAGCTCTAGTATTAAAACCAGCAAGTAAAGAGCCTGTATCACTTATATACGTTCCTTTATTTACACCTTGTACGTAACCAATATTAGTAGAATTTGAACTATATCTATAATTAGTATTATATCCTGCTGTTCCACTTGTAACACTTGATGTGAAATTTCTACTATTTGCATTATAATTAGTATAATAACTGTTTGATGTTAAATTACCATAATTATTACCATTCCACATACCATCATACTGAGCTGTACCATAAGAAGAAGAAGTTAGTAATGTACCAAATAAAGGTCCTATAAAACCATATGCATTTATATTCCCTTCATATAAACAGTTTGTAGGCCATACTCCTTGAGTTCTTATTCTACCTATTATTCCACCAATACTATATTGAGCTGCATATGTTCTACTACTTGTTGTTATTCTTGCTAAGGTAAAATCAGCTTTAACATAACAATTATCTATAGAATACCAAAGCGAAGAACCCGGATCACTAGGAGCTGTAGACATTGTAGCATCACCTAAGGTTTCACCAGCAATCCCACCTACTAACACTCTTTGATAATTACTTCTAATACTAATATTATTATTTGCATTTACTGTTGAACCTTTAACAACAACATTAGAAACAGTAGAATTTTTAAACATAGTTCCTGTAACAAATCCAATACTATATCCTCTTTGAACTGTTCCTGTCATAGTACCTGTTGATGTAATTGAAATATCTATATTATCAAATTGTGTATTTTTAACTTCTGTTCTAGTACCTGTTCCTCCACCAATAGAACCAAATATACCATATGTATACATCGTATCCGTTGGAAAAGTACTACTAGTTGTAATTGTACAGTTTTTTATAGAATGTCCTGCACCATCAAAAACACCTCTAAAAGAATTATCGTAATTACCTATTGGAGACCACGCTCTATTGTCCAAATCTATATCATTTACCAAATTAAAATATACACCCTCATAAGTTTGCCCAGCGTTTACTTGAGAAGCTAAATATGCTAAATCAGAACCTGTCGCAATTAAATATGGATCTATACTAGTTCCTGTTCCATAAGCAAAAGCTGGAGATGTTGTTCCATCCCATTTCCCACCAGCTTGTAAAACATTTGTTATATTAATTACATCCGTAGCAGGAAGTGTTTCAACTGCTGTACTTTGACCTGGCGTTTTATCAATTAAAAAATATGATTTTAATATTGATACATTAACTGATAATTCAGGTACATTTATTGTACAAGCAGAAGTTAAATCTTCTCTTGTACTTTGCGCATTACTACTATCATCTAAAGATATCAATTGATAAGTAACATCATTAGCAATATTGTTATATATTATTTTTATTGTTTCACTATAGTCTGCACACAAATAAGGTGTTCCGTTATTTGTTATTTTTAAATCATAAGCAGATTTTAAAATACCTGGATATGCATTAATAATTTCATCTGCAACAATATTGTTAATAGCACTTACATTTGCAATTGCTGCTTCTGGCATATATCCTTCAAGTTTTATACTATTTGATTCATCTATTGAATGTTCTAACACTTTTTTATATAAAGTTGTTGTATTAACTACTTTTGTGTCATATGCTACTTTAAAACTCATTGAAAGATTTGTTGTTTGATCACTAGTTAAATATATTACATCACCATAATTTTTTTCAACATATGTAATTATTTCTTCTTGTGTTTGTGGATCAATTGTTCTTTCTTCTATATAATATTTAGATATAATCTTTGTATTTAAAACTCTAGGCAAATTAATATAATAACCACTAGCTCCACCATCAGTTGCAGATAACGTAGCCGTTTGTGTTTGTAGTAAATTATTATTATCAGAAACACTCGCTTGTATTTGTATAACATTTTCTGCTTTAGAATTCCCCCATGTTATAATTTCAACAATAATTATTAATACTAATATGGTTAAAATCAAATACTTTCTTAAATTATTTTTTTTCATATCTTTCCTCATTATATACCCAAACTTTGTTTTAAAAATTTATTATTTATTATTTATTATTTTATTAAACTCATATAACTCATTTATTTCTTTTGAATCTATTTTATTTTTTATTACATTATAATAACATTCATATTTTTTTAAAGAAATTATTAAATTATCTAAGTTATCTGTATTAGCTTCATCTAATTCTTCTTTACTTATTGTTATATTAGATAATTGATATTTATCTTTTATAATATGAATAATGTTTTTATTTTCGTTGATTGTAATATTATTTATAATATTATAATTAATATCTTTAATAGCAAAAATCAACTCTTCTATCATTAATTTTATTTCATCTTCTAAAATTTCTTTATTAAATTCACTAATACAATCAAACATATAATCATAAAATGAACTACCTAAATATAAAAGATCAAATAATGTTGAGTTATCATTAATTTTCGTTTCAATTTTATAATAAACTTTATACTTGTCTAATTTATCATATAAATCTTTAATTTCTAAAACTATTGCTGTTTGTTTGGTTAATTTTTTTTCTTCTGATTTTTTAAATAAACCTTTTTTATTTAATTTTAAAACTTTTATTTCTTTTTTACTTATTTCTTTTTTTAATTTTTCATATATTTTTTTATTATGTTCTTTCTTTTTATAAACATCATGCACATTATCAATAATAAATTTATATTTACTGTATATTTTATATTCTTTTAATGTTTCCTGAAATTTAATCATTTCTAAAACTAAATCTTCTATTTGTGTTTCATTTAATTCATCTAATATATCTTTTGATATAAACTTAGAAAGATCCATTAATAGTTTTTCTTTTGTATAATCTTTAGAATTTAATTCCCCACTTAAAAAAGCTTCTATAATAACAGTTTGGTCTAAAATTCTTTTTTCTCTTAACTCATATTTTAAAACATTATATTCTTCTAAAATATTGTTTTTATCTTTTATATTTTTTTGATTTTGTTCTTCATAAATTTTTTCTATTTTCTTTTCATTTTTAAAAAACAAATATCTTATATTTAATTCAATATATGTTATTATTTCAGGACATTTCCAATATACTTTTTCAAAAACTTCTTTTATATTCGAAGATGTTAAATCTTTTATATTTTCAAAAAAAACTTTTAAATAGTCATTTACATATTTATTATATGTAAAATCTTCTGCTGTTAATACAATACCTATTTTTTTAAATTTTTCTATACATTCTAAAATATTTTGATTTACAAGATTTAAATCTTTCATATAAAAATATTTTAAATTATGAATATTTTCACTTATACCTATTTTTTCATATGAAGTTGTAATATTATTTAAAAAAATTAATTTTTCTTCGATTTTATTTATTTTTAACTCTAATTTTTGTATATCATTATTTTTTTCTACATTTTTTTCTTTATAAAATCTTTTTTCAATTTCTTTTATAATATTTTCTCTTTTTTCTAAAAATTCGTTATGTATTTCTTCATATTTTTCATATGTTTTTTTTATATTCCTTATATTATTTCTAGGTAAAACTTCTAATATTTCTTTTTCTACTTTTATTTTTTCAATTTCTTCTTCAAATTTATTCATTACTATCCCTCAATTTTTCAATTTCTTTCATTTCTTTTTCTATGTAATTTATAAATTCTTGATTTTTTTTATATAAATCTATTAATTCTTGATTACTTAATTTTTTATCCATAATATTTACCTCTTAATACTCATTATAACTATTGCAATATTATATCATATAACAATAATTAATAACATTATTTAAGAGAAATTTGTTGCATTTTTTTGAAATTTTTACTAGTAATTATATTATATAAATATATTTAAAACACAAAAGAAAAAAGAAGCAATTCAAATTGCTTCTTTTAAATTTCTAATTAATATATTTTTTCAATATTATGTATTTGTAGTTACTTGTAAATCAAATGTTATATCTGATCCAGAAGCATTGTTTTCACAGTCAACATCTTGACCTTCAACATACATATATACTCTTACTTTTGTAATACCTGCTGTTAATGTTAATAATGATTGATTTGTAGCAAATCCTGAAACTGTAGCTATTGCTGGTGTTACTTGTGAAAAATAAGTTACATCATCTGCAGCAGTTAATAAAACATTATTTGCTTCAGTTATAAGATCTTTAACCCCATAGTATGGTAATCTAGCTCCTCCAGTAGTAGTTGTTGTTATACCATAATTATCATAAGCATTTGAAACAGCAGCTGGTGTATGAAGATCATAATTTAATTCCCATAATTTAGTTGATGCTGTATTTCCTGCGTTTAACCCTTGTATTGTAGCAAGAGGAGAACCTGATGCTGTATTTCCTTCATTTATAAAAGCTATACGTCCAGCATTTTCTAATCCTTTAGAAGCTACTCCATCTTTAGTTTTAACTCCAGAATTTGTACTTAAATAAACTGCTGTATCTTTTTCAACTTTAAAGAATAAATCAAAAGTAATATATTTTCCTGTTGTACCTTCTGTATCTACTTCTTTTTGTGTTGATAAGATATAATCACCACCTACGTTTGTTCCAACAATTCCATAGAACATATCTAATTTTCCTGCTGTTACATTTCCAGCTGTTGATACTGGTTCTAATACTGCTGGTATTTGGTTAACACTTGTTGCGTAAGTAGCGTTAGCTGTTGTTATATCAGCATTTTGGATTATTGATTTCCAAGATGTACCATCCGTAGAAATTTGTAAACCATTTTTTGCTTCAACGTTTACGTTTAGTGAACTAACTGTTACTGTTTGGTTAGATGTAAACCACGCGTAAGATGAAGAAATTAATAATGTCGCTGTTATGAATAACAGCAAAAGATTGGCTTTTAAATTCTTTTTTTTAGATTTTTTGATCATACTCATACCTCTTTCAAACTTTCTTATATATTTATATTAATGATTTTAGCATAACGATTTTTCATTGTCAACTGTTTTTTTACATGTAATTAAAATGATATGTTTAAGTAATAATTTTGTAACATTTCTATAACGATAGTTGATATATTAATCATTTTCTAAAAACTCTTCATTAAATTCCATATTTAATTTCAACTCTCCACCTATTATTGAATCAATACATTCTGGATCGTCTCCTTCTAACCAAAGTATAATAGTATATTTATCTGTTTTACCAGGTTCTAATCCATCTCTTTTTTCTAAAGCAACTGTATCTTCTGAATAAAAAGGAATTGTACCTTTTTCAGGATCTCCTTTTTTTGAAGCTTTAGCATATACTACCTTTTCATCATTTCTATACATCATTACTCTAACTGCTTCATCTACATTTCTTATAACATTAATAATAGGAATCCTATACCAATAACTTATATTTTCACTACCTCTATTTTCAACATAAAATGTATATGCAATATAATTATCTCCATTATGACTTCCATCTGCTTCATTATTTATGTTTTTAGGAAGCCAATCCATAGATATATTATCAAGTAATCCAACTTCTTTTACTTCTAATATTAATTTAGGTTGTTTATCATTAGAATCCGAATAAATAACCATGCCTGTTTTTTTTGAGAAATCTTTATCAATATTTATAGTAAATTTACCATCAGCATATATTATAGAAAGTATAGAATATACTACTATTAAAAAAAGCGAACTAATTGATAAAAATAATTTTAAATATTTTAATTTTTTATCTCTTTTGGTTATTTTTTCCGAACTTAATTTTATTCTTTTTTTTTCTACCATACTCTTCCTTTCAATAATATCATTTATTTTATATTCTCTATTTTATAATATATATAAACATTTTTCTACTCTTTTTTATATTTTTTAACATATTTTTTTATTTTATAGTATTTTATAGCATTTTTTTTATTGATTAAATTAATTATATATGGTAAACTTTAATAAAAACTAGAGAGGTTGGTTAGATATATGAAAATTCCAAAAAAAATATTTTTTATATTAGGTTGTATTGTTTTTTGTATAACATTAATTATATCGATTCAAACATATGCTAAATATTTAACTGCTGCAGATGGAAATGGTGATGTTTCTATAGCAAAATGGAATATAGCAGTAAACAATTTATCAATAAAAAATAGTACTGATATATCTTCAACTATACAACCAATATTTCCAGGTACAGAAAATATTGCAGAAGGTATAATTGCACCAAATGCTGAAGGTTATTTTGATTTAAATCTTGATTTTACAAATGTAGATGTATCTTTTGAATATAGCGTAACAGTTACACCAAGCTCTCGGAAGTATTGTACAAGATTTAATTGCAACAGGATATAGTATTGATAATGGTGAAGTTATAGCATTTGATAACACACATACACTTGTTAAAAATATAGATTTTGCAACAAAACCAACTTCTCAAAAAGTTCGTGTATTTATAAAATGGATTGAAGATACAAATTCAACAATGGATAATACTGCTGATACTCAAGCAGCTAATTCTACAAATCCAATTGCTCTTTTAAATGTATCTTTAAATTTCAAACAAATATAAAGTAAAATCAAAAAATTCTTAAACAATAAAATGTTTAAGAATTTTTTATTTTTTAAGTTGCTTGAGTAGCTTCTATTTCCAATTCAACATGAAAACTTTTACTAGTTGGATTTATAGAATAATATTCATAAGCTCTTTCACCCCATGATGTATCTACTAAATCATTTCCAGATTCAAATGGCCATTCTAAAGATATTGTAATAGTAGAACTACCATTTTCTTCAACAACACTTCCATTTAAAACAATTATATCAAATTTAAAAGGAAAATCATTTCTAAGCATATTTAAAAGATTATCAGAAGTTATTGTTTCATTTACTTCATAAATATCTCCTAATATTTCTATTTTTTTTATTTTATAAGAAATAGTTGCATTTATCTCTCCTGAATTTTTTATACTAAGTTCTTTGGTGTATTTTTCCATTCCAGGATATATTCTTCCTACATCAAACTCCATATTTGTTACCGTTTGATTTTCTCCAGTTTTAAATTCAATATTCCACGATGAAACATGCGCTGAAACACCCACCGATGCTTTGGTTGCATAAATAAACCAAGCATAAGCGTTAAAAGAAAGAAATACAATTAATAATAACATTGTTCTTATTTTTACTTTTTCTTTTATAATTTTTAAAACTTTTTTTAAATCCATAATCTACTCTTCTTTACTATTTTTATCTTCTTTTATACTAGAAGTTATTTTTAATATATTCATAAATATTATTATAGCAATAGGTATAAATATAACAAAATACATTGAATACAAATTACTTATAATTTTTGATATAAAACTTAAAATTATAATTTTATGAACTATTACACCTTTTATTTGATTAGGTTTTACAACTGGATCTTCTATTTCATTAGCAATACCTTTTGTATGAAATTCATATGAACCATCTGCTTTATTATCTATTTTTATAATTTGATGAGTAACATATTTACCTGCAAAATCGGCTTTTTCACCTAAATAAACAACGTCATCTCCTACTTTTAACTCATTTGTTGGAACTTCTTTTGAAAGTAAAACATCTCCAACTAAATATTCTGGTTCCATACTTTTTGTTACAATATTAAAAATTCTAAAACCACCTAAACTAAATGTATTATTTGATGTTCTTTGCAAAACAACTACTATTAACATTAAAGCAACTAATATAAAAAATATGTAATATATAATATTATACACAATTTTAAAAGCTTTATTCTCTTTTAATTTATTAATTTTCTCATTAATTTTTTTTATTTTTTCTAACATCTATTTACTTATCCTTTCTAAATATTTATCAATACTTTTTTCAAAAATTTCTTTTATATTTTTAAAATTAACAGTTGTTTTTTCAATAACTGCATCATATTTGATACCTATCATTTTCAAAATTTCTTCTTGTGTTAAATCACTATTTAAAGCAATTAATTTTTCTATAAGTTCATTGGTAAGTTTTTCTCTTGTTAATTCTTCTTTTTCTTTATCATTTTTATTTAGATTATTTAAATTATTTAAAACTAAATAATTTAATAAAAAAGCTTCATCTAATGTTTTTTTTACATTTTCATCATTTGATAAATCATCTTTATTATCAACTTGAAGTGTTTTATTTTCAAAATTATCTTGCAAATAATTCCAAAGTTTCATAGCATATTGAAAATTAACATTCTTTAATATAACATTTGTCTTTTTTATAGGTGGTGTTACTAATGTAATATGCTTTTTTTCTAATATTTTATAAGTTTCTGAAGATGTAATGTCAGTTATTTTTCTTTCTAATAAAGCAATTCTATTCATTATTTCTTCATATTCTTTTTGAGATTCTTGTGTTAAATCTAAATTAGAATTTAATTTAATTTTAACATCTATATCTTCACCTAAAATTTTTGCTTTTGCAGAATAATCTAAATCTTTATTATCTTTTCTTTTTTTCTGAGCCGCTATCTCAATATATCCCTTTTTCTTCATTATAAATATCTTCATGTTTTGTATTAAGGTATATATTAATCTATTTTCATAAGTATCATAACTTTCTTCTTTATTTATATTTAATATTTTTGATGGTGTTACTTCACCTGTTTGCTCATCACATTTTTGTATTAAATTTGTATTTCTGGATAGATGTTTTATACTTTCAACAGTTATTTTTCTTGCTAATTCAATTTTTACTATTTCTTCTTCATTTATTATAAATCTATTAGGATTTCTAAATATATTATCTATATAATGAATAGTACCTTCTATAAATTCTATCCATTCTGTATCTTGTATTATATCCTGATAATCTATATTTAAATTAAAATTAGAATCTACATTTTCAAAAAACTCATTAACAATTTGTTCATTGTTTTCTTCATATATACCAAATAAATTTAAATCTCTCATATGTTACATCCAACTTTCTATATTACATTAATTTTAAATTATTTTTAAGTTAATTTTTTCAATCTTGTAAGATATTCAAGACATTCTTTCATTTTATTTTTACCAAATGTTTTATTTAAAAAATCAATATATGGATCAATTTCATCTCTTATATATGATATATTTAATTGTTCAAACTTTCTAAGTATTTTTTTTGCTATAAAGTAATCTACTCCATCTAATTCATTACCGCCACAAGCCACATATACAGGTACAAATTTTCTCATATGAGCAACTATACGATTACCAAATGCTATTCTAAAATGTTCTATAACGTAATTATCCATTTCTTCAACTTTATCTAAAGTTGATTGTGAAACTTGATTATCATTCATTGCAGCTTCAAATAATTTATCAACATAACTATAATTTATATCCATACTAGGCATATCTATTGCATCAAAAACTTGACCTTTATCATTAATATCTATTGGCATAGCCCTATCATAAACTTTATCTGTAACCATAAATGTAGAGTCATCATTATTTATAGTTCCTATATACCACATATTTGAAGGTATTTTTAATTTACCACTTGTTAATTTTTTAGGATCTGTTTTCCATGTATTTGGAACTAATTCAATTATCCATTCTTCTTTATTAGGCATTTCAAGAATTGATAACATTTCAGCAAAATAATATTCAACACGAGCTATATTCATTTCATCAAGTATTACTGTATAAACGTCATCTGTATAACCTGCCATATACATTTCTTTTAAAGTTTCTGTTTCATTAAATTTTTTTGTAAATTCATTAAAATAACCAAATAATTCTGTTCTATCTCTCCATGATGGTTGAACAGAAGCTACACAAGAATCATGTTTTAAAAATTTCCCCCAAGCATAAGCTAATGATGTTTTACCTGTACCAGAAATACCTTGTAATATAACTAATTTTGTTGAAGATAATGCTGCAACAAATAATCTCATCATTTTTTCTGAATAATACAATCCTAATTGTGCGGCAGCAAAATGTCTGAAATTATCACAAAGTTCTTGCAACGTAAAATTATTTCCATAATTTTTAACTTTGTATGTTTTAAATAATTCATCAATTTCAGTAAGTTTTGCAAACCTTTGATCTCCAACAGGTTTTTCATCCTCATCTTGTGATGAGTTAGATGCACTAATCATATTAGATTCACCTGGTTTTAATCCCATTTGAGATACTTTCATTGCTAAAATCTCTTCTTTTTCTTTTACCAAAGATACAACTTTTCCATTTAAACTTGAAAGTTCTTCAAGTAAAACTTCTTGTTCAAAAGCTTCTTTTCTGAATTTTAAATATTTTTTTACTACTAAAAAAACAAATAAAACAAATGCAAAAACTATTATTATTATTATTACAAAAGTCATTACAGTTAATACCCATTCAGGCATTGATAAATCACCTTTATACATATTAATTATTTCTTTATATGTATAAAAATCAAACATTTGAGACAATCCCTTACCAATAGCTATTACAATTGTTATTATTCCTGAAAAGAACTGCGATAATACTTCATATAAAAATCTTGTGAATGTTTCCATAACTATACCTCTTCAATTTATTAAATTTCAATTATATTTTCTAATATATTTTTATTTTTTAATACATCTTGATAATATTCAAAATTACTATCAATTAATACATAACTAAAAATAGTTAACCTTTTTAATTCTACAGCATCAAATTCAAAACTTTCATCTAAATTTATTGCTATTTTAAAACCTGATTTTACAAAATTATATATTTCATCTTTATATTTTATGAAATTTTTATAATCTATTACAAAACTCAATCTATCTTGAATTGCTTGATTATCTATTACATATAATAATCTGCTTATTTTTTGTTTTTTTTCAAATAATGATTCCGTAAACTCAACTAAATAATTTTGATTATATATTCCATTTTCAATATCATTTATAATTTGAATGGAAATTAACATATATTCAATAAATAATTTATCTTCACTTACAATATCACTATTAAATACTTTATTTATAGCTTTTTCACTATATATCATTGGAAATTTAATATTATATTTTAACTCAATATTATATAAATGTGTATCTTTTTTCTTCTTTTGAATATAAAATTCTTTTGATTCATATTTTTCTAAAAATTCTTTTCTTTTAACTAAATTTTCTTTTATTTTTTCAATTAATTTTACTTTAAACTCTTCATCTTCTTTATGTATTTTTTCTTTTCTTAAATCATTTATTTTTTCTAATATTTTTTCATATTCTTTTTCATTTTTATATAAACTTTCTAAATTTAAAACGTCTTCAAAAAAATCATATATAACATCTATTACTTTAGATTTATCTATATTAAAATTTGATGAAATAAGTTTATTATATACTTCATTTATATTTTTATTAATTTCATTTTTTTGTTTGTTTTTTCTTTCTAAATTATAACTATCATAATAAAAAACACTTGTATAAACATCAATAAATTCATCACATATACTTTTATTATATTTATTATCTAATATTATTTTCATATATTCATTAATATTATTTTTTATTAATTTTAAATAATTATTCATAACAGAATAAGACATTATATTTCCACCTCTTTTTCATTAAATATTTGAAAGATTTATAACACAATTATTTTGAATATTTGGATATGTATAATTTTTAGTTATATCTTTTTTATATAACCTAACTCTAGTACTAGATATTGCATCAACATTAAATGTAATACCTGATACATAATTATATGAATTAACATTTTGTGTAATAATATTAGTTGCTTTTAAATAATTACTATCTGTTAAATCAAGTACTACATCATTAGGATTAAAACTTATTGTGACTGTACTAGAATAACATTTATTCTTTTTATCTTCAGTTAAATTTAAATATGTATCAATATTTATTTTATCACCTATATTATACGTATCAAAAGCTTCTTTTACATTATAATATGATAAAGTATTTGTTATATTTAATTCCATATATGGACTATCAACGCTATCAACAATTTCATAACTTAAATTTTCTTTTCCTACAACTAAATTAAATCTTCCTTTTATAACTTTTCTATAAGCTGTTTTTGAAGTAGCTGTTATTTCAATAGCAACTTTATCACCCGTTTTTAACTGTCCATTTGGTGTTACAATTAAATTAAAAAAATCAGAATTACTTGATGAATATATTGTTCCTTCATTTTTACTTAAACTACAAATTGCATTTTCAGAACAAGTATAACTAATATCATAAGCTATGTCATAAGATGTTTTAAGTAAGTTATTATATCTACTATTCATATTTACTGTTATAGTATAATTATCTACTCCAGACCAATTATCAACTGAAAAAACTGGGTTATCAATATCTAATTTATCAGCATTAAAATAAAATTCTTTTGAAGTTGTATAAAAATCATTAACTTTATTATATGCATATCTTGAAAAAGTAGCACCAAAAGGGATAAAAGCAATTACAACAAGAAAAACAAATAAAATACGTTTTTTATTATAAATATTAAATGTATCTTTTTTTATTTTTTTCATATATACTTTTTATCCCCCTTTATATTATTTGTTTTGAATCAACTTCTATTTCAACACTTTCAATAATATTTTGATAATTTATATTATTATATTGGCTATCAAAATATACAACTAAAGTATATATATTTTGTTCATTAGCGATAAAACCGAAATTTTTCTTATCCGTATCTATTTTTCTAAAGTATGTTCCATCTGCATCTTGTTCTACTATATTTGTTTTTATTATATTTGTAGATGAAGGATTTTGATAATCTTCATTTAAAAAAAGTTCATATTCTAAAGGTAAATTTGTTGTTGTTTTTATTTTTAAATTATATTCTAAATTAGTTTCAACTCTATTTATTCCATCATTATTTGCAATAGAAAAAGTATATACATAAGGTGTTGTGCCAGGAATCATAGAATTAAGGCTCATATTCATAGATTGATGATCTTCTTTTAATAAATATAAAGCTGTCTGAATATCTGGATTTGAAGATGCTTCTGATTTATATTTTGAAAAAGTACTAACAATGATATATACTGCTAAAAAAAAACTTAAAATCACAAAAAAAATTTTAATTTTATTTTTATTTATCTTTTTCATTGTCTTTACCTTCCTTTTTTTCTTCTTTATTATTTTGTTTTTTCTTAATATCTGGTTCTATCTTATTTTTTTCATTTTTTGTATTTTCTTCGATTTTATCTTTTTCATCAATAGAAAAAGATAAAATAAATAAAGAAATTGTTAAACAAATTAGTAAAAAAACTTTTTTATCCAATAACACCTTTTTGTAAATACCTATTTTTGGAATTGTTTTTTCAACTTTTCCAATAATTACTTCTTTACTAATAGGTTCATCTGCAGCGTTATTAGCATCTCCTTTTGTTACTATTTCTTTATCAATTTCTTTAATACGATGGGTTATAATATAATTTTCATCATAAAATGAAATAACATCACCTATATTTAGCATATTTTTTTCATTTTCATTTAATATTTTTACTACTACTAAGTCACCTATTTCAATACTTTCAGACATACTCCCTGTTTTAACTTCAAATATTGTATAACCTAAAATATTTGAATGATTTTTTTTCATTACTGATGTCTGAAAAAATACATAAATAGAAATTAACACTAGAAAAAATGTAATTAACATTAAAAAATTCAGTATAAATTTACCAAATCCATAAATATATTTTTTCATAAAAACCTCTTATTAATTTATACACCTGTATATTCTATAATACTTTCACCCAAATATTGTTCAACAGAAATAGTAATTGGTACATTTAATTTATTTTCTTTTATAAAACCTATTAAACTGTCTGCTTGATTATTTTCTTCATTATTAATCCAACTAAATGTGATTTTTATATCATTTGAATAACTATTATTAATTTTATTTAAAGGTATAACACCTGTATAAGTATTAATACCTGTTTTCACTAAAGATATATCATTATCCAAAACTTCATCTATAGAATTAAATATTATACTACTGTTTGTTAAATTTGATTTATCTATTGTTATATCATATCTAACAGCAACATTAGTATTTTTAGGATTTATTAATATATCAAAATATCCTTGTGTACCAGGTGCTAATCGATCATTTTTAACATTAACATTCGAATCTATTGAAAGATTGTTAATTACAAATGAATTATTAACACCTGATGATATATTTGTATTATTTATTTCTATATTCCATTTTCCAATATTACTTTGTGAAGTACCTTGTAACTGTGAATAAAATATAGCATATGTATTTTTTATTTCAAAAATAGTTATAACTAAAGCAATAACTGCTAATATTCTAATGAAAAATATTTTTTTTTTCATAAATAAATCCTTTTATTTTTCTTCTTTATTTTTTTCTTTATCTTCTTTTTTTGTTTCTGTTTTATCTTCTTTTGAATTTTTTATTTCTTTTATTACTTCTATAACTTCATATAAAAATGCAAGTAATGACGGTAATACTATTAAGAATAAGTATCCCCATTTAGATTCTAAGATTTTTAAAATCAAACCTATTACAGGTATTTTTGTTGAACTTTGTGCTTTTCCTATTACAAATTCACTAGATAAAGCTTTTTCACCCTCTAATGTATAAGTTGTTTCTGTTTCTGTTATTTTTTCTGCTGCAGTTATTTTAGCTACACTAACTGAAACTTTACTTTCATATGTGTTATAAAAAAATACTTCATCTCCAATAGCTACTTTTGGTTCACTATTAACTAAAACAAGATCGTTTTTATTATAATTTGGTTCTAAATCTTTGTTATCAATAATAACTAAAGATGTATCTCCAAACACTGTAACTCTGTGATTATTATATGAAATTAAACATACTGTAATAAATATTGCTATAATTGCATATAAGACTATTAATAAATTTCGAATAAAATTTTTCATAATTTCCTCCATCTCATGCTAAAAAACACATTTTTTCGTATTATATCATATAGAAAATAAATATTCAACATTTTTTTATATTTTATATATTTTTTTTAAATAAGTTAATTTATAGGCTTCATTTCAACATTTTTTTTGATTTTTAAAAAAACAAAAAAATACATTTTATGTAAATTTTTATCAAAAACATAAATATAAATAAGACTCATAATTTAACTTAAATATTGTTAAATTATGAGTCTTATTTATGTTTTTTATATTAAATATCTAAATTTACAACATATTTTGCATTATCTTCAATAAATTTACGTCTAGGTTCAACATTTTCACCCATTAAAATAGAAAACATTTCATCAGCTGCTATTGCATCTTCTACTTCTATTTTAACAAGAGTTCTTTTTTCTGGATTCATAGTAGTTTCCCATAATTGTTCAGAATCCATTTCACCAAGACCTTTATATCTTTGTAAATTAACAGAATCTCTAGAAATACCTTTTTGTTCTAATTCTCTTAAGTTTTTTTCTAAACCATCTTCATTATAACAATAAATATCTTTTATTCCTTTTTTTGATATTTTAAATAATGGTGGTTGAGCTATATATATATTACCATTATCAACTAAAGGTCTCATATATCTAAAGAAAAATGTAAGTAATAATGTTCTTATATGTGATCCATCAACATCGGCATCGGCCATAAGTATTATTTTATGATATCTTAATTTTTCAATATTAAAATCTGGTCCAATACCTGCTCCAAGTGCAATTATAACTGGTGATAATTTTTCGTTATCATAAATTTTATCTGCTCTTGTTTTTTCTACATTTATCATTTTACCAAACATAGGTAATATAGCTTGAAATTTTCTATCTCTTCCTTGTTTAGCACTTCCACCCGCAGAGTCCCCTTCCACTAGATAAATTTCACATTTACTAGCATCTTTTTCTTGACAATCTGCAAGTTTACCTGGTAATGTTGTAGAATCAAGTACACTTTTACGTCTTACTAATTCTCTAGCTCTTCTTGCTGCTTCTCTAGCTCTTGAAGCACTTATTGTTTTTTCAAGTATAGCTTTAGCAACTTGTGGATTTTCTTCTAAAAAAGCCCCCATTTTATTTAACATAGCTGAATTAACTATTCCTGTAACAACACTGTTACCAAGTTTTGTTTTAGTTTGACCTTCGAATTGAGGTTCTAAAACTCTAACACTAACTATAGCAGTAACACCTTCACGAATATCTTCACCTTGTAAATTACTATCTTTTTCTTTTAATATATTAAATTTTCTTGCATAATCATTAAAAGCTTTTGTAAGACCTCTTTTAAAACCATCAACGTGTGTTCCACCTTCTAAAGTATGAATATTATTTACAAAAGAAAATATATTTTCTGAATAAGCTGTTGTATATTGAAGTGCAACTTCAACTTGTACATCATTTTGTTCTGTTTCAAAATATATAACTTCTTTATGTACTGGTTCTCTATTTCTATTTAAATATTCAATATATGATTTTAAACCACCTTCATAATGAAATGCTATTTGTTCTGTACCTTCTTCTCTTTTATCCCATAAAGTTATTTTTAACCCTTTATTTAAAAATGCTATTTCTCTAAATCTTTGAGTTAATGTTTCTATATTATATACAGTTGTTTCAAAAATATCATCATCTGCTCTAAAAGTAACTTTTGTTCCTGTAGTTTTACTATCTGCTATTTTATGAAGTGGTTCTGTAACTTTACCTCTTGAAAAAGAAATTTCATATATTCCATCTCCATTACAAGCTGAAACACTCATATTTTCAGATAATGCATTAACAACTGATCCACCTACTCCATGTAACCCACCAGAAACTTTATATCCGCCTCCGCCAAATTTTCCTCCGGCATGTAAAACAGTATATACAACTTCTATTGCTGGTTTATTCATTTTTTTATGAATACCAAGTGGTACACCTCTACCATTATCTTTTACTGTTATAATATTATCTGGTAATATTTCAACATTTATTTCTGTACAAAAACCAGCTAAAGCTTCATCTACACTATTATCAATTATTTCATAAACTAAATGATGCAAGCCTCTTTCTGAAACACTACCTATATACATTCCAGGTCTTTTTCTTACAGCTTCTAGTCCTTCTAATACTTGTATTTGACTTTCATCGTAATTTGACATTTTATTACCTCTTTTCTATTTTAAATACTTTATACTTATACCACACTTTTATATCATTTTTCAAGTGTTCCATTTAAAACTTTAAAAATTTTTATATTTTTAATATCTTTAACAAATGATGAATCTGTTGTTGTTATTATACTTTGATATTTTTCTATATACTTAAGTAAAAATTGTATTCTATTTTTATCTAACTCAGACATTATATCATCTAATAACAAAATAGGTATATCTTCTTTTTCTTCAATTAAAACTTCAAAATCAGCTAATTTTAAAGTAAGTAATGCTGTTCTGTTTTGTCCTTGTGAACCATATTTACCAACATCTAAATCATTTATATATATATCTAAATCATCTCTTTGTATTCCTTTTAAAGAAGTTTTTCTCATGATTTCTATATACAAAACATCATCTAATATTTTTTTTATTTCTGTTTTATTTTTATTTAAAAATTCTGTATTATATTCTAAATTTATTGTTTCTTTTCCGTTTGTTATATTTTTTTGAATAACTTTAGCTTTTTCTAATAATTTAAAAATAACTACTTTTCTAAAATTAACTATTTTTTCAATACACTCACTCATCTTATCATGTAATACATCTATATATTCTCTATCTATTTTTTCTTGTTTTAATAAAGAATTTTTTAATTTTAAATATTTCATATATTCTTGATGTATTATTATATATGATTTTGATAATTGACAACATATCATGTCTAAAAATTTTCTCCTTTTACCTGGAGAACCTTTTACAATATCTAAACTATCTGGTGAAAATTTCACAATCAAAAGTTCACCAACATGATTTGATATTTTATTTACTTTTACATCATCTTGTTTTAATATTTTTTTAGTTTTATCTATAAATATTTCTATATTACTTTTACTATCTTTTTTTATATAATTTATATTTACATGACAAAAGTCATTATCAAAATTTATTAATTCAATATCTTTTATTGTTCTATATGATTTACCAAAGGCTGCTAAATATATAGATTCAATTATATTTGTTTTTCCTTGTGCATTATCTCCTATAAATAAATTAATTCCATTTATAAAAAAAACTTCTTCTTTTTTGTAATTTCTAAAATTCTCTAATTTTAAATTTTCTATATACATAATTTCCTCTTTTAAATCTTTAAAAATAATTACACAAATTATATAAAAAAATGAACTATAAAATTAAACTTTTTTTCTCTATTTTTTTTATTTATTTTTAATAAAAATTTTTCATTTATTTTTTAACCTTTTTTTGTTTTTACATATATATTTTTTTTACATTTTAAATATATATTTTTTATTATATACTAAAAAAAGTTATTAACAAAAAAATATTGATACTGTGGATAACTTTTATATTTTCTCCAAATAAAAACAATTTATTTTTTATAATTATTCTTATTTATTTTTTATATAATTTATTATTTAAAAATTTATTATTTTTTATCAATTATTTTTATCTTTTTTTTAATAATTTTTTTATTTAAAAATCATTAAAATTTATTTAATATTATTTTATACTTTTTTATCATTATTTTTATAATATTTTTTTATTTTTTCTTAATTGTTTTTTGATATTTTTTTATTCTATTCTTGTCTTAATTTTATTGGTAATAAAACATATATATAATTATTTGATACTACAGGTTTTATTATTACTGGTGAAATATTTGAAGTAAATTCAATAATAATTTCAGAATCATCTATTGCTTTTAAAGCTTCTATAAAATATCTTGGATTAAATCCTATTTCAATACTTTTTCCTTCAACAACAGCTGTTATATTTTCTTTTGCATCACCTGTTTGACTTATACAACTTAATATTATTCCATCTATTTCTATATTCATTTTTACTGGATTTTTTTTATCTTTTTCTTTTGCTTCTTTTGCAAATAATGCAACTCTTTCAAATGAATCTAATAAACTTTTTGTTTTTAATCTTATTTTTGTTTCATTTGTATTAGGTATTATACTGTTATAATTTAAAAATTCACCTTCTATTATTCTACTAACTATTATACTGTTTCCTATTTCAAATAATGCTTGATTTTTATTAACTCCAATTTTTATTAAAATCTCTTCATCTTCTGATAATATTTTTAATAATTCATTTAATACTTTACCTGGTATTATTGCTTTAAAATCATTTATAGTATTATCATCTAAATATTTTCTTAAAGCAAGTCTAAATCCATCTACTGCTACAATAGTTAATACATTATCTTCTACTTTAACTAATGCACCACTATACATTACTCTATTTTCATCATTACTTACTGCAAATAATGTTCTTTTTATCATATCTTTAAATATTTTTTGTTTTAATATAATAGAATTTTCTATATTAAATATAGGTAATTTAGGATATTCTTGTGGATCCATTACTGTTAATTTAAATTCACCATTTATAGATTTTAAAGTAAATAAATTTTCAGTAGCAAATATTTCTACTTCTTCATCTTCTATTTTTCTAATAATTTCATTTAATACTTTAATATCTACTACTGTTTTACCTTCTTCTACTATTTTACAATCTAATGTATGTTCACTACCTATTTCTAAATCATATGTAGTTAATTTTAATTTATTATGATATGCTTCTATTAATACACCTTCTAATATAGGCATTGTTGTTTTTGGATTTGTTGTTTTAGAAACTATATTTAATCCATTTATTAATTCTTTTAAATTACATTTTATATTCATGTTATACTATTCCTCCAAATCTTATTTAATTTAACATATTAATAATATTAAATATATATTGATTATATCATTAAATTTATTAATATATTTATATAGATTATTTATTAAATTATTTATCATTTGTTTTTTATTATAATTTATCTTTTTTATTTATATCTTATCCACATTATTAACTTTTATAAGGTGTATAACTTTATAATTATTATTATATATTTTTAAAATTAATTTTTTTCTTTAAATAATTAATATAATTATATTTATAATGAAAGTTTAAAACTATGTTTATTATTAATATTATAAATAATTATTTTTTATCCACATTATACACAAAAAATATGTTGAAAGATAAATCGCGATAATTATATATTATATATATTAAAACTTAGTAGTAGTATTAGTAGGTGTTGTGGATTACGTGGATAACTATATACACCTATTGATACCAAACAATTACAAATGTTAATAACTTTGTGGATAACTTGTGTTTTTTATCCACAGAAAATTTGTTCGGTGTGGATAAATGTTATAAAAAAAAGTTGTACACATTTTATTAACATAGTTATTAACAGTTTGTTGTGGATAACTTTTTTAAAGTAATGTTTTTGTAATAATTACGAAATAATGTTGAAATAAACACTTCTAAGTAGCAGTAGATAAGGTTTGTTTGATATCTTCTATTAAATCTTTTGTATCACTATTTTTTTCATATTCATCTCTTATTTTTGAATATGCATGTAATACTGTTGAGTGATCTCTTCCACCGAAATCTCTACCTATACTTGGAAATGACATGTTAGCTATTTCTCTACATAAATACATCGCTATTTGTCTAGGAAATGCTACACTATTTGATCTTTTTTCACTAACCATATCTTGAACTTTAATATTAAAAAATTTACAAACAACTTGCATTATTAATTTACTTGTAAGTACTTTTGTATTTTTTACTAATATTGATTCAATTGTGTTTTCTACTATATCATCTGTTAATTCATTATTTGTAAATGAAGTATATGCTATTAATTTATTAAAAACACCTTCTAATTCTCTTATATTTGATTTTACTTTTGTTGCTATTTTAACTAATATATCATCATTAATAATATATCTTTCTTTTTGTGTTTTCTTTCTTAAAATTGCTAAACGTGTTTCATAATCAGGTGTTTGTATATCAACTGATAAGCCCATTTCAAATCTTGTTTTTAATCTACTTTCTAAAGCTATTTCTTTAGGTGGTTTTTCTGATGTTAAAACGATTTGTTTTCCACTTTCAAAAAGTGTATTAAAAGTATGGAAAAATTCTTCTTGACATTTTTCTTTTCCAGCTAAAAATTGAATATCATCTATTAAAAGTAAATCGATATTTCTATATTTTTTTCTAAAATTTTCATTTTTATTATTCATAATTGCAGATACTAATTCATTTGCAAAAACTTCACCTGTACAATATATTATTCTAGTTGAAGGATTAGTTCTATACATTTCATTCCCTATTGCTTGCATTAAGTGTGTTTTTCCAAGTCCTACTCCCCCATAAATAAATAAAGGGTTATATTTTAATCCTGGATTTTCATATACTGCAATAGCTGCTGCATGTGCAAATCTATTATTAGATCCTATTATAAAATTTTCAAAAGTATATTTTGGATTAAGTCCAATTTTATCGTTAGTTTGTTGTATAGGTGTTTCAATTTTTCTAGAATTTTCAATCACACTATCTTCTTCTTTTGTGGTTTTTTGTAAAGTATTTTGGTATTCTTGAGTCTCGTTTTGTTCTATTTTAGGTATTTGATCTTTTGCTTCAAAGATTATAGTATATGATTTTTTTGTTAAAAAAGTTAAAGTGTTTTCTATTAAATCTAAGAATCTTGATTTACAAACTTCTATATGGTAAGTTGATGGTGATAAAAAGCATAATGTATTTTCATCCACTACTCTTGGCACCATAACTTCAATATATGTTTTATAAGCTATTGTAGAACTTTCTTCTTTTAGTATTTCGAGAGCTTGAGACCATACTTGCATAAAGTTTTGTTCCATAAAACCACCTTTCATAAAACACATGTTTTTTTAAGTTATCCACATAGTTATCAACAACTGTTGATAACTTTTCATTAAAGCACGTTAAATACGAAAATAAAATTACATAAAAAATGTGGATTAATTTAAAAAACATATATTTAAAAATTAAAATTTGTCATAAGTAATATATCACTAAATATGCAAAAAATCAATACTTTTGAAACATTTTAGAGAAAATACTTTTTATAAAAAAATAAAAAGTTAACCAAAGTTATTAAACATGTTAAACTGTGGATAACTTTTTTCAAAACACAAAAAAGGATAAAAGATTGATGTTTTAATACTTATATAAAAAATAAAGAAAATTTGTTTATTTTTTTTGTTTTTATTTATATATATTATGTAAAATATCAAAAAACATTTAAAAATATATTAATCTGTTAATATTATATTAAGAAAAGTAAATGTTAATAATACATAAAACAATATATGTTATAAAAACTAAAAAATATAACAGAATTTATTAAAAATTAAAAAAATATAAGAAAATAGAAATTTAAATAGAAAAAAATATAATATTGATGTTAAATAATTAATTTTATGATATAATAAATCAAAGTATATGGAGTAGATGTTAAAAAAATCAAAAAAAAATACTTAAAAATATTATTATAAACATAAATAATTATAAAAATATCAAAAATATTTAAAAAAATTTGACAAATGAAATAAAGTAATGTATAATATATACACTTTGATAAGAAATTGTTGAAATAATTTGTTATCATTTATTTGATTGATTTAATGTCAAAATAACAAATATTATTTTAACTGTTAAGTATACAGCATTTAGGAGGTGTAGCAGGTGAAAAGAACATATCAACCAAAAACTAGACAAAGAGCTAAAGTACATGGATTTAGAAAAAGAATGAGTACTGCTTCTGGTCGTGTTATTTTAAAAAGAAGAAGATTAAAAGGAAGAAAGAAAATAAGTGCTTAGGACTACTATATGAAGTGGGTATGTTTGTCATACTCACTTTTATATTTATATATAAGGAAAAATAAGCAATATAGTAGGTGATATTTTATGAAATATACTTTAAAAATTAAAAAAAATAAAATAATAAAATATGTTTTAAAAAAAGGAGAATATTCTTCTTCTAAAAGTGTAACTATTCATTGTTTAAAAACTAATTTTAAATATAAAAATAGTAATTTTTTTTGTGTATGTGTTTCTAAAAAAAATGGAAATAGTGTTCAAAGAAATAAGCTTAAAAGATGGGCTAGAGAAGTATATAAAGAAGAAGAACTTAATATAAAAAGAGGATATAATATTGTATTATTATATAGAAAAAATATTACTGTAAATGATGTTGATTTTTTAAAAATAAAAGAAGAATTTATAAAATGTTTAAAGGAGCTTGGAGTATATGAAAAGCAAGTTTAAAAAAATAATTAAATTTATTGTAAAAATACCATCAAAAATAGTAATATTTTTAATAAATATATATCAAAAATACATATCAAGTGCTTTAGGAAATAATAGATGTATATTCTATCCAACATGTTCTGAATATACAAAGCAAGCAGTTGACAAATATGGTATAATTAAAGGTAGTATTTTAGGTTTTATTAGAATACTAAAATGTAATCCATTTTCAAAAGGTGGAGTAGATCATTTAAAATAAAGGAGAATGTAGATGATAGTAGCAATAGCAGGTTTTTTTGGAATGATAATTAGGTTTATATATGAACTAGTCAATAATGATTATTTAATATCAATTTTAATTTTCACTTTCATTACGAAAATAGTGTTATTTCCTCTTTCATTAGGTCAAATAAAATCTACTGAAAAATTAAAGAAAATAGCACCAAAAGATAAAGAAATTAGAGAAAAATATAAAAATGATAAACAAAAACAATCGGAAGAATTAACAAAATTATATAGTGAAAATAAAATAAATCCTTTAGGTGGTTGTTTACCAATAATAATACAAATACCAATAGTATTAGCAATGTTTTATATAGTTAAAGAACCTTTAACATATATACTTCAAACACCAGTTGAACAAATACAAACTTACACACAACAAGTTTTAAATAAAGAAACAGTTACAAAAGCTGAAATGCAACAAAATGAATTGGTTGTAGCTAAAGAAAAAAATCTTATTGACATGGAAGTTTTTAAAGGATTTAACTTAGGAGATGTTCCAAGTAATGTATTTGCTAAAGAAGAAAATAAAAGAGTTAATCCAATAGTATTAATTATACCAATAATTACAGTAGGGGTATCATTTTTACAAATTAGATTATCAAAACAAAATATGAATATGAGTGAAGAACAAGCAGAAATGCAAAAATCTATGAATTTTACAATGCCTATAATTTCTGGAATTATAGCGTTTACAATGCCACTAGCTTTAGGAGTTTATTGGTTGTTTGGGAATATAATTCAAATTTTTCAACAACTATTAATTCAACAAATTATCAAAAAAGATGAAGAAAAGTTAGCTTTAGATAAAGGGGGAATAGTAAAATGAAAAAAACAGTAGAACAAGTAGGTAAAACAGTAGAAGAAGCAATTAGAAGAGGTCTTGAGGAATTAAAAATTTCAAGAGATGATGTTAAAATAGAAATTTTAGAAGAACCAACTTCTGGTGGAGTATTAGGGATTTTATCTGCTAAACTTGCTAAAGTAAGACTTACAGTAGATAAAAAAGTTTCTGAAGAAAAAGCTGATAAAACTAAGAAAAAATTAGAAGAATTACTTAAAGGTTTATTTGAAATAACTGGTGACAGTGAAATAGAATATACTATTGAAAGAACTGAAAATCAAGTAGTTCTTAATATAACTGGAAATAATGTTTCTCATTTAATAGGATATAAAGGTAAAACAATTGAATCTTTTCAATCTTTAATAAATTCAATGCTTCAACATGAAGATGAAGATTATGCTAAGATTTTTGTTGAAATTAATTCATATAAAAAAGTAAAAGAAGAAAAACTTCAAAGTTTAGCTGATAAAATGGCTACAAATGTTATTAAATTTAGAAAACCAATAAAATTAGAGCCTATGACAGCATATGAAAGATTAATAGTTCATAAAAGATTAGCTGAAAGAGAAGATGTAGAAACTGAAAGTATTGGTGAAGAACCAAGAAGAAGAGTTCTTATAAAAAAGAAATATTAATAATTAAAAAAGATAGAAAAAATAAAATAACAACTTAGAATAATAACTTGAAAAGTCAGCATTTATGCTGACTTTTATAAGATAGAGGAGTGAGAGTTATGTCAATAAAAACCATAGCAGCTATAGGAACATCGCTTTCTAACAGCGGTATAAGTATAATTCGTATAAGTGGAAAAGATAGTTTAAATGTTATAAATAAAATATTTAAATCAAATTATGACTTAGAACCAAATAAAATAGTATTTGGTAAAGTATTAGAAAATGAACATGTATTAGATAATGTATTAGTTTCATATTTTAAATCTCCTAAATCATTTACAGGAGAAGATGTTTGTGAAATAAATTGTCATGGTGGAATACAAATAACAAAACAAATTTTAGAATTAGTGCTTAGAAATGGTGCTAGTTTAGCTGAACCAGGGGAGTTTTCAAAAAGAGCTTTTTTAAATGGTAAAATGGATTTATTACAAGCAGAATCAGTTATATCTCTTATAAATGCTAAAACAAAAGTACAAACGAAGATAGCAGCTAGAGAATTAGAAGGTGAATTATCAAATAAAATTAAAGGAATAAGATTAAAATTAGTTGAATTATTAGCTCAAATAGAAGTTAGTATAGATTATCCTGAATATGATTATGATGAAGTTGAAAATGAAAATATATTAAACTTAGTAAATGATGTTAAATTAGAATTAAAAAAAATAGTTGATACTTATGATCAAGGAAAATATATAAAAGAAGGTGTAAATGTTGCTATACTTGGTAAACCTAATGTTGGTAAATCATCTCTTTTAAATAAACTTGCAAAATTTGAAAAAGCTATTGTAACAGATATACCAGGTACAACTAGAGATATAGTAGAAGAAACTATAAATATTGGTGATTTTATTTTAAATATTTATGATACTGCTGGAATAAGAGAAACAGATGATATAATTGAAAAAATTGGTGTTGAAAAAAGTATAAAAAAATTAGAGGAAGTAGATCTTGTAATATATATGTTAAATGCTGAAGAAAAAATGGAAGAATCTGATTTTGAAACTCTTTCTAAAATCCAAAATAAAGGATTAAAATATATAACTGTGATAAACAAGGTGGATAAACTACAAAAATCTAATAATGATATGAATTTGGAGCAATTAAGAAGAATTGGTATAGAAGATGTAATTAAAATATCAACATACACCGAAGAAGGAATAGAAGAATTAAAAAATATGATTAAAAATATTTTTGAAAAAAATGATTTTGATTTTGAACATGAACTTATAATAACAAATCAAAGACATAAAGATTTATTATTAAAAGCTATAGAATGTTTGGAAGAAATAGATAGTGAAATTCAATCTAACAAAACTGTTGATGTGATTGAAATTTACATAAAAAAAGCAACTAAAAAATTAGGTGAAATAATAGGGGCGGATGTCTCACAAGATATTATAGATAAAATATTTGAAAAATTTTGTTTAGGAAAATAGGAAGTGATAAAATTGGAAGAAAAAGAATATTCTTTAGGTAATTATGATGTAATTGTAGTAGGTGCAGGGCATGCAGGATGTGAAGCAGCACTTGCTTCAGCAAGACTTGGAAAGAAAACAGCTGTGTTTGTTATTAATTTAGATACTTTAGCAAATATGCCTTGTAATCCAAGTATTGGGGGTACTTCAAAGGGGCATTTAGTTAGAGAAATAGATGCTTTAGGTGGAGAAATGGCTAAAAATGCAGATAAAACATTTATTCAATCTAAAATGTTAAATCTTTCTAAAGGACCAGCGGTACACTCTTTAAGAGTTCAATCTGATAGAAAAAGATATCATATTGAAATGAAACAAACTATGGAAAATCAAGAAAATTTAGATATATATCAAGCAGAAATTACTAATATATTGATGAATGAAAATAAGGTAGTTGGTGTTAAAACAAAAATAGGTGCAAATTGCTATGCAAAAAGTATAGTAATAGCAACAGGAACATATTTAAAAGGTAAAGTTATAATAGGGGATGTTTCATACGAAAGTGGCCCTGATGGCGTGTTTCCAGCTAATGATTTATCTCAAAGTTTACTTGATATTGGTGTTGAATTAAGAAGATTTAAGACTGGTACACCTGCAAGAATAAATAAAAATAGTATGGATTTAGATAAAATGGAAATACAAGAAGGAGATAAAATAATAGTTCCTTTTTCTTTTGAAAATGAAGATAATGAAGAAGTATTAAATAAAAAACAAACTTATTGTTATTTAACATATACAAATCAAAAAACACATGAAATTATAAATGAAAATTTACATAGATCTCCTTTATATAGCGGTAAAATAGAAGGTGTTGGACCTAGATATTGTCCTTCAATTGAAGATAAAATTGTTAGATTTAAAGATAAGTTAAGACATCAAATTTTCATAGAGCCTCTAGGAGAATCTACAACTGAAATGTATATACAAGGTATGTCATCTTCACTTCCAGAAGATGTTCAAATAGCAATGTATAGATCTGTTCCAGGATTAGAAAATTCAAAACTTATGAGACCTGCATATGCTATAGAATATGATTGTATTGATTCAATAAATTTAAAATTAAGTTTAGAATACAAAGGAATAGAAGGATTGTTTTTTGCTGGTCAAATAAATGGTAGTTCAGGTTATGAAGAAGCAGCAGCGCAAGGTTTGATAGCTGGAATAAATGCAGCTAGAAAAATAGATAGTTTAGAACCATTAATACTTGATAGGTCTGAAGCATATATAGGTGTTTTAATAGATGATTTAATTACTAAAGGAACTAACGAACCTTACAGAATGATGACTTCTAGGGCAGAACATAGATTAATGTTAAGACAAGATAACGCCGATATAAGGCTTTTAAAAATCGGGCATGATATTGGATTGGTTTCACGTGAAAAGTTCCTTAAATTCGAAAATAAAGCGAAGGAAATAAATGATGAAATAGTAAGAATTAGAAAAACTAATATAAAACCAACAGATGAAGTTAATGAATTATTAATTTCCTTAGAGAGTTCACCATTAAAAACAACAGTTAAATTAGCTGATTTGTTAAAAAGAAGTGAAATTACATATAATAATATAAGTAAAATTGATATTGATAGACCAATTTTAAAGAAATCTGTAATAGAAGAAGTTGAAATTGAAATAAAATATGAAGGATATATTAAATTACAATTAGAACAAATAGAAGATTTTAAAAAATTAGAAAATAAGAAATTAAGTAATGATATAGATTATGAACAAATAAAAGGTTTAAGTTTAGAAGCTAGACAAAAATTAAACAAACAAAAACCTTTATCTGTAGGACAAGCTTCTAGAATATCAGGGGTTTCACCAGCTGATATATCAGTGCTTTTGATATATCTTACTCAAAACAAAATTAAGTAATATAAGGAGTTTTCACATGAAAAGAATGATAGAAGAACAAGGTTTTAAAAAAGTGCTATATGACGAATCTAAGAAGAAAAATATAGAGTTATCAGAAGATTTATTAAATAAATTCGAAAAATATAAAGATATGTTATTAGAATATAATGAAAAAATAAATCTTACTGCTATAACAGATGAATACGAAATAATAATAAAACATTTTGTAGATTGTTTAGAATGTACTAAATTTATTGAAAAAAATAAAAATATAATAGATGTAGGTACAGGTGCAGGATTTCCTGGTTTAGTTATAGCAATATATTTTGGGGATGATGTAAATATAACATTACTTGATTCTTTAAATAAAAGATTGATTTTTTTAAATGAAGTTATAAAAGAATTAAAGTTAAGTAAAGTAGACATAATTCACAAAAGAGCAGAAGAAGCGGCACAAGAAGTAAAGTATAGAGAAAAATATGATTATGTTGCTTCAAGGGCTGTTGCTAACTTACCTATTTTATTAGAATATACAACTCCATATTTAAAAATAAAAGGTGAAGCTATTATAATGAAATCAAATAATTTACAAGATGAAATTAATAATTCAAAAAAAGCATTACAAATTTTAAATTGTAGTATAAAACAAATACATGAATATAGCCTTGCTGTAAGTGAAGAAGAGTTTAATAGAAATATTTTAATAATAAAAAAAGAAAAAAATACACCTAAATTATATCCAAGAAGTTATGGTAAAATAAAAAAATCACCATTATAATATTTTAAATAAAATAAAAAAGAGAAAATTTTGAGTTTTCTCTTTTATTTTTGTATAAAATGTAATATAATAAGGAAAGAGGTGAAATTATGGCTAGAATAATATCAATAGCAAATCAAAAAGGTGGAGTTGGTAAAACAACAACAGCAGTAAATTTAAGTGCATGTATAGCTCAAAGAGGAAAAAAAGTTTTATTAATAGATATAGATCCTCAAGGTAATGCTACAAGTGGCTTAGGAGTAGAGGCACACAATAGTAAATCAATATATAATGTTTTAATAGAAAGTTTGGAAATGAAAAATGCAATTGTTCCAACAGAAGTTAAAAATCTAGATGTATGTCCTGCAAATATTTCATTGGCAGGAGCTGAAGTTGAGCTTGTATCAATGGTTTCAAGAGAAACTAGATTAAAAGAATCAATAGATGAGATAAAAGATATGTATGATTATGTATTTATAGATTGTCCACCATCACTTGGATTAATAACATTAAATTCATTTACAGCGTCAGATAGTGTATTAGTACCTATTCAATGTGAATATTATGCATTAGAAGGTTTAGGACAACTTATAAATACAATAAAATTAGTACAAAAACACCTAAATAAAAATTTAGAAATAGAGGGTGTTATATTAACTATGTTTGATGCAAGAACTAATTTATCAACACAAGTAGCAAGAGAAGTAGAAAAATACTTTGGAAATAAAGTATTTCAAACTATAATACCAAGGAACATTCGTTTGAGTGAAGCGCCAAGTCATGGATTACCAATTACTATGTACGATCCAGACTCAAAAGGAGCTTTAACATACAAAAAATTAGCAAAAGAATTAATGAAATTAAATGAAAGAGGTGAGTAATTATATGCAAAAAGGTTTGGGAAGAGGTTTAGATGTCTTTTTTGGTGAAGATACGCATGCTGTTGAAAATTTAACTAAGGCTAAACATAAAGAATTAGAAAAAGTAGTAGAGCTTAATATTAGTGAAATAGAACCAATGTTAAATCAACCAAGAAAAGTATTTGATAAAGAAAAATTAGAAGAATTAACTAATTCAATAAAAGAACACGGAGTTTTACAACCAATTCTTGTAGTAAAAGATGAAAATGGATTTACTATAATAGCAGGTGAAAGAAGATGGAGAGCCGCTAAAATAGCAGGTTTGAAAGAAATACCAGCTATTATAAAAGATTATACAGATTCTAAGAAAAAACAAGTAGCTTTAATAGAAAATATACAAAGAGAAGATTTAAATATAATAGAAATAGCAAAAGCTATTAAAGAATTAATGGAAATAGATGGTTATACACAAACTGAAGTTTCAAAAATAACAGGAAAAAGCTTATCAACAGTTTCTAATATAATGAGATTATTAAAATTACCAGAAGAAGTATTAGAATATTTATTAGAAGGTAAAATGGTAGAAGGACAAGCTAGAGCTTTACTTGCTCTAGATGATCCAGAAAAACAAATATTAATAGCAAAAGAAATCGTTGAAAAAAAACTTACTGTAAGAGAAGTAGAAAAATTAATATATGGATCTCAAAATTATACAAGAAAACAAGATAAAAAAGAGCCAAAAAACTTATATTATGAAAGAATAGAAAATAAATTAAAAAATTATTTTGGATATAAAGTAAAAATAGATTCTGGCAAGAAACATCAAAAACTTGTAATAGAATATAATGATGAAGAAGGCTTAGAAAGCTTATTAAATAGATTGAAAATAGAATTATAAAAAACAGGAGATAAAAATGATTAAAATAGGTAGGGGTATAATAATAATAAAAGAAGATGAAAAAAATCAATTGATAACAATAAAAAGAGTAAAAAAAATAGATAATGAAACAAAAATATATTATACTTTTCCGGGCGGTCATGTTGAAGAGGGTGAAACTTGTAGTGAAGCTACAATAAGGGAAATAGAAGAAGAACTAGGAATAAAAGTTGAAATTAAATCTTTGTTATGTAAAATAAATAATACAGAATTAAATAGATATGAAGAATTTTTTGAATGTGAATATTTAAGTGGTAACATTGGTTCGGGTACAGGAGAAGAATGGCAAGAGTATAAAGAAGAATATGGTAGTTATGAAATAGTTAAAATAGATATTAAAGATTTATCTAAATATAATTTGTTACCAATTGATGTTAAGAAAATTATTATAAAAAAATATTAAAAATCTATTGACAAATAATAAAAAACTGGTATAATATAAATTGTACCAAGTTTGTTGGAGAAGTGTCCGAGTGGTTTAAGGAGTCAGTCTTGAAAACTGATGATGTCGCAAGGCACCGTGGGTTCGAATCCTACCTTCTCCGCCAACAAAAAATATTGCGGAAAAATTTAATTATTTCCGCTTTTTATATATTAAAAAAGGTACAAAATGGAGAAGTACCCAAGTGGTTAAGGGGCTTGTTTGCTAAACAAGTAGGATCGCAAGGTTGCGAGGGTTCGAACCCCTCCTTCTCCGCCAAGTAATTAAAATCGGTGACTTTATGGTTACTGATTTTTTTTTATCAAACTTGAATTTTTATGTAAATTATGTTGTAATATATAGTATATAAAATTAAAGGAGGATCGTTTAAATTGGAACGGTTAAAAGAAAATATTTTTACAATTGTAGTCATTGTTTTTTGTGTTGTTGTAGGTGTGTTTTTTGCATTTAATATTGTAAATGTATCTATAAAAGGTGGGGAATCAGAAGATAAACCACAAATTATAGATAAAAACCAACAAATAGAAATAAGAGTAAATATATTAAAAGGGGAGTATTTTTCTAATTTTTATTATTATTGGGATGACCCAGATAATAAAATTGATCTTGAAAAAAATATATTTTCAGCTAAAGGTACAACAAAAGTCCCTAACACACCCGGGATACACAAATTAGTTATAGTAAGAGGAGCTTTTGGAACAGAAGTAAAATCTTATTATAAAGTTAGTAATTAAGAGCTATATTTAGCTCTTTTTTCTTTTTATATAATAAACAAAAGTAAAAGAATAGATATTTTATTATTAAAGATAATTTTAAAATTGACTTTAAATATAAAATATGGTATATTTATAAAGAAAATTGAATATATTTTTAAGAGGTGTTTATGAAAAAAATAATGTTTGTTTGTTCAGGAAATATATGTAGAAGTCCAATGGCACATTATTATATGAAAAAGAAATTAAAAGAACTTAATTTACAAGAAGAAATTTTTGTTGATTCTTGTGGTACTCATGCTTTAGATGGTGAAAGTGCAACAATAAATGCTATAGAAGCTATTACAGAGTATAATGTTAATTTAGAAGAATTTAAAGCAAAAAATATAGCTAATACAAAAATATATGAATTTGATTTAATACTTTGTCTTACAAAAAAACATAAAGAGTTAATATTACGTTTTTTTAAAGAATTAGAAGGAAAAGTATATACATTAAAAGAATATGCAGATGAAAATACAAAATATATAGATATAGATGATCCTTGGGGATTGAGTTTAGAAGTATATAAAGAATGTGCAAAAGAAATCGTTGAAAATGTGGATAAAATAATAAACAAAATATAAAGGATGTGGAAATTTGTGATAATAATAGGAGCAGATCATACAGGTTTTGATTTAAAAGATAAAATAAAAAAATATTTTAAAGCTAAAAATATAGAAATTTTTGATGTTAGTGATTATGATTTGGATACAAATGATGATTATCCAGATGTTGCAAAAAATATCTGTTTAGAAGTTTTGAAAAACAATGAAAATTTAGGCATAGCTATTTGTGGTACAGGAATAGGGATATCAATAGCGTGTAATAAAATAAAAGGAATACGAGCAGCTCTATGTTTTGATAGTTATATGGCCAAATTATCAAAAAATCATAATAATGCTAATGTATTATGTTTAGGTGCAAGACTAGAATATACTAAAGATATAGATAATGTTATAAATATTATAGAAGAATATATTAATTCTGATTTTGAAGGAAATAGACATCAAAAAAGATTAGAGAAAATAGAAAAATTAGAAAATAATTATTTAGAGGGTGGTATTAGTATATGATATTTATATATGTTTTAATTGGAATAGTATTTTTTTTATGTTTAGCATTAACACCAGTTGTTATTAAATTTTCGAAAAAATATAACTTGGTAGATATTCCAAAAGATAATAGAAGAGTACATTCAAAGCCAATGCCAAGAGTTGGTGGGATTGCAATAGTTTCAGCCATGTTTATAGGGTATATAATATATTTTATTATGACAAAAGATATTAGTTCAATAGCATTAAATCAAAAATTTTTAGGATATATTTTAGGTGGAATTGTAATATTTGCGATGGGATTAATAGATGATATATTTAATTTAAGAGCAAGATATAAATTTATTTTTCAAATTGTAGCAGCACTTATAGTTTATTATTTTGGTATTACAATATCAGAATTTAAAATACCTTTTATTTATACTGATGCTATAAATTTCGCTTGGCTTGAATTACCAATAACTCTTTTATGGGTAATTGGTGTAACAAATGCAGTAAATATAATAGATGGGTTAGATGGGTTAGCAGCAGGAATATCAGCAATATCTGCTACAGCTTTATTTATAATATTTGTTGCAACTACAGCTAGTATAGAATCAATTGTAATAACAGCTGTATTACTTGGAGCAACACTTGGGTTTTTACCATATAATTTTAATCCAGCAAAAACATTTATGGGGGATGTTGGATCAAATTTTTTAGGATATACTTTAGCTGTTGTATCAATACTTGGTTTTGCAAAAGGATATACAATACTTGCGATTATAGCACCAATATTAGTACTTGGAGTTCCAATTTTTGATACTTTATTTGCAATGGTTAGAAGATTTTTAAAAGGTCAACCTATGTTAAAACCAGATGGTGCACATATACATCATAGATTATTAAAAAGAGGATTATCACAAAAACAAGCTGTTTTAATATTATATACAGTAACAAGTATTTTATGTATAGCAGCAGTTATAATGGTATCAGCAGATGTATGGAAATTTGTACTGTTAATATTTATAGTGGTTAGTTGTGTAATACTTGGTATAATTGGTAAGAAAAAATTTAAAGAATAAATATGAATAAAGAAAAAATAAAATAAAAAAATAGAAAAATAGAAAAGGAGAGAAAAATGAAAGAAGAATTATTAAAAGAATTAAAAGATGCAATGTCAAAAAAAGATGAACTTAGAAAAGATACTATAACATTACTTAGAGCGGCTATATTACAAGTTGAAAAAGATGGGCAAAAAACTTTAACAGAAGAAGAAATGGAAATAATAGTTTCAAAAGAAGTTAAAAAAAGAAAAGAAGCAATACCTGATTTTGAAAAAGCAGGTAGAAATGATATTGTTGAAAATTTAAATAAAGAAATTGAAGTTTTAACAAAATATTTACCAAAACAATTATCTGAAACAGAAATAGAAGAAATGATAGACGAGGCAATTAAAAGATTAGGAGTTACATCACCAAGAGAAATGGGATTAATAATGAAAGATTTAAAACCTAAAGTAGCTGGGAAAGCTGATGGAAAACTTGTAAGTGAATTAGTTAATAAAGCATTAAATAAATAAAAAATAAATAAAAAATAAACAAGAAAAAAACAAATTAAAATAAAAAAATTTAAAATAAAAAAATAAATAAAGCAAAAACTTAGGTTTTTGCTTTAAAATTTAATATATCAATATAAATAATATATATTGATAAAATAAAGGGGATGATGAAATGTTTGAAATATATAAAATAAATGATAGTAAATTTAAAAGCATTAGTATTAACTTTAATTTTTTTGTTCAAATAAAAAATGAAATGATAACAAAAAACGCTATAATGAGTTCTATTATGTCTAAATCATCAAATAGATATACAACTCAAAAAGATATAGAAAAAGCTTTATATGGACTATATGGAGCGAAATATGACGTTAATATTGAAAAGTATGGTGATGTATTTAATATTAGTTTTATGGTAGATTGTATAAACAAAAAGTTTTTACCAGAAAATGAAGATGTTGTAGAAAAATGTTTAGAATTCTTAAGCGAAGTAATATATAATCCATTTACTAATAATGAAGAGTTTAATAAAGAAATTTTTGAAAGAGAAAAAGAATTTATATTAAATAGAATTAAAGAAAGAAAAGATGATAAAATAAGATATGCTATTGAAAGAACAGAAGAAATTATATTTGATGGTGAACCTTTTGGAAATAGTATTTTAGGAAGAGAAGAAGATATAGAAAATATAACTTCTAAAGATATATATGAACAATATAAGTTTTTAATAAAAAATTCATATATTAATATTGTTATATCTGGTAATTTAAATGGATATGAAAATATAGATAATAAAGTAAGAGAAATATTTGATGGCAAAATAAAAAATAATAAAAAAATTGACGATTTAAAATTAACATTAAAAGAAATTGATAATACAGATAAAAAAGAAGATGCAAAAGAAATTTTTGAAAAACAAGAAACGTCTCAAAGTGTAATAACAATTGCTATGAAAGTTGATGATATAACAAAAGAAGAGTTATATACTTTACTTGTATATAATGCTATACTTGGAGGTACTCCTAATTCAAAACTTTTTAGAATTTTTAGAGAAAAAGAATCTTTAGCATATACTGTTAGATCAAGATATAATAGATTTAAAAACTTTTTTGTTATTTATGCAGGAATAGAAAAAACAAATTATGAAAGAGCTAAAATTGTATTAAGAGAGCAATTAGATAGTATAAAAAATTCTGATATAATTGATGAAGAATTAAACTCTGCAATAGATTCTTTGGTATCTGATATATTAGAATATAAAGATTCAAATATATCTCTTGCTAAATTACAAAATATAAATCATTTTTATTATAAAAATGATGAAGTTGGTATAGATGAAATGGTAAAAGGAATACAGTCTGTAAAAAAAGAAAATGTTGTAGAAATTTCTAAAAAAATAAATATTGATACTATATATTTATTAGGAGGTGACCTAGATGCGTAAAATAACAGCTAACATTTGTAAAGAATTAGATGAAGTGACATATAAAACAACATTAGAAAATGGTTTAGAAATATATATATGTAAAAAAGAAGGTTTTGAAAAAAAAATAGGTATGTTTGGAACAAAATATGGTTCTATGACAAATAATTTTGTAGATATAACTACAAATGAAAATATAAAAGTTCCAGATGGAATTGCTCATTTTTTAGAGCATAAACTATTTGAAAAAAAAGATACAAATATGTTAGAAGTTTTTTCTAAAAAAGGAATATCTTCAAATGCATATACTAGTTTTGATAAAACTGTTTATTATTTTGAAACAATAAGTAAATTTAAAGAATCAATAGGATTACTTATTAATCTTGTTAAAGAACCTTTTTTTACAGATGAAAATGTAAAAAAGGAACAAGGTATAATTGCTCAAGAAATAATGATGTATGATGATGAACCTGGTTATAAAGTATATTTTAATATGTTAAAAGCAATGTATAAAGAAATACCTATAAAAACTGATATAGCAGGTACAGTTGAATCTATTTCACAAATAACAAAAGAATATCTATATACTTGTTATAACACATTTTATAATCCTAAAAATATGTTTTTTTTAGTTGTTGGTGATGTAGATGTGGATGAAACAATTGATGAAATAGAAAATAACATTATTAAATATGAAGAACATTACAAAGAAAAAAATAATGTTAAAATAGAAAAATTCTATAATGAAGAACCAAAAGAAATAGTAAAAAAAGAAATTATTGAAAAAATGGATATATATTTACCACAATTATGTATTGGATATAAATTAACACCAGTAGATACTGAAGAAAATTTAAAAAGAGAAATTGTTGCAGATATAATAAATGAAATGTATTTTTCGAAAATAACAACTTTTTATGAAGAACAATACAATAAAGGAAATATTAGTGAACCAATATATTTTGGCTATGAAGGTAGTGAGTTATATTCATATATAGAGATAAATACTAGTTCATTAAATGTAAACTTATTAAAAGAAGATATATTAAATTATATAGATAAAATAAAAGAAGAAGAATTTGATGAAGAGTTTTTTGATTTAATAAAGAAAAATAAAATTGGAATACTTGCATTTAAAGCAGAGTCTTTAAATAGTTCAAATAAAAGGATAATAGAATCTATAATAAATAATAGTCCTTTATATAAAGATATTAAAATATTAAATAAAATTAATAAAAATGATATAAAAGAATTCTTAAATTTAATAAATAAAGATACTCAAGTTATATCTATAGTTGACAAAAAATAATAATAGAGAATATAAAACAAACATACAGTTTTTAAATAAACACTGTATGTTTGTTTTTGTTTTTATTTGTCGAAATTTGCGATGAAAAGTTTACATATAACTATTGACAGTATTGGAATAAAATGTTATATTAATACTCGTAAAATATATTTTATTTCAAAAAAATTTTAATCTTTACTTTTTAATTATAAAATTCAATTAAAAGATTTATTCAAAGACTTAGATATTAAGTTATTCAAAAATTATAAAATTATTCATGAAAATTTTATTCAAAAAAATATTTAATCATTAAATCAAAAAAATCAAAAAAACATATTAAACATAATAAAAAATAAGTATAGGGTATACCAAAAAAATTAAAAATAGTTAGTTGAAATTATAAAAAAGTGAAAAATAAAAGTTTTAGGAGGTGTTTTTAGTTCTAGGAGAAAAATCATTTAAAGATATAAATAAATTATATGGTGATTTTAAAATAAAAGACTGTATTTATTCAAAGAAAGATAATATAAATATAAAATCATATATTTATAAAGTAGAACCAATAATAATATTAAATTTGTCAAACGAAAGAAAAAATGAAATTATAAATAAATATACTGAATTTTTAAGACAAGTTGATTTAAAACTAAAAATATTTGTTATAAATAAACAATTTGATGTAAAAAAATATATAGAAGAAAATATACAAAAACCAAAAGAAAATAATGATGTTTTAAATAATATATATAAAATATATATTGACAATATGCAAAAGAAATTAGCAGAAGAAAAAATGTATAGTACAGAATATTATATTGCTATATCAATAGAGGAAAATAAAAATATTGATTTTGAAAATAGTTTATATAAATTAAATGATATTGGTTGTAAAGTACAAAAAATAACAGATGAAGAAGAACTAAAAAAATTTGTTTTTCAGTGTATAAATAAAAAATATGATTAAGATTTATAAAAACAAAATAAAAAGCTGAAATGTAAAAAAATATATATTAAGAAGAGGAGTAAAAAGTGTATAAAAATGAATTACCATCTTTTTTAGATAATACTAATTTTAGATTTTTAAATATAGATGATAAATATGTATCAAGTATAATTATAATAGATTATCCAAAGCAAATATCTTTTTTTGATATTATAGAAAGTATACCTAAAAATGTTAATTATGATATGTCTTTTTTTATTGATAAAAAAGATACAAGTAGTGTTTTAAAACAATTAACATATTATATATCTTCTTCGGGTACAGAAATAAAAACAGTAAATGAGAATCAAATGGATATAGATGTTTTAAGTAAAATTAAAGAAGATGCAAAAAATTTAAGAAAAGAAATTCAAATAAATAATGAACAAGTATATTTTTTAAATATCTTTATTACTTTTTATCATAAAGATTCAAAAGAATTATTTATTATTTTAAAAGATTTTCAAAGTAAACTTTATTCAAGACAAATAGTTAGCAATATATCTAATTTTAGAAATTTAGATTTTTATCTTTTATCTCTTCCGTTTTTTAGTTTTAATCAAAATGTTTTAAAAGATTCATATAGAAACTTAACAACTTCTGCTCTTGCAAATATATTTCCTTTTTATAAAAAAACAATATTTGATGAAAAAGGTATTATTTTTGGATATACAAAAAGTGAAAATAAAATATTTAGTATTGACATTTTTGATGAAAAATATTTAAATTCAAATATGTGTATTTTTGGGAGTAGCGGCTCTGGGAAATCTTATTTTACAAAACTCATGATAATTAGAAATTATTTAATGAATAAAAATCAGTATATATTTGATCCAGAGGGAGAATATAGTGATATAGTTAAAACTTTAGGTGGTCAAGTTATTGATTTTAATGAGAAAAATAATAATTGTTATTTTAATATTTTGGAAATAACAGAATATGAAATATATATGTACAATGAAAGTTTTTTTGTTAAAAAAATAGAAAAAGTAACAAAATTTATTATAAAAATGTGTGACATATTAGAAGAGGAGTTATATGAAAAAATTAAAGAAAGTTTAATAAAATTATATAAAGAATTTGGTATAAATGAAAATATAGAAAGTATATATATAAAAGAAAATGATAATAAAATTTTTGTAGATAAAAAAGTAAAAACAAGTTCTTTTTTTCCTAATTTAACTGACTTTAATGAGAAATTAAAGGATAAAAAATTATCAAATTTAATCAAAAAAAATATTTTATCAAAATATGAATTTTTATCAAAAAATAGTACATTTAAGATTAATCAATCATTAATAAATTTCAATACAAATAATATAAAAATAAAAGATGCAATCATTTTAATGGAATACTTTTTAGAAGAATTATTAATCGTTATTGATTATAATAATTTAAGTAATTATAACAATTTAAAGAACTTAAATAGTAAAAAAACAATTATTTATATAGATGAAATTTGGAAATATATTTGTATAAAAGAATCAAATAATTTAGCTGAAACTATATTTATGCTTTTTAAAACAATAAGAAAAAAAGGTGGTAGTATTATAACAATAACGCAAGATATATCCGACTTTTTTTCTTATGAAAATGGTTCGTTTGGAAAAAGTATATTAAATAATAGTGGTTTTAAAGTGTTTTTTAAATTAGATTTTTCTGATTTAGAAATTTTACAAAAGTTAAGTTTAATAAATAAAGAAAATTTAGATAATATCTTGAGATTAGATAAAGGACAAGCTTTTATTGGATTTAAAAGTAATAATATTATTTTAAATATAAAGGCGAATGAGTATGAAGATGAATTAATAAAAAAAGGGGGATATAATGAAGATTTTAATAGCTTTAGATAATAGTTATATAAAAGAAGAAGTAACAAAAAAATATCCTGATTTAGTATATAAATATGATATTTTAGATATGGAGAGTGTTATTGAATTTTTAGCTAATACAGACGAACCATATATTGTTATAACAAAAGATACTTTAAATGGTAATTTAACAGATAGAATGTATATAAAACAATTAAAATTAGTAAGTAAAAGTTCTAAAATAATATATATTGTAAAAGAACTTTCAAGTGAATATAAAGAATTTTTATTTGCTAATGAAATATTTAATATATTAGAAGGAAAAACAATAACAATTAATGCTGTTTTTGATTTAATAGAAGAAGATAAAAAAGTAGTATATAAAGTAATAGATAATAAAAATGAAAAAAATATAAAAGAATCATCAGCACTTGAATATGTTGTTGAAAATCAAATAGTACCAAAACAATTAATAGCAATATATGGTACTAGTGGATCTGGTAAGTCTACATGTTCTAGTTTTATAGCAAAAAACATAGCAAAAAAATTAAATATATCGGTAGCATTATTAGATATGGATATACAAAATCCATCTATAGATATTTTAAATAATTTAGAGATAAATAATAACTCATTATCTCAAATTGTGGATGATGTGGATAAACAAAAAGAAATTTCTCAAATAATGGACAAATATATGATAAAGGATAAAAATAATAAAAATTTATGGTATATGACAAATAACACTAGTTTATTTGAATGTCAAAATAAGTTTTCAAATAAATATTATGAAAAAATATATAATAATATTGGTTTGAAATATGATTATACAATGGTTGATTTACCAGCTTCACCTTTTTTAGATGTAGTTCCGTATACACTTTTAAATGCTACAAAAATATTTTTTGTTATAAATCCAAATTATATAAGTATTAGACAAGCAGCAAAATATTTAGATTTATTAAATAAATTATGGGATATTCCTTTAAATAGAATTAGTTTAATTATAAATAAAACACAGAAAAATTCTTTAGATGATAAGCAAATAGAATCTATATTAAAAGAGTATAAAATAGTTATAAATATTAAATATAATAAAGATATGGAATCATATATAAATGGAGCTGTTGGTAAATTAAATGAAGATATTTGTATTGATAATTTATATGAAACTTTAAATATAAGAAAAACATTAAATAATTCTTATGAAAAAAATATTAACAAAACTAAATTTGTAACTAGTTTTTTCTTAAATAAAAAAATAAATAGGAGTTGTGAAATAAGTAATGATTATAAATCCTTTTAAAGTATATAAAAAAGATTGTTTTGAAGAAATAGAAATGTTAAAAGAAAATAAGAGTATAAATAAAAATAATGAATTAAATGAAGATTTAGATTTAAATAACGATAAATATAATAACAATTATAGTAAATTCAATTATAACTTTAAAAATAATATTTTTGATGATAAAAATAATATAAAAAAAGATAAAAAAGAGTTAGAGAAAATTGATATTTTAGAAATACAAAAATATATTATAAATAATCATATTGAACTTTTAAAAAAAGGATTAAAAGAAGAATTAATAAAAGTAATAAAGCAAAGGTTGTATGATTTTTATCTATTAAAAAATGAAATAAAAATAGATGAGATAATAAAAAAAATTCTTGATAAAATGTTTGGTTATGATATTTTACAAAAATATATTGAAATGAAAAATGTGACAGATATAAGAGCCGTAAATTTTGATGAAATATATATTAAAGAATTTGGAAAGTGGATAAAAGTAGATGATAAATTTGAAAGCAAAGATTTTTTTGAAGAATATATAAGATATTGTGTTTTGAAAAATAATGCTAATATAAATTTTGATAATCCAATGGTTATAGTTTCAGATAAAGAATATAAATTAAGAATAGAAGCGGGAATTTCTCCTGTTAATACTATTAATTCAAGTATTGTTATAAGAATACATAGGCATAATAAAGATATATCTTTAGAGAGTTTATTTATAAAGGATTATATGCTAGATGAAAAAACATATTTGTATATGTTAAAAGCTATAAAAGAAGAAAAAAACATTGTTATTTCCGGAAAAGGTGGAAGTGGTAAAACAAGTTTTTTAAAAGCTGTTTTAGATAAAATACCAAAAGAAAAATCTATTACAATTAATGAAGAAACAACAGAATTATATTTAGAAAATAAAAATGTTATACAAAGAGAAGTTCTAGAAGGAAGAGAAGAAAGTAAAAAGATAACTTTAGAAAAATTAATGAAGCATAGTTTAGTAATGTCTAATGATATTTTAGTTATAGGAGACCCAATCAGCACCAAACAACAAATTATTGTCGAGAGGTGTTGGGATAAAAAAATCAATAGTAATATTTCCTTTATCATATATGTATATATTCTTTATAATACCCCTTATAAAGCTTTTTTTGCTTTCAAAGTCTAGTTTATCATATGTTACATTAAAAGTTTCTATATAGTCATTTACAAGCTTCAAATTCATTAAATTATTTTCATCATTAAGCAAAGTGTTTTCTATTAATTTTAATTCATTTAACAAATTATTTTTATCTGATTCTAAACCTTTTATTTTTAATACTAAAGAATCTTTGCCTATTTCATCATCTAAAAATTTATCAAATAATTTATCAATCTTATTTTCTATTAGTTTTATTTTAGTTTTTAAATCATCTTTTTTATCAATTAATTTATTATCTATTTGTTTAGAGGATGTATATTTTTTAGATAAAATTTCTAGTATGTCAGAATTACAATAATTATTTAACTGTTCCTCTATAACTGTTTCAATTATTTCTAAATTAAAACAACCTTTATTTTCACAAATAGCAATTCCAACATTATCACATTTTACATATCTGTAAGGTTTTATTCTGTTTGCAGTTGTTATATGTACACTTAAAGTTTTTTTGCATTGACCACATTTTAATAACCCACTTAAATATGTTACTTTAGATTGACCAGTTCTAGGAGCATATGTTACAGCCTTGCTTAATTTATCTTGTACTTTTATCCATATTTTAGAATCTATAATATGTTTATGCAATCCAACAATGATAAGAGCATCGTTATAAGAATCTTTTACTGCTGAATCTAAATTCCTTTTATAAGGTAAGATAGCATTTTTGCCACTAAATTCACTAATATCATTATGAATGGAAACACTATTACAATAAAAATAATTATAAATTCTTTCATCTGCACAGCAATATGTAGGATTTCTTAAAATTGAAGGTAGTTTTGAATAGTCAAATTTCTTACCTCTCTTATTATATCCATTTTCATTTAACCACTTAGCTAGTTTTCTTATGCTCATATTATCATCTAAATATTTATCATATATCATTTTTACAATTTCAGATTCTGATTCGTTTATAGTCAATATAGCAGTTTGTTTATTATTTAATAATATTTTTTCATTATTATAACCAAATATTGTTTTACCACCAGTAAACATTCCTTTTTTTATTCGATAGTCAATACTATCTTTAGCTCTAACTGAATCATTTTCTCTCTCTAATTGAGCAAATGTCATAATAATATTTATCATAGCTCTACCCATTGGAGAAGTATTATCAATGTTTTCGGTAGCACTCATATATTGTACATTTAGTTTATCAAAATTATTCATAAGTGTCGAGAAATCTGATACACTTCTACTGATTCTATCTAACTTATAACATATGACTTTCTGGATTTCTTTTTTCTTTATTTTATTTAATAATTTTTGAAATTCTGGTCTATTAGTATTTCCACCACTAAAACCTTTATCCCAAAAAATTTCATAAGTATCATCTGAATTTAGTTTATTTTTACATAGTTCAATTTGGGCTTCGATAGATACAGAATCTTTTTTATCTAGACTTTGTCTGGCATAAATTCCAACATTCATAAAATTTTCCTTTCTAAATAAACTATAATATTAATTTAATAATTTATTTTTTTTAGTATCTAATTTTTCAGTAAGTTTTTTTTCTTTTGCAATTTGTTTTATACTCTTTTCTGGTGTAGGTAATTTTTCTGGCATGGTACCTCCAATATCTTCTATTGCTTTCCTAACTTTTTTACCAACATCTAAATGTACTTTGCAAGCAGAATCTTCATTGGATATGTTACTATTTTTAAGTTTTGAATCAGTTTGAGTAATTCTAAATAAATTAGCCGCTAATTCTTCACTTGACATATTGTCTAGAATAGAATCTTTTTCTTTCAATCTTTTTTTTGTATGTATCTCTTTTTCTGTTAAACCATTATATAAACCCTTATATCCAGAGTTATTAAATTTACCATAATTTCTAACACCTGAATCTTTTGCAGTAGAAAAAAGTTTTTTATTGTGTTCCGAAACTTGTCCACGAGCAAAAAGTCTTTTTGTATCTTCAGTCATTTCTTCTAATTGTTCTTGCTTTCTTGTTTGTACTGCAAAATAAGTTTGTGCAAGTGCTATAGCTTTTTTTCTACTATCACCATTTTGAGCAATTAAATAACAAGCATATCTAGTAAGCATCACATCTTCTACTAACATTTCAGCATTATTACCAACCTTTAACACTCTCCCGGCGTCGGCAAAGTGTTCATTAACATCTATATTGCTATTTTCACAAGTAAGCTTTGCTTTATTTATTACATTAATAAAATTTCCCCACTTACTATAATCTAAAGTTGCCATTAATTCTCTTGCATACCAAAATTCATTACCATTATCATCAATATGTTTTATACTTTCAAAATTTAAATTATTTTGAATTAATTCATTACTCATATTATCAATCCTTTCTATATATAATATACAATTTATAATTTTAAAAATTGTAGACTATTTTTTCTTTATATTTCTTCTAAATTCAACTACTATTCCTAATATTTTTACAGGCAAACTATTTATTTTATCATTAGAATAAAAAATAGCAGGATATTTATTATTCAATGGTTGTAATGTTATACCGTTTTCTGCTTTAAAAACTCTTTTAAAAGTTGCATCATCACCATTAACCATTACAACACAATCTTCTCCTGATTCACAATTGTTTTGTTTTAATACAATTAAAATATCACCATCAAGATATTCAGGATACATACTATCTCCTATTACTTTAAGAGCAAAATATTCTTTATCACCTTTTAACATATCTACAGATAGATACTCAAATTCATTATTTGATAAATCTTCAATTGCTTCCATAGGAATACCAGCAGGAATAACTCCTAAAACTGGTATTTTTAAACTTTTAATTTCTGGTTTATTTTTTCTAAGTAATTCTACATCATATCCCATTAACCAAGCTTCTGAAACACCTAAAGCTTGAGCTAATATGGTTAGATTATTTTGTTTAGCCTTATATTTTCCTGATAAATAATTACTAATTAATGATTTATCTAGTTTTGTTCTTTCGACTAAATCTGTTTGTTTTAAATTATTTAGGTCTAATGCTTTTTGCAATCTATTTGAAAAAGTATCTTTTAACATACAACTAACCTCCATTAATATATAATATAATTATAGCCTAAAATTGAGAAAAACACAAGTATTTTTTATAAAAACATAAAAAAAGTTGAGAAAAAATAAACTTTTTTAAATTTTTATATTGACTTTTAAAAAAACATATGATAAGATATGTGCAAGTTGAGAAAAACTCAACAAAACATTTTGAAGAAGGAGGTAATATTTTGGAAAATGATAGAGTTATTTATGATTATAATAAATTAAAAGGAAAAATTAAAGAAGTATTTGGAACACAAGATAAATATGCAGAAGCACTAGGCATATCATCTACAGCTTTAATTAACAAATTAACAGGTAAGAGCTATTTTAATCAACCTCAAATTGAAGTATCAATAAAAGTTTTAAATATTGATATTTTAGATATTGATGCATATTTTTTTGCTCAAAAGGTTGAGAAAAACTCAACAAAAGAGGTGGTCTAGTTGAATAAAACAAAAGTTAATGTAACTATAAATTTCGTTAATCCCGATTCTGAAGATGATTTTAAAAGGATAGAAAAAGCAAGCGAAATTTTAGTTACAAAGATATTTAGGACGGAAAGAGAGGTAATTATAAATGAAAAAGAATAAGATAAAAAAAATAAATGTTAAATTAAGAATTATATCTATTAGTTTAATAATATTATTAGTTTTAATAATATTATCTTCAATATTAACTAATGTAAGGGCAAATGAAATTGTTAATTATGAAAATTATACTATACAATCAGGAGATACATTATTTACTATAGCTAATAAATTAGACTTAAACGAAGACTTAAGGGAAACAGTTTATGAAATTAGAAAAGATAATAATATAATTGATTGTGGTAACTTAAAAATTGGACAAGTAATAAAAATAAGAACTAATTAATGGAGGTAAAGTATATGAGAAATACACAAAAAGATAAAATATTGAGACATTTAAAAGATTTTGGAAATATTACAAGTTGGGAAAGTTTTGTTAATTATGGAATAACAAGATTAAGTGCTATAATATTCAATTTAAAAAAAGAAGGTTATTCTTTTGATGAAGAATGGGTAACTAAAAATAATAAATATAATGAAAAGACAGAGTTTAAAAAATATATATTGAAAGGGGAGGTTTAAATGCAAAATTTAAGAAAAGGAAGAATAGCAGTATATAGCCAAGAAGAAGTAACTGAAATACAACAAGGATTTGCACAAGAGTTAAAAGAATTACACAACAATGCATACTCAATATATTTAAAATATAAGGATGTTCCTGGATTAGGAAAAGATTTATTTAAACACTTAGAAATTATTTATGATAAAGAAATTATTATTCAAACAGACATAAATATAGAAGCATCTACTAGCGACAAAACCAAAGATACTTCTAAATAATGAATTTATGTAAATTCAATATTTAAATTATAACATAATTTAAATTTAAAAAAAAGAGGGTGAATAAAAACTATGGCAAAAAGAAGAATGTTTAGTTTGAATATAATAGATACTGATGTGTTTATTGAAATGCCACAAAGTAGTAGATTATTATATTATGAACTTTGTATGAGAGCAGATGACGATGGATTTGTTTCAAGTCCTAAAAAAATTCAAAAAATGGTAGGTTGTAATGAAGATGACTTTAAAATATTAATAACAAAACAGTTTATATTACCTTTTGATACAGGTATTATAGTTATTAAACATTGGAAATTACACAATTATATACAGAAGGATAGATATAATGCAAGTATTTATAACGAAGAAAAATCAATGTTAAAACAAGATGAAAATGGAGTATATACAAAATGTATACAAGATGGATACAATATGGATACACAGGTTAGATTAGGTAAGGATAGTATAGATAAGGATAGATTAGATATAGATAAGAATTTATCTAAAGAGTCAAAATCAAAATATGGCGAATATAAACATGTACTACTTACTGATAAAGAATTACAGTCACTTAAAAGTGACTATATAAACTACCTTGATTTAATAAATTACTTAGATGAATATATTGAAATGAAAGGATATAAAGCTAAATCACATTATTTATGTATTAAAAAATGGGTAGTAGATGCAGTTAAAAAGAATTTTAAAAATAACTCGAAAAATAAAGATATAGAGGTTTGGTTAAATGAATAAAATTGAATTTTATAAAGAATTTAAAGAATTATGTGAATATTATAACAATAAAATATATGAAAATAAAAAAATATTGAGGCTTTATTATGATGTTGTTAAGAACAAATCATTAGAAGAATTTAAAAAACAGATTGATGAATTTATAACAGATTCTAAATTTATGCCAAGAGTTGTTGATTTTAAAACTATCAAAAGTAAGTATACTAATTATGAACAAAGGGTCTATCCAGATGGATATTTAGAAAAGTTTTATGATAATGTTTAAGGATTAAAAATAGAATAGTTAAGTTTTATATAATTATTAGATTTGAACCATTTTGTTGTTACCGAAAAAATGGTATGGATAATACAAAGATTAAAGATGAGAGGTGAGAAATAATGAACACAGTTCAACCAATTCGTGATTCTGAATTAGTAAATGCTATTGCAGAAGATTTAAAAGAAAATAATGAACGTGACTATGTTATGTTTATGACAGGTATATATCTTGGACTAAGAATATCAGACATCTTAAAGCTAAAAGTAAAAGACTTAAAGAAAACTCATATTAATATACGTGCTCAAAAAACTGGTAAAGAAACGAGAATATTAATAAATACTACTCTAAGAAAAGCAATAGATGATTATATAAAAAATAGTAATCTAAAAGATAATAATTATTTATTTGTATCTAAAACAAAAAGATACAAACCAATTACAAGAGAACAAGCATATAAAATTTTAAGTAAAATAGGTAAAAAATACAAATTAGAATCAATTGGAACGCACACATTAAGAAAAACATTTGGGTATCATTTTTACAAGCAAAAAGGTGATGTAGCGATGTTGCAAACCTTGTTCGGTCATGATAATCAAAATGATACATTAAGGTATATAGGTATGATACAGGATACCATAGATACAAATTTAAAAAATTTTAAAATATAGGGGGAGAATTTTATGTTAGTATTATTAGCGGATTTATATTTTGTAGCACCATATGTGTTAGCTGGTATTAGTTTCTTTGTTGCTTGTTGGAGTATTGAAAAAATGGGACAAGTAGAAGAAACAACACAAAAATTAATTGATATTATTATATATGAAGATAAAGAATTAGCAGGTTATAATTTAAATACATTACAAGAGGTAAATAAAGCAAAAGAAGTTTTAAAGACTTTTGTTTATGCAGTAAGTGACGATGAATCACCAAAAGGATTAAAAGAGGATAAAGATTCAGCAAGTATAATTTTAAGTTATATATCACAATTAGAAAAAGAGTTGAAAAGTAAAAGTGGAGGAAAAGTAATATGAAAGAAATAATTGAAAACATAGCAAGAGTATCTAAAATAATATCAGAAAATATAATTAAAATGCTAATATATTTTATAGTTTATTGTTTAATTATATTATTAGTAATATTAATATTGAAATCGTTGGTATATATCATTTTGTTGTAAATTAAGCAACAAAAAAAGAGTAGTGTAAACTTATAAAAAATAAAAGTGTAAAAAAACCAGTGATTTCTAAGTGAAAAAATTGATTGCGAAAGTGCAACAAAATAACAGATATGTTAACTCACACTTTTCAAATATAGATAGGTCTAAATAAAAAGAGTTAAAATAGGTCTGTGAAAAGTTATAGGAGGTTAAGTAATATGTATCATAGGATAATAGATTCATCTATACATATAGGATTAGGAAATCCAAATAAATGTATATTAAAGAATCAATGGAGTGAAAACTTAAATATAAATAATTTAGTAAAGGACATGCTAAAAGAGGCAATAGATTTATGGTTTAAAGATTTACAAGGTTGTGATTTTAATATATATCAAGATGAATATTGTATTGAAATATCTTTTGGAATAGAACCAACATATAAATACGATAAATTAAAGTTGATTATAATAAATAATAATATTAAATATAGTAGTTATATAAATGGAATATCGTTTGGTTGGTATGGAACTAATATAATTAAAACCAAGAAAAGATATGAAGAATATAAATTAAATTGTAAATTTAAAAAATTTGCAGATAAATGGTCTAAAGAATTGCAAAAAATATTTGAAGAAAGTAAATTTGTAGAAAAACAGGGAGAGGAATAGAGATTTTAAAATAGGAGATTCTTTAAAAAAGCATTTATAAGGGGGATAAGAACATTGGTAGTTGATAAAGATATAATGAAAACTTTGGCAGAACATTTAAGTATGTATAGTGAATACAAAAAACATATAATTGAACTTGAAGATGAAATATTAAATAACAGTAAATTGGGATATGGCGAGAATATAACATCTAAATATAAGATAAGTAGAAGGGTTGAGGATGATTGTATTAAAATAATGTCAAACTCAGAATTAAATTATTATAAAAATTGGTTACAAGCAATGGATTGGTTAATAAAAGAAATAATCAATGAGCCTATTAAGACTAAATTATTAAAATATAAATATTTAGACAAGCTTGAAAAGGTTAAAGATAAACAAGTAATTACTCAATTAGCACTAGAAGGTTTAATGTCAGATGGAGATAAAAATTATTTTATGAAAATAAAAGAGCAAATATTATATAAATTAGAACAAGAAGCAAGAAGAATGAATCTATTATATTAATACTTGTATTTACAATATTATATTGATATAATTTATAAGGTGATTATTATGAATGAAAAAGATATTATAAATTTATTAGGTGTAGAAAGAGTATTTAGAAGTGTGGTAGTATTAAGGGGTCAATTTAAATCTATATATCCAGAAAAAGATGGAGTAGTAGATTTCGATTTAAACAATATTAGAAATGAATTATATACAGTTTACTGTTGCAGAATTTATGATGTAATGGAAGCTATACTTAAATATTTTAAAAAATATGAACAAGTAACTAAAATAAGTGATTTAGCATATAAAACTTATGAAATAGAAGATGAATATAAAAATGCCTTAAATATTAAAGATAATAGTATAAATTTAGATACTATGTTAAATTCATATAGGGTAATGTATACACATCCTCAAGTATATAATCTTGACACTAGAATTAATAATAAAACATTATTTGAAATAAATATAGATGAAGAAACAATGGAAGAAGTATTTAGTGTTTTAAAAGAATGCATAGATAATTTAGTTAATGTTGCAGGAAGCGAAAAACTTTTCGAATTAAGCATGAAACAAAATAAATTATTTACAATAAAATTAAATAGAATGAGTAGAAAAATTAATATAATAATAGAACCAATTATGAAAATCACAAAAGATTTTAGTGAAAGAATGAAAGTTATAATTGAACCAGTTATAAAATCTTCAAACGATTTGAGTAAAAGAATGGAGGCTATAACTGAGCCACTTATAAAAGCTTCAAATGATATTAAAAAAACAGTTGAAAAGGATATAAATAAAACAAATTAAAAAAAGTGATAACTTTTTTATATAAATTATGGTATATAATTAGTATAAGGAAAATTAACTAAAGCTCTGGTGATTAAAAACTAGAGCTTTTATTTATGAAATATAGCATTGGTATAATCTGATGCTATATTCTTTTTTTAGGAGAAAACCTATGACAAAATATAAAAATACAATATGTGATAATTGTATATATAAAAATTATAATTCTAATATATGTAATAAGCATAAATTCATTTTGAAGAAACATTTCTGTAAATACTACATGTCAATATTTACATGTAATCAAAAGAGTTGTAATGAGTGTGGAAAGTGTGGAGGTTATAAATAGTATATGTTCAAAACATGTTCTAGATGTGGAAAGATACATGATATTAATTATATTTGTTATAAGAATAGAAATTATAGAAAGAATACAGAAGCAGATAAGTTTAGAAAAACTTATAAGTGGCAAAGTAAAGCAGAAGAAATAAAAGAAAGAGATAAGCATTTGTGCAGAGTATGTATTGCTAATATATATAACACAACAGATGTTTATAATTATAAAAAGTTAGAAGTACATCATATCGATAAGCTAGATATTAATTTTGATAGGAGATTAGAGGATGATAACCTGATAACATTATGTTGTTATCATCATAAGCTTGCTGATACAGGGCTAATATCTAAGCCTATTCTAATATTATTGACAGATGAAAATTGTAATTTTAAAGAAGTAAGAGAGTTGGTAAATGTTAAAAATACTCCCCCCGTACTTTCTGATAATAAATTATAATTTTTTTTCTAGACGTACTTGCTATCTCTTTACATGAAATATGCCCAAAATGAAAAAACGAGGTGAAATAGATGGGAAGACCCGCAAAAAGTTCAGTTGTAAAATCTAGAAAAATCAGTAAAGAAGCTAAGAAAAAATTAGTTGAAACTGAACAAAAATTAAAAGGTGAAAATGATAAATTAGTACCACAAAAACATCTTAATAAACGACAAAAAGAAATTTTTTCATATATATTAAATGAATTAAGTGATAAAAATATTTTAGGAAATTTAGATTTGTTTGTTCTTAATCAAACAGCAATTGTTATAGAAAGACTTGAACAGTTAGATAAGCAAGTAAATAAATCTAAGGAGGTTGTACAAAATTCAACTTTTAAAGCTACAAGAGAAATGTATACAAAAGATTTTTTTAGATGCTGTAATGAATTATGTTTAAGTCCGCAATCTAGAGCAAAATTATCAATAGCAGTAGCATCGCCAGAAAATAAAAAGACCCTTATGGATATATTAAACGAAGATGAAGATGAAGAAGATTAAAGAACATCCATCTTATAAATATGCTTTAGCTATTGTTAAAGAACAAATAATTTTACCAGATACGTTTTATCAAAATAATTCAGATAATAAATTTAAATCACCTAAATATGTAAAAAAGCAGTGTCAGATATTTTTAGATATATGTGATGGTAAAGATGAAAAATATATTATAAATGAAAAAAGAGTAGATAAGATAGATAAAATATGTAAGTTGCTTGTAATGGCAAAAGGTGTAAAATCAGGTAAAAAGATATATAACTCTTTAGCTGGATACCAATGGCTTTTAATTGTAGCAAGTTTATGCACTGTTCATAGAGATAATAAAAAGAAACGAAGATATGAAACTGTGATTTTAGAAATATGTAGAAAGAATGGAAAGACATTTATTGTAGCCTTTCTTTTTTTATTATTATTTTATTTAGAACCAAAGTTTTCTAGATTCTTTTCAGTTGCACCAGATGGAAGTTTAGCAAAAGAAATAAAGGAAGCTTTAGAACCACTTATAAAATCGAATATTGATATATTTGAAAATGGTGAATTTAAACTTTTAAGAGATAGTGTAACACATAAACCAACACAAACAAAGTATGTACCTTTAAATTATTCTACTAATAGGATGGATGGTAAAGAACCAACAGTATTTATAGCTGATGAAGTAGGAGCCTTACCTACACCATATGCAGTAGAGGCTATGAGAAGTGGTCAACTACTTATACAAAATAAACTTGGATTTATAATATCAACTAAATATCCAACAATGGATAATCCTTTTGAAGATGAAGTTAAAAATAGTAAAAGGGTATTAGATGATTTAGAGGACGATGATACAATATTTGCATTATTATTTGAGCCAAATGAAATTAAAGATTGGACTTTTGATGATAATATAATTCTTCAATCAAATCCATTAGCAATAGAAATAGAAGCAGTATATTTAGATTTACTTAAGAAAAGAAAAAATGCAGTCAATAGAGAATCATTAAGAGAAAACTTTTTAACAAAACATTGTAATATTATTTATCAAGGTGCAGGTACTGAAAGCTTTATTGATGTAAGTGAGGTTCAAAAATGTAAAGTAGATAAAATTGATTGGGAAGGCAAAAATGTTTATTTAGGAGTTGACTTAGCAATGACAAATGATAATTGTGCAGTTGCTATGTCAAGTGAAGAAGATGATTGTATATTAGCAGAAGCTATTGCATTTATTCCAGAAGGAAGAATTGAAGAAAAGAATCAATTTGAAAAATTAAATTATAGAGAATTTATAAATCAAATGAAATGTATAGCTTGTGGTGATAAGATAGTAGATTATAGTGTAATAGAAGATTTTGTTTTTGCAATAGAAGACAAATATAAATGCACGATTATTGCTATAGGATATGACAGATACAATGCATTATCATCTGCACAAAAATGGGATAATAAATATAATACAGTTCAAATTAGACAGCATAGTGATACACTTCATGCACCAACAAAATTACTTAGTGAAAAAATATTACAAGGACAATTTAAATATGAAAACAATAAATTATTAGAAATAAATTTTCAAAACTCTAGATGTTCGTATGATACTAACATGAATAGATATGTAAATAAGAAGAGAAGTAGTGGTAAAGTTGACATGGTAGTTGCATTAATAAATAGTATTTATCTATTGCAACAAGATGTAATATTTAATAATAATGAAGAATTTTTTATTCAATTGTAGGGAGGTGAGAAAATGGGAATATTTGATAAGTTAAGAAAAAGAGAAGAATCAGTAGAAACCGTCGTAAACGAAGATACAGTTAGTGATAATCTATTAAGAGCTTTATTAAACAATGAAGTTATAGATAGAGATAAAGCAATGTCATTACCAGCAGTATCAAGTGCAGTAGATAAAATATCTAATACTGTAGCTATGTTACCTATAAATTTATACAAAGAAGAAATAACAGAAGATGGAAAAAGAAAAATCACTCCAATGTCAGATGATAAAAGAGTTAGTATTTTAAATGGTGATACAGGAGATACTTTAGATAGCTTTCAGTTAAAAAAAGCAATGGTACAAGACTATTTATTAGATAGAGGTGGTTTTGCTTATATAGAAAAATCTATGAATGAATTTAAAAGTATAAGATATGTGGATTCAATAAATGTTAGTTATGTTAAAAATACAGACCCAATATTTAAAGATTTTAAATATATTGTAAATGGAAGACATTATGAATATTATGAATTTATAACTATCTTACGTAACACAAAAGATGGTGTTACTAGCAGAAGTCTTATTGCAGAAGTTTCAAAAGCAATTGAAACATCTTTTGAAACAATCTTATTTGAATTAGGAATAGTGAAAAAAGGTGGAGCAAAAAAAGGATTTTTAACATCAGAAAAGAAACTTGGTCAACCTGAAATGGATAAATTAAAAGAATCTTGGAAGAGATTATATAGTAATAATGAAGAAAACATTATGGTATTAAACCAAGGATTAAAATTTCAAGAAAGTGGAGCTACGGGCGTTGAGTTACAATTAAACGAACGTAAAAAAACACTGAAAGAAGAAATCAATGGTATATTTCATATATCTGATGACTGGGATAAATACATAAAAGAAGCTGTTATGCCAATTTTAAAAGCAATTGAAACAGCACTCAATAAGAACTTTTTACTTGAAAAAGAAAAAGGTTCTTATTATTTTGCATTTGATACAAAAGAAATTACAAAAGGTGATATAAAAACTCGTTATGAAGCTTATAAAATAGCAATTGAAAAGGGTTGGCTTACTAGAAATGAAGTACGTTACATAGAAGATTTTGAAAATATAGAAGGTTTAGATGTAATTAGTATGAATTTAGCAGATGTACTATTTGATATAAATACAGGAAAGTTTTACACACCGAATACAGGGCAAATTACACAAATAGATAATGCAAAGGAGGTGAGCAAAGATGATGAACGTTCAGGTGAGGAATGATAAGGTTATTATAGACGGTTATGTAAATGCAGTGGAAAGATTTTCAAAAGCTTTATATGATACTAGAGGGAAATTTATTGAAAGAGTTATGCCTAAAGTATTTGAAAGAGCTTTAGAAAAAAATGATAATGTACTTGTATTACTAAATCACAATTATGATAAAGAGTTAGCAAATACAAAAGAAGGAACAGCTAAGTTGTATGAAGATAATATAGGACTTCGTGCAATTGTTGAAATAACAGATGAACAGGTTATACAAAAAGCAAACTCAAAAAAATTACGTGGTTGGTCATTTGGATTTAAATGTAACAAAGAAGATATTTCAACAAATGATGATGGATTACAAGAACGTACAATAAGAGATTTAGAATTAATAGAAGTGTCAATAATAGATGACCAAAAGATACCAGCTTATTATGGAACTAGCATTGAAATGAGAGATGATGGAGCAGATATAATAGAGTTCAGAGGAGAAGACTTTGATTATGAAAATACAGATATAGTAACAACAATTACTAATAATCAAAAGAAAGAATTACTACTTTCTGAAATCAGAAAAATATATACTGAATCTTACATTGAAGATTACGATGATAGTTTTGTATATGCAAACATTGACAATACTTATCAAGTATATAAAATTCCTTATTCTATAAATGACAACATATTAACACTTGATGTAAATTCAAAAGTAAAAGTTATAAAAGGCGGTTATGTAGAGGTAAGGGAAAATAAAAAAATAGACTATTCGGAATATCAGAATAGACTAGACAAATTGGCAAAAAAAATTGTCATAAAATATTAATTAGTTTAAAGCAACCTAAAAAGGTTGTTTTTATTTTTTAGGAGGAAAGAAAGATGAACAAAAAATTAAAAATTTTAAATGAAAAGAAAGCAGATTTACAAAAAGAGATGTCAACATTACTTGACACTGTTAAAACAGAAGAAAGAGCATTTACAGAAGAAGAAAATACTAGATTCACAGAATTAGAAAAAAACATTGCTTTAATTTTAGATACTGTAAAAGCTATTGAAAGTGAAAGAGAACTTACAGATGATGAAAAAGATGGAGAAGATTCAAAAAAAGACGGCGAAGGAGTTGCAGAACAAAGAGCACTAAACGAAGAAAAATTGTTTGAAAGATTTATAAGAAATAAATTAGAAGAACGTGATACTAGTAGCATGACATTTGGTGATAATGGTGCTGTTGTACCAACTACTATAGCAAGTAAAATAATCGCTATGGTATATGATATATCTCCAGTTCTTGCAAGAAGTACAAAATATAATGTTAAAGGAAAACTAGAAGTTCCTTATTATGCTGAAGAAGGAACAGCTAAAATCACAATGGCTTATCAAGCTGAGTTTACTGCTTTACAAAGTAAAATAGGTAAATTTGCTAGTATTGAATTAACTGGTTATTTAGCTGGAGCATTAACAAAAATATCAAATTCTTTAATAAATAATAGTAACTTTGATGTAGTAAATGAAGTTATAAAATTAATGGCTATAGCTATATCAGTATGGGTTGAAGGTGAATTAATAAACGGAACAGATACTAAAATAGATGGCTTATCTAAAGGAGTAACAAAAGAAGTTAAAACAACTAGTGCAACTGTTATAGTAGCTGATGAAGTTATTAAATTAAAAAGAAAAATAAAATCTGCATTTCAAAAAGATGCTTGTTTTATAATGTCAAATGATACTTTAACAGCATTACAATTATTAAAGGATAATAATGGCAGATATTTATTAAATGATGATTTAACTGGTGATTATGATGGAATATTACTAGGAAAACCAGTTTTTGTATCTGATAATATGAAAGAAATAGGTTCTGGAAACACAGTTATATACTATGGTGATTTATCTGGACTTGCAACTAAATTTACAGAAGAAGTTAGCATACAAATTTTAAGAGAAAAATATGCTGATGAACATGCAACAGGTGTAATAGCTTGGACTGAATTAGATGCAAAAGTTGAAGATGCACAAAAAATAGCAAAATTAACTATGGCTACAGCATAATAAGGAGTGAGTTAAATGTCAAAAGTAAAAGCAATAACTAGCTTTAGCGGTCTTGTAACTGGATATAATGGTCAAGTAATTGAAATTGAGGATGATTATATTTTACAAGACCTGCTAAAAGCAGGATATATTGAATTAATTAATAAATCAGAAGGGATAGACACTAATTCATTAGAAGATGTTGATGTAAAAGAACCAGATGGAGCAGATACTAATTCATCAGAAGATGACGATGTAAAAGAACCAGATGAACCAGATACTAATTCATCAGAAAATGAAGATACAAAATCATCTGAAAAATCAGATGTTAAATCTACAAAAAAATCAATAAAATAATAATTAAAGGAGGGATAAACAATGGATTCTACAACAGTTACTGAAGTGGCAAAAGTAAGTGAAATAACTGAACAACACATAGCCAATTATATTAGATTGATTGAACCTACTGAGCAAGAAAAATCAGATTTAAAAACATATTTAACAGTAGCAAAACAATATATAAAAAATAATACTGGTGTAACTGATTTGGATTTATATTCCGATTTTATAATTGTTGTATATATATTATGTCAAGATATGTATGATAATAGAACAATGTATATTGAAAAAGGAAATGTAAATCAAGTAGTTGATACTATACTTGGACTTCATTCGGTGAATTTATTATGATAAATGCGGGAAAATATGATAAAAAAATACAAATCATTAGTATTTCTGATAGTAAAGATGAGGATGGATTTAAAAGTTCACCTATAGAAATATTAATAATTTCACCTTATGCCTCTATTAAAACGTTAAAAGGGTTTACTTTGATACAAAACAATACTGATTTTTCAGAATCTTATACAAATTTTACTATAAGGTATCCAAATAAAGAAATAAAGCGTGATATGTTTGTAAAGTATAATAATAAAAGTTATTCTATTGAATATTTAAATAATGTAAATGAAGCAAATATTGAACTTGAAATACAAGCAAAAGAGGTAACAAAGTAATGGCGAGAATTAATTTAGAAGTTCCACAAGAAATCCTTAATATATTTAATGATATGGAAACAAAGTCAGAACAAATGATGTCAGAAATGACATTAGAAGGGGCTAATGTAGTATTAGAAGCTGTTAAAACAAATTTAAAGAAAAGTTTTAAGAGTGATAAAAGTATATTACAAGGTTTAAAACTATCTAGGACATATAAGACTCCTAGTGATGATGGAATAAATACAAAAGTTATTATAGATGGATATAATGATGAAGGTGTAGCTATTCCATTAATTGCTATGGCAAGAGAATTTGGAACTTCACGAGGTGAGTCAAAAAGACCTTTTTTTCGTAGAGCATTTAATGGTAAAGCAATTGAAAGTGTAATGCTTAAAGTTCAAGAAAAATATTTGCCAAAGGAGTAGTAATAAATGAATAATTTAATAGAAAAAATATTTGAAAATTTTAGTGTAGATGATGTAACAATACCTGTAGAGTTTTTAAACTATATAGGAAGTTCGGAAACATATATTACTTGGCAAGGTACTGGAGATGACCCAGCACTTGTTGCTGATGATAGTGTACTATCAAGTATATATAGTTTAGATATTGATATATATTCAAAGAAAAATTATTTAAAAATAATGAAAGTTATTAAAATCATTATGGTTGATAATGGTTTTATTTGGACTGGTGATAGTCCAGATATGTATGAAAGAGATACAGGATTTTATCATAAAACTGTATCTTTTGAAAAAGAAAATATAATTAATTTATAAATAGTATTTAAGGCAATCTAGAAATAGATTGTCTTTTAAAATTGGAGGGAAGAAAAATGGCAAGTATAGGATTAAAATATTTAAAATATTCAAAAATGGATGTAAACGGAAAATATACAGGTGCTAAAGTATTAGGGAAAGTAATTGAAACTAAAGTAGTACCAAGTATAGCTGAGGCTAAATTATATGCTGATGATACTATAGCAGAAAGTGCAAAAATTGTAACAGGTGGTACGGTTGATTTAAAAATAGATGAGGCAGAAGATGCAACTATAGCAGATATTTTAGGACATGAATTAGATGTTGAAACAAAAGAAATGGTAAGAAATTCTAATGATGTTGCTCCTTATGTTGGATTAGGAAGAATAATAACTAAAATAATTAATAACGTTCAAAAGTTTAAAGCAGAATTTGTATTAAAAGTACAATTTAAAGATAGTTTACCAGAAGAAAAAACAAAGGGTGATAAAATAGAATTTTCAACACCTAGTTTAAGTGGTGATTTTTTCACTTTAGCTAATGGTGATTGGTCTAAAACTGCAACTTTTGATACTTTAGAAGAAGCTCAATTATATTTAGATAACTTAATGAAAGTAGTAGCATAATAGCTATAAAACAAAGCTCTAAAATGTATTTTTTAGGGCTTTATTTTCATATATAAGCAATCTATATTAGATGATTTAAAATAATGTCTTAAAAAAGCTTTTTAAAATTTTGCTTTTTTAGAAAGGGAGAAAATATGAAAAATACAATAACACAGTTAGAAACTGAAAATGGAATAAAATATCCAATGATTTTTACATTAAATGTTATGGAAATGATACAAGATAAATATGAAACTTTAGATAAATGGACTGAATTGGTTCAAGGAAAAAAAGAACCAAATATTAAAGCATTGAAGTTTGGTCTTGGGGCTATGATTAATGAAGGTATAGATATAGAAAATGAAGAAAAAGGCACTGAGCGAAGCTTTATAGATGATAAAAAAGTTGGAAGAATTATAACTGAATTAGGGATATTAAATGTAGCCCAAAAAATAGGTGAAAATGTAGTTGATTCAGCTAAAACTACCAATTCAAAAAACGTGTAATCCACGAAGAGCCAAGTAAAATTGACTTTTCGTGGTTGCTTTTTATAGGGAAATGTTTGTTAGGATTTTCGGAAAAAGAAGTGGGTCATATGACTTTTAATAAATTGATAAATTTATATAATCATTACAAAAATAATTATGATTTTCAAGTTAGAAAAATTACTTACAACGAATTAGAAGATGCAATAACACGTAGTGAAGAATGGATACCAGAGTAAGTATACATTTTATTTTATGGGGGTGATTAAATGGCATTTGGAGGAGCAGTAAAACTAACAGGTGAGAGTGAATATAAAAAAGCATTATCACAAATAACCAGTGAACTAAAAGTAATGGGTAGTCAAATGGAATTAGTAACTGCTACATATGGAAAGAATGATACATCTATCGAGGGTTTAACAGCTAAAAATAACGTATTAAATGATTCGATTGAAAAACAAAAGGCAAAGATTAATACTTTAAAAGAAGCATTATTAAATTCACAATCTGCATATGGAGAAAATAGTACCAAAACATTAGATTGGAAAACAAAATTAAATAAAGCTGAAACTGAACTCGTTAATATGAATAATGAAGTAAAGAGTAATGAAAAAGTAATGAAAAGTTCATCAACTGCTATTGATAATAATGCTAAAAATATAGATTCTTTTGCTAAAAACACTAGTAAAGCTAAAACTGAAACATTATCATTAGGAGATATAATAAAAGCTAATTTAATTTCTGAGGGAATTATTGGTGGTGTAAAAGCTTTAGGAAGTGCCATGCAAAAATTAGGTTCTACTTTTATTGATGTTGGAAAACAAGCACTTTCAAGCTATGCAGATTATGAACAATTATCAGGAGGTGTTGAAACATTATTTAAAGGTAGTTCTGGAATTGTTGAAAATTATGCAAATAATGCTTATAAAACCGCTGGACTTTCTGCAAATGCATATATGGAAACTGTAACTTCATTCTCAGCTAGTTTATTACAAAGTTTAAATGGGGATACTGCAAAATCTGCACAAGTGGCAGATATGGCAATAACAGATATGTCAGATAATGCCAATAAGATGGGAACTGATATGTCAAGTATTCAAACAACATATCAAGGCTTTGCAAAACAAAATTATACTATGCTTGACAATTTGAAATTGGGTTATGGTGGAACTAAGGAAGAAATGCAAAGATTACTTTCTGATGCTACAAAATTCAGTGGTGTAAAATATGATATAAGTAATTTGAATGATGTATATCAAGCAATTCATGTCGTACAGGGTGAATTAGGAATTACAGGTACAACAGCAAAAGAGGCAAGTACAACAATACAAGGTTCTGTCGCTTCTATGAAAACTGCTTGGGGAAATATGTTAACTGGAATGGCAAATGAAAACGCAGATTTTTCACAATTAGTTGATAATCTTGTAGAGAGTGTTTTAATAGCATTAAAAAACATAATACCTAGAATAAGTACTATTTTAAAAGGAATTATTGGGAGTATGAGTAAAATAATTTCACAATTATTACCAGATATAATGCAGATGGCTATTGATTTAATTACACAAATATCCAATACTATAAATTCAAATTTGCCTGTACTATTAGATACGGCAACAACAATTATTAATACGTTAATAAACGGAATTATAACAGTATTGCCTACGTTAATTCCAGTAGCAATGCAAATGATTATGACACTGATAAATGCAATTATTAATAAATTACCTACAATTTTACAAACAGGTATAACAGTTTTAGTAGAGTTAATAAAAGGTATTGCTCAAGCTCTTCCAGAAATAATTCCAGCAATTGTAGATGCTGTAGTATTAATGGTTGAAACAATAATTGACAATATAGACTTAATAATAGATGCAGGAATTCAAATTATTTTAGGACTTACAGAACGGACTAATAAATGCATTACCAAAATTAATTGATAAGATACCAGTAATTATAGATAAATTAGTAAATGCTATTGTTAATAATTTACCAAAATTAATTGATATGGGGATTATACTTATAATAAAACTTTCAGAAGGATTAATTAGAGCAATACCACAATTAGTAAGTAAAATACCAGAAATAATTGGTTCTATTGTAAATGGATTTGGTAGAAGTTTTGGTGTTATGTCTGATATAGGACTAAATTTAGTAAAAGGTATATGGAATGGTATATCTGATGCTACAGGTTGGATACTTGGAAAAATAAAAGGTTTTGGTCAATCAATCGTAGATGGAATAAAATCTTTTTTTGGTATTCATTCACCATCAGTACTTTTTAAAGAAGAAATAGGGAAAAATCTTGCACTTGGTGTAGGTGAAGGATTTACAGATAATATGGATGGAATAGTAAAAGATATGCAAAATTCTTTACCTACAAACTTCGATTTAGGTGTGAATACTAGTATTAATAATAGTGTATTATCTTCTGCTTTAGGAAGTTTAAATGGCAAGAGTTCAAGTGGTGGAATCTTTAATATTTCATTTGGTGCAGTTACTATAAATAATGACAATGATATAGAAACAATAGCAGACAAATTACAAAGTTTTATAATTAAGAAGCAACTAGCAGTAGGGGGTATATAAAATGAACGAATTTATATTTAAAAATACAAATAGTAATACTAAAAATATAATGGTTAATGAATTGCCTTCTATTGTTAAAGCACCAATGCGAACAGAAACAATTGAAATTGATGGAAGAGATGGATGTATTATTATAGATAAAGGTTATAGCAGTTATGTTAAAACAGTCAATATAACTACAAGACCAGAAACTGATTTAGAGGACTTATTCGAATGGTTAAATGGATATGGTGAGGCTATATTTAGTAATGAGCCTAATAGAGTATATAAAGCTAATATAATAAATCAAATAGAATTAAAAAGACTATTAAAATTCAGAACTGCAACAATTGAATTTTTAGTACAACCTTATAAATATGATATTCAAAATAATAAAACTGCAAAGTCTAATCCTAGTACAATTATTAATGAAGGTAGTGTAATATCATTACCTTTATTTGTAATAAATGGAACTGGCTCATGTATTCTTACTATTAACAATAAGAATATAGAGTTAAATATAGATACTAAATTGATAATAGATACAGAAAATTACAGAGTTTTAGACAAAGATGGAGCTTTAGCTGGAAATAGAATGGTAGGGGAATTTCCTACTTTAAGGGTTGGAGAAAATACAATATCTTGGACTGGTAATTTTACAGTTGAGGTGGTGAAGAATCAAAAATGGCTATAATAAGTTTATATAATAAAGATGAGAGTAATTTTTCACACGTTGGTACGACAATACAACCTATAAGTTGTGTTGTTGAATTAGAAGATAACGGGGGATATTTTGCTGATTTAGAATTTCTTATTACTGAAAAAATTGAAAAGGGTATGATTGTAAAGATTCAATTACCTTGGGCTGAACCACAACTTTTTAGACTTGGAAAAATCGATAAAAAGAAAGATAGAAAAACAGTAACAGCAAATCATATTTTTTATGATTTACTATTTAACTTTTTAGAAGATGTTAGACCAACTCAACTATCTTGTGGAAATGCATTAAATTATATATTAGCAAGAACTACTGAACCTAATGATTTCAGGGCAAGTAGTAATATATATGATGAAGATACAAGTTATTTTATAAGAAAAAACGTTGTTTGGGCAATATTTTCTATTGTAGAACAATGGAAAGGTCATATTATAAGAGATAATAAAAAAATAGCAGTAAATAATTCAATTGGTTCAGATAAAGGTTTAAGAATTGAATATGGTTATAATATGCAAGATATATCGGAAATTACTGATTGGGAAAGTGTAGTAACCAAAATAAGACCTTTAGGTAAAAATGAATTATCTTTACCAGAAGTATATATAACCTCTGATATAAATTATGAGATTCCATATATAAAGACTGTTGAATTTGATATAGAACAAGGTGATGAAGAAACTTTAGCAGAAGCTCAGGAAAGATTAAGAGTAGAGGCTACTAAATATTTAAATGAAAATAAATATCCTAGAGTTAATTATACTTTATCTGCATATTTAGAAGGAGTTACTAGTATAGGAGATACTATTTACGTACATCATGAAATATTAGGGATTGATTTAAAGACTAACGTTATAAAATTAAAATATAATGCTATTTCAGATAAATATATTAGCATAGAATTTGGAAATTTCAAACAAAATATAAGTTCTACTTTTTCAAATATTTCAGCAGGGTTCAATGAGATAATTAAAAGAGTTAATAAATCAGATGGTATGACAAAAGCAATTGAAAGTGTAACAAAGCAACTCCAAAGTGCTTTAGGTGGTCATGTAATAAAAAGGGAAGATGAGTTATTAATATCTGATAATTTAGATTTATCTCTTGCACAAAAAATATGGAGATGGAATTTAAATGGTTTAGGATTTTCAAATAGTGGTATAAATGGTGATTTTCCAATAGCGATAACTGCTGATGGTCAAATAGTAGCAGACTTTATAACAACAGGTCAGTTATCAGTTGAAAGAGTAGTAGGTCTGGCTAATACTTTAAATAATATAAGTATAGGACTTGACAACATAACAAATACAGTAGAAAGTCATTCGGAAACAATTGAAAATATAGTAAATGAAGTAAGTGACCAAAATAGTTATTTGCCAGCGGTATTTATTCCATTTGCAACACCAGTTACATTCAATAATATAGTTAATGGTTCATTTAATGTAAACACTTTCACAAAGGGAGCTACTAATGCTTGGGATGCAGGTTTTACAACTGTTGAGACATTTGAAAATGGAAGTTATGTTGAATTTAAAGTAACAGAATTAACTGCTGCATACATGATTGGGTTTAACAATGGGACAAATGATGCGAATTATACAAGTATAGATTGTTGTGCATATAAAACAGCATCTACATTATATGCATATACTAACGGAAGCAATAAAGGTAAGATAGCGACAGTAGCTGTAAATGATTTAATTAGAGTTGTTATAGCTAATGGATTTTACTCAATATATGTAAATGACAAAGTAGTATTTACTAGTTATGTAAAAGCAGTATTACCAGCCTACGTAGATGCAAGTATTACAACAGCTAATGCAAGTATTAGTAATATTGTATGTGGTGTATTTACAGCACCAAGTTTAAGGGCCCAAAGTGAAGCATCTGTAATAGCTGCAGGATATGCTAATTTGAATGCTTTAACAGCACAAAGTACTGCAGATAGTGCTATAACTAATGCAGGTGTAGCAAACGAACTTGCTAGAGCTATGGCATACGGTAAAATGTTATTATTAGACCCTACTTTTAAAACAGGCAATAATAATATGTCTACATATAATAATTCAGCTAACACAAATGTAACCAGAACTTGGATAGATAAACCAACAGATTGTCCTACAACTTCCGCTAAAGCAATACAAATACAAACTATCGGAACAGCAAGTCCAGGCTGGGGAGGTTTTTATTTAGGTACAATGTCAAGGGCAAATGGAATATTTATAACTAGAATAATAGCGAAAATACCCGTAGGTTATTCAATTGCATATGCTAATAATGCTATAGGAACTGGAGGAGCTATAAAATGGTTGACATCTGTTGCAGGTACTGGAAATTATCAAGAATATATTTTAAAAACAACTTGTGGAAGTACAGGTACATTCTCATCATTTAACTTTTTTTATCTTACAGGAAGTCCAACACCAACTCCAGCATCACCATTAAATTGGTTTGTAGGATATTGTACGTGCTTTGATTTGACTGATAATGATTATAGTGTTGTAAATATAAACAATACATTATCAGATATAGCTTCTGATTCTAAATTAACACCAGATGAAAAACAATTGCTTAAAAAAGAATGGGATGTAATAGTTTCAGAAGTAGTTTTAAATGATACTCAAGCAACATCGTTTGAATTATTATCAGAAAAAGCTTCTTATGATACAGCATATAGTACATTAAATACTTATATAACACCTTTGCTTTCTGATTTAACAGTAACAACCGATATTATAGGTGCTACTTTAAGAACTAATTTTAAGACATATTATGATGCTAGAACAAATTTATTAAATGCAATAGCAACTAAGGCTAAATTATTAGCAGATACAGCTCAAAGTACAGCAAATAATGCACAAAGTACAGTTGACAATTTAGGTAATTCTGTAAATGAACAATTTTTGAATATCAATAACAGGTCAGCTGTTATTGAACAGACCTTAAATGGTGTTAATACAAAGGTACAAGAATATAATGAAACTTTAAATACTCATACAGGTGAAATAGTATCACTCAAAGATAAATCGGAAGAATTGGAAGTAGCAGTTTCAGGTATTACAAATACCTTGAGAGAAACTGGTGGTCTCAATTTATGGAAAGATGCAGTATTTTTATTTGGAGGAGAAAATTGGGATGGTACTTCATTTGTATCAGCTACAAATACAGATATTATAGATAATACAAAATCAGGTAATGCAATACATGTTCAAAATAGAACTTGGTCTCAGACTATTCAAGCTAAAAATGGTACATATACTAACTCATATTTGTTTAAAAAATTAATAGCTTTAGCTGTTGTAACAGTAACAATTAATGGAGTTACAAAAACTCTTACTGGGACTGATTGGACTGCAGAAATATTTACTTTCAATGTAACTAACAGAAGTATTACTATAACCATAACTTCAGACACAGCAAACTCTGCTTATATATCAGATTTAATGCTTAATAGTGGTTCTAGTGTTCAAGTATGGGGATTAAATCAAAATGAGACATTTACAGATACTGTTCAAATTGGAAAAGGCATAAAAATAACAGCATCTGGTACAGATACAGAATTAAATGCAACATCTGATGCAATTAGAATTAAGAAAAAAAGTACAGGTTCAACTATAACTGATTTTACTGATAAAGGGTTAAGTACTAAAGATATGACTTCTGATACTGCTACGATAGGTAAATTGTTAATTCAAAATATAAATGGACAAGTTTGTTTTAACAACATAGGAGGTGCTTAGAATATGGCTAGTCAAGGTTATTTAGCAAACTACAATACCAGTAATGTTCAGTTAAAATTAGTTGTGTATACTGTAGAAACAAGTATCGCAGGAAATTGGACTAAAGAACGCGCTGATTTATGGATGCAGGTTAATAATGCTTCAGGACAATACTGGAATAATTATGCTCAAGCTTGCGGATTGAACGTTAATGGTAATCAAATAAATGGAAGTTGTACTTTTGATGCAAGAAGTACAGGTGATAAACTTCTTTTAGGAACTCAGGATTTTGTAGTATATCATGATGGGAATGGTAGTAAAAGTTTTACTGTTACAGCTTATCATAATTCTGGCACAGGTTTAGGAAATGCAAGTTTAAGTGGAACTTATACATGCGATGTTATACCTAGATATACTAATTTTACACAACATTATATAAATAATACTTATTTACAAGGTGTACAAGTATGTTGGGCATGTGATTCAGCGAGAGATTGGACTCAATATAGTTTAAACGATGGTGCTTGGACAGATGCTGGAGATACAGTTGCAGGTGATAATAAAAGTGGTCATTATACCGTTAATGGTTTAGCACCTAATACGAATTATTATATTAAAACTAGAATACGAAGAGCTGATAGCGGATTATGGACAGAAAGTGGAAATGTATGGTTTACTACTAAAGATAGAAATAGAATAACATCATCTATTTTTAGTGGAAATACAGATACTGCTTTAAGAGTTACTGCAAATAGTGCAAGTGCAACACGTTGTGATATTTATTTAGAATTATTAAACGCTAATAAATCAGCCAGAATCGATTCTGTAATAAGACATGATAATACATTAGATACTACTTTTACAGTAGCTGAAATGTTAACATTAGCAAGTTACATACCAAATGATAACAGTGCTAATTTTAGAATAAATATAATAACTAAAGTTGGAGAAGCAGATTTATATAATGATTATAGAGATGGAACATTTAGTGTGATAAATGCAAATCCTACATTTTCTAATTTTGTTTATGCGGATACCAATGCTACCACAATAAATTTAACTGGTTCTAATCAAAAAATAGTCAAAGGTTATTCAAATGTAAAAGCAACAGTATCAGTAGCAAACAAAGCAACAGCTTTAAAAAGTGCTACAATGAATAAATATATATTTAAAAATGGTTCACAGCAAGTAGATGGTACTTATTCAAGTTCTGCGGATGTATTAATGAATTTAAACAATGTTTTAGATTCTACAATGCAAGTATATGCAGTAGATAGCAGAGGAAATAGTACACAAAAAAATATAGTTGCAATAACATTTTTAGATTATTTTCCGATAAATACATTAGCATCTACAGGTACTAGAGGTACAGGTGGAATAGGTTCTGCAGTAACTTTAGCATATAACGGTACAATATGGAATAAAACATTTGGTGATATTGCTAATAGTGTCGTTTCTTGTGTATACAAGTATAAAAAAACAACAGATATAACTTATACAACAGGTACAACAGTTATAACTCCAACATTATCAGGGGATACATATAGTTTTAGTGGTGCTATAGCAGGTGATTTGGGTGCAAATGGATTTGATTCTAATTATTCCTATGATATACAGATTATAATAACTGATAAACTTTCAACTTCTACTTTTAATGCAATAATAAATTCTGGAACACCTCAAATGGCTTTTGGAGTAAGAACTGGTGTTGGGGTAGGTAAATTTTTTGGAACAGGATTGCCAGATGGAAGTGTAGATATATTAGGAACAGCAAGAGCAAATGAATTAATAGTTAATTCTAAAACTTTATTAGATAGAACATATCCTGTAGGCACTGTATATAAAAATGCGACTTCTGCTACAAGTCCTGCTACATTATTTGGCGGAACTTGGGTACAAATGATTGACAAAATTTTAATAGGTGCAAGTGCTACTTATTCAATAGGTACTACAGGTGGTACAACAACTGAAACATTAACAATTTCCCAAATCCCTTCACATAATCATGATGTATTAGGTGGCGATATGGGAACTGGTGGATTTCGTGTTTGGAATATTCCTAGAGCTAATGGTATAAGTGATAATTTTGGAGGTACTATTGGTACTTCTACTTGGAATGGCGGAAGTGGTTCTCATAATAACATGCCACCTTATAGAGCAACATATATGTGGTATAGAAGTGCATAAAGGAGGGGTTTAAAAATGGCTTTAAAAAAAGAAATAATATTCGATAACGGTGTTAATATAAAATATCATAAAATAAGTGATATGCAATTAGACAACACCATGAAAAAAGTAAAAGTAACAGTATCTTGTTATACAAATGAAGATTATAGATTGAAAGAAAAAGAAAATTTAACTAATCAAAATAGATATGAAGAATTATTTAATTTAATATTAGAGGAAAATAAAAAAGAACCTCAATTTATAAATACTGAACAAGTTGAAATATGGTCAGAAGAAGCAAATTCACTTGTAGGTAAATTTGTAGAGAATTTAAGTTTACTAGTTTTAAAAATTCCACTTGAATTTGAAAATGTAGTAGATTTATCATTATCTAATATATATAATTTAATAAAACAAAATGAGTTATTTAAAGATAGCGAAAACGTATAAACAAAGGAGAAATAGAATGGAAGATTTGGCAAAATTAACGTTTCAATATGGTGGCACAGTCATAATGGCTGTGTTATTTATTGTCATTTACTTAGATGATAGAAAAAATTATAAAGAAGAAAAAAAAAATAATGTACAAATTCTAGGAGCTTTAGCAGATTCTAATAACAATATAGCTGAAAGTCTGAATCTGCTAAAAACAAGTATGGATAATCAAACTTGTGAATTTAAAAATCACGATGAAAGAGCAATTAAGTGTTTTGCTGAAATTAAAGAAGGTTTAATCAAGATAGAAAGCGAGGTGAAAAAATAATGGATTTAATATCAATTATAATAATAGCAGTAGTTGCAATAGTAGGTATTGCTTTTTTAGTACTTAAAATAAAAAAAGAAGGATTAAGGCCAGTAATAATAAAATTTATAGTTGAAGCTGAAAAAGGGTTTCAATATGGTAGAAATTCTGAAAAATTTAATTATGTATTTGAAAGAGTATATAATTTTATACCAAATTATTTGAAGTTTTTTATAACAAAAGAAGTAATAATAAATTTAATACAAAATGTTTTTGATGAATTAAAAGAAGCTTTAGATTATAAAAATACAGTTACAAAAAAATAGTAAGAATCAAGATTTGAAAGTGACTTAAATTTAAATATAAAAATTTATTTTTTGTCACTTTTTAAATTGAACTAAGGGGGTATTAAAATGGAAGAAAAACAAGAATTAGCAGTTGAAATTCCTGCTGAAATAATAGAAATAACTGAAGCAGATATACAATCAGAAACAATGGATGTTTCTGGAATAGAAATGGAGGAATAGATATGAGTTATATAACTAAGTTGCCTTTTGAAGGGAAATTTAATATTACACAATCATACGGAAATAAAAGTTCAATGTACAAAAGTGGAGTTCATCAAGGAATAGATATGGTTGGTAAGAATCCTTCTGTATATTCTATCAATGTAGGTACTGTTGTTTATGCAGGTTGGGAAAATGCTGGTAATACAAAACAAGGTTTTGGTAAATATGTTGCTGTTAAATTTGATGTGACACCAACAGGCTATAAAAAAGTTTATTATGGACATTTAAGTTCAATAAATGTAAAAGTAGGACAAACAGTTTCTAATGCTACAATTTTAGGGATTATGGGTTCTACAGGTTATTCTACAGGTAATCATACACATGTTGAAATTAGAGAATATAATTCTGCAGGAACTTTATTAAGAATAATTAATCCAGCAAATTATATGGGTATACCTAATGCTGAGGGATTATATGACAGTGTTAATTATAGAATATCTGTATCAGCACAATCAACTTCAAAATATAGTGCAGGAAGTTATAAAGTAACTTCTTCAATTGGAGTGAATGTAAGACCTTCACCAAATACAAATAATAAACCAATAACTGCAATAGGTTGTGGTTCATTACAGGGTATTGATAGAACTGATGGAGATTGGGGACATCTATCAAATAATGTTGGTTGGATTAATTTAACTTTTTGTCAAAAAATATAATTTAATATACTATAGGGAATGATTTTATCACTCCCTATAGTATTTATTTAAATTGATTTTAAGTACTTGTTCTATTAAATTTTTAAATTTCAAGTTTGGTTTAAATTCATTAATTTCCCATCTTCTTAAAGTTTTTTCTCCACATTTTAATAATTCACTTAATTCTAATTGGGTATAATTGCATTTGATTCTACTTTTAGTTATAAATGCTCCTAAAGAGTTATCTTTTATTTTAATATTATTATAAGGAAAGGTTATGCTAGGTATTAATTGTTTTAGCTTCTTTTGATTATCTTTAGATGGAATGGATAAGCATTTTTCCCATTTAGATAAATTATTAGAATCAACACTTATAATTTCACATAAATCTCTTATTAAAAGATTATTTTCATATCTATAATTTTTTATATAATCTCCATAATGATTTAATTCTATTATTTTATTTTTATTTAAATTATTATAATATTTACTTAAATCTAATTTTAGTATTTGTTCAAGTTTTTCTACATATCTTCTTTTAGGATATGCTTTGTTATTTTCCCATAAATGTATAGTTCTTATTTGAACATTTAAACAATCAGATATATATTTATAACTGTAATTATTATTTAGTATATTATATTGTATTATTCCACCTAGAGTAGAAGTGTTAATATTATTAAGGACATATTCTTTAAATGTTGACTTTTTAGAAATGATTGCTTTTTGGTTCTTATCGGAGAATTAAAAGGTGCTGAGACAGCTTCTTTTGTTGATGCAATTAGCACCGGACATATAGGGTTTGCTACAGTTCATTCAGATAGTGCAAAAAATACAATTAATAGATTAGTAACTTTATTTAAAAGGGATGTTAGAACACAGCAGTATAAAGAAGAGTTTGTTAGACAAATTTTAGCTAGTAGTATAGATATAATAGTATATATTGAAAATTATAAAATACATGAAATAGAAGAGATTGAATATGATTTAGAAAAAAGTGAAATAATATATAAAAGAGTGTATTAAAATATAAGGTGGTGATAAAATTAAAGAATATTTTTTAGGTTTGTTTATAACAATAATAATATATATAATTATAAGTATAATATTTAAGTTAAAAAATAAATATTTTAATTTAAATAAAAGTAATAAAAAAAATAAATATAAAAAGTTTAATAACTATAATAGAATAATATATAAAAATAATTTTTTGTATAAGAAAATAAATAATTTTTTTAAAAGTTTTAATAATAATATTTTACAAGTAAAAAAAATAAATAATAAATTTAATTATATATCTTTTTATTTCATTATCTTTTTTTCGTTTTTTTTGATGACAATTTCTTTTGCTTTTTCATATAAAATTTTCCATATAGTTTCTACTAGTTTAATATTATCAATAATTTCTTTTTTTATACCTAATATAATTTTAAAATATATTTTAAATAAACATAAAGAAAAATTAATGTGTGAATTTCCAACTTATGCAATAACTTTAAAAAATTATACAAAAGTAAATAATGATTTAATATTTGCATTTAAAAGAGCAAGTGTTACAGGTGCTTTTAAAAAGTATATTGAAACTTTTAATTTTTCTATAGAAAAAGGTTTAAAAGTAGATGAGTGTTTTGAAAAACTAAAAAGTGATATAAATATAAATAAAATAAATAATTTTTTTACTGCTGCATGTAATTGTTATAAAAACGGAGGAGATTTTAGTAAATTATTAGATAAATATTCAAATATTTTAACTAAAGTTAATCTACAAAAGGAAAAAGAAAAAGAAGAAAGTTTTTCTTCGAAATTAGTATTATATATATTGGTTTTTGTTAATATATATTTGTTGTTTGGTTTTGTATTTAATGATGAAGAATATAAAAAACTTTTATTAAACACTTTTTTTGGTAAAATTATAATTAATTTTAATATATTATCATATATATTTATAATGTTTTTTATAAAAAAAATAAATAAAATGGAGGAATAAAAAATGGATAATTTAATAAATTTAGATAGATCAAATAATTTTGATTCTTTAATAAAAAATATTGAAATTGATAAATCTTTAGATAAAGATTTATATAAAAACAGAGAAAATTTTGAAAATATAATAACTAATGTTATTGATAAAGGTGGAGATTATATAATAAAAGCTTTGCCGGTAAATGAAAGTATGAAAGATATTTTAATAGATGTAAAAGCAGTCTTTAAAACAAAAGATTTTAAAGAAATAGTAAAAACTGCGGTAGCAAGTTCTATTAGAGAAGGTTTAGAATTATTAAAAATACCTAAAAATGTTATAAGTGATATAACTAAAATAAAAGATATTGCTTTTAAAGGTGGTCTTAGACAAGCTCTTTCTGCTGGAATAGATATAATAATTGATAAATATACAAAAAACAATTTGTTTGCAAATATAATTGGTGATTTTGTGAAACAAACTAAAAATTATATATTTAGTAATGCTTTTAAAGAAAAAATAGATTCAAAAATAAATAAAGTTTTAGATAAAACAAAAGATTATGGGCAACTTTGTAAGAATTGGTACGATGCTTATGAAAAATTTGATTTAGATTCTATAAATCAAATTGCAGAGAAAATAAATAAAAAAGAAAAAGGAATAGAATTTAATAAAGATAATATAAATGAAAATAATATAATTCAAAATATGACAAAATTAGTTAATGTGAAAAAAGAAAAATTATCGCCAATACAGTTGCAAATTTGTAATAACTTATAGTATAATATCAATATATTTATAATGTAATAATAAAATATATTGATAGGAGCGATTAATGAGAAGTGGAAATATAGATAAAAATATAATTAATGATAAAAAAATTGATGCAGATTTTGAAAGAAAAGAAAAAAATAATTATAAAAAAATATCTAAAACAAGGAAAATAATTATTATAATTATTTGGTCGATTTTAATGTTTTTAGTATATTTTCAGGTTTATCAAATGGTTCAATATACATTTGGTAAAACAGAAAAAGGAAATTTATTTATATATAATCAAACATGTAATTTGTTAAATAAAGTTTTAAATACAACACCTAAAACTACAACAGAGGAATTTTCTTTGAAATTTGCTGGACTTGGTGATGTTTATGGTTCTACAAATACAATAAGTGGAGCAAAATCATCAAATAGCTACGAATTTTCTATAAATAGTGATGAAATAAAATCAACATTAAGTTCGTATGATTTAGTTGTTGCAAGTTTAAATACACCGGTTGCAGAAAAAAGTTTGTTGTATACTACGAATGAATTATATAATACACCAAAAGAAATATTAAATATGTTGAAAAATTTAAATGTTAGCGTATTAGCAACTGCAACATCTCATGCTATGGATAAAAAAGAAAAAGGTTTGTTACAAACAATAACAAATATAGAAGAATCAAAAATAGAACAAACAGGTATAAATAAAGAAGAAGGCAGAAAACCTATTATTATTACAAAAAACGAAATTAAAATTGGTGTATTATCATATGCTATAAATTCAAATATTAAAATGGAAAAGGGTAAAGAATATTTGCTAAATATTTTAAATGAAGATAATTTAAAATCAGATATTGAAAAATTAAAAAGTGAAAATGTTGATTTTATAGTAACATATTTAAATACACCAAATGAAGATAATACTATTTTAGATGGCGAACAAGTAGAATCAGTAGAAATGTTGTTTGAAAATGGAGTTAATGTTGTTTTAGGTACTGGATCTAAAGTTGTTCAAGAAAGTTTAAAAGATCAAATTGAAATTGATTCAAAGAAAAATCAAATATATGCTGTTTATTCATTAGGTGATTTTTTTGGTAGTTGTGTAAATTCAGAAAATCAAGTTAGTATGATTTCTAATATAGATTTTTCTAAAAAAGTTACTAAAAATAAAGAGGGTGAAGTTGTAAATACAGAAAAAGAATTTAAAGTAAAAGAACCAACACTTCTTTTAACAAAAGTAGATAAAAAATACAAAAAAACGGTCTATAATTTAGATACATTATTAAAATTATATAATGAAGGTGATACTAGTGTGTTAACAACTAAAGAATACGCTGCATTTAATGAAATAAGAACAAGAATATTAGAAGGATATAATAAATAATTCTTGTTAATTATAAAAGTGTATGTTATAATTTTTTTGGAAGGAATAGGTGATAAAATGAATTTTCACGATAAATTAAATGAATTAGTAAGAGCTTTTAAAGATACAAATGAATATAAAGAATATATTTTTTTAAAAGGTAAAATAAAAGAAAATCCAGAAGAATATAATCTTATAAAAAGTTTTAAAGATAAGCAAATGCAACATCAAAGTAAAATAATAAATGGAGAACAAATAGATAATAATGAATTAATTGAAATGCAGAATCAATATTCTTTAATAATACAAAAAGAAATGTTAAAAAAATTATTAGAAAATGAAATGAAAATAAATGTATTATTAACAGATATGCAAAAAGGTATAGCTGAATCAATAAAAGAAATAGTAGAATTTTAAAAAAGAAAAATAGAAAAATAGAAAAAATATATAAAAAAACAAGCTAGAATTATTAAATTCTAGCTTGTTTCTTTATTATGCATAGTTTATTTTGCAATCATCTGGAAATGCACGTGAACAGTTATATACATTTTCGTTTAATAAAATTTCTTTTAAAGTTTCATTGCCAGAAAAAGCATTTTCTTCGATTTTTTTTAGTGTAGTTGGAAGAACAACTTTTTCTAAAGAATAACAAAATCTAAAACAGTTTTCAGGAACAGTTAAAGTTCCTTCTTTAATTTCAACTGTTTTCAATCTTTTATTGTGTTCGAAACAACCATTTTTTAAAGTTATAGGGCCTGGTAAAATAACTTTTTCTATAGAAGTTCCGTGGAAAGCATTTCTTCCAATATGATAAAGACTATCTGGAAAATCAACATCTTCTAATTTTTCACAGTCATAAAATGCTGTATCTTCGATTTTCACCAAACCTTCGTTTAAGTTTATTTTTTTTAACTTTCTAGAAGAATTAAATGCTGATGTACCTATTATTCTTAAAGTACTAGGTAAAACTACTTCTTCTAAATTCCTAAATCCGCTAAAAGAATCTTTGCCGATTTCAGTTACTCCTTCAGGAATAACTATTTTTATAACATTTCTTTCCAGATCAAATAGACCTGGAGTTATTGTCAATTCGTCGAAATAAAATTCGATTTTCATTTTATTAAATCTCCTTAAAAATAATTATTTTTTACATATTATAATTCTATAGTATAAATTATAGCATATTATCATTTATTTATCAATATTATGTAAACAAAATAATATAGCTAAATTATACTATAAAAGAAACAAGCTGGATTTTTTAATTTCCAGCTTGTTCGTAGTTTATTTGGTTTATGTGCTTTTGTAAAGCACTGATATCGATAAAATTTTGTTTAGAAATTCTAAGTTGAATTTCATTGTTTCTTGCATAATTTAATGCTAGTCTTTCGATATCTTTTTTTTCTAACTTTTCTTTTTCTTTTGAAATTTCTGTCAAAGTAGACCTCCTATGAATTTAATTAAATACATGTTATATAACCGTTGTAGAGTTATATTATAACATAATAATTAAATTCAGGCAATACTTTTTTGTTGTTTTTTGTTTGAAAAAGTAAAATTAAAAACGAAAAAAGCAGAAAAATAAATTATTTAATAATATATTTTTCTAGAGATTTAATTGCTCTTTCGTTATCTTTTGGTTCTTGTTCAAAAAGCATTTCAATAAAAGCATAATAGTTTTCTCTTTTTGATAAATCATCTTTTTGCTCTTCTTGTATTTCTTTGTTTTCATCGGCTTTTTTTGACGAATTTTCTAATTCTTTTAAATTATTATCCAAGACAAAATCCTCCTATAATTATATAATTTGAGCATCGTTTTAATTTGTTTTAATTATAACATATGAATAATAAAAAGTCTAATGGTAAAAATAAAAGATAATTTTTTTATGTTAATTGTTGCATTTGTGTTAAATTATTTAAAAAATGTTGACTTTTAGGGAAAATTTTAGTATAATTAATAATGTATTTGTGAAAATTATAAATACGCGTGAAAGAAAGAGGGGTGAACTTAAAGTGCCTACAATTAATCAATTAGTTAGAAAAAGAAGAGAAGACAAATCATCAAAATCAAAATCTCCAGCTTTACAAAGAGGTTATAACCTTAGAAAAAAAGTTGCGACTAATCAATCTTCTCCTCAAAAAAGAGGTGTTTGTACAGTTGTAAAAACGCAAACTCCTAAAAAACCAAACTCAGCTTTACGTAAAGTAGCTAGGGTTAAACTTACTAATACAATGGAAGTAACAGCTTACATTCCAGGAATTGGACACAACTTACAAGAACATAGTGTTGTTTTAATAAGAGGTGGAAGAGTAAAAGATCTTCCTGGTGTACGTTATCATATTGTTAGAGGTGTGCTTGATACTGCAGGTGTTGCAAACAGAATGCAATCAAAATCAAAATATGGTGCAAAAAGAGCTAAGAAGAAATAATTAAAGGTAGTTAGGTGCTTAAGTTTAAAATATATAGATAGATTAAACCTATAGCCCTTGCAAAAATAATAAATTTTTGAGTACCTTAAGAATTGAAATTAAGTAAATTCTAAGAAATTTAATAAGGAGGGAAGAAAAGTGGCAAGAAAAGGACATATCGCAAAAAGAGAAGTTATGGCAGATCCTATATATAACTCTAAAGTTGTAACAAAACTTATAAACAAAGTTATGTGGGATGGTAAAAAAGTAACTGCTCAAAAAATAGTTTATGGTGCTTTTAAAATAGTTGCAGATAAAACTGGAAGAGAAGCTTTAGATGCTTTTGAACAAGCTTTATCAAATGTTACACCAATGCTAGAAGTTAAAGCTAGAAGAGTTGGTGGAGCAACTTATCAAGTTCCAATGGAAATTAGAGCTGAAAGAAAACAATCATTAGCTATTAGATGGTTAGTAGAATATTCAAGAAAAAGAAATGAACACAGCATGGAACAAAAATTAGCAAACGAAATAATGGATGCTATAAATGGCCAAGGTGCAGCGTTTAAGAAAAAAGAAGATACACATAGAATGGCTGAAGCTAATAAAGCATTTGCTCATTACAGATGGTAGAATTTTATTAGGAAGGAGGACAGTTAAATTATGGCAGGAAGAGATTATCCTCTTGAGAGGACAAGAAATATAGGTATAACGGCACACATTGATGCTGGTAAAACTACTACAACTGAAAGAATACTATTTTATACAGGTAAAACTCATAAAATAGGTGAAGTTCATGATGGTGGAGCAACAATGGATTGGATGGCTCAAGAACAAGAAAGAGGTATTACAATAACTTCAGCAGCAACTACATGTTTTTGGGACAATAATAGAATAAATATTATTGATACACCAGGACACGTTGATTTTACAATTGAAGTTGAAAGATCTCTTAGAGTTTTAGATGGTTCAGTTACTGTGCTTTGTGCTAAAGGTGGAGTTCAACCTCAATCAGAAACTGTTTGGAGACAAGCAAATAAATATAACGTACCAAGAATGGTATACGTTAATAAAATGGATATTACAGGAGCTGATTTCTTTAATTGTGTTAGACAATTAAAAGAAAGATTACAAGCAAATGCAGTTCCAATTGCCCTTCCAATAGGTAAAGAAGATGTATACAAAGGTCTTATTGATTTAGTAGAAATGGAAGCTTGCATTCACTATGATGATCTTGGAAAAGATGTTAGACGTGAAGAAATTCCAGCTGATTTAAAAGA